>NZ_JBNNGV010000001.1:0-869137 GCF_050268485.1 Pseudomonas sp. NPDC078416 | reverse complement strand
AGCGCAAACGGTTCAATAAGGGGTACCGGGTGGACGAATACCAACAGACTATTCGCACGTTGTCCGATCGTATCGATGTTGAGCATTTCTTCCAACGGTACGTAGGCAATCTCTTCCAGGCTGGTGAAGCCTTCGTCTACCAGAACCTGAGCGAGATCCTCATCGACTTCCAGCTCGTCGATAAAGTTGCGCAGGATGTCACCGGTTTCCGCTTGCTGCTTGGCCTGGATGTCCGATTCGGTCATCACGTTAAGGGTCCAGCCAGTCAACTGACTGGCCAACCGCACGTTCTGGCCACCGCGGCCAATCGCCTGGGCGAGGTTATCTGCGCCTACAGCGATGTCCATGGCGTGGGCATCTTCATCAACGATGATCGCTGCCACTTCGGCAGGCGACATGGCATTGATGACGAACTGCGCCGGGTTGTCGTCCCAAAGCACGATATCCACACGCTCGCCGCCCAACTCGCCGGAAACAGCCTGCACGCGCGAACCACGCATGCCGATGCACGCGCCTTGCGGGTCAATGCGTTTGTCCTTGGAGCGAACTGCGATCTTTGCACGCGAACCAGGATCACGAGAGGCAGCCATCACCTCGATGAGTCCTTCGGCGATTTCCGGAACTTCAATCCGGAACAGCTCGATCAGCATTTCCGGCGCGGTACGCGACAGGATCAGCTGAGGGCCACGGTTTTCGGTGCGGATCTCTTTGAGCAGTGCACGAACGCGGACACCCACGCGGAAAGTCTCCCGCGAAATGATGTCTTCACGCGCCAGCAGAGCTTCGGCATTGTTGCCAAGGTCGACGATGACATTGTCACGTGTAACTTTTTTAACAGTGCCGGAAATGATTTCGCCCAGACGCTCACGGTAGGCGTCCACGACTTGAGCTCGCTCGGCTTCGCGAACTTTCTGCACGATGACTTGCTTGGCAGTCTGCGCAGCGATGCGGCCGAACTCGATGGAATCGATCTTTTCTTCTACTACGTCGCCAACGTTGGCACCGGGGTGCGTCAGGGCAACTTTGCTCGGCCATGTCTCGATCGCCGGGTCGTCGAGATCGTCTTCTTCGACGACGGTCCAACGACGGAAAGTCTCGTAGGCACCTGTTTGACGATTGATCTCGACACGCAGGTCTACTTCGTCTTCAAAACGCTTTTTGGTGGCCGTGGCCAGTGCTATTTCGAGCGCTTCAAAAATTACATCGGCCGGTACGCCTTTTTCATTGGATACCGATTCAACAACCAGCAGTACTTCTTTGCTCATCGTACGCCTCGCCTTTCGCAAGCCATTGGATCCGCGGGATCCGCTGTATCTGGCACGTCTTAGTCAAACGTGGGAATAATGTTGGCTTTGTCGATCAGATCGATCGGCAACAGAAACTCGTGATCTTCAACCTGAACCACGACGTCCTGCTCCTCCACCCCGCGGAGAAGGCCTTGAAAGTTGCGTCGACCTTCAAACGGAGAACGCAGCTTTATCTTCACTTGTGCCCCGGCAAATTCCGCAAACTGCTCAATGGTAAACAGTGGGCGTTCCATGCCTGGAGAGGAAACTTCGAGCGTGTATTCGGAGCTGATCGGATCTTCCACATCCAGAATACCGCTGATCTGACGGCTGACGATCGCGCAATCGTCCACCAACACGCCGCCTTCTTTATCGATATAGACGCGCAACATCGAGTGCCGCCCTTGAGACGAATACTCGATACCCCAGCATTCATAGCCTAGGGCCACGACCACCGGGGCCAACAAGGCCTGCAACTCTTCTAGCTTGCTCGACACCTGAACCCCCTCGTGCATGCTGCAAATAAAAAATGGGCAAAAGCCCAATCATGAAAACGCCCGCGAAAAGCGGCGCCATAAAGTGTCCAGCTAACAAAAAGCCCCTGAAAAGGGGCTCCGCTAAAACTGGTTGCGGGGGCTGGATTTGAACCAACGACCTTCGGGTTATGAGCCCGACGAGCTACCAGACTGCTCCACCCCGCGACAAAGCTGGGGCGGAAGTATACGACCGATCCAAATTTGGGTCAATCCGACACATCCACCTACAAGAAAGCCCGCTACTGCGGGCTTTCTTGTTAATTGGTACCGAGAAGGGGACTCGAACCCCTACACCCTATGGGCACAACCACCTCAAGGTTGCGTGTCTACCAATTCCACCACCTCGGCATTACAACTCTTTTACAGCCCCAAAAACAGCTGCGAATCCGGTGTTACTTTTGCTCTGGAGTTGCAGGAACATCAGCAGGAACTGCTGCTGGCTTCTGCTGCCCTTCCAGAACCGGAACATCATCTGCTGCCGGCTTTTGCTTCACTTCCAGTACCGCCGGGTTTGGCAAACCTACTTGAGTCAGCTGGTGAGCTTTCTCTTTAGCAAAGTAACCTAACCCTAAGCTAGTCATGAAGAAACAGGCGGCAAGTATAGCAGTAAGTTTACTGAGAAAGGTAGAGGAACCTTGTCCACCGAACACAGTATTTGATGCACCTGCTCCAAATGACGCGCCTGCGTCGGCACCTTTACCCTGCTGCAGCAAAACCAGAGCAACAACGCCCAGAGCACCCAGCAGATGAAGAACGACTACGACTGTTTCCAGCATTTTTTCAGTTTCCCGCGGCGCGAATGATCGCACCGAACTCATCTGCATTCAGGGAGGCACCACCAATGAGGCCTCCATCGATATCCGGCATGCCGAACAGTTCAACCGCATTGGCCGCCTTCACGCTGCCGCCATATAGAAGACGCACACCTTGTGCGACTTCAGAATTCTCTTTCTTCAACTGCGCACGAATCGCTGCGTGCACTTCCTGAGCCTGTTCCGGCGAAGCAGTCAATCCGGTACCAATGGCCCAGACTGGCTCATAAGCGATGACCGCATGAACGAAAGCACCGATGCCGAGCTCTTCGATGATACTGCCAAGCTGCTGCCCGACGACTTCAAGCGTCTTGCCGGCCTCTCGCTCCTCAAGTGTCTCGCCGATGCAGAGTATCGGCGTCAGACCCGCTGCCTGGGCAGCCTCGAATTTGCGATTAAGGACCTCAATGCTCTCGCCCATTATCTGGCGACGCTCCGAGTGACCGACAAGCACGAACTTGCAACCTGCATCCGCCAACTGAGTCGACGACACCTCACCAGTCAACGCGCCCTGCCCTGCCTGATGGGCGCAATTCTGCGCACCGACAGAGATCGACTGCCCTTCCAGGCAATCAATCACAAGACTCACGTGCAAGCTTGGCGGGAAGACCGCCACATCTACGCCACCCGGGAGGGCGAGATTTGCAAGACCCTCGATCAGCTCAGCGACGCTGGCGCGGGTACCGTGCATCTTCCAGTTACCAGCTACCATAGGGCGACGCATGCTGTACCTCGTCGGTCAAAGTGGGCGCAGATGTTACCCAACAGTTTCAACACTGGCAAGCCGAAATCAGGCGCAAACTTCCGCAACCAGTTTTGCCAGTTCATCGGCATAGCCGCGGACCAGGATTTCGTCCTCGCCCTCAACCATTACCCTAACCAGCGGCTCGGTACCGGACTTGCGCAGAAGCACACGTCCACGCCCACCCATGGCGGCGGTCACGCGATCACAGGCCTCAATAACGGCGGGGTGCTTGACCGGATCAACGCCTCCACCCTCAAAGCGCACATTGATCAATACCTGAGGGCATTTTTTCAGGCCTTCGCGCGATTGTGCGAGGCTCTGGCCGGTACGTTTCATCGACAGCAGTACCTGCAGTGCAGCGATGATCGCATCCCCGGTGGTGGTATGCCGGAAGCACACGACATGACCCGAGTTCTCGCCACCCACCTGCCAATCGCGCTCGAGGAGCTCGGCGATGACATATCGGTCGCCGACGTTGGCGCGCACGAACGGGATGTTGAGATCCGCAAGTGCCAGCTCCAGCCCGAGGTTGCTCATGAGGGTGCCAACGACACCTCCCTGCAACTGGCCGCGCTCTTGAAGGTCCCGAGCAATGATGTAAAGCAGCTCATCACCATCGACGATCGCGCCAGTGTGGTCCACCATCAGCACACGATCGCCGTCACCGTCGAAACCGATGCCCAGATCAGCGCCGTGCTCGACAACGGCGGCCTGCAACGCCCCCATGTGAGTGGAGCCGCAGTTGTCATTGATGTTGAGCCCATTGGGCGCCGCCGACAGCACAGTGACCTCGGCGCCAAGCTCTCGGAACACATTCGGCGCTACCTTGTACGTCGCCCCGTGGGCGCAATCGACAACGAGCTTCAGCCCGTCGAAATCAGTACTGGTGGGAACGCTGCTCTTACAGAATTCGATGTAACGGCCCGCAGCGTCGTTGATACGCGACACCTTGCCGAGCCTCTCGGACTCCTCGACGGTCATCGGCGAATCGAGCAGTTCCTCAATCATCAGCTCGATCTCGTCAGGGAGCTTGGTGCCCTGCCCGGAGAAGAACTTGATGCCGTTGTCGTAATGCGGGTTATGCGATGCGCTGATCACGATGCCTGCTTCGGCATGGAAGGTACGCGTCAGATAGGCGATCGCAGGCGTCGGCATCGGACCGAGCAGCATCACGTCCGCACCTGCAGCAGACAAACCGGCTTCGAGCGCCGATTCGAACATGTAGCCCGAAATACGGGTGTCCTTACCCACCAGAATCCGGCATGCGCCCATTTTTCGGAAAGCCATCCCTGCTGCCCATCCCAGCTTTAGCATGAAATCAGGGGTGATCGGGAATTGGCCTACGCGACCGCGGATACCGTCGGTACCGAAATATTTTTTAGTGCTCATGGGTGCTCCAGATTTCTTATTTTGCTGACTGAACAGCAGCAATCATGCGCACCACGTCCACCGTCTCGGGGACGTCGTGCACACGCAGGATTTTAGCGCCGTTGATCATGGCCATCGCCGCAAGCGCGAGCGCGCCATGCAGACGTTGATCAACAGGCTTGTCGAGAACCTTGCCGATCATGCTCTTGCGAGAGACACCGACCAGCAGTGGACGGCCCAATGCATGGAGCGCTTCCATATGCTTGAAGAGGCTCAGATTATGCTCAAGGGTCTTGGCGAAACCAAACCCTGGATCGAGGACTATCTTCTCGACAGGGATGCCTGCCGCGACGCACCGGTCCATGCGCTCGCGCAAGAACGCGCTGACCTCGCCAACCAAGTCAGTGTAGTGAGGATCATTCTGCATGTCCGTCGGCTCGCCGCGCATGTGCATGAGGCAGACAGGTAAACCCGTCGCGACCGCGGCGTCGAGCGCCCCGTCACGACGAAGCGAGCGAACATCGTTGATGAGTCCTGCTCCCAGGCGTGCAGTCTCGCGAATGACGGCAGGTGTGGAAGTGTCTACCGAAATGATCACATCCAGCTCGGCACTGATTGCCTCAACAACAGGCGCCACGCGCTCCAGTTCTTCAACGGGAGAAACAGATCGCGCACCGGGCCGCGTTGACTCGCCCCCGACGTCGATCAGGGTCGCACCGGCCAGCATCATCGCTTCGGCATGACGCAGCGCCAGGTCTCGCTGCGCGAAACGGCCGCCGTCCGAAAACGAATCAGGAGTGATATTAAGGATTCCCATCACGTGCGTGCGGGATAAATCAAGAACCCGGTTGCCGCAAGGCAACCGGGTCGGGTGAAGCGCAGAAGTCATGTCAGACCTTAGTGTTCAGCAGCAGGGCCGCCAATAGGCGATTCCGGACGCGGACCTACAGGTGCGATCGGGGTGCCGGAATCTCCGGAGCCACCTTCCCAGTCACGAGGCTCGCGTGGTGTGCGGCCTGCCATGATGTCATCGATCTGCTCGGCATCGATGGTCTCGTATTTCATCAACGCATCAGCCATCGCTTCCAGCTTGTCACGGTTGTCCGTGAGGATCTGTCTTGCGGTGCCGTAGCACTGATCAATGATGCTGCGCACTTCAGAGTCGATAAGACGCGCCGTGTCGCCGGAGAGGCTGGCGTTCTGACCGCCACCGCCGCGACCCAGGTAACCGCCCTCTTCCTCGTCCGAATACATCAACGGACCGAGCTTCTCGGACAGGCCCCACTTGGTGACCATGTTTCGAGCGATCTGGCTGGCCCGCATGATGTCGTTGGAAGCACCGGTAGTCACACCATCGAAGCCCAGCGTCATCTCTTCCGCAATCCGCCCGCCGTACAGCGAGCAAATCTGACTGATCAGTGCACGCTTTGACAGACTGTAGCGGTCTTCCTCGGGAAGGAACATGGTGACGCCCAATGCCCGACCGCGGGGGATTATCGACACTTTGTAGACCGGATCATGCTCTGGCACGACACGACCAACGATGGCATGACCCGCCTCGTGGTACGCCGTATTACGCTTCTCTTTGTCAGACATCACCATAGATTTGCGCTCAGCGCCCATCATGATTTTGTCTTTCGCCAATTCGAATTCTTTCATCTCGACGATACGCTTACCGGTGCGGGCGGCAAACAGCGACGCCTCATTGACCAGGTTGGCCAGATCGGCACCGGAGAAGCCCGGTGTACCACGAGCGATCACGCCTGGCTGAACGTCGTCACCCATTGGCACTTTGCGCATGTGTACTTTAAGAATCTGCTCACGACCGCGGATATCGGGCAAGCCCACGACCACCTGGCGGTCGAAACGGCCCGGACGCAGCAGCGCAGGGTCGAGAACGTCTGGACGGTTAGTGGCGGCGATCACGATGATGCCGTCGTTCATTTCAAAGCCGTCCATCTCAACCAGCAACTGGTTGAGTGTCTGCTCACGCTCATCATGACCGCCGCCCATGCCGCCGCCACGGTGGCGACCTACGGCATCGATTTCGTCGATGAAGATGATGCACGGCGCGTGTTTCTTGGCCTGTTCAAACATGTCACGAACACGGCTTGCACCCACACCGACGAACATTTCGACGAAGTCGGAACCAGAAATCGTGAAGAACGGAACCTTGGCTTCGCCCGCGATAGCCTTCGCTATCAGGGTTTTACCAGTACCCGGAGGGCCTACCATCAACACTCCACGAGGGATGCGACCACCCAGACGCTGGAACTTGCCCGGGTCGCGTAGAAACTCGACCAACTCGCCGACTTCCTCTTTGGCTTCATCACAACCGGCCACGTCAGCCAATGTGGTTTTGACCTGATCCTCGGACAGCAGACGCGCTTTGCTCTTACCGAAGCTCATCGGTCCGCCTTTGCCCCCTGCACCACCTTGCATCTGGCGCATGAAGAACATGAAGACAGCGATAATCACGAGGATAGGGAAGCTGGCGACGAGTAGCTGAGTCCAGATGCTTTGCTGCTCTGGCTGCTTGCCCTCGATCACAACGTTGTTGTCAACCAGATCACCGATCAAGCCGTTGTCCTGGATGGCCGGGCGGATGGTCTTGAAGGAGTCGCCATCGCTGCGCTTGCCGGTGATGACGTAACCGTCAACGGCAACTTTCTCGACTTTGCCGTCTTTCACCTGCTGGATGAATTCGGAATAGTTGAGGGTCTGCGGCTCGTTAGGACTGGAGAAGTTGTTCATCACGGTCACGAGAACCGCCGCGATGATCAACCACAGGATCAAATTCTTTGCCATATCGTTCAATTAGCTACCCTCTGAAGCAAGCTCCACGCTGGAGCGTGCCTCGCATGATATTTACCGGCCTAACGTACTACAGATCCTACAGGCGTGGCAGGCGGCGTCTGTAACCCTTTGTGAAACTTTGACTACGCGATGTTGGTTACGCTCCCTTGATAAAGCCATTTGAAAAAAGCTATCGCTTGATCAAAGGCGCTCATCGCTGGCCGATCCTTCTATGCCGCGAAACCCGCGACCCAACAAATACTGTTCCCTGGAGCGGTCCCGCGACGACAAAGGTTTGCGCATCTGCACCTTGTCGAACAGCTTGCGGATGTCCTTGTGGTACACGTCAAAGCCCTCACCCTGGAAGACCTTGATCAGGAAATCGCCACCCGGACGGAGCACACGACCGGCCAGATCCAGCGCCAGCTCGCAGAGGAACATTGCGCGGGGCATGTCCACAGCGCTCAATCCACTCATATTGGGGGCCATATCGGAAATCACAAGGTCCACCTGTGTATTACCGACCGCCTCAAGGATCTGGGCAAGCACTTCATCCTGCGTGAAATCCCCCTGAATGAAGGTCACATCGGGGATGCTGTCCATTTCCAGGATGTCCGATGCAATCAAACGGCCCTGACCACCAATCAGACGACTGGTCACCTGGGACCAGCCTCCGGGCGCTGCGCCCAGGTCGATCACCGTCATGCCGGGACGGATGATTTTATCCTTCTCCTGAATCTCGAGAAGCTTGTAACTGGCGCGGGAACGGTAGCCGTCCCGCTGCGCCATTTTGACGTACTTGTCGTCGAAGTGTTCTTTAAGCCAGTTATGGCTGGTTTTGGAACGTGCCACGGAGCACCTCAAAAAATTAGGACGAGTCGCGATTAACCGGGCGGTCCCGGACTCGCTCGGGTAAACTGGCCGCCGCTTTTTACAAGATCAGACGCAGAGGTCAGATTATGCCGCTCACTCAAGAGCAGAAGAAACAATACAAATCCATTGGTCACCATCTGAAACCGGTGTTGATGGTGGCGGACAATGGTCTGACTGAAGGTGTGTTGGCCGAATTGGAGCGCGCGCTGGGCGATCACGAGTTGATCAAGATCAAACTCAACATCCTCGACCGCGAAAGCCGCCTGGCAGCCATCGCTGAACTGTGCAAAGTCGGCAAAGCCGATCTGGTGCAGGTCATCGGCAAAATGGCGCTGATTTACCGCAAGAACCCGAAGGTAAACAAGCAGCTGTCCAACGTCCACCGCTTCAACTGATCCTGTCGGGTCAGCGGCGAACAGGCGCTTACCGTCAGATTTGGTGCCCACCTGCATAGATGAGCGCCGGCCCCGGTATACCAGAGCTGCGACTGCCGGTTCGAAGGATCAGACAATGACCTTCGAACCCGCTGCCTGAATCAACACCCGCGCAATGCGGGTGTCGATCATCAAACGTGACGCACTTCCACGATTTCGTACTCGATCACACCGCTCGGTGTTTTCACAGCGACGACATCGCCCTCTTCCTTGCCAATCAAAGCGCGAGCAAGCGGCGAACCCACCGAAATCTTGCCCAGTTTGAAGTCAGCTTCGTCCTCACCCACGATGTGGTAGATAACGCGATCGTCCGTCTCCACGTTGGCGATTTCGACGGTCGTGCCGAAGATCACTTTGCCGGTGTGAGGGATCGTGGTGACATCGATGATTACCTGATTCTGAATCCGGCCTTCAATGTCGCGGATACGCGCTTCGACCATGCCCTGCTGTTCGCGGGCGGCATGGTATTCAGCGTTTTCCTTGAGATCGCCCAGCTCACGCGCAGTCCCGATGTCCTGGCTGAGCTTGGGACGAACCACCTTGGTCAGGTGTGCGTGTTCTTCTTCCAGGGCGCGGGCGCCCTGAACGGTCATTGGGTACTTGATCATGCTTTCAGTCCTGCATGTAGATCCTGCAAGCGACGTACGGTTTTTTCAGGGCCGAACTTCAGCGCTTCACAGATGGCCTCGCCTGCAGCGATGGTCGTGGTGCAGTAGATCTTGTGCTGCAGGGCATTACGGCGGATGGAGTAGGAATCGGCGATCGACTGGCGTCCCTCGGTCGTATTGATGATCAGGGTGACTTCGTCATTCTTGATCATGTCGACCACATGTGGACGGCCCTCGGTCACCTTGTTGACGCGGCGAACCTTCAGCCCGGCCTCTTCGATCAGGCGTGCGGTGCCAGCAGTTGCAACGATGTCGAAGCCCAGTTCGATCAAACTGCGTGCGACACCAGCCACCAGCGGCTTGTCGTCGTCACGCACGCTGATGAATGCCGTGCCGCCAGTCGGCAACACTTCACTGGCGCCCATCTGGGCTTTGGCGAACGCTTCGCCGAAGGTGTCACCGACACCCATGACTTCGCCGGTCGACTTCATCTCTGGGCCGAGGATCGGGTCCACACCGGGGAATTTGGCGAACGGGAACACCGCCTCTTTCACGCTGTAGAAGTTCGGGATGATTTCTTTGGTGAAGCCGAGTTCTTTCAGGGTTTTGCCGGCCATGACGCGAGCGGCGATCATCGCCAGCGAGACACCGATGCACTTCGAAACGAATGGCACCGTACGCGATGCGCGCGGGTTCACTTCGATGACGTAGATATCCTCGCCCTGCAATGCCAACTGCACGTTCATCAGACCGACGACGCCGAGCTCCAGGGCCATTTTCTTGACCTGCTCACGCATTTCGTCCTGGATGTGGGCAGGCAGCGAATACGGTGGCAGCGAGCATGCCGAGTCACCGGAGTGAACGCCGGCCTGCTCGATGTGCTGCATGATTGCGCCAATCACCACGTCGGTGCCGTCGCAGACCGCATCAACGTCCATTTCGATGGCGCAGTTCAGGAAGTGGTCAAGCAGCACCGGGCTGTCGTTGGACACTTGAACCGCTTCACGCAGGTAGCGCTTGAGCTCTTCTTCTTCGTAGACGATCTCCATCGCACGGCCGCCGAGCACGTAGGAAGGACGAACCACCAGTGGATAACCGATCTTCGCCGCAGCGCGAATGGCTTCGTCTTCGCTGCGCACGGTAGCGTTTGGCGGCTGACGCAGGTTCAGCCGCTCGACCATTTGCTGGAAGCGCTCGCGGTCTTCTGCACGGTCAATGGCGTCCGGGCTGGTGCCGATGATCGGCACGCCGGCAGCTTCCAGTGCGCGCGCCAGCTTCAACGGGGTCTGGCCGCCGTACTGGACGATCACGCCTTTGGGCTTCTCGACGCGGACGATTTCCAGCACGTCTTCCAGGGTCACTGGCTCGAAGTACAGACGGTCAGAGGTGTCGTAGTCGGTCGATACGGTTTCCGGGTTGCAGTTGACCATGATGGTCTCGTACCCGTCTTCACGCAGCGCCAGCGCGGCGTGCACGCAGCAGTAGTCGAACTCGATGCCTTGGCCAATGCGGTTCGGGCCGCCACCCAGAATCATGATCTTGTCGCGATTCGTCGGGTTGGCTTCGCACTCTTCTTCGTACGTGGAGTACATGTACGCAGTGTCGGTGGCGAACTCGGCGGCGCACGTGTCAACGCGTTTGTAGACCGGCAGCACGTCCAGCTTGTGACGGTGCGTGCGCAGGTTTTTCTCGGTCACACCCAGCAGCTTGGCCAGGCGAGCATCGGAGAAGCCCTTGCGCTTGAGGCGGTACATCAGGTCGCGGTCAATCGCCGACAGGCCGAGGGTCTTGACCTTTTCTTCGTCCTTGATCAGATCTTCGATCTGCACCAGGAACCAGGGGTCGATCATGTTCATCCCGAAAATCTGTTCAACCGTCATGCCGGCACGGAAAGCGTCGGCGACATACCAGATGCGCTCGGCACCCGGAACCGTCAGCTCACGCTTGAGAATGCTCATGCTTTCCGGATTGCTCAGGTCCAGCTTCGGATCGAGACCGCTGACACCTACTTCAAGGCCGCGCAGGGCTTTCTGCAGGGATTCCTGGAAAGTCCGGCCGATGGCCATGACTTCGCCGACCGACTTCATTTGAGTGGTCAGACGCGCGTCAGCCTTGGCGAACTTCTCGAACGCAAAGCGTGGCAGCTTGGTGACGACGTAGTCGATCGATGGCTCGAACGACGCAGGAGTCTTGCCGCCGGTGATTTCGTTCTGCAGTTCGTCCAGCGTGTAGCCGACAGCCAGCTTGGCTGCAACTCGCGCGATCGGGAAACCGGTAGCCTTGGAAGCCAGCGCGGAAGAACGAGAAACCCGTGGGTTCATCTCGATCACGACCATGCGGCCGGTGTCGGGGCAGATACCGAACTGAACGTTCGAGCCACCTGTTTCGACGCCGATCTCACGCAGGACCGCCAGCGAGGCGTTACGCAGGATCTGGTATTCCTTGTCGGTGAGCGTCTGTGCCGGCGCGACCGTGATGGAGTCGCCGGTGTGCACGCCCATCGGGTCGAAGTTTTCGATGGAGCAGACGATGATGCAGTTGTCCTTTTTGTCGCGGACAACTTCCATTTCGTATTCTTTCCAGCCGATCAGCGACTCGTCGATCAGCAGCTCTTTGGTCGGCGACAGGTCGAGACCGCGGGCGCAGATTTCTTCGAACTCTTCACGGTTGTACGCGATACCGCCACCGGTGCCGCCCATGGTGAAGGACGGACGAATGATGCACGGGAAGCCCAGCTTTTCGAGGACCACATTGGCCTCTTCCATGCTATGGGCGATACCGGAACGCGGGCACGCAAGCCCGATGGACTTCATGGCCTTGTCGAAACGCGAGCGGTCTTCAGCTTTGTCGATGGTGTCGGCGTTGGCACCGATCATTTCAACGCCGAACTTCTCCAGAACGCCTTCGCGCTCCAGATCCAGCGCGCAGTTCAGTGCGGTCTGGCCGCCCATGGTTGGCAGCAGCGCGTCAGGGCGTTCCTTTTCGATGATCTTGGCGACGGTCGCCCATTTGATCGGCTCGATGTAGGTCGCATCCGCCATGGCCGGGTCGGTCATGATGGTAGCCGGGTTCGAGTTGACCAGAATGACGCGGTAACCCTCTTCGCGCAGGGCCTTGCAGGCCTGGGCGCCGGAGTAGTCGAATTCGCAGGCCTGGCCGATTACGATCGGGCCAGCGCCAAGAATCAGGATGCTTTTAATGTCTGTACGTTTTGGCATGGGTTGTCACTCGAATCCTGTGTCAGTCGGCAAGCCGTCTTGAACATCTCAGGTGCCGGGCGGGCTATCGGACCTTGTCCGGTCCGCCGCGGCCACCTGCTCGCTACAGTCGCAAAGCAGCCTTAGCGGCGCTTGTCCATCGCTGTGATGAAACGATCGAACAGCGGCGCGACGTCGGTCGGTCCCGGGCTCGCCTCAGGGTGACCCTGGAAGCTGAACGCGTCCTTGTCGGTGCGCTCGATGCCTTGCAGGCTGCCATCGAACAGCGACTTGTGAATCGCGCGAACGTTGCTCGGCAAAGTCGCTTCGTCCACCGCAAAACCGTGGTTCTGGCTGGTGATCATGACCACGCCGGTGTCCAGGTCCTGAACAGGGTGGTTGGCACCATGGTGGCCCAGATCCATCTTGATGGTCCGAGCGCCGGACGCGAGCGCCAACAGCTGGTGACCCAGGCAGATACCAAAGACTGGAATGTCAGTCTCCAGCACGTCCTTGATCGCCTGAATGGCGTAGTCGCAAGGCTCCGGATCACCAGGGCCGTTGGACAGGAAAATACCGTCCGGCTTGAGGGCAAGCACTTCACTGGCCGGGGTCTGCGCAGGTACGACCGTTACACGGCAACCGCGCTCGACCAGCATGCGCAGGATGTTGAGCTTGACGCCGTAGTCCCAGGCGACCACGTGGTACTTCAAATCGGCTGCGGCAACTTCGGGGCTGCTGTCGGACTGCAGGTTCCAGACCGTGGAGCGCCACTCGTAGGTGTCTTTGGTGCTGACTTCCTTGGCGAGGTCCATGCCTTTGAGGCCTGGAAAACCTCGTGCTGCCGCGATGGCTGCTTCTTCGGAAATGTTGTCGCCAGCCATGATGCAGCCGTTTTGAGCGCCCTTCTCGCGAAGGATGCGCGTCAAACGGCGCGTGTCGATACCTGCGATCGCAACGGTTTTATTGGCCTTCAGATACTCGGCCAGCGGCATCTTGTTACGCCAGTTGCTCGCAACCAGTGGCAGGTCGCGAATCACCAGACCCGCCGCCCAGACGCGGTCAGACTCGGCATCTTCCGGCGTGGTGCCGGTGTTGCCGATGTGCGGGTAAGTCAGGGTGACGATTTGCTGGGCATAGGAAGGATCGGTAAGAATTTCCTGATAGCCGGTCATTGCGGTGTTGAACACCACTTCACCAACGGTTTGACCGTCGGCACCAATGGCTTCGCCGCGAAAAATGCTGCCATCAGCAAGGGCGAGTATGGCTGGCTTAGTCAAGAAGACCTCCCGTAATAAAGCCTGAAAGGGCGATCGCAGATTGTAAAAAAGCGGAATGACGTATAGACACGTCACCCCGCTTTTTTCATAGAATTATCTGCGCGCTTTTAGTGGACACACTAAAGCTGTAGCTTACAGAAAGAGGTCTTTTTAATCCACCGCTAAAATTGCCGTGAGGGCTGGGGAGTGCGACAGAACATCGCGTAGCGGGTGTGTAATGCGTTGAAAGTGCCGGCAGGATACAGGGAAAGCCCCTCTCCTGCCCGCATTGTTACCTTCCTGGTCTCGAGCGTCGCAAGACTCAGCGCAGGTCGAGTACGTCCTGCATGTCGTAAAGACCCGGCGCCTTGCCATCGAGCCACAGCGCGGCACGAACTGCGCCCTTGGCGAAGGTCATGCGACTTGACGCCTTGTGCGTAATCTCCAGACGCTCACCCTCGGCGGCGAACAGCACAGTGTGATCACCTACAACGTCACCGCCACGGACCGTGGCGAAACCGATCGTCTCACGCTCACGAACACCCGTGTAACCCTCACGACCGTAGACGGCGACCTTGTTCAAGTCGCGCCCCAGGGCATCGGCAACGACCTCACCCATGCGGACTGCCGTACCGGACGGCGCGTCGACCTTGTTGCGGTGATGAGCTTCGATGATCTCGATATCCGCATCCTCGCCCATCACCCGCGCCGCCAGATCCAGCAGCTTGAACGACAGGTTCACACCCACACTGAAGTTGGACGCGAAAACGACAGGAATATCCCGGCTCGCTTCCACCAGCAAGTGCTTCTGTTCGACGCTCAAACCAGTGGTACCAATCACCATCGCCTTGCCCGCCTTACGGCAGAACGCCAGGTTTTTCAGCATGACGTCCGGCAATGTGAAGTCGATCAGGACGTCGAACTCGTCGGCAACCTGCTCCAGATTACCGGTCAACTGAACACCGATACGCCCCAGCGATGCGAGCTCGCCGGCGTCGGCACCGACCATCGTGCTGCCGGGACGAACGATTGCCGCTGTCAATCCGGTGAGCGGCGCACGATCCTGCACCGCCTCGATCAGGTTCTTGCCCATGCGCCCTGCGGCACCCATCACAGCGATACGTCGCATGCCCTGCTCCTTAGAGGTCGCCGAAGAAGCGCTTCACGCCTTCGAACCAGCCGCTGGCTTTGGGCGAATGAGAGCTGTCGCCTTCAAGGGTGGCACGGAACTCTTCGAGCAGCTCGCGCTGGCGACGGCCCAGGTTCACCGGGGTTTCCACGGCGACACGGCACATCAGGTCGCCGGCGCCGCCACCACGCACAGGGGCAACACCCTTGCCGCGCAGACGGAACTGCTTACCGGTTTGCGTGCCTTCCGGGATCTTCAGCTTGACGCGACCGTCCAGGGTCGGCACTTCCAGTTCACCACCCAGTGCAGCGTCGGTGAAGCTGATCGGCACTTCGCAGTAGAGGTGCTTGCCGTCGCGCTGGAAGATCGCGTGTTCACGCACATTGATCACGACGTACAGGTCGCCCGTTGGGCCGCCCTGCGTGCCCGCTTCGCCTTCGCCCGACAGACGAATACGATCGCCGGTATCGACGCCAGGCGGCACCTTGACCGACAGCGTCTTGGATTCTTCGACACGGCCTTCACCATGGCAGGAGTCGCAAGGATCGGAGATGATCTTGCCGTTGCCGTGGCAACGCGGGCACGTCTGCTGAACAGAGAAGAAGCCCTGCTGCATGCGCACTTGGCCGATCCCGCCGCATGTCGGGCAGGTCACCGGGGACGAGCCCTTTTTGGCGCCGCTGCCGTCGCACGGTTTACAGTTGACCAGCGTCGGCACACGGATGCTGACAGTCGTGCCGCGCACTGCTTCTTCAAGATTCAATTCGAGGGTATAGCGAAGGTCACTGCCACGCTGGGCACCGCCACGACCACCGCCGCCGGCGCGACCGCCGCCGAAGAAGTCGCTGAAGACATCACCGAAGATGTCGGAGAAGTTGGCGCCACCGCCGCCGAAACCACCGCCGCCCATACCTTGATCGACACCGGCATGACCGTATTGGTCATAGGCCGCGCGCTTGCTGGCATCGGAAAGCACTTCGTACGCTTCGTTGGCTTCCTTGAAGGCGTCTTCCGAAGCCTTGTCACCCGGGTTGCGGTCAGGGTGAAATTTCATTGCGAGACGGCGATACGCCTTTTTCAGGTCCGCTTCGCTGGAGCCACGCTCCACTCCCAATACTTCGTAATAATCACGCTTTGACATAAATTTTCCGCACTCTTGAGGACGTCCGGCATGACCCTCCTGAGCCTGCCGAACTCGTTGAGCCCCTTTCAGGCCCGGACCCAACTCACGTCAATTAAACGATCCTGGTCTTGGTTCAACGGCCTTTGATCGACCGAGAAAAGCGGCTGAACAAGCCGGAGTGCAGGAGCATCCGGCTTTGCCACAAAGCCCGCGAATCAGCTTCGCAAGCTCGAAAATTTTGGGTGTTCCAGACACGCCAACGCGGGAGCAAGCTCCCGCGCGGCGACATCCTACCAGCGACCGCTGGAAAGCGGTCAACCGGCGATCAAGTGAGCCTGCGCTTACTTGTGGTCTTTCACTTCTTCGAACTCGGCGTCGACAACGTCGTCAGCCGGCTTGCTTTCTTCCTGAGCGGCCTGAGCGCCGCCTTCAGGTTTTTCGGCTTGTTCGGCGTACATCTTCTGAGCAACCGGCGCGGAGACCTTCGACAGTTCCTCGATCTTGGCGTCGATGGCAGCCTTGTCGTCGCCTTTCACAGCGGCTTCAAGTGCAACCAGTGCGGCCTCGATAGCGGTCTTCTCTTCGGCGGTGACTTTGTCGCCAGCGTCGGAGATCATTTTGCGAGTCGAGTGAACCAGCGCATCGCCCTGGTTGCGGGCAGATGCCAGCTCTTCGAACTTGCGGTCTTCGTCCGAATTCGCTTCAGCGTCGCGAATCATCTGCTGGATTTCTTCATCCGACAGACCGGAGTTGGCCTTGATCACGATCGACTGAGTCTTGCCAGTCGCCTTGTCTTTCGCGCCAACGTGCAGAATGCCGTTGGCGTCGATGTCGAAGGTCACTTCGATCTGAGGTACGCCGCGTGGTGCTGGCGGGATCTCGGCCAGGTCGAACTTGCCCAGGGACTTGTTCTGAGCGGCTTGCTTGCGCTCGCCCTGCAGCACGTGAATGGTCACTGCGCCCTGGTTGTCATCGGCAGTCGAGAACACTTGCGATTTCTTGGTAGGAATCGTGGTGTTTTTCTCGATCAGCGCTGTCATCACGCCGCCCATGGTTTCGATACCCAGGGTCAGCGGGCTGACGTCCAGCAGCAGAACGTCTTTCACGTCGCCGGCCAGTACCGCACCCTGAATGGCTGCACCCATGGCGACGGCTTCGTCAGGGTTGACGTCTTTGCGTGCTTCTTTACCGAAAAACTCGGTGACTTTCTGCTGAACCAGTGGCATGCGGGTCTGACCGCCGACCAGGATCACGTCGTTGATCGCGCCGATGTCGATACCCGAATCTTTCAATGCAATGCGGCAAGGCTCGATGGTGCGCTGAACCAGGTCTTCAACCAGCGACTCCAGCTTGGCGCGCGAGATCTTCACGTTCAAGTGCTTGGGACCGGTGGCATCTGCAGTGATGTACGGCAGGTTCACGTCGGTCGAATTGCTCGAAGACAACTCGATCTTCGCTTTCTCGGCAGCTTCTTTCAGACGCTGCATCGCCAGCGGATCACCTTTCAGGTTCATGCCGGATTCTTTCTTGAATTCGTCAACCAGATAATCGATCAGGCGGATGTCGAAGTCTTCACCACCCAGGAAGGTGTCGCCGTTGGTGGCCAACACTTCGAACTGGTGCTCACCATCGACTTCAGCGATTTCGATAACCGAGACGTCGAACGTACCGCCACCCAGGTCATAAACGATGACAGTGTGATCGCCCTTCGCTTTGTCCATACCGTAAGCCAGCGCGGCTGCGGTCGGTTCGTTGATGATGCGCTTCACGTCCAGACCGGCAATACGACCGGCGTCTTTGGTGGCCTGACGCTGGCTGTCGTTGAAGTAGGCAGGGACAGTGATGACCGCCTCGGTCACAGCCTCGCCGAGGTAGTCTTCGGCGGTTTTCTTCATCTTCTTCAGGATTTCAGCCGAAATCTGAGGAGGGGACATTTTCTTGTCGTTGACTTCAACCCATGCGTCGCCGTTGTCAGCCTTGGCGATTTTGTAAGGCACCATCTTGATGTCTTTCTGCACGACTTCTTCGTCGAACTTACGGCCGATCAGACGCTTAACCGCGTACAAGGTGTTGTGCGGGTTGGTAACTGCCTGACGCTTGGCCGATTGACCCACGAGGATCTCGCCATCATTGGCATACGCAATGATCGAAGGTGTGGTACGAGCGCCTTCGGCGTTCTCGATAACCTTGGCTTTACCGTTTTCCAGAACCGAGACGCAGGAGTTGGTGGTCCCCAGGTCGATACCGATAATCTTGCCCATTTTTGACTCTCCCGAAACTTAAATTTGGTTGCCGCAACTGCATTTACAAATTGCGGTAATTCTTAAACGCTTGGCCTGTAAATGGGGGCCACTCAGCTAATTTCAAGCCTGCTCGTCAATAGACGGCGAAACAGGCGATGGCGCTTTGCTGACCACGACCATGGCCGGGCGAAGCAGACGACCATTGAGCTGATAACCCTTCTGGAACACCTTGAGCACGCTGTTCGGCTCCACGTCCGCGCTTTCCTGCATCGCCATTGCCTGATGGTGCTCGGCATTGAACGGCTGGCCATGAGGGTCGATGGCTTCAAGGTTGTAGCGCTTGAGCGTGTCGTAGAACATTTTCAGCGTCAGCTCGATGCCTTCCCGCATCGGCCGGATGCTCTCGTCATCCGAGTTGGACAAGTCCAGACCACGCTCAAGGCTGTCGACGATCGGCAGCAGATCGCTGGCAAACTTCTCAAGGGCGAACTTGTGCGCCTTCTCGACGTCTTGCTCGGCACGGCGGCGGACGTTCTGCAGATCCGCAGCCACACGCAGAGACTGGTCCTGCGCCGCTTTCAGCTGTTCTTCAAGCACTTGCACACGCGTTGCCAGATCATCTTGAGAAGTCGCCGTGTCGGCAGCCTGATCCTGGGCCTGCATGTCCGGGTTCTGTTCGTCAGCCATAAATTCTCTCCTTCTAATTACATCCGTGAGCTCAACTCACGCCTCTGCCCGGCTATATGGGGTCTTAATTTTCGGGTTCAAGGGTTTAGGTGCAGGTTCGGCTGAATAACCCTACAAATGTTCTGACATGAGTCCGGTGGCGGTGAGCGATGGCGAAAAGCAGGATTGATGCTAAAAATTGGCGATGACCTTTCAAATCGAGCTAAGGCCGGGCATTGTCAGCCCAACGCAAAACACTGTATAAATAACCAGACAAATTGTTTGGGAGCCGCTCTGATGCTGGTCCACCTGTCCATACATAACTACGCCATCGTTGAACATCTCGATCTCGAACTTGATCGCGGCATGAGCGTGATCACCGGGGAAACCGGGGCCGGCAAGTCGATCATGCTCGACGCCCTCGGCCTGACGCTGGGCGATCGCGCCGACAGTGGCGTGGTGAGGCCAGGTGCCGACAAGGCAGACATTCTGGCGACCTTCGACGTGTCGGATATCCCTGAAGCAAGCGCATGGCTCAAGGAGCGAGACCTTGAAACCGACGGCCCCTGCATTCTGCGCCGCGTCATTACTGCCGAAGGCCGTTCACGCGCCTACATCAACGGGACGCCATGCCCCCAGGGCGACCTGAAGGCACTTGGTGAACTGGTCATCGACATTCACAGCCAGCACGAGCACCAGTCGCTGCTCAAGACCGACACCCATCGGCGACTGCTGGACGAATACGCGGGCGCCACCGACCTCGCACGCCAAGTGCAACTGGCCTCCCAGCGCTGGCGGCAAACGCGTCAGGAGCTTGAGCGTCTTTCCAATTCAGGCGACGAGCAGCGGGCCAAGCATCAATTGCTGAGCTATCAGCTTGAAGAGCTGGAAAGCCTGAGCCTTGGCGAAAACGAGCTTGAGCGGCTGGAGCAGGAACACACCACGCTGACCAATGCCGAGAGTCTGCTGGGCATCTGCCGGCAAGTGGTCGAGCTGTGCAGTGAAAGCGATTCCGGCAATGCGCTGAATGCACTGACCGCCAGCCTCAACCGGCTCAGCAGCGTGAACAACACGCCCGACGCATTGAATGAAGCCACCAACCTGCTCTCCAGTGCGCAGATTCAGGTCGAAGAAGCCGTCGGCGAGATCAATCGCTTCCTCGATCGTTTTGAAGCGGATCCCGCCCGCCTGCAGCAAATCGAAGAGCGCCTCGACACGATTTACACGCTGGCACGCAAACATCGCGTGCAGCCAACGGAAGTCGCAGCGCTGCACCAGAAGCTGCTCGACGAGATCGAAACCCTCAACGCCAACGATGAAGCGATCGAGAGACTGGAACACGAGGTGGGCTCTTACGCGCGGCACTATCAAGAGAAGGCGCGCGAGCTGAGCGACCTGCGTCACCGTGCTGCGCCGGAACTGGCCCACAAGGTCGAGCACGAAATTCAGCGGCTGGGCATGCCGGGCGGACGCTTCAATATCGAGCTGCGCGAGAACGTAGACAAAGAGCTGTCACCCAACGGGCTGGAGCAGGTTGAGCTGCTGGTCAGCGCCAACCCGGGCCAGCCGCTTAAGGCGCTGGCGAAAGTGGCATCGGGCGGGGAATTGTCGCGGATCAGCCTGGCGATCCAAGTGATCACAGCACAAACCTCTCGGGTTCCGACGCTGGTGTTTGACGAAGTTGACGTGGGTATCGGCGGCCCTACCGCTGAAATCGTCGGCCAACTGCTGCGTCGCCTTGGCGAACGAGGCCAGGTCATGACCGTCACTCACTTGCCGCAAGTCGCCGCCCAAGGGCATCAGCACCTGTTCGTGCACAAGGTTCGTGAAGCGGATGTGACCCGCACGGCAGTGTCCAAGCTGAGCAAGAACGAGCGAGTGGAAGAAGTGGCCCGCATGCTGGGAGGGATCGATCTGACCAAAGAGTCGCTCGCGCACGCCAAGAAGATGGTGGTCACCTCCAAATCGTGAGGCCCATCACCCCCTGATCTGGGCGTCGTCGATCTGGCAGGACGCTGATTGCGAAATGCAAAAACAACAAAGGCGACCCGCGGGTCGCCTTTGTCGTACTTCACAAAAGGCTTACACCTTTTGCTTGCGTACGTAGAGCACCAGATTGTGATCCACCAGCTCGAAGCCGTGCTTGCTCACAATGGCTTTTTGCAGTTTTTCGATTTCTTCGTCGAAGAACTCGATGACCTCGCCGGACTCCACGTTGACCATATGGTCGTGATGGCCTCCGTCAGCCAGCTCGAATACCGCGTGGCCGCCGTCGAAATTGTGGCGAACCACCAATCCGGCTGCTTCGAACTGAGTCAGAACTCGGTAAACCGTTGCCAGACCGACGTCTTCGTTGGCCTCCATCAGCGCCTTGTAGACGTCCTCCGCGCTCATGTGACGCTGCTGCGCAGAATCGAGCATTTGAAGGATCTTGACCCGCGGCAGGGTCACTTTAAGTCCGGCTTTGCGTAGTTCGCTATTTTCAACCATGGTCAGCTTTCTCGCAGACGCTGCTTCGCAGCTTCTCTTAATGCAGGTATGATCGGGGTTTACGTTGTCCCAGCCAAGATAGTGGAAGTCGCCCACCGATGCAAAACACCAAGCTCTTGCTAACCAGTTTCACCTTCGTGGGACTGCTCGCACTCGCCGGTTGTTCATTCCCCGGGGTTTATAAAATCGACATCCAACAGGGCAATGTCGTCACGCAGGACATGATAGACCAGTTACGCCCGGGAATGACCCGTCGGCAAGTAAGGTTTATCATGGGCAACCCCTTGTTGACCGACACCTTCCACCCTGAACGCTGGGACTATCTGTACAGCCTGCAGCCCGGTGGTGGCGAACGCCAGCAGGAACGCGTCAGCCTGATCTTCAATGGCAACGACCAGTTGGCGAGCCTGTCCGGTGACTTCAAGCCGGGTGTCAGCCGCGACGAGGCCATTCTCGGCAAGAGCAGCGACACGACTGTCACCCCCGAAAACCAAGGGACGCAGCCGCCGAAGGAAGAACCACCGAAGCCTGGATCGCTGCTTGAGCAGATTCAGAACGACGTCGACAAGGTCGAGACCGTGCCCGTTCCATCCCAGGAACCGCTGGACACAAACCCGCGCTGATCCACCGCTTCCCCGTGAAATCAGCCGCATAAAAAAGCCCGGACATCCCGGGCTTTTTTACGTGTTTCAATCGAGCCGATGAGAAAATTAAATCGGTTTTTGCGCCTTCTTCGCCTCCGCCGCCTTTAAAGCGCGCAGACGGCGCACCTCTTTCGGGTCCGACAGCAACGGGCGATATATCTCGACCCTGTCGCCGGCTTCGAGCGGGCGCCGCTCCGGTTCCCCTATAAGCTTGCCGAAGATGCCCAACGGGCACTGGGCGAGGTCCAGATCAGGAAAGCGCTCGGCCATGCCCGACGCAGTGGCCGCAGCACGCACCGATGTTCCGACGGGCACTTCCAGTGCGATCAACTCTTGACGGTCCACGGCGGCATAGACCACCTCGACGCGAATCATCGGGTCAGCCATGCAGCTCTTTGGCTCGCTGGCAGAAAGCATCAACCAAGGTGTTGGCGGCCTGATTGAACAGCGGCCCCAAGGTCGCGCGAACGATCGAGCCGCTGTAGTCGAACGACAGGTCCAGGCTGATCTTGCAGGCCTTTTCGTTCAGGGCCTTGAAGGTCCAGACGCCGTGAAGCTGACTGAAAGGCCCCTCCTCCAGATTCATCTCGATGACCTGTCCCGGTGTCAAGGTATTGCGGGTGACGAAGTGCTGGCTCAATCCCCCCTTGGCGATTTCGACACGCGCACGCATCGAGGTGTCACTCTGCTCTAGCACGGTGCCGGCGGAACACCAGGGCAGGAACTCGGAGTAGCGACTCACGTCATTGACCAGGTCGTAAAGCGCCTGGGCGGGATATGGCAAAAGGGCGGAACGTTGAATATGCGTAGTCATGTCAGCGTCATTTCCAAAGCTGAGCGGCAAAGACAATCACGATGCCGATCGGCGCCACATAGCGCATCAAAAAGAACGTTAAAGCGAACAGAACCGGACTGCGCACCGACAACTCGTCACGCACAGCGCCGCGTCCCATCACCCAACCTGCGAATACCACAAAACACAATCCACCCAGCGGCAGCATGATCCGCGAGGTGAAGAAATCGATCACGCCAAAGAAGTCCAGCCCCGACGACGCCCCCCACTGATAGAGATGGAAGCCGCCGCCTTCGTTCACGAAAAATTTGGCCTGCTTCCAGATGTTGAACGAGAAAACCGTCCCGAGGCCGACGAACCAGCAGATGAACGATAGCCAGAAAGTCACCCAGCCGCGGCGAACCTTTGTACGCTCGACCAGGTAAGCGACCATGGGCTCGAGCAAGGATATAGCCGAACTCCAGGCCGCGACGGCGACAAGAATAAAGAACACCACGCCCATCACGGTACCGAAGGCAACGTTACCAAACGCGTATGGCAACGTGACGAACATCAGGCCCGGGCCCTCGCTTGGGTTCAGGCCCGCCGCGAACACAATCGGAAACAATGCAAGGCCCGCCAGCAGCGACACGAAGGTGTCGAGCAATGCCACGCCCACCACCGTCGCGCTGATCGAAGCCTCTTTGGTCATGTAGGCGCCGTAGATCATGATCGAACCAACGCCTACGCTGAGCGAGAAGAACGCATGGCCCATGGCCGGCAGCAGGCCATCCAGCAGCTTCTCGGGCGTGAAGTCGAACATGAAATGCACGCCTTCCATGAAGTGCCCGGTGGTCAGGCTGTAGCCCAACAGAATCACGATAAGTACGAACAGCAAAGGCATCAGGATGCGCAGGCTGCGCTCAAGGCCGGCGTTGACGCCCTTGGCAATGGTGATCGCCGATAGCAGCATGAACAGCGTGTGCCAGCCGACGAGGCGCCATGGATCAGCGATCATCTCGCCAAAATAGGCACCGACACCGTCAGGCGTTACGCCTTTGAAATCGCCTTTGCCGACATCGATGATGTACTCGAGCGACCAGCCACCCACGACGCTATAGAAAGAGAGAATCAGCAGCGCGGTCACCATGCCGGCAAACGCACCCCACGACCACTTCGACGAATGTCCGGCCGCCAATGCCAGCGATCGCAGCGCGTTGGCCGGGCTCTGCCGTGCACGGCGACCGATGAGTGTCTCGGCGATCATCACCGGAATCCCGATCAGGGCGATGCACGCCAGAAACACCAGCACAAATGCACCGCCGCCGTAGACGCCAACCATGTAAGGGAATTTCCAGATGCTGCCCAACCCCACGGCAGAGCCGGTGGCAGCCAGGATGAACACCCAGCGACTGGCCCAACTCCCGTGAACCGAAACCTTGTCCGTCGACATCGTTGACACGTCCAACACGCAAAAAAGATCGCGCATTGTCCGGGATTCACTCCACGTGCTCAAGCTCACAGCTTCAGCGCGCGAGCCCATAGCCGAGACGCCCGTTGATCCCTATAATGCGTCGCCTATGGCTAAGCTCAAGAAACATCCCACAGGGACCATCGCGCAAAATAAAAAGGCGCGTCACGATTACTTCATCGAACACAAGTTCGAGGCCGGTCTGGTCCTGGCTGGCTGGGAAGTAAAAAGCCTGCGTGCCAACAAGGTGCAGCTGGTTGACAGTTACGTGTTGCTCAAGGACGGTGAGGCCTGGCTGATGGGTAGCCATATCTCGCCGCTGACGACAGCCAGTACCCACGTCATCGCTGACCCGACGCGCACCCGTAAACTGCTGCTCAACAAGCGCGAGCTGGAAAAGCTGACGTCGTCTGTTCAGCAAAAAGGCTATGCCTGCGTGGCCCTTGCCCTTTACTGGAAGCAGCACTTGATCAAGTGCGAGATTGCTCTGGGCAAAGGCAAGAAGGAATACGACAAGCGCGACACCGAGCGCGAACGCGACTCCAATCGCGAGCTGCAACGCGCAGTGCGGAACAAGGGCAAGGAAGACTGATTCTTTCGGTGCCTGATTTGCCGCCCCCGCCAGAGGCCGCCGAAAGCAGCGTTGGGCTTTCTGGTTGATGCGGGATCTGTAGGAGCCGGCTTGCTGGCGAATGCGTCATTCCGGTCAACACTGTGATGACTGGAATGGCGGGTTCGCCAGCAAACCGCCTCCAGCATCGATACTAGCGGTCCGTTACGCGTCCCTGGCCCAACCAATATTCAAATCCGGTTACGCCGTTCAGCCCGCGCAGTGCGCTGCACTTGCTGGCGCACTTCCTCAAGAACCTCTTGCACATACAGCAAGTGACGGCTCGACACTTCTCGAGCATCGTCCGCCCGACCTTCGATAATCGCCAGGTACAACTCACGATGCTGATCAATCAGCATGTCGCGGGTTTCTGCGCGCTGTTTGTACATGCCGCCAATATTGGTGACGACACTGCGCCGCAGCAGATCAAACAGACCGCGAATGGTGTGCAGCAACACAGCGTTATGGCTGGCTTCGGCGATGGCGAGGTGGAAATTGGCGTCTGCGGCGCCCTCCTCCGCGCGGCTCACTTCTTCCGCACGGCTGTAGCAATACTGCAACGCATCGAATGCTTCGCGCAGCCGCAGCCGATCGACGTCCGTCGCGCGTATGGCGGCGTAGTAGGCGCATGAGGCTTCCAGGGTGTGACGGAACTCAAGCAGGTCGCGCTGGGCTTCCGGGCTGCTTTCCAGCAGATGAAGCAGCGGATCGCTGAACGTGGACCCGATACTGTCGACGACGTAGTTGCCGCCACCCTGACGACTGACCAACAGCCCTTTGGCCGTCAGCTTTTGAATGGCTTCGCGCAGCGAGGGGCGTGATACCCCGAACTGCTCGGCCAGCGCTCGTTCGGCCGGCAGACGACCGCCGGAGCACAACGTGCCCTCCAGAATCATCCTTTCCAGTTGCTCGACAATATCGTCGGACAAGCGGCGCTGACGCACCTGATCAAAGCCCATAACCCTTCACTCCATAACCCGGCGGCCCCGTCTGACTTGGCTGCGGGGCGCATATTCTCGCCGATCACGATCAGACATTCACCCGGCAGATGTAGGAGAAATCGCCCTCTCAGACGAAGATCCGGCAAATTCCGGGCGAGCTGCTAAGAAAGTTTACGCGTCATAAATTGACACATCGTCAGCAAGGCTTCTAACCTACCTCCAAGACATTGTAAATTGGTATTACCAATTTACAATGCCGGCGACGGACGGCTACCGCTGTACCACGCCGCAGGTGCTTCCCGACGGCGGAACGCTTGAGCTGGTGAGCTGTGCGACTCGTTCGTCAGCGCCGACAGGAAGACAGACAAGCAGTTGTCACCTGCAGGAGCCGCGCACGTAAGACATGGACACCGGGCCTAACCAAAAATAATTAGGGGCCTCATACATGCAAACCTGGCAACAGCTCTACACACCTCTCGGTGGCCTGGGCCTTTCGGCGCTGGTCGCTGTCATTCCGATCGTCTTCTTCTTTCTTGCGCTGGCGATATTCCGGCTCAAGGGCCACGTCGCAGGGGCACTCACGCTTCTGCTCGCCATACTGATTGCGATATTCGCGTTCCAGATGCCCGCCGACATGGCCGTCGCGTCCGCCGGTTACGGGTTCCTCTACGGCTTGTGGCCCATCGCGTGGATCATCATCGCGGCTGTGTTTCTCTACAAACTGACGGTCAAAAGCGGCCAGTTCGAGATCATTCGCAGCTCGGTCATGTCGATTACTGACGACCAGCGCTTGCAGGTCTTGCTGATCGGTTTCTGCTTCGGCGCGTTTCTGGAAGGGGCTGCAGGCTTCGGCGCACCGGTGGCGATCACCGCAGCGTTACTCGTTGGCCTGGGATTGAACCCGCTGTATGCCGCCGGCCTGTGCCTGATCGCCAACACCGCACCCGTGGCCTTTGGCGCACTGGGCATTCCGATCATCGTGGCCGGTCAGGTGTCGGGCCTCGACCCGTTCAAGATCGGCGCCATGGCCGGTCGCCAATTGCCGCTGTTGTCGGTGTTCGTGCCGTTCTGGCTGATGTTCATGATGGACGGCGTGAAAGGCGTCAAAGAGACCTGGCCAGCGGCACTCGTTGCCGGCGGCAGCTTCGCCATCGTGCAATTTCTGACCTCCAACTTTATTGGCCCGGAACTGCCTGACATTACTTCAGCGCTGGTCAGCCTCGTGTCCCTGACCTTCTTCCTGAAAGTCTGGCAGCCCGCTCGCGCAGCCGATGCGCAGATCGCCGGTACGTCCGGCGGTGCTGCGGTCATGGGCGGCGGTACAGGTAATGCAGGCGGCTTTGGTCAACCGCGCACTACCAAGAAATCGCCGTACTCGGCGGGCACTATTATCAAGGCATGGTCACCCTTCCTGATCCTGACTGTGGTGGTGACGATCTGGACGCTGAAGCCGTTCAAGGCGCTGTTCGCTGCGGGCGGTCCGCTGCAGGCGCTGACCATGAATTTCCCGGTGCCGCACCTGGATCAACTGGTCATGAAGATGGCGCCGATTGTCGCCAACCCGACCGCCATGCCGGCGGTGTACAAGTTTGACCTGCTCGCTGCATCGGGCAGTGCGATTTTGATCTCGGCCATTCTGGCGATGATCGTGCTGCGCATCAGCGCCAAAACCGGGCTGACCACGTTCAAAGAGACGCTGATCGAACTGCGCTGGGCCATCGTGTCCATCGGCATGGTGCTGGCTTTCGCCTTCGTCATGAACTACTCCGGGATGTCCTCGACGCTGGCCTTGGTCCTCGCCGGGACAGGCAGCGCCTTCCCGTTCTTCTCGCCGTTCCTCGGCTGGCTGGGCGTGTTCCTGACAGGCTCCGATACTTCGTCGAACGCGCTGTTCGGCTCGTTGCAGGCCACCACCGCGCATCAACTGGGCGTCAGTGACGTGCTGATGGTGGCGGCCAACTCCAGCGGCGGCGTGACCGGCAAGATGATTTCCCCACAATCGATCGCGGTGGCCTGCGCGGCGACCGGGCTGGTGGGTAAAGAATCCGACCTGTTCCGCTTCACTCTCAAGCACAGCATTTTCTTTGCCACGATCGTTGGCTGCATCACCTACGCCCAGGCGTACTGGTTCACCGGCATGCTGGTTCATTAACCAGACGAGCGCCGGGTGTGCTTCTTGCGCGCCCGGCTGTAGCCCCGCTCACTCATCTGCGAGATCCCATGATCATTTCTGCCTCCACCGACTACCGCGCCGCCGCCCAGCGCAAGCTCCCGCCCTTTCTTTTTCACTACGCTGACGGTGGCGCCTACGCCGAGCACACCTTGCGCCACAACGTCTCCGACCTGGCCGACATTGCGCTGCGCCAGCGCATCCTGAAGAACATGTCCGAGCTGAGTCTGGAGACGACGCTGTTCGGTGAAACCTTGAGCATGCCGATGGCACTCGCCCCGGTCGGCTTGTGTGGCATGTACGCCCGCCGTGGCGAAGTGCAGGCCGCCCGCGCCGCAGATGCCAAGGGCATTCCGTTCACACTGTCGACGGTGTCGCTTTGCCCGATTGAAGAAGTCGCGCCGGCGATCAAGCGACCCATGTGGTTTCAGCTGTATGTACTGAAAGACCGCGGTTTCATGCGCAACGCGCTGGAGCGAGCCAAAGCTGCCGGCGTAAAAACACTGGTGTTCACCGTCGACATGCCCGTCCCGGGCGCTCGTTACCGTGACGCGCACTCTGGCATGAGCGGCAAAAGCGGGCCCATGCGCCGCGTTTTGCAAGCCATGACTCACCCGCAATGGGCATGGGATGTGGGCATCAACGGCCGTCCCCATGACCTGGGCAACGTGTCGGCGTATCGCGGCAACCCGACCGGTCTCACCGATTACATCGCCTGGCTGGGAAATAATTTCGATCCGTCGATTTCATGGAAAGACCTGGAATGGATTCGTGATTCCTGGGACGGTCCGATGATCATCAAGGGCATCCTCGACCCGGACGACGCGCGTGACGCGGTGAAATTCGGCGCCGACGGCATCGTCGTGTCCAACCATGGCGGCCGCCAGCTCGATGGTGTGTTGTCCAGCGCCCGTGCGCTGCCCGCCATTGCCGACGCCGTGAAGGGCGATCTGAAGATCCTCGCCGACTCCGGCATTCGCAGCGGCCTGGATGTGGTGCGCATGATTGCCCTCGGTGCCGACACCGTGCTGATCGGCCGAGCGTTCATCTACGCCTTGGCCACCCACGGCGAGGCCGGCGTGAAAAACCTGCTGGATCTGTTCGAGAAGGAAATGCGCGTGGCGATGGTCTTGACCGGCGCCAAGTCGATCAGCGAGATCACCCGCGATTCGCTGGTCCGCGAACTGGGCGCCTGAATCGCCCCGATCACGACCCATGCGGCCCGACAGAGGCCGCAGCGCCGCCGAGATGCCCCCCACGAGGAAATCGCATGACTTTGCCCGCCGCGTTTCTGGCCGGTGTGAACAGCCTCATTCCCACCGGACGACGCTTCGACGACCCGCTCTCGACCCTGGCCTTCGGCACCGACGCCAGTTTTTATCGGCTGATCCCCAAACTGGTCATCCGCGTCGAATCAGAAGACGAAGTCGTGGCGCTGCTTAAACTGGCGCAGGCCGATAAAGTCCCCGTGACCTTCCGCGCGGCGGGCACCAGCCTCTCGGGGCAGGCCATCAGCGACTCGGTGTTGATCGTGCTCGGCGACAACTGGAATGGCCGTGAAATACGCGAGCAGGGTGCGCAGATCCGTTTGCAACCTGGCGTTATCGGCGCACAGGCCAACGTCTGGCTGGCGCCATTCGGGCGCAAGATCGGTCCTGATCCAGCGTCCATGCATGCGGCAAAAATCGGCGGCATCGTCGCCAACAATTCCAGCGGCATGTGCTGCGGCACGGCCCAGAACACCTACCACACCCTCGCCGGCATCCGGCTAGTGCTCGCCGACGGCGCCCGCCTGGACACGGAAGACGCCGCCAGTGTCGCTGCGTTTAAAGTCAGCCATGCCGAGCTGCTCGAACGCCTCGCGCAACTGGGCCGTGAGACCCGCGCCAATACCGAACTCGCCGCGAAGATTCGCCACAAGTACCGCCTGAAGAACACCTGCGGCCTGTCGCTGAACGCCTTGGTGGATTTCGACGAGCCGCTCGACATCCTCAGTCACTTGCTGGTGGGGTCAGAGGGCACGCTGGGTTTCATCAGCGCGGTGACGTACGACACAGTGCCCGATCACCCGAGCAAGGCGACGGCGCTGATTGTCTTTCCTGACATCGAAACCTGTTGCAACGCCGTGACGGTTCTGAAAACCCAGCCGGTCGCTGCTGTCGAACTGCTTGATCGACGCAGCATGCGTTCGGTGCAGACCAAGCCAGGCATGCCGGCATTCGTTCGTGAACTGTCGGAAGGTGCCTGCGCACTGTTGATCGAGGCCCGTGCCGCAACACAACCGTTACTGCACGAACAGCTGGCGCAGATCATGGCGTCCATCGCGCATTTCCCGGTCGAGAAGCAGGTCGATTTCACCGAAGACGCGACCGAGAACGCACGGCTCTGGGCCATTCGCAAAGACACCTTCCCTGCAGTCGGCGCGGTGCGTGAGACCGGTACGACCGTGATCATCGAGGACGTGACCTTCCCGGTCGAGCAACTGGCCATCGGCGTTCGGCGATTGATCGAGCTGTTCGAAAAGCACCGATACGACGAAGCGATCCTGTTCGGCCACGCGCTGGAGGGCAACCTGCACTTTGTCTTTACCCAAGGGTTCAACGATCCGCAGGAGATTGCGCGTTATTCCGCGTTCATGGATGACGTCACGCAACTGGTGGCCGTGGAGTTCAACGGTTCACTGAAAGCCGAACACGGTACCGGCCGCAACATGGCGCCGTTCGTGGAGCTTGAGTGGGGCCGCGAAGCGTACGCGCTGATGTGGCAACTCAAGCGGCTGCTCGATCCCGCCGGCATTCTCAATCCGGACGTCGTGCTCAGTGACGATCCGCAGGTACACCTCAAGCACCTGAAACCCATGCCCGCTGCCGATGCGATCATCGACAAATGCATCGAGTGTGGTTTCTGCGAACCGGTGTGTCCGTCGAAAGGCCTGACGCTGAGCCCACGGCAACGCATCGTCATGTGGCGTGAGATTCAGGCAAAAAAACGCGCGGGCACCGACACGACTCAGTTGGAGCGTGACTATCAATACCAGGGCATCGACACCTGCGCGGCCACCGGTTTGTGCGCACAACGTTGCCCGGTCGGCATCAATACCGGCGAGCTGGTGAAAAAGCTTCGCGGGGAGCACGCGCACCACGACAAGGCCGCCAGATGGATCGGTCAGCACTTTGCAACCGCATTGAAGGGCGCGCGATTTACGCTGCATGCCGCCAACGGCGCCCGCATGCTGTTGGGCGCACCGAGGCTGGCGAAGATCTCCGCCACTTTGAGTAAAGCGTCTGCGGGCCGCGTACCCCAGTGGACGCCAGCGATGCCGCAGCCCGAGCACGCCATTCGCTTCACGCCCCCGCTTGAAGATTCGCGTCCTCGGGTGGTCTACCTGGCCGCCTGTGTGTCCCGCGTCATGGGGCCTGCGGCGGGCGATCGCGAGCAGATGTCGCTGATGGACAAGACCCGAGGGCTGCTGGAGAAAGCCGGTTATCAAGTGGTGTTTACGGAAGACCAGGACAGTCTGTGCTGCGGCCAGCCTTTCGCCTCCAAGGGTTACGCCGAGCAGGCGGAACACAAGCGTCAACAGATGCTTGCTGCGCTGACCACGGCCAGTCGCGGCGGACTCGATCCGATCTATTGCGACACCAGTCCCTGCACCTTGCGTCTGGTTCAGGACCTCAAGGAAACGCGGCTCGACCTCTATGACCCGGTACGTTTCATCCGCACCCACCTGCTGGACAAACTGTTGTTCACCCCGCAACAGGCGCCCATCGCTGTTCACGTCACTTGCAGCACGCAACACTTGGGCGAGAGCCAGGCGCTGATCGACCTTGCGCGAATGTGCAGCGTGAACGTGGTCGTGCCCGAAGGCATTCACTGCTGCGGATTCGCGGGAGACAAAGGCTTCACCACACCTGAGCTGAATGCCCATGCGCTGCGCTCGTTGAAAGACGCTGTTCAATTCTGCGATGAAGGCATTTCGACCAGCCGGACGTGCGAAATCGGGCTCACGCAACATGGCGGCATCGACTACCACGGCCTGGTCTATCTTGTGGATCGAGTGACGCAACCAAGAACCGCTTGATGCACACAAATGGGGCGGAGATCGCCCCATAATCCCGAAACATCCCGCAACGTGGCTTTTTCACAGCATCGTGAAAAAAAATAGAACCCCTGCGATGGCCGGCAGTCCATCTCTTTAGGCGCCACAACTCATTCGGCGCTTTTTTCCTCTATCTCGGGGCACCGGCGAAATCAGCCGGCGATACCGAGTCAACAGGCTCAAGGAGATACACATGAAGCGCACCGCACTGACTGGACTGTTTCTTACCGCTGCACTGTTGGGCTCCCCGGTTTTCGCTGCTGATGACCTGTGCGGCGCGAACATCGCGGCACTGAAGAATGCTGAAGCGTCGACGACCACCAACCTGACTGGCGACAGCAAGACCGACATCGAAAAAACCGTTGCCGATGCCACCGCCGCGCAAAAACGTGGCGATGACAAGGAGTGCATCTCGATCACTACCAAAAAAATCACCGAGCTGAAAACCGGCGGTGACGGCAGCGACGGCGGTGCCGCGAAGTAATTGCCGGATCGGGACGGTCACAAGCCCGTCGCGAGCGGAATGTCAGGCGGACGGTCGACGTATCTCATTGATTCGGGTAGACTCCGCCGCCTGACTGCTAGAGCAGCAGAATTGGGGCCGATTAGGATTCGACGCCGGTGATGAAACTCTAGGGGCATGCCGACTTGGTAACAGAAGTCGTAAATCCACTGTTGCAACTTTCTATAGTTGCCAATGACGAAACCTACGGGGAACAAGCTCTCGCCGCGTAAGCGGTGCTAGCCTTCCTTCTGGTAGCTTCGGCTCCAGCAATCACCAGGGGATGCCTGTAAACCCAAAGTGATTGTCATATAGAACAGGATCGCCGTGCAGTACGCTGTGGACGAATCGGCTAAAACTTACACAGCTCGCCCAAAGCACCCTGCCCGTCGGGTCGCTGAGGGTTAACTTAATAGACACGGCTAAGCATGTAGGCCCGAAAGCGGAGTACTGGCGGACGGGGGTTCAAATCCCCCCGGCTCCACCATTTTTACATCTAAAGACGTCCAAGGACGTCTTTTTTTGTGCCTAAAATCCAGTGAATACGGGGATTTCAGGTCCATCGGCGTCCGAAGAGATCCGACCCCATCCATCAAACCTTGTATTCCAGGTGGTATTCCAAGCCCCCACTGATATTTTTTGGAATACACACAGCGCTGGAGAACACCATGGGTGCCAAAGCCACGCGGCTTTCAGACGTCAAGGTCAAAGCAGCTAAACCGAAGGAAAAGGACTACATCCTCTCTGACGGCGACGGCTTGCAGATGAGGGTAAGAGCCAATGGCTCGAAGCTGTGGAATTTCAATTACATCCATCCGGCGACCAAAAAGCGGATCAACATGGGCCTCGGGACCTTTCCCGAAATTAGCTTGGCTCAGGCGCGAAAGCGGACCGTGGAATCTAGGGAAATGGTCGCTCAGGGCCTGGACCCAAAAGAGAAGCGCGACGCCGATCGGCAAACGCTAAAAGCGACCACTGAGCACACCTTCAAAAATGTAGCCGCCGCTTGGTTCGACCTTAAGAAAGACTCCGTTACCACTGCTTACGCGGAAGACATATGGCGCTCACTAAGTTTGCATGTTTTCCCCGACCTAGCTGCTACACCAATCTCAGCTATCACAGCCCCGGCCGCCATCAACCTGCTGAGGCCCCTTGAAACTAAAGGTAGCTTAGAGACAGTTAAGCGACTAAGTCAGCGGCTTAACGAAATCATGACTTACGGAGTGAATTCTGGCTTGATCCACGCAAATCCCCTCAGCGGGATTCGCTCGGTCTTCAAGAAGCCCAAAAAGAAGAACATGGCGGCGCTCGCCCCTGATGAGCTCAAAGAACTGATGGTGACCGTTGCTAATGCCAGCATAAAAAGGACCACGCGCTGTTTGATCGAGTGGCAGCTCCACACGATGACCCGTCCAGCGGAGGCAGCCACAGCTCGCTGGGCAGACATCGACGTCGAGAAGAAAATCTGGACGATACCGCCAGAACGGATGAAGAAGCGCCGGACACACATTATCCCGCTTACAGAACAGGCCGTAGCGCTCCTTGAGGCCATCAAACCATTCAGTGGGCATCGTGAGTATGTCTTTCCTGCGGACCGGAATCCTCGCACTCACTGCAACAGCCAAACCGCCAATATGGCTTTGAAGCGCATGGGTTTCGAAGGCCGTCTAGTCAGCCATGGAATGCGGTCAATGGCGAGCACAATCCTTAACGAGCACGGCTGGAATCCTGAACTGATAGAGGTTGCGCTTGCGCATGTTGATAAGGACGAGGTACGTAGCGCCTATAACAGGGCTGATTACATTGAGCGCAGGCGTCCGATGATGAAGTGGTGGAGCGAGCACATCCAAGAGGCTGCAACGGGGAATCTTTCAATGTCAGCGTTTAATAAGGATAGGGCAACAAAACTCGTCGCGGTACGCTGAGGAATGCCCGCTTCTATATTCTCTATGCGCGATCGAATATCATTTAATTCGAGCAATCCCGCAGTGCTGCTAGGCCAATGGCCTAGCAGCATGATTTTTTTTCTGCCCTCTAGCGGCAACCCACTTGAGGCGAATCGTTTACAGAATGACCTGACTTAACCATCTTAATGCCAACCGAAGAATTGGTTTACTTACTCGCACGATAAAGAACTATCATGAACTGAGAATTTCCACCGCATCAATCCAAACCCCAGACCAACAAGTCAGCACAAAGAGCTTCAAACAAAAAATTAATAATCCTGGCTCGCCCTGGACCTAGTGCTGAGGCGATAGTTATTACAGAGACCAAAATAGAGTTGATCGTTGGAAGATGGGCTGACTTATTAAGACATTCAAAAACCTTTTCAAACTTATCCAACATAGTTCTCTGAGAGAAACTTAATCCTTGTACAACATGTGTAGATGGTGTCAGATAAAGGATATTTGCCCGAGTTCGCAAACCGTATGCTTCCGTTAACATCCCGTAACCTTCAGCGGGAAATGCTTCGTCCTGACCAGCAAGCCTCCTCAAGGCCTCCTGAAAGGCCATAGACAAACGGAGTATAACTTCTGAAAACTGCTTCACACCGACATTACTGGCGAGGGCAGGTGTCAAATCCGACATAATTAAATTAGTCATAATAGCTCCTGTGTATTTGCACAAGTCATTCAGCCCGGCGCAAACTCAGCACTTCGAATTACGCGCGTAAGATGATCTGTCAAAAGATGAATATCGCCATGTAAATTCTGAACGCCGTTCCACGGTCTGCTTCCAGTTTTGAAAGACCACTCTCCTGAACCTAACGTCCAGGCTGTGTATCCTTGTAGCCGTTTAAGCCCCAGCTTAAATATTGGGGCCAAGGGTGCACCCGTCGCGCATAACTGCTCCATTACGAAACCCATCGAGATAATTCCCGCGCTATGAACAAGACGTGAGCTCTTGGGTGTATGACCATGCCAGGCATTTCCAAATACTTCCTGGACTGCCTGGAAAAACTCACTCACGACCAAGAAACACCGATCCTCACCTCCCGATAAACCAATCAGTTCCCGACAGTAACCATCGGATAGAGAATTCATTATCAGCTTTTGAAGCGACGTATCGCCAATGACTCCCAGGGGATTGGTATGCTGCTTAATCTGACCTTGCAAAGAGGATCGATCATCGTAGTTCAGCATTTCCACAATGCGTGCTGCGCGGGCGCGCGATGTCATTCTGAATGGAAGGCCGCTGACAGACGGGAGAAGCTCGTATACCAGCGACTTAGGTAAAGGGCTGGTGTTGTTCACAAGAATGAATTGCCGGCGGAGTTCTTCCTGACTTTCACACACCAGAGCAGATACCAGGAGTTGAAACGAACTGCCCTCAAGGCCGGCTAACGCAGATAGGCGTTGCTGACCGTCCACGACGAACCCAGGAGGGCCGGAGGAAATATCTACCTCAATTTCTGCATAGGCTCCATGCCCTTCCACCACCCGGACTCCACTGGTAAAAGCTAACACCACAGCATTGGGCATTACCGCATCGGGGCGGGACAGGTAGTCGCGAATCTCTCGTATGTGCTTGGACACCTGTGGCCGCTGAAAGCCATGAAGGGCGCCACGATCATCACGCTTGACTCGGTCGATGCTAGCGATCGCCAAAATCTGCTCAACGGTAGCCGCAAACGATACCACTTGATGGGTTGGGCTTTGTAACGCCTTGATTGCGCTGAACTTAAGCAATGAGTCTCTTCCTTCCTCGAGCGGCCCACATAAAGAGGGGTAGCAGCAGTATTGAGGCTCTTATACCAACCCTTCTGCATAAAAACCAGCCTAAGCGCATTGGCCCGCACAGTTATTAAATGGTAAATTACCATCCTTAAATAAATGCAGCACCCGTCAAAACAGGCCTACAGTTTTCCATGAAAATCGTCATCATCACCAACTGCACCAATCGAAAACGTCTCGACGGCCTGCCGCCGGTGGTGCTGAACGACGAGTGTTATTCATCGATTGCTGCCATGGCAAAGGCGTGGAAGGGGCAAATAGACGAGCGTCCCACCACTCTGATGGCATCTTCACTTTACGTGGGCAGAAGCGTTTCTGACGCGAGGCGCGTAGCAACGAAGTTGGACGCAAAGCTAATGTTTGCATCGACCGGCTTAGGATTGATTGAAGGAGATCAGAGGTGTCCACCGTATAACCTGACGGTAGCTCAGGATCCGAATTCTATCATCCCACGTCTCGAAAAATTGGGTGCGCGCGCATCAGATTGGTGGGAAGCCGTGAATGTCACCCAATCAAAGGGAAGCGCCCTAGCGGACCTCGTCAGCCAACCTGACATCGACTTGGTACTCATTGCCCTCTCTTCAAATTATGTCCAGTTGATAGGCGAAGACCTTGGAAAAATCAGGGACACGCAGATCGACAAGCTCAGAATATTCACTTCGCGCCCAGGCATCGAGATGCTTCCCTGCCATTTACGACGCATCGCGATGCCCTATGATGAACGCCTTGAAACCTCAACACTACCAGGCACTCGCAACGATTTCCCTCAAAGAGCCCTGCGTCATTTCATTGAGATTCTTGAACTGTCGAGTGCTCCTGCTGAGATCGCTCGAAAGAGCGTCAGCGCGGCGATGGATCTTTTATCCCTAGCAAAAACGACCATCCGACGGCGCGCATCGGACAGTGAAATTGCCTACATGCTTGAGTGTGTGTGGGCTGACTACCAAGGCAGTTCCACCCGATTGTTACGCTACTTAAGGGACGACGCCCTGGTGTCCTGCGAGCAATCGCGCTTTCGGAGGATCTGGCAGGACATCAAAGGTCAAGACAGCATAGAGAGCAAAGCATGACGAGCGAAGATGCGATTGTGGTGCGTGCACTACGCACCACGCAAGGCGACAACCTTGATGTGTATGCATTATTCATCAGGGGATCTGACCTGGTCCGAATTGCCGACATCAGCCGCCTGTCGCGCGAAGACAGCAGTCCACTCAAGGGTTTTCAGCGCCCCGAGATTAAGAGTCATGTCAAAGGGATCACTGAGTACCTCAATCAGGGAAATGTACTTTTTCCCAATGCAATTATCTTAGCGCTGTCTCCTGACCTGCGTTTTGTTGCAGCACGCGGAAGCAAGCCGACAGGCGACGCGGGGCTTTCGCAAGCGGGTACGCTGACGATCCCTATCAGGGAGGAAGGAATGAGGTCTGCCTGGATCGTGGACGGGCAACAGCGCTCATTGGCGTTGGCGAAAGCAGCCAATTCGGATCTTCCTGTGCCAGTGATCGGTTTTGTATCGGATAGCCTGACCACCCAGCGCGAGCAGTTTATTTTGGTCAACAAGGCCAAACCCTTGCCCACTCGACTGATCAACGAATTACTGCCGGAGACAGGCAGCATCCTTTTGCCCCGCGAACTGAGTGCTCGCAAGGCACCAGCTGAGTTGTGCGGGCTTCTTAGCCGCGATCCCAACTCTCCTTTCCACAAACTCATAAAGCGGTCGTCCGAGCAAAATAGCAAAGCAGTGATCACTGACACCGCTGTAATAACGATGATCCGCAATAGCATCAATAATCCGTTGGGAGCGTTGGCTCCCTACACCTCCAGCACTGACGGTGCGACGAACGTTGAGTCCATGTACAACCTACTGACGACCTTCTGGCGAGCAGTGCGTGATACGTTTCCAGAGGCGTGGGCACTTGAATCCAAGAGCAGTCGACTCATGCACTCAGCGGGGATCATCGCCATGGGAGTGCTTATGGATCGGATCTACGCCAAAATAGGTGGTCAGCGCGAAACCTACGAAGCCGTGCTACAAGAACTGGCCAGAGTAGCCCCTTACTGCGCATGGACAACAGGTCAGTGGCCGATGATTAATGTCCAGTGGAATGAAATCCAAAGCACCCCTCAAGATATCAAGGCGCTGCAAGAAACCCTGATCCGCCTCTATATGACCAGCGCTCACCAATGAAATTTTTATACGCCGACACCCAAGACTACGTAGACCCGGACTACGATTTCATCACCGATCGAAATGCGCCGGGCCGGAAGAGATACTGGGATGACAAGTATGCGCACGAAATGATGACCCCCGTCCCTTATGACGGGCTCTTGGTCTCGATGAGCGCAGTGCGACCTGCAAATGGCGTCGCTAATTCAAAGGTTCGGTACTCGACTTCCGAGCAGCAGCGCTTCCTCAGAGAAGGTGCGCGCAAATTTCTACGACTCGATGGCATTCAGTTCAAAGATACGATGGTCCTAGGTGACTGCGGGGCTTTCGCCTATGTAGAGCACCCAACCCCTGCGTATAGCCCAAGCGAAGTAGTAGAGTTCTACTCAGATGCAGGATTCACCCACGGTTGCTCGCCGGACCACATCATATTCAACTGCGACTCCAGCAATCCTCCAGCGCTGAGCCAGTCGGAAGATGTGCTGTTTCGGTACGAAATTACGCTCAAAAATGCGCAAGAGTTTCTGCGTTTAGTGAAGGAGGCGGAATGGCCTTTCGAACCTCTTGGAGCGGTACAGGGTTGGTCTCCTCAAAGCATGGCGAACGCTGCAAAACAACTCGAAGACATGGGATATCGCTACTTGGCGATCGGAGGTCTAGTACCTTTGAAAGTCGATCAAATCCATGAGGTTCTGAAAGAGCTTCGAGCGGTCCTTAAGCCCGAGACAAATATTCATCTGCTGGGGTTTGCTAAAGCCGAGAATATCCATGAGTTCACCGGATATGGCATTACCAGTTTTGACTCAACCTCCCCCCTTATACGCGCATTTAAAGATGCGAAGTGTAATTACTACATGGGCAACAATACAAGCAAACTGGACTACTACACAGCTATCCGCATTCCTCAGGCGATTGAAAATCCACGCCTGATGCAAGGAATAAAAAAAGGCACTCTAAGCGCAGAACAGTTACAAATCAAAGAAAAAGCGGCGTTGGTAGCGATCCGCGACTACGATAAAAATCTGCTCGACTTTGATTCAACTTTAGCCGTGCTAGTAGACTATCTCCGTCTAACTCTTTCCGGTTCGATATCATCATCAATAGAAATGGAAAAAGAAATCGCCAAGCATGTCCGACTAATCTCACCCACGCTGAGAGACAAACCGTGGCAAAAATGCCAATGTTCGATTTGTCAGTCAGCGGGTGTCGAAACTATTATCTTTCGAGCCAGCAATCGAAACAAAAGACGCGGATTTCATAACCTAGGCGTATACCACCGCCACCTTCAGAAAACTCTGGAACTTTCAAAACAATGATCTATCGATTTAAGGGTGTGCGCGCCCAGCAGGCAGCCGGGCATGATGTATTTTCATTCGCGGCCGCCCCAAATGACATTTTAGAATTTTCTGAAATTGAGAGAGTCGGCCGCGATGAAGAAGGCCACCTCAAAGGTTTTCAGCGCCATCAAGTCGCGTCGCACATCAGAGATATTCGTGACTATCTTCAGCGCGACGATGCATTGCTCCCTAATGCAATCATCTTGGCCTTTCTGGATGGGGTTACGATTAAAGACCTTGGCGAGGGTATTGTAGAAATCGTTATTGATACTACCGAATCCAAACCAGGGTTTGTGGTCGATGGACAACAACGACTCAGCGCCCTTGCGACGATGGAAAAACCTGGATTCCAGGTATTTGTATCTGCATTGATTTGTAAAGACTACAACGAACTGCGGCAGCAGTTTGTGCTCGTAAACAATACGAGGCCGCTGCCAAAATCGCTGATCTATGAGCTTTTACCGACTGTTGACGGCCTGCCAGAACGGTTCACCAGTCGTAAATTTGCTGCTCGTATTATTGATTTGTTGAACTTTTTGCCTAACTCCTCTCTATTTGGCGAGATCAAGCAACACACGAATCCTAGAGGAGTATTAAGCGACATGGCGATGCAGAAGTTCGTGATGAACTCTGCGAATGATGGCGCAATTCGTAGCTTCATGAAGTTTGATGACTTTGAAGCGCGTAGCATCGAACTTATCAACAACTTCTTCCATGCAGTGCGTGTCGTTTTCAAGTCTGAGTGGGAAGGACTAGCACCCAGGAATTCACGTTTGAAGCATGGGGCGGGCCTGGTTTCTTTGAGTTTCGTTATGGAGTTACTTTACTCCGATCAAGGCACAACCAGCAAAGAAGGCTTTATCAAAGGCCTAAAGCTTTTGAAACCTCACACGGCATGGACAAGTGGCGATTGGCACATTTCTGAAATCGACCGCCGCCCCTGGAATGGTATTCAGAACACGCCCACTGATATCGGACTGCTCACCAAGTATCTGACCGAAAAACTCAAGCAAGAACTGAAACGGCGCTAAATCAGACCCAGTCCCGAGGAGAGCAATATGCACACCAAAGCCTTAGTTCTTTTTTCAGGCGGACAAGATTCCACCACCTGCCTTGCCTGGGCGCTGGAACGTTACGAGCACGTCGAGACCATTGGCTTTGATTATGGCCAGAGACATCGAATCGAACTCGAATGTCGACTAAATATCTTGCAGGAAGTACGTAACAGATTTCCGAACTGGGCCAAGCGACTCGGTGAGGATCACGTGCTTGACCTCAAAGTACTCGGCCAGATCAGCGATACGGCGATGACGGCTGAGAAAACCATAGAATTTGAGAAAAATGGACTTCCCAATACATTCGTACCTGGGAGGAATCTGCTGTTTTTGACCTTCGCAGCTACTATTTCCTACCGACGTGGTCTCACAGTGCTGGTCGGAGGAATGTGCGAAACTGACTATTCAGGCTACCCAGACTGCCGAGACAACACTCTCAAAGCCACCCAGGTGGCCTTGAGCCTCGGGATGGACGCGCCTTTGATCATTGAAACCCCCTTGATGTGGCTCGACAAAGCTCAGACCTGGCGTTTGGCCGAAAACCTAGGCAGTCAAGATTTTGTTAGCCTGATTCAAGAAGAGTCCCACACCTGCTACCTGGGGACTCGGCAGCAAAAACATGAATGGGGCTACGGTTGTGGAACGTGCCCAGCATGCGAACTGCGCAAAACTGGGTATGAGCAGTACATTCAAGAACGAGATTGATGATGGTTCAGCGATGACGGATCAGAGCGCTCGCCACCTATTTGAATCAGCTGAGTAAACCAAATGACTTACAGCATCAAAGAAATGTTTTACACCCTTCAAGGGGAAGGCAACCAAGCGGGTCGACCCGCGGTATTCTGCCGATTCTCTGGATGTAACCTCTGGTCGGGACGGGAACAGGACAGGGCTAATGCCATCTGTACATTCTGCGACACGGACTTTGTGGGGACAGACGGGGTGGGTGGTGGAAAATTCAAGGATGCGAATGGCCTTGCCCTCGCAATAAATTCATTATGGCCTCTCCTCCATCAAGAACATAAGTATGTGGTATTGACCGGAGGAGAACCGCTGCTGCAAGTAGATGATGCTTTAGTGGAAGCACTGCACAAATATAGCTTTACCGTGGCAGTGGAAACCAATGGCACAATAATACCACCAAGCGGGATTGACTGGCTTTGCGTCAGCCCTAAATCCACCGCCAAACTAAAGATCACTCAAGGCGATGAATTGAAATTAGTTTTCCCACAAACTGAAGCACAACCAGGAAGCTTTGAGCATCTCACCTTCAACCATTTCTATCTCCAGCCAATGGATGGACCAGAGGCCCACCTAAACAATGAATTGACCATAAATTATTGTAAGGCGCATCCAAAGTGGAAACTCGGCTTACAACTGCACAAAGTCCTGATGATCCCTTAGAATAAGTCTGACTGAGTTATTAGTTTACACCTAAACCTAAATAGTTTTCCGCTTTAACCCTTCTATAAACTCACGAATTATGCTTGAAGCACCTTTACCATGCGGGTAGATAATATCTCTTCTTATATTTATCACCGGATAAAAAGCCTGATGTTTTGAACTACGAGAGGAGAACACAAAATAATCGGCCGTTTTGGCCAGATTGCACAAGGCTGGAGTAGCGGTGTGATCACAGTTTATCTCGACCTTGAGCCCTGCGAAAATCACTTCAAGTACGTCCCGAGCGCGGCGCGCGGCACCTTCTGTGAGAGTATAAATACCTAATAATTTTCCTTGTAAATCAGCGGTTGGTTCAGTTACTGAATCGATATCTGATCCAGACTCCTTGTTATTACCAAAAGCTGGGGCTGGCTCACCGACCTCAAGAATTTCTTGCATTAATACAAAGGTCAGCTCGCGTACCGCTGGTTCTTTAATTTGTCTCCAATGCTTTGTCGCGAAATCCTGTAGTGATTGCCAGACTTGACGACGCAATGGCTCTGCTGGACAGGGTGCGTCCAGCAGCAAATCCAACAACTCAAGCATGCCAGTATACGCCTCTGGCCCCTTATTGATCTCCCAGAGCATCAATATAGAGTCGACTAATCGCGTATACCCATCAACTGCGAACGGTTGCTCCAACATCAACTGAGTCAACTGTGCAGCCAGCGACAGCAGTGCTGGATTGACTATAGAATCAAGAGCAAGCAATTCTAACAATTCTAACCAGACAACTCCTGGGCAAGCCACATTGCGCTCTTCCAACCAGTCTAGCAACAACGGAAGCGTGTTACGAAGAGTCGTCTGCCCCACAGGAGATGCTGTATTAATGCATTTAAGAAATCCGTCTGAACTAAAGGAATCTACTGCCCAATCTTCGCAATACTCTTGAGCCTCTCTCTCCAGTGCACCAGTCGGCAACTCAGTATCGACCAAGCGCTGAAACCAACTATCCCAACCTCCCAAATGCTCTGTAGAATAGCGCTTTTGCAAATTTTGCAAAATCGCAGTCATCATAGGTAATGATTTCAGCGGTTCAAACCACGACGCAGGCATGGCCTGTAATTTCTGCCACAATTGGTGCAACTCAACTAATGGCACATCCAGCGAGCTTTGCAGTAAGGCTTGTACCGCCACTGGCCCCTCAGTCAGATCCTTTGCCTCGCCAACAATGGGTTTTATTGCAGCTTCAGATTGATCTAACTCAACCAAATCCGCCCAATGCAGCAGTTTTCGAAACCAGTCCGAGTCGATAAACTCAGGTACCTGTTGAGTCTGTGCACACCTCAATGTAACAGTGCCGGCAATCCATAACTGCCAATCTTGTTTGAAGCTTTCGTGAGATTCAAACAACGGAACAGTCATAAAAAGTGGGCTTAACGGGCGGCACAAATCGGCCAATTCGCCCCTACGCTCCTTCCCTATGGCCTCAGAAATTAGCAGTCGATTAAGCCCCAACTGCCCCAATGCTCGAAGCAATACGCGAACTAGTCGTAACGGAATACGGCCGCCGAGCAGGCTGGGTAGCCGTGGATGGCTGACAATGTCCTGCCAACGATCCGCTGAAGCCAAAGCCTGCAACTCCAACGACAGCAAATTAGGTGGAGTGAAGCTTCCCGAGTTCTTAAGCTCTCCGTAAAATTGCCAAGCACCTTCACCGTCACGTAATCGATAGGCCAGCATAAAATCACGCAAAACTCGACCTATTGGCCGCTTGGCTAGTGATGTAAGCGCTGGACGTTGACGATACAACTGAAGCACGTTAGCTAGGACTGTAAAGACCCGGTATTTTTGCTGATCGTCCACCTCGTCAAGTAAATCAATACGTAATAACCCGGTTGGGGCATGCGCTAGCAACGCGCTCTGCCCTTCGTTACTTGGAGTGATGATCAGGCCATAATCAAAGCAGGTATCCGCCGTTCCCAAAAACGCCGCCAATACCTGGCGTAACTCCTCCAGAGCGCGGCTATCCTCCGCAGCGGCGTAGAAGCATAATTCCGGCGGGCGACTGTATGGCAACAGTAAAGGCCACTGCTCCGCACATGCGCTTGTCAACAAAGGCTCCAACAAACTCTGATAGGGTTGCGGGTATTTCCCAGCAAACACTTTGTCCGGATCGATCTGGTTATCGGCCGCGAAAAAGGGCTGCAACCATGTAGGTATAGTGTTCATGAATGCGCCTCGAAGCGATAATGCTCCTCAAACTCTAGTAACGCTTCAGAAATTATCTGAGAATTACTGGTGAGCATGACATGTTCGTCATTACGGTTTGTTCCACTCCAGGTGTAATTCATCGAGCCCTTCAAAAAACAACTGTGGGTAAGTAGACCCTTGGTATGAACCTGCTCACTGAACTGGCAAAAAAAATCATGACCAGCAATTAAACGGCCGCTCAACTGTTGGACAAACCGACGACTGTAGGGATCATCGCGGGTCACTACCCGCAACCGGCACCCGCCATTAACCACCTTCGCTAGCACTTCGTTAAAACTAACCTCCCTACTACCCCAACCTGGCTCTAGTGCGTCCCACTGCCCTGAACAGTTGTCCAATAGAGGAAAGTCACTCAGCCAGGGCGATACCAACCATACAGGCTCAGGGTTAAGCAATAGGCCGGCCATTAGTCCACCTAGTACCTCGCGAAATTGCCGACGACCTAGGGAGCCGTGTAGGAAAATTTGCCGCTGTTCACTCATAGCTAAACTCATTATTGAATGGCCTCAGCCAACTCGACCCTCAATACCATGCTATCTTGTAACCGCCTCATAGCCCCTATGCGGGGATAAAGCCATAGTCCGGAGTGATCAACCGGATTTAGCTGAATCTCGGCTATTATTTTCGAGATTGAGGAAATGTGGGTGCGCGGGATCAAAAGATCAACCCGTCCTTCTCGCTTTAACACGCTATGCAATTCAGACAAATAATCGATTGTTAACTGGACATACGACTCTTGTTGAGCAAAGAGAAGGCTACCTAGCAGACGCTCAGTCGTGGCGACACCCGTTTGAAAAGGGTTGTAGTAGTTCATTTCAGACTGACGGATTGCGTTACCACGCGTCCACAATAATCCTTGATTACGACAAAGTCCTTGGAAAACTTCAACAGCAGTCGCCTGAACACCGAGTTCTTTAGCAGATAAAGCATGAGCAGCGATATTTAATCCCCACTCCAAGCCACTAAAGCTTTCTAAATATCGCCACTGCTCTAGCAAGTCCAGAAGGTACTTGTCGGTATTGGTATTGCTGCCTGGTCTGAGGGCCCTTGAGTGCAAAACACTTAAGAAACTATGGCTAAGGACAAAGCCTTCACGAAGCAGAACACGATGTAACTCTGCGTTGGCATCACGCCGTTGTTGCAAATCACTGCATCCGCGCACCTCAGCGACCGAGTCAGCCAGATCTCCCTCTTTCACTGCCAGGCCAAGCAACTGAAAAAGATCAAAGTCGATTTGCTCATAGTCACTTGGCTGTAGGCTACGCGCGAACACGTTAAGTACGCGCACCGGATCCTCAAAATATTCCAGTTCTAAACGAGTGATAATACCATTACCACCCGCTTCTGCCTCACTCAACCAGACTTCCAAGCAGTCCTCACGCCATAACGCATCAGCCAGGACAACCCGTTCATCCACATCAGGCAGCAACACACACATGGATTGCTGAACTGCCGCGGCCAGAGTATTGGCCAACAACGTGCGCGTCCATTGGCCCAATTTTGGCAGTACATGCACATCAGACCAGAGGGCATTGGCGCACGCTTTCAGGCTGCAGAGTAGATCATCTCGATCCAGTAACTCTCGAAGGTCTGCCTGTAACTTTTGCTCTTGCACTGAATCAAGATGCTCATCAGGCTGAAATAAGCTCTGTGGAGTGCTGCGTAATCGCTCAATACCCGCATTCGAATGCAAGCGAGTCAACGCACTGATTAGTGGTTGGGGATCATTTGTATTCAAATTTAGCAATTCACCCGCCACTGCAGCCAGATAACACTCGGCAATCCAATTAGCCTTAAATGGGTCACCACCAAAAATTTCCAGTTGATCCACAAGATGCCGGAAGTAGATCGGCCGCAATCCTTGTAAAACCTGCGAGTTTTCTAACAGCCCCGCTACGACCTGATCAGTGATAGCAAAGCGCAATCGCATGCCATCGACCCACTGCCGGGCACCAATAGCAACAGGCTCGCCATTACGCTCCCAGTCGAACCGAATTTTGGTAGTTGCTCCCTTGCTAAACCGTAAAGTGGCATTTGCAGTGGTGCTAAAACGCAGCACCTCTAGAGGAGTCATTTGCTGATGCAAACAGAAAGTCACATCGGTCAGATGCTGCCCCCAACTGCCAACTGGGGGTGTATGCACTTTAGTTAGTGCTGGAACGCGAAATTCGGACTGCCATACCAGACGCGAATTACTTTTCTCAGAAAGGCCTAACTTTGGTTCTAGACGTCGAGTATATATGGAGCTAGGACGCAACACTCTTAAAGTTTCATTCGTATCAATAGCAACCAACCCTTCATCACGTAACTGCTCACCAAAAGCTTCACAGACATCAAACCCGCACTGCTGAATGGCATCCGGTTCAGGTACAAAATTTGCGGGCACTAACCAGTCAGAGTCGAGGTTACTGTCAATGGCATAACGTTTAGATATTCGCCCTGGAGCAAACTCACGCAGGGCCTGAAAAATTGGTAGATTCGTCCATTCAATACGCGCTTCCGACCCGCGCACTAAAGCAACAAACACACTCGGCAAACTCAGTTCAGCGAACAGTGCCTCAGGTATAAACTCCGAGAGTGGTGAACTTCCTTTCACCACATCCTCCCAAGGTTGGCCGTTAGCACTCCAGTTTGTTAGCAGTTTACGCTGCAACGTAGGCAGCACTTCAAGCATTACCGAGCGCGGCGGAGCCCAGAGAATTCGCTTCAGCGTATCGTCATCGACCTGCAGGGCATCCTTCAAATAGGTTTGGAACTGTTCTTGCTGACTGCTCGGTCGTAGCAACTGCTCGACCAACGTCAGTAGTTTTTTGCAGTTGCTTTTATTAACTTGCGGCTTGCGTAGAATCGTCCAAACGGCACCACTACTTAACTGCGCGCTGAGCCAGTCAAGCAGCGCCATAGCAGCCTGCATTTTTTGAATATGGCTGTTGTGCAGCGGCAAACCTTGCCGCTTAATTTCGGGGCTAAGCAACTCCTCATAGCGTTGAAATGCCACTCGATCACGACCGAACTCTGAGAGAATTACAAGCATCCACGGGCGCATGGTGCGTGCGCGGCCGGCACGACCCTTGCGCTGCAAATAGGATGCAACATCACGTGGCGCCTTGTGTTGCAGCACAGCCCCCACCGCCGGGTCATTGAAGCCCACCTCAAGAGAGGCCGTGGCAACAACGATCTCAGCGTCAGCATCAACCCCAGCGTCCTGGCTTGAGGTGCGTCCGATTACCGCTCGATCATCCTCATCTAGCAAATGTCCGATATCTAGTCCTACTCGCCAGTCTTGACCCAGCCGAATACGGTCAAGGGGATGGGTTGCATCTTGCTCATCATTCTGGTCATCTCGTGGGCCACGCAAGCTAGCAAGCGAGGAATGATGAGGTTTAAGCCCCCACCTGTTGGTGCGCCAGCCCTCAGCATCCGCCAATTGATGATACAGACGATTATTCGCATCCAAATCATCGGTAAAGACAAAGGTTTTGCTGCCCCAAGTACCCAACGATCGGCTCTTGCGAGCATCCAAAATACGCCTAGTGAGCATGCAAGCCTGAATAGTGGTCGAGAGCAACGCAGTCTGGGAAACTGGATCGCCGCGAAGCACCATTAGATACTCCGCACCCTCATCAACCATTTCATCAGGTAACGCCTCGACCAATTCAACTTGCTCTTGGCGTGCACCGACTAACTCGGCAAAAAAACGTGCTGCATCTGTCAGGGTTGCAGACAACCCGACAAAGTGCGGTCGGCATTGAGCGCGCTTCATCCAGCGCCTAAGCAAGTAAGCAACGTGAGCTCCGCTGCTACCACTGTAGGTGTGCACTTCATCGAGCAGCACCAACATCGGACCTGCCTGCTCGCCCACACCAAATAGGTGGTTACAACTAAAGTCACCAAGCCTGCGATTGAGCATCTCGGTGGTGGTAAATAGAATGTCCGGAGGTACGTCTGTCTGACAACTACGGGTCAGCGCCACCTCATCATCACCAACACGATGTCCACAGCGACTGCACTTAACCTCTTTAAGAGTGGCATGCCACTCCATTTGACCAGTACAGTTGCTGCTGGTGCAGCGCAGCAAGTCAAACTCTGGTTTTTGTTTACCCGTTTTATAATCCTTCCCGGCCATACCCCAATTATAAGGTGTATCACCATACAGAGCACCAATTCGAATTTTCCGACCAACTCCTGACTGCATCAATCCATCAAGTTTACGGCACTGACCCCAAGCTTCCATGAACTGATCTTTGAGCAGTTCATTGCGCGGGTAAACTGCAAGAATTCGTACTCGCGGCGAGGGATCAGTCAATAGATCCGCGCTTAATGAAGCGAGTGCTGGCAAATAAAACGACAGCGTTTTACCGCTGCCCGTTCCCGCGCAGACAATTGTGCCAGAGGTTTGGTTATTACCACTGCGCTGATCGCTGAAGGCCTGTAAGATGCGAGAGGTTGCGCGCGCCTGAAAACCAGCCAATTGCATATTACTGCTCGGATCAAACAATAGATCAATTGCCGCTTCTAATTGTTGAGTATTACTAAGCTTCGGTATCTGTAACCACTGAGGCAATAACTTGGCTATAAACTGATCACGCACAGGGTAATTACGAGGGCGCCGTATAAAGCGAAAATCTGATACGAGTGTACGAGACCGGTCAAGCGATTGGCCCAAGAACCATTGTCGTAGGTTACGGTACAAATATGCCGCTTCCCCCATCCGCGTGCGGTAAACCTTTTTCAGCCCTTCAGGATGGGGTACTTCGATGAGCATCGCATGCTTGGTCAGCGCCCTCCGTACATCATAGGAGTCATGATCGGGTAGCACTTCTTCTAGGACGGCCAGAACTTCGTCTTCACTGAAAAACCCCCCAGTGTCACCCCAGACCAAGAGGCTGGTTTCAAACTCCTCCAACCTGTCTAAGCAAGCGTGCAAATCATTCAGCATTATGCTCATAAAAACTTCAACCTTTGCGCCGTATAAGGAAATGACCAAGTAGGTCGCCCTTCTGCAACCACTCGAAAACCTCCGAACTCATCGCTGACAAGGGTAGCCAACCGTCCCTAAACAGCTTAAAGAAATTTCTGACACTATCAGGAAGAGTGTCCTCCAATTCAGAGCTTACGGCCTGCATTTTTTTTGCCAGATCCTGTAGGGTTATAATGTTCTCGACACTTGAAGGACCCGCTTTTTCCAGAATAGCAAACTCTTTCTGCCACCCTATATAAGACCTACAAAGATCTCCACGTCCGGGGATATCTTTCTGACTTTCCAGCACAGAAGGCAGCACCAGTGATCGCTCTCTCAAAGAGGCAACCCACCCTCTCCAGCAAGAATCAACCTTACTCTCCAACTGAATCGCCAACGAGTCAAGAACCATCTTAGAGTTATCTAACGAGTCATCCTGTCTTGCTGCCGCCTTTAATTGCTCCCAGACCCCAATGCAGGACGTGAGGCTGGCAGTGGCTTTAATGACTTGCCGTTGAATATCCTCATCGACTCGAATAAATTCTGGGGCATCGGCAGGAAGATTTCTGAGAACAACAATCTTATCCACCAACGTCCTAAGAGTCGCCGCAACAACAATAAAGCGCTCTCTGATCGCGTTGCAATCAATGATTTGATTTTCCGCCTGGCTTGAAGACTGACTTAATTGCAGTTGACTACGCAAGCTTTGGATCTGTTGCTCAAGCGCAATCATGACTCACCTCCTGCAACTTACCTAAGGCTAACGACAAATCATCAAATATATCAGCAACAGAATTTTGCGCGTTTGTCAAAGTCTCACCACCCCACTTATTATTTTCTGTAACTAAGCACGCGAGGGCATGCCCGTAGACAATTTTCCAGTGACCGAACCCCCTCAACACTTGCTCTAGTTGCTTTCCATCAAGCCGATTGACCTGCTCAAGACGCTTAACCACATCTACTTCGATACGCAGTGCTAGAAGCCCCTTTACCACATCCCAAGACTTACTGTCTTTCAGGTTCGCCAGGGACGCCTGTAAGTTTTTTGCATTGGGCAAGTCTGCTTGCGGTAAAGGATAATGCCGTCCCTTATCACTGATTTCACGTACAAGTTCGATCATTCCATCCAGCAAACCACAAAACGTCTCGTAGCGAGAGCAACCGTCCAATACCTCTATGGCACTGACTGCCGGTTGCAATGCCATAACAATATTTTTGGCTAACTTAATCAATTTTGGCTCTGGGTTTATCTTGGCGACCCTAATAGCCTTCAGTACTAGGTAGCCATCCATCCCATGAAAGTTAGCAGAAACCAATTTAAGCCAAGCTTCGCGCTGAGCATCCCAATCTTCGAGCACTTGCCGACGCGCAGACTCTAACTCGGAAACAACAGGTGGCACCTCGACCTCTCGAATTTTTTCAGCTGTTTTTAGCAACTCATTTAAACGTTCTCGATCATTACTGCTTCCTGCCAGCAAACCCAAGGTCATCGCCGATTGCAGTTGCAGACTTAAAAGCTCCGATAATACTTGTTGCGCCTCAACCGCTAACGTCTGCAAAACATCGGGTACCCACTGCGCAGCGAAAGTCTGGCAAATAAGGTAATCCTCAAAACCATTCGTGTATTGCCAATCAGCAAAAGGAGGCTTTCGGTTGTAATGCTCATAACGAAGCAGTGCCAGAGATACTCCTTGTAAAAAATCAGCTTTTCCTGGAACATCAAAATCCTTATCTATAAAAAATCGAACTCTACTCAAAGCAAGGTTACCCTCTGCGAAAGGAAGTTCAATCAGTGGACGACTCCCACTTAGAAGAGATGGCAATTCCTTTAAACCCAGCCAATCTAGATGTTTATATCTCTTTTTCGTGTACAGGTCATAGATGCGCAATAGCCCTGCTCGCAAATCACGAGCATCATCTTGTCCCAATTTTTGTTTACGTTGAAACCATAAGGTTACAGTATCTTCCAACTGATCTAGTCGTGTCTGATCCGGGTCTGTTTTTACCCTGAGCACAGATTGCTTAGTTCTCGAAGCTTCTTGGCTAACTGAGTTAGCAGGAACCGCAACAGAACTAACCACTCCATCTTTTAGCAACAAAGCCAAGCCATCCAACCCAAAGACTTTAGGTACCTTTCGATCTAATTTGCTTTGCAATTCTTCAATCGAGCGACTGTTGTATCCCCAAATTGCCGCAGTAGTTTTCGATCGCCCTGGCTCATCTAATCTCTGCAAGCCACCTAATCCGGCATTAACAGAAACACCTGCAAAACCTGCTGGAGGAAAGCGATTATCCAAGTATAGATCTCGGTAGTCGCGCAAGGTTCGCAATAGGACTTCGTTTAAAATCTGCCGGGGATTGAACTTCAAATCCCCTTCACCTTTGCGGCAAAAACTATCCGAGAGAGCGGCAATGGCATTACGATTAAAGGGAAATAGCGGCACCTCACACGGCGCATAACCGAACGACTTTAAGTCGTCGCTATCATCATCGGAATCTGACCACACCGACGGCCATGCCCCTTTCTCTCGAACGGCCCAAGAGGATTTTAGCGCTTCACTGCCATGGCGAGCAGCATTTAGATAGCGGCCACAAAAATCCACAATCCGTTCTAGAGTCTGCTCACTATCTTGCCCATGCTCACGAATATGCCACTCATAGTGAGCACGTGTTTTAATCGTATCCTGGCGGCGCAGATAGCCTTGATAGCCATCGGTTACTGCAATGGCGGAACGCAAGGTGCACAACTCCTGCGTACCTTCACGTACAGATTCCTCCAGCAAGCTGTCAATCAGAACGTCTTCAATCGCGGAGATAGCCGCCATATCCTCAACAAGCACAACCAGAGTCCGGTTTTGTTGCTTCAACGAGCGACGAATTTCCTTGAACAGATCTTGGAAGCTGCCGCCACTGAACTGAAATAATTGTTGGAACGCCCTACGAGTCGACTCGCCTAGGACCTCACTAAGCACTCTTGCAGCAGTCTCGCGAGCTTCTGCACTGGTATTAAGTTGTGCCTGGCTAACATACCGTTTTGCATTACTTGCCAAGTCATCCAAATTAAAATTAAAATCGAGATCCTGAGCATTGATTTGATAACTATTACGACTCAACTCGTCATTTGAGGCCCCATCAGTCAGACGAGAGGCAAATTGGTAAATGCAGTGATCCGGCTTAAGCAAACTAAGCCTGAAGTATGAGTCTTGAATCAACTCAGAAAGGCCCGCACCTTTACTGGTGTGAGAAAATATTTCTTTAAGTCGAGTTTCTTCTTTAGCATCTGGACGGGTCCCATTTGCACGATGCACCTCTACGACTTCTGCAATCTTACGATTCAAGTGCCTCAGCTGTTGCGCCATAAAGGTCAGCAACAACTCTGCGACCTCATGGGTATTTAAACGCTCGCTCACCTGGCTTATTTTGTCCCTTGCCAGGGTGAAAGATTCACCTTCCAAGTCCTTCAGCAGAATTTCCAATACCTGTCTTAGACTGGCATTCTTTGGAATTCGTACGATATGCCAATCGGCGGACGCTGGGTGAAGCTTTAATTGAGCATGCAACCAGCGAATTAGGTGGGACTTGCCCACCCCGGAGCGACCGATAACCGGAATTGGCCGTTCTATTAGCAGAAAATGCTTAAGCAGATCCTCTTCATTACAAAGTTCATCCTCGCCACCACCCACTCTCTGCAACTGCATAGGCTCATGTACTGCCAACAGAACGTGTTCGGCCAATTCTTCAGCTTCGGTACGTATACACTGAGCGACATTCTCAGGCAGCGGCCAGTAATTTACCAGACTCATGCATTCACCTCCGAAAGGTAAACAACCTCACTAACAAATCGATGCTTTCCTTCAGGCAGTTGCAATTGCATGCTAGAGTTATCGTCTGAGGCCTGATCTAAGCGCAACCGAAAAGCGCTCTCCAAGCGCACAAGAGCATGACTTAGAGATGGACTGACCTGATGAACCTCTCTCGGACTCCATCCTAACTCCTCCATCATGGGTTCGAGCAAACGACGGAAACGCCCGCCGTCCAACAGTGGTAATTTCTCAGCCAATCGCTCAATAAAAATATTGAGCGACAATTTACTTTCACTTGCAAACACAACTTTCAAATACGGTTCAATGGCACGAGTTGGATCAACGATATAGCCCGAACCAAAGGGCTCAAGGAACCCCAAAAAATCGCCGTATTGTAAAAACGTCGGCAACTCATTACTCAAATTCAGGCTTCGCTCACCCGGTAACCAGCGATTAACCGCTTTTTGTGCACTACCGTTTTTGCCAGGCAACACCGTTTCCCCTCCCATAAAGGTGTAACTCTGCTGCACTAACAGACAAGTCATAGCACGAAAGAAAGGCTCAGTATTCTTCTCATCCAGTATTTCCTGATCCGTTTGCGACTTGGCATTATCTATTATCAACTCCAAAACTCTTTCAGGTAAGTTTCGCTGTGTTGCACCTGATGATACCGAGATCATACCAGCGTCATCTTGTAGCCAAAGACCTTCCTTGAGCCAAAAGTCTAAATTCCACTCAAAACGCCTCATTGCCGTTCCATCGGAATCATCGACCTCATCAACCTCATCATCTTTCTTTTTCTTTGGCGACAACTTAGGCAAAAGTTCAGGCCGTAAAACTTCCAACAACTCGGTACGCGAGACTAGCTTATTTTTGCGTAGTAGCACTCTATCAATCAAATTCAATAACACCAAACTGCTGCCTGGATGGGCATTGTTAATCATCGACATTATTGAAACTCCTGACAAAAACTTTCCAAGTCCCTGCTGCCAGGGTGACACTCCCACCAGGTACGATAAGGAAAAAGCGGATCCGCCAATCCTTCTGGTGCGACAATGACCCTGGGGTGTGGATCAAAACCCGACTCAGGCAGGTGCGTTTCTGCCGGCATCAGAAGTACCAATTCTACCCAACTCCCAATGGGATCTTGAGGTTCAAGCGAACACCAGAACGGCATGCTTTCCAAAGAGTCATCTTGGTACAACTCAGTCAATACTGCATGACTGGCGCGTATGGCCTGAATCTGCTTACTACGCAATAAGGCCTTCAACCAGAGACGCCATTCCTCAAGTAGATAGTTGGGTGTGACTCTGCGATACGACTCGATTCGGTAACGGACCCGCAGTAAGTGCGAAACTGGCATCCAACTCGGCAGAGGAGATGTCTGCACGCCACGTAGGTGAAATACATGCCCAAGCGTCGGGCTAAAAACCCCTCGCCCCTGATCACGACAACCAGGACAACCTCCACAACTACGCTCGGGGGCGACCCCACTAGGCCGATAGAACTCATCCAACACCCAACACAGCGGTTTCTTCGCGTCCTTTAGCCATCCAATTAAACGAGCAAAGCCAACGGCCCTCACCTGTTTTTCTTGGTTACGGCGAAGAGTTACATGCTGGTGCCACACCTCTGGGGTCAAATGGGCGTCAATGAGGATCTGTACGCCGATCCGACTGTAATAAGTCTCAAAATATTTCGCACGGAGCTGCTCATCCTCATGCGTTAACTCCCTCTCAAACTCTGGCGGTTCAGGTGGCGCAAAAAACAGTCGAATCAACCCCGCGCGCTGCATCAACTGCAGCGTGCGCAAGTTCCATTTTTCATTACGCTCGCTATGCCGTGGCAGGCCCCGATGTAGCGCCGAGCGGGAAATAGTGAAGTGTTCACCGCAACGCTCCTGGCTTCTTAACAACATTTTCCAGCGTTCTAGTCCCAGTTCTGCGGAAATCAACCTCTCCTGAGATAGGCTTTCAGCAATATTCAACTGTCCCGGGTGGTAAATCAACCAAGACCAGCAGGCTGTGCCGTCACGCCCTCCGCGGCCTGCTTCCTGATAGAACCGATCTAGGCTTTCCGGCACGGCAATATGCAGCACCGTACGCACCCCGGACTTATCCATGCCTACACCAAAGGCGGAAGTCGCGACCATAATATCTAATTGGTCACTCCCCCACTCGCGAATCAAGGTGTCGCGTTGATCCGCAGCGGTTCCACCATGAAACAAGCCAACTCTGGCGAACCCCTGAGTTAGCAGAATATTCTTCCATGACTCAGCCTCTTTCTGCTTCGTAGTGTACAAAATTAGCGGACGAGGTAAACGCCGAATCGCGTCCAGCACCGCGACTTTATGCGCTTCAGAGTCAGCAGTTTTCAGAAGATTGAAGTTAGGTTCTGGCCGTAAAAAGCTGCCGTGGATCTCTATTGCTTGTTCGTCTTCAAGTACAAACGAATCTTTAAGCAACTGCAAGGTCGGCTCACTGAACGTTGCCGACATTAGGACTGTTCGTATGCCTCTCGGCGAGTGTTGCTTTAATGAGCGAAATAGTGGTGCTAACAACTGGAACTCCGGACGAAATTCAGCACCCCACTGATCGACAATGTGCGCCTCGTCCACAACCAGGGCTTCCAACTGCCCCTGCTGGGCCAACCGAAACAGCGCCGGTCGCAGCTTGCCAATTGCTAACTCAGGCGAGCAAAATAGAATTCGCTGAGTCCCGCTTTTTAACCTCTCGACAACTTGCTGGTGCTCATCATCCTTCTGCCCCCCATACAAGGCATAACTACCTCCATGGCCACAACCCGCACGGTCAAGCACGTCAGCGGCCCGGCTTGCCTGCTCCAGTGCTAATCCAACTGTTGGCACAATGACCAGTACCAGTTTCTGCTTGCCTGCAAAGAGGCTAAGCGCGTGAATCACCAGCGTTTTTCCGCTACCAGTTGGCAGGTTGATAATCAGCGTGCTGTCAGGAGAAGAGGTAAGAACAGTTCGTATCGCCGCTTGCTGCCCAAGGCCCTGGTATGAGTCAAATTTGTCATTTTTAAGCTTTTGGCGCAGCGCCACGTCCATTGGAGCCGACTTCAGATGACGGCGCAGGCGATGCCCATATACCGCAAGCGCAGCATCATCCAGAACATTTACCATCCGCACATGTCCTGTCATGAAATCTTGGACCAGACCGACCTTGTCGAGAGAAAAGGTATCAACGGCATTGGGGGGTAGTTGCAACACAGGCTCGACGATGTTGCTAGCCAATGCGCAACCTATGGCATCCCGGCAAGCGGCGGCCCGGTCAGTTGGACTCGATTTCCGATCCCGAAAAACCGTTAGTAATCGAATGAAAAATGATTCAGACAAAGCACTGGCATCACTCACAAGGCCAGGACTCAACAATGCTGCTTGTAATGCATTCCACTGCGCTTGCATCAAGACCTCGTCAGCATTTTTTTCGTGCACACTACTACCGCATGCATCGACAGCAGATGCAATTGCGGGCCAGTCGACAAGGTCTGTGCTAGGCGTAAATCAGCCAAAGTCTGTTGGCGACTTCTAGATGCAATCTTTAAGACCGTTTGCCTCCAATGATCTGAAGGCAATAAAAATTCCAACTCAGGCCAAACATCATCGCGCAGATTGATATCTTGAAAGCCTGGATTCGATTTTTTGTAGGGCCACTCCAGTGACTTCAACATGTCCTCAGCAACTACCACCCCCCCATCCTCCGCCAGCCAATGACTATGAATTAAAGGCGGCATCAACTCATCACCCCGGCGCTGCTCCAGACGGCCAGACCCAAGATTCGTAGAGGAGACTAACCAATCAAGGCGGAAGAATATCTTGGGTTCTCTTAAACTGCTCTTTTCCAGCACTCGCAAATAGGCGCTGGTAGCCCCACGCGAGTCCACCGCAATTAAGTCATAGACTGAATCTACAAATGGCTGACCATAACGGAATGGGTAAACCCCAAACTGGCCGGCCACCTGAACTCGAGAAAAATTCATTGGTGCCGTTGCCGGTGGATTACCGCTTTTGGGATCGATGCCTGTCAAGCAAGTGGCAACAAAGCTTTTAACGTCCACTAACGTTTTGGCTTCCTGACGAGATCCCTCTACAGCGAAACGAAGCCTAAAAGGGACCTGTAGGTTACCCTCAAGGTTGAATTGCAGCCCCTTAGTCATCCATGCACACATCCGGTGGGCATGTTCTTCGGCGATCTCATCTGCGCAAGCGATTTGCTCAGAGAACTCTTTCGCCTCGTTGACTTCATCATCTAGTGCTAACAATTCTTCCTGTACCTTCACGCGGCGGCGCTCACGGACAAGCAAGCCATCATCACCGCTTAAGCCTGCAGCACCGCTTAGCAGCGCCTCATCACCTGACAACGCCACCGCTTGCCAGGTCTGCTCCAGATGGTTCTCCAGTACATATTGAAGACTGGCTACCGTGTTGTTGAATAGGCCCACAGACAGATCCAGCAGATCGACCCAGCGACGGGTTAATCCGTCATTCTCAGGAAGTAGCACCAAACTTTCTACCGGCCGCACCCCTACTAGATTGGCACTGTAACGATTCAGGCGCCCGAGTCTTTGCTCAATCCGACTGAACGAGCGTGGCAGGCTGTAGTGCAGTGCAAGTCTCTGACCACCGTGTAAGTTCAAACCATCTTCGCCGCGATGATCACAGATTAACACTTGGATGGAACTCTCCGGCAGTGCGAATCGCAATTTTCGCCCCGGGATATAACGTTCAACAGCCACCCCTAACTCAGAAGCCAATACAGTGAATACATGCTGAGCCACTTCTTCTGCACTACAGAACACCACGGCCTTGCCGCCTTTGTGCCCAGCAAGCCAAACCCGCACGGTTTCGACCAGACAATTATCCTTGTTTTGCTGCTCGCGAAGGGCCTGCTGCGCTATATCATCCAGCAATTCTTGTTCGGCCTGCTGCAGCGCCCCAGCCAACGACTCACTGGCTTGCAGAGCGCGTTGCCCAAGCAAGAAAGGGCTGATCAATAGATCGTCTACCCACTGCAAATATACCTCTGAACTCATCACTTGAAATTCATCGGGGTCACGCTTTGCTTGACTACGATACTCCTCCAACAACAAGTCTAAAGATGGCATTTGCGCCGTTACAGGCCAATAACTGCGGCTCAAGCCTGCTAGGCCTGGAAACAACCACGCCAGTTGCTGAGACTCACGGCGGTTACGCAGCATGCGCTGATGCAGGCGGTAGTGCTCACCGATGTAACGCCGTAGAGTATGGATTGACTGCGTTCTCAAATCGCCATCTTGAGCGGCAAAAAAATCTACTAGTGGAAGGGTTTCTTTGATTTTCGAGTGCAACACCTGATCTTCAGGAAACTTACTTTCCAGTTTTTGAAGGATCTGCTCCACAGCCGCGTTGGAGTTGCCAGGTGTCAGGGCGCTGTACCAGCCACCGACTAATTCTCGCTCACTGATCTGGGTAGTAAAGCGACGCACACCTTCCTCTGAAAGTTCATAGGCCTCAGGACTAAGGCAGTGCAGCATTGCCAGAAAATTTTTCTCATTACCGTTTAGGGGAGTACCAGAAAGAAGCAGTACAACCGAGGCCACCTGACAACCTTCGGCCAAGACTCGAAAACGCTCGCGCACAGCAGACTGTTGATCCCATGCCCAAGGTGCAATTTGGTGAGCCTCATCAACCACCAATAAGGTAGGTAACCACCCCTCAAGGACACTATTTACGTGTTCATGGGAGCAGATTCGAATCAATCGTCCCGGCTCTGACTGACTTGCCAACAGTTCACTAAGGTGAAAGCGCCCGGACAACTCGTCTCGCCATTGCTCGATAAGTGCCGCAGGCACAGTGATAAGCACTCTTGAGTCGTGTTTTTTCTCTAGGACATGCTCACGAATGATCAGACCCGCCTCAATGGTTTTGCCGAGGCCTACTTCATCTGCCAAGAGGTATTTAGGTATTGGATCCTGTAAAACTCGACGCACTACAGCAATCTGATGCGGCTCCAATTCAACACTACTGCTGGGAATTGAAGAAATCGAACGACAGGCAGCGCGCTGCTCGATATAAGCGCTTAAAAAATCATGCCGTAAGGAGCAAAAATAGGGTGCGTCATTTGACCGTGCAGCCAAAAACGCCGCCGGGTCCAGCAGCTCTCCCGGCCCTATATTCAGGCAGTTAAGTTGATCAATGTCGACCTCTTGCTGATCCCCATCAGCCCGAAATATCACTAGATGCCTGTTACCAGGGCGAGGACCAGCGTACCTACCCCTCCTCCAAATACCGCTTGCACGATCCTGACAATACACAATCGACTCTTCGTACAACTGCGCACTCTCAAGCAAAGCAACATCTACGGCTTTCAGTCGACACTCAGAACTAATGGGGGACTCAAAGAATCCCACCACGCCCTCATTGCTCTTGTGATCCACGCTCAGTAATTTTCCTATGCCGGAAAAGCCACTGGAGCACACGAGATCGCCAACCATCAATCCACTCATTCCGTTCCCTAAATGTTCGTCATACAGCGATATTCGGGTGCAACAAAATCATAACCACTATGGGCACGGACAGACGCCAGCGAACAGCGATGATCTAGATCAGGCGTGTCGATTGCTTTGAACTGCTTCTGGAGGGCCATCCTTGGAGAACTGTGACCTGCCTTGCATGAACTAAACGTCACATTACCCGTTTCATCGACAGGTGGTGAAGCAAACCAGGTAAGCCAATGGTCATTTTTCTTATTGCTAGTCGCCTTATTCATCCCACTGGCCATCCTTGTCTTGGTAGCGATCCGTATCGCCGTGATCCTGATCCCACTGCCTCCATTAATTGAGATCACGATCTGTGTCGCCTTTTTCGTGGCCTCATTGGCGGTCGTTACCCAGATCGCATTCAGGTGTCACCTTATTGTACTCCCACTTACCGTCATTGTTCAGGTCACTGTCCTGAGCCTGAATGCTGATGCATGCCGGCATGACCGGTTCAGCCAAAATCAACCTCCAGACCCGCAAGGCAGCCCCTTTGCTTTGGTTTAAAACGCTGTATTGATTGCATCGCTGCTTCAATTACCCACTCAAAAACTCACTGCCACCCCAGCCAGGTAATCTGTGAGCAAACCTTGGATCAGCAGCACTTTCCGCTGCAACTGCTCCACATGCGCACGCTCCGCTCGTAATGCCGAGTACGACTCCCGATATTCCCGCATCACCTGCCTGTTGGCGAGTCAAGGCGTCGGCCAGTTGCGCATGAGCATCCTGCATAGCACGCAGGAGCAACACTTGAATCAGTAACGCCACCATCAGCGGAATCATGACCAAGCCTGCCCCTCCCAAAAATTGCCCACACCAACTCCATGCCTTCCATCTCGTTCGCCCTCCCAACACTCGCGGGCCATATTACCCCATTCTAAGAATATGTAGCATTTGACGACAGGTCTACAATGTAGGCTAATACAGGTAAAGTTTTTGCACAGGTGGTGGCGTCATGAAACGCGAGCAGTCGATTGAGCAAGTACGCTGGGATCTGGCCTTACGCTATTGCCTGGTCGGAGGGCCGCCTGACCACAGGGCACCTGATGCAGAGCTTCGGCATCAGTCGGCAGCAGGCGTCCAACGATATCAACAGCTACATCAATGAACATGCGCCTAAAAACCTTACATATAGCAAATCGCTAAAGGGCTATGTGCCAAGCAAAGCGTTCAAGCCACTGTTCATTGACGGCAGTGCCAGCGCCTATTTACACCTGCTCAACCAGAATCACCAACGCGCGCCGCATCGCCGGCCTGGCTCTGGTCTATGCCCATACTGAAGTAATGCATGTGCCGACCGCACGATCCGCCCAGGGTACTACGACCGCTGCTTAAGGCCTGCCGTGAAGGCCTCTGACTGGAAACCGAGTACGTATCATTTTCCACGCAATTTCAGAAATCCGGCTGATTGCCCCACACACGCAGATCTATATCGGCATGCGCTGGCAGCCACCTGGCAAACAACTGGAACAGTACGTCGAGGAAGGCTATACGCCGATTGACAACAATGCCGCCGAACGTGCGATCCGCCCCTTCGTGATCGGAAGGAGGACTGGTTGTTCAGCGACACGCCGAAAGGCGCGACGGCCAGTGCTCAACTGTATAGCTTGGTCCAGACCGCCAGCCAACGGCCAAGAGCCCTATGCGTGGCTGCGCCACGCACTTGAGCGCTTACCAAAGGCGACTTCGGCTGAGCAATACGAAGCCCTGCTGCCTTACAACTGCTCCCCGGCATCGCCTAGCTAAGCGCGCTACCCACTTGAGTCGTTGGGGTTTACGGACCGCTTACGATTGACCGGCTGCGAACACACTTCCCCGCGTTAAATTCTTTATACCCTTGTGCCAGCACCCTAGCTTTACCACAAGCTTTGGTGAAGCGAATATTGACGGACCTACGGATCAATCGCCTGGGTAAGCACAAACAATTTCTGCATCAAACTCGCCGTACATCCCGCAGAAATCCTGTGGCACCCGCTCGATATCTTTTGCCATGCGTTCAATCACTGCTCGGAGTTCCAACCGCTCGTACCAACGAGAGGGGATAGCCGCTGAACCGAATTGAATACCCAGGAGATGACCTGCGATAGCTCCGGTGCTATCGCTGTTGCCGTCATGGTTCACCGACATGATTACGCCCTCTTCTAGGTCGCGCGCAGAAAGCGCACACCACACACCAATAGCTAGCGCCTCCTCAGCTACCCAGCCACCCCCAAAGCTGGCAATGCGCTCTGGCGTGGGTCGGAAGCCTTCATAGAAGAAGAACAGAACACGCTCCAGCGCGGTACGCACCTCATCCATGCCATCAACGTCACCGTACCGAGCAAGGCTCTCAGTCAAGGCATGCTCCAAACTGGCCGAGCGGTCGGCCATGCGCTGCAGAATGTCTGCGAATACACCTGCAGCCAGGTAACCGGAGGGATGCCCGTGGGTCAAGCGGCCGGATTCGCTGGCATACTCGAAGGCATTACCAAAAAAGGCGCAAGGTGCTACACGCATCACCGCGCCACAACCCTTGCTGTCGTTCTCAGCTAGTTCGCCGAAGTGCTTAGCTGCTCGCAGCGACTGAAGACACGTTTTACCTGGAGCCCGGCGTGACCATAACTCCGTATTACTGATCAGCCACCCGGTGCGCTCGACCGCCATCGCGGATGGGTAATCTTGAGTAAGTAACCAACGAAGTAATGCATGGTGAATCACGCTAGGCACGTGGCAAATACCGCGGGAACTCCCACGAACAAAAGCGCGCAGCAAACCTTCGGCAGTAAAAAGCATCATCTGCGTGTCGTCGGTAATAGCACCCTGCACCCCATATGCCGGAGCGAAATCAGTGATTCCGTTTACGCCATATGCCTTCTTGATGTCTGTCCAAGCGAGAAACTCTACGGGAGCGCCAAGCGCGTCGCCGACGGCACCGCCCAATAGGCAGCCTTTAATACGATCCAATCTGTTCACAGCCATATCTCCTTTAAACCGCGGGCAACATGGCTTGTAGAATCGCTACCTTGCGCAGCAGTTGCTGCACATGGGCCTTCTCAGCTCGCAAAGCAGAACGTAACTCGGCTTGGTCGAGTACGCATGTTTTCGGTCTCTGTGGATCGAGATCCCATTGGTCGAGTACCTGCCCCATCTTGCCGAGCTGCAGGTAATGCATAACCAGCAGCGAAAGAATCGCTACTAACATCACAAATGCCGCCAAGGCGACCCAATCCCAGCTATCCATATCCTGCTCCTTCGAGCCGCGCACTCACGGCTGATAGGAACAAGATATGTAGCTTTACACGACACGTCTATTCTGTAGACTTGTACAGGTAAAGTATTCGCACACATGGAGGCAGAATGAAGCGCAGGCAGGCAATCGAACAAGTTCGCTGGGATCTCGCATTACGTTATCGGTTGATCGAAACGGTCGCTTGGTGGGAAGGCCGGCTGACCACGGTTCACTTGATCCAGAGCTTCGGTATCAGTCGGCAGCAGGCGTCCAAGGACATCAACACCTACATCACCGAACATGCGCCTAAAAACCTTACATACGACAAGCAGCTGAAGGGCTACGTCCCTAGCAAAACGTTTAAGCCGCTTTTCATTGATGACAGCGCGAGCGCCTATTTGCACTTGCTGTATCAGAACAACTCCAAGGCTCCGCACATTGAAGGACTGGCCTTGGCTTACGCTCATACCAAGGTACTTGAGGTGCCAGATCGCTCGATCAAGGCAGAAATCCTCCGACCACTGCTCAAGGCCTGCCGCGAACACCTGCGCTTGGATGTCGATTATGTGTCTCTAAACAGCCCCGACCCAGAAGGTCGTACCATTGCACCACACACGTTGATTTACAGCGGCATGCGTTGGCACGTCCGGGCGTATTGCGAAAAGAATCGGGAATATCGCGACTTTGTGCTAAGCCGGCTTCGGGGAACGCCAGATATTCAAGACGGGAAAACGGAAAACGGCATTGAGGCGGATACAGCCTGGAACACTCCAGTAACGGTCATCATCAAACCCGATAAGGGCCTGACCCAGGCGCAGAAGCTGATCATCCAAACGGACTTCGGAATGATTGATGGGCAGCTGGAAATTCCGAGCTGCGGAGCATTAGTTAAGTACATCTTGCAGCGATACCAGATCGATCCAAAGCATCTCGACCCCAAGCCAGAAGCTCAGCAAATCGTGGTAGCTAACTTGAAGGAGTTGAAGCCTTGGTTGTATGACTGAGGCGCTAGCTACGCATCTTTATCTCTGGGGTCGTTGGCCATGCCGTAGGAGTTGAGATGAAGCGGACGCTGATTAGCCCTGGCCGTTATCTGTAAGAGTACGCATACGAATCAAAGCCAAATTCAGGTTCAAGGAGCCCGCGTCTACCAGATCTAATATCTTCTTACCCGAGTCCAAGGAAAGCACATTGGCGTCCAGAGCGGAAGAAATGAGACTTTCTAGCTCCTGCCTTTCAGACGATGTCTGGAGCTTCGAATCAACTTTAGGAACCAACCGGGCGCTGAGTCTCTGGCTGATTTCTTTGCGAACTCGATCTTGCTGGGCACCCGATCGAATTAATTTCACGGCCCCATATCCCACGGCGCCGACTACGGCAGCTGAGCCAATGACCCACCCAACCGGAGTAGTAGTTACGAACACTCCTCCGAGTAACCCGGCCAAAGATGTTGACCCCAATAGAGAAGTAGCCCCTGCTGCGCCTGCGGCTACCCCCGACAATGCGGCACCAGCAAGAGTACTGCCGGCAACCACAGCACCGTCGCCTATCACTCCCACCCTGTCGCGAGCTTCCAGTTGGGAAATGGCCTGAGCCACCTTTTTGACTTGATCATCCCTATCCCCCAGTGGAGTGCCCCCTAGTTGAACATCGCCGCCGCGTTTGAAAACGGTTTGGCGTAAGTGGTTGAGTTTTAGAACATAAGATTTCATTCAGCGAAAGCCTCATCAAGGAACGTTCAGATAATCACTGACGGCTACAAAAATTGACCGAAGAAGCTCGAAAAACTTATGGGCTGTTTGCATCGCGGCGACAAAAGGATCTGAGGATGGCATACCTGCATCGAAAGTTGCACCAACGCCTGCGCCCCACAACATCGAAATTTTGGCCGAGATTGGGGCCAGCAGCGGACCGAGAATCGGAATAGTCGCCACGAGAACGCCTACTGCGGCCCCGAGAGCGATGCCTACGCTAATACCTGAGTTTGCTTTAAGAAACGCAAGTATTTGAGAAACGATAATCTTACCGACTCCTATCACCTCTCCGGCTACCCGTTTGGTGGCGGTCCACACTGCCTCCAGTCTGGTGATGATTTCGAGTGGAATACCAAGCGCTAGTGCATCGACCAAAACATCATCAAACCGGTCATGCGAGTACTCTGCATTTAGCAAAGTCAGCTCTAAAGCCCCTTGATCTTTTGTAAGAGTGACCATTGATCGTCCCTAAAGTCCTGAAGCTCGCGGGTTGCTGGTAGTCTATCTGCTGGCAATTTGCCTTATAAAAGTAGCTATCGCAATGCTCTTCGAACCGTGGTGGCAATACGAGTCATGTGCTGAATCTATCAGTCGTGGAAGGGATAGCAGTCGACTGCCGCCCTACCACACCCCCGAAGGGGCGGGACTAAAGCATACCCGGGTTCGTGACCAGTGATTCTTGATAGGAAAAGCGCTGCTGTAACCCGTCAATCGGGCTTCGTCATTTCGAGCCAGATCGCTGCAAGCCTCTGCTAGCGTCTGCAAAATGGAAACCTGCTTATCCGCGCCAGGCCACATTACTCCCGTCTTGGAGGCGGGGTCTTTTGACTGTTGAGCCATGCCATTTTTCCCTGCAGATGGCTTATGGGATGCCTCAGTGCCCTTGAGGGACCTCTACATAGCCTCAATGGCCATTGGCTCATCGTGTAGGAGACCACCTTCCGAGTACACGAGGTTTATATCTTCCTACTCTAGATTTGCAAGGGATAGGGGTGTTTCACGTGATCATTTGGGTGCCGTCGCTGCAGCCCCCAAGCTCAGCTAAGTCAAGGTCGTATTATCGTGTTTAAATTAGTCGAAGGGTCAAGCCCTCTCCAGCAGAAAGGCAGACCTACAGGTTAGGTCGACAAATAGAAGATCAGCTTTGCGAACCGAAATCGCAGAAATAAATGTCCGCTCTCCTGGATTTATCCCCGCGACGGCGAAAAACAAGGCGCACTTTTCTGCAATTGCGCCAACACCTCCTCGTACTCCAAATCTCCCTCTGCCTCTCGAGCAGGAATCACTTCTCCATGTAACTGAGCACGCAGGTCATCCCAACGTTCCAACAGGACCTGCCAGTTATGCTCGTCGTAAGTCCCTCGAAAGATCACCGGATGCACATCAATGCGCGGCAGCTCTGACGCTGGACTCCCCCGATCTAGCGCTTCACCCAACCGGCGACTCCAATGACTGCCCACTCGATCGACTCGGCCGATCTGTTGTTCGACCACACCGGGGTTCCACTCCGGGTGCATGAGGATGACGGTCTTGCATGCCTGATGCAGGTTGAGGCCTTCGCGGCCGACGGTGGATTGGGCCACGAGAACACGGGGAAAGCTGTTCGGGCGGTTGAAGGCCAGTTGCAACAAGCGGCGGGTAGATTGTTCAGTGCCGCCGTACATCAGGCGAGCGAAACCACCCTCCTGGTGGGAAAACTCAGGCTGCAGACGGGCGAGTAGAAGCTCCCATTGCAACGCAATTTCGCCGATATCCGGTGTGTGGGGATTGTCGTCCGTGTGCTGGTCGCCGGCAGCGCTCAGCAGTTGGCAAAAGGCGATGCACGCTTGCTCAGGCGTCAGATGTTCGACGTCCCCGCCAGTGAAGTCGAGGATTGCCCGGGTAAACAGCGCCACGGGATGTTTCTCGGCGGTACCCACCAGCTCCTTGTTGAGCTCGGCCTCCTGAAGTTGTTTGAACATCGCGCGGGGTACCTGCTCATGTTCGGGCAGTCCCGCATCCAGCCAGCCGAGCAGACGCCGGCGTAGCTGCTCCCGACGTGTGCTGTGGGTGCTGTATTGATTGGCCATCAGCTCAGGGATGGTGTTGAGTTTCAGCCGGCAATTCAGCTGACGGTGCGCAATCTCCACTGCTGCCCATTCCGAATGGTCATCGGGCTCGTCGGCACGAGCCTGGATTACGTTTTGCGGCCAGTAACGGCCGGCCTCAAGGCTACGAAGCATTTCACGTGCGTTCAGCAGCCGGACCAAGGCTCGCATGGGTGCGGTGAAACGGCCGAACACCAGCACCTTTTCCTCTTGCTCGTGTGCGGCTTCAATGGCCGTGATGGTGGCCAGAATTGCCGGGTGCTCAAACAAGTGGTGGGGATGCTGAAACGCCTGCGCAGCCGTCTTCAACCACCACTGCACGCGTTGCTGGCGCTTGTCATCGACCGCGCTGGACTGTCCGTAATCCGGCAGGGTAGAAGGCTCCGCTGGTTCATTAATTTGCGCCAGGAGGTCAGCGATTCCATGCCCATTGGCCAGGGTCAATCGCAAGCGTTTGGCTGTTGAGTTTTCGTCCAATCGCGAGGCCACGGACAGCGCCTCGGTTGCGCACACGGCCTGTCGCCAAGGTAACTTCAGCGTGCGTACATCCACACTGACGGGCTTTTGGGTGTTGCGATAGCTTTCCCCCTGAGTTTCTTGGGCGAAGCGTGAAACGTCGGCGTCTTCACGTTTATCCCGGCGCAGCAGATAAGGGCTCAACGTCGATTGAAAGGCACTGGCAGCTGCCTGATATTGTTGACGGGCAGTGTCGCTGGAACGCCAATGAACGCGTAGATGACGGATGGCCTGCGCAAAGTCGTTGATCACAGGCTGAAGTTGATCGCGCACTTTTTCGTCCAGACCAAGCCGTTCGAAGGTTTGCCGCCATTGCTCGACATCCAGCTCCAGAGGAGTCGCTGTCATGCACAAGCGACGGCTGTGCTGAGTTCCCTGCACCAGGTTATCGAGCAACCGGCTCAGGCCGCTGTCAGTGCCGCGACTTTTATGGGCTTCGTCGATCACCAGCAGGTCGAAGGAGCCCAGGCCAAACCCGACCACCTGTTCAAGCCAACTCCGATGAGGAGTACCACGGCGGTAATTGGTGTGAGTATCGGGGTTTGGCCAGGCATGCCCGGTCGTGACGTCAGTCAACCAGGTGTAAGCGGGTTGCGCGGCGTCTTCGCTGATACGCCCCACAATACTGGCGGCGGCTCGCTTGACCCTTTCATCATCAGAGCCTGACAGGTGGTAGCCATTTGGATACTTGAAACCTGTCTCTTTGCGCCAGCTTGCGAAGACTTCCGGCACCAACTCTCTGCGCCAGGGCGTTGCGTTCTCGCCCATACGCCAGTTGGCAAAGGTATGGGACAGCACCAGGGTGGACTCCTGAAACCATGGCTTTTGATCAAGGACCTCTTCGGCACTCCAGGCTTCAAAGTAGCCGAGCAGACCACGCAATATCGCGGGTGTTGCGACGCCTCCCAGCTTCAGCTCTGCCTGCCACTGATAGCCCAGCCCTGGCGGGGCGATGACGGCGGCTCGACCGCCAGCGTCCTTGACTGCGCGAATCAGCTCGACAGCGATACGGGTCTTGCCCATTCCCACTTCGTCGGCCAGCACTACCCCGTGTTCGCCAATACGATCGGCCAACGCATGCAGGCTGGCTCGCTGGCCTGGATTCAGGTGCGCAGCCGCCGCACCTGCGTCATCTGCAAGTTGTTGCTGTTGCACCGCCCGTTCGCGCAGTGAAGCCGCAACGGTTGCCCAACTGAAGGCTATCCCCTTCATGGCAGGACTCCCAAGGGATGTGAGGTGTCGAGTTTCCAGTGGGCCTCGATATTGCTCAGTGCGGTTTCGTAGCGCTGCCCTTGCGGATGGTCCGCTGTCTCGGCAAAACAAGGCCTGAACGCAGGTTGGCGCAAGGCATGGATGGGGTTGATTTCGAGTGTCAGAAACTGCTGCAACAACCCGCAACCGGCGGCCTGAATGAGTGATTGCTCCAGCCGGGCACACCACACCGGCCAATCCCGAGGCTCCAGCGCAGTTTGTTTAGCGGCGATACCTTCGATCAGTTCCATCATTTGCCGGATCGGGTAACGCGCCGCTTCTTTTCCTGGCGCAATGGCTCCCTGTTTGTCGGCAGAGCGCTTGCTATCGTCGAATGCGTTGGGCAGTTCTTCTTCACCGGGCGAGTGTGGAAAACTGTCGAGTTGCATCCACGCATCCTCCAGGCTGATTTCTGGCAGCTCGGTGGCCGCCAATCGGCCAAACCCATCCAGCACCGGCACCGTCATGACATGCGTTGCACCCGCCTCTTGCCAACTGACAACCACCTGCCGCGGTCGTGGTCCGCACCAGGCGAAGCCTTGACCCTCAACATATGCACAGGGCTGTTGCGACGTATCCAGCACTGAGTATTTGCCGAGCGAGCGATCATCGGCGCTCAACCAGCCTTGCTCTGGTGCATCCGAGTCGCGCCACATCAAGTAAGCCACGGGCGCTGCGCTGAACACCTCGCTCCCCACCTCAAGATCCTTGCCTTGCTGCAGCGTCTCAGGGACGCATTCCTGCTCCCACTGAATCGGCAGGTAATAGCCAATCGATTCGGGATCAGCGCCCCCCGATTTTGCCGGGTACCAGTTCAACGGCGCCGGAGCGAATACCACCCCGGCCTCAAGGTTGCCCGTCGATCGCCCCATCTTCAGGGTGAAGCCCTGCCGAGTAAGATTGCCCGAGCCAAGGTACAGCCATGGGCTGGCTGTTTTTTCAGAATGCCCAGTCTCGCTGGCGCTGAAAATGAACTTGGCATGCAAGGTGCGTTTTTGCACGTCAGGAAAGTAGGCCGGCTGAGCTGCAGGTCGTACGCTGACGCTGGCAGCCGTCAAGTTCGCGGCTGCCGCTGCAATGCCCTGGCAGCTCGCCTCGTTGACAAACAGATCTACAGTGCTGGTCGCCGTCAGCAGACGCGGCTCTCCCGCTTCACCGCGCAAGCACCTGATGATGCTCAACGGGACCGATGCATGCTCACCGGGCATTGAAGATTCATAAAAGCCCGAGCCCATGGCTAAGTAGTTACGAGCCGTTTCTCGACCCGAGGCATAAACGACTTTGGCTGGCAGTTGGGCGAGCAGCGACGCTTTTCGGTTATCGAAGAAACGCGCGTTCAATCCGCAAGCTTTCGGCTTGACCTGCTTGTGCAGGATCGCGTCAATATCCGCCACAGCCTTGGCTGTCAGCGGGTTGGCGAGCAGCGCACGGCAGTCGTAATGCTCCCGTAGCCACAGCAGTAGACTCCAGGCGCTGCAGATATCTGTCCGTACCTGCTGCGTTGCCTCGGTGGGTGCTGCCAGTTCGTCGCTGCACAGGTCCAGGCGCCAGATCAGGTCAAGGCTCTGCTCTGATGTCTGCCGGGTCCAGTTGCCGGTGGACACAAGCAAACGCAAGCACCAGGCTTCGCTCTTGTCAGTGCTGCGGTAACCCAGCACCGCGACCTTGGCGTGCATCAGGTTGAATGGCAATTCAGCTTTCGCCCAAGGTAAATGCAACAGGCCCGGCACTTCGACCGGGGTAATCTGGATCGCGCGCGGGTCCAGCATCAGTGCCAATAGCGTTTCCCCGGCATAGGCACGCTGATTGGCTTGCTGGTGACTGAAACGCTCAATCGCATCGTTGAGAAACTTGTCGTCAGCCGAGAAGCCGCACAGCCAACCGAAGTGGCCAGTAAAACCGTCCGGCGTTTCGAAGTGTTGGGCCAGAGAGGCAGGAGCATGACTCATAAACTTACCTCTTCAAGAGCTACTGCTGGAGCCGAGGTGAGCCAGGCGCTCAATTGGCCCCGGAGATCCAGGTCCAGTCGATGCAAACGACCTACACGATGGGAAATCCAGGCTGGCAAAGCGGCGTGGGAAGCCTCGCCTTGGGCCTCGATAACGGCTTGGCCAGTATCGACCTCCAAAACCTGATGCTGGAACGCACCGCCAGGCAGAATGTCCTTGCCTTGCAGACGCAGAACCCGACCGTCGCGGCTCACCAGACTGGCCAACAGGCTCGAACTATCAGGATCCATACACTCATGGCAGAAGGTCGAGGCGACAGGATCGATTCGCTGCCGCTGAGGGTTACCCAAAAACAATCGGGCCATTTCGCGCAAATGGGTGATGTGCGCCGAGATGTGTTCGGGCAGGACACGCCCTAACTCGAACCGCTGCGTGCTCAACACCGCCATGTGCTGCTCCACCGCGTTCAGCACGTCGTAGGCGGCATCCTGCACTTGAAAAAACAGAGCGCCATAATGCAAGTCGTTCCAGTGTTCGGTATCGATTTCATCGGGTCGCTCGGCCCAATCGAACACGGCTTCCGGTTTGGCGTGACGAGCCCGTACCCAGCCACGTATGGCTGCACGTCGCAAGCCACCGCTGGCTGGCGAGAGTTCCGCATCGATGCGGCGAGACAACAGCGCACGGGCCTGTGCGGGTAATACTTGCAGAGGCGAGAGCAGCCCGGAAACGGGGTCTTTCAACCTATCTACAGAATCGCCTCGTTGTGCCCACTGCACCAACTCCTCTAACAGCGCTCCGTCATCCCCACAGCAGGCGTTAACGAATTCATGACCAAAGGCCGTGCAGGCAAAGGCATTAAATCGCTCACCCTGCGCGCGCACCAGCCCCAAGGCCAACAATGCCTGGCCGGTCCCCATTCGCATCGGCTGGCTGACATAGAACCCTGGCTTGCACAGGGTCTTAAAGTTGAAATACGCCTTGCCGCGCAGCTTCTCCGAACCCCGCACCCGGGCATCACCCTGGCCCTTGTTCTGTTTGAGCGCGTAGTAGCAGCCCAACGCTTCAATGGCGTTGGCCGCATTAATGTTCGAGACATTCGACTTGCGTTCGCGCAACTTCTGCGCGAGCGCTATACCCAGCATCGCCAAAAACAGCTGTTTGGCGTACCACACGCCGCCCATGCCAGGGACAGCGCGCTCGTTGTACTCACGCACTGCGGCGCCAATATCAAGCGTGCGGGTGCGTATCTCGCCGTCCAATTGTTCAGGACCAGAGAGTCCCCAGGTCATGCTCATAAAAGGCTTCCTTTGCGTTTGCAGCGAGTCAGCATTTGAGCTGGCGCATCGCCAACCACGGTAGCAAAATGCCACAATCTCGTCCATGTCGCTTCGGAGGGATCTCCATGATCGACATTACAAGTCCCAACTAAAGCATGTCTGCCCCATGCCGATATCGTGTAGTAGATCTCACTCGCAGGCACTCACGCCTGCACGCACAAGGAAGTTGCGAATGTCTGTGGCCATTCTGATTTATCCACGCCTCATCTCTCTTCTTGTACCCCGCTGCCCTGCCGCTGAACGACTGGCCACAACCCGGCTGACTTCGCGGTGAGTGCTACACACCGCTGCTTATACGATCCAGATGTCGCGCGCGACACAATATGTCGCGGGCATGTTCGACATTTACTCGTCTTGTTTTACATCTGAACCAGCGAGAGATATTCCCATGCATGAGTCCTTCTATCCGTCGCAGAAACGCTCGAAGCAGCCCACCGTGTTCCTGGCCATCGACATGTGGGGGATTGAAGGTGAGTACGCCGACGGAAACTGGCATGTCCTGCTTCGCAGGTTCGCTCTGGACTGGAGCAAGAAATATCCGGACCAGGCAACAGCAACGCTGTGGTCAAGCGTTCAACCCTGCAGCCTTTTCGCCAATGGATCGTCTCGCTACGTCTCCGGCAACTCCAGGTTGCCCGATGCGTTTTTTCAGCAACTGGAGAGTTTTCTACGCTCAGAGTTCGGTAACTGCGCCCGTATTGGTGGAGAAATCCAGGTCAATCCGGATGAGTGGCAGGTGTACCTGCACTTTGAGAACGGCGCAGTCTGGGAGAAGTACAACGGCTATGAATGGAGGGAGTTCAAGCTGTGAAGCGACCGGAGCCCCTCACCCACAACAATGCCCATAAACGTTTTTGATATACGCAAGGATTCGTACTGATCATGTTGAAAACCCAAAGCACCTACCTCAACTATCTGAAATCCATCCTGCCGCTCATTGTAGAAACCTCGATCCAGCCCGATGAGGTGACGCGGCTGCAGAACGATATCGAACATACCGAACTGCTCGTCCCCGTCATTGGTGCGTTCAGCGCCGGCAAGAGCAGCTTGCTGAACGCTTTCCTTGGCGAAAACGTCCTAGGTATTGGCCTGACTCCCGAAACCGAGTTGGCCACTGAGTTGCGCTACAGCAATGACCCGCATCTCCTGGCCATTCGCCTGGATGGTAGCAGTGAACGCCTGGACGTCAGCGCTCTTGCCGGTATCAAGACTCGCGCCAACGAATTCACTCACCTTCAGTTGTACCTGGATAACCCGCGACTCAAAGCTTCGCCCTCACTGGTGCTGGTTGACATGCCGGGGTTCGGCTCCTCATTGGCCAACCATAACAAAGCGATCGCGTATTACCTGCCCCGTGGCGTGCACTTCATCGTGGTAACTAGCGTAGAAGACGGCAACATCACTCAGTCGATGTTGCGTCAACTGGATGACCTGCAGACCTATGGGCGTGATTTCACCTTCCTGCTGAACAAGGTCAACTTGCGCTCGGACGAGCAAGTACAGGAAGTGGCGGAACTGGTCGACGAGCAGATCCGGATCAACTTTGTCGACACGCGTCCCCTGGTCAAGGTGGGACTCGACGGTGATGTCCAATTGGGCGAAGTGCTTGAGCGTCTGCAACCCGAACAAATCGTTCGCCAGGTGTTTGAGGATCGACTGAAGGACCTGACCCATTCACTGCTTAACCAGATCAACCTTGCGCTAACCTCGCTGAAAAAGAACCAAGCCGAAAATGAATATGCCTTGAGCGAACTGGCCAATGGCATTCGGCAGATCGAGCGCAAACGCGACGGTATTCTTGAAGACCTGCGCGACAAGCAACTGGACCGTGCCGTCGACAGCTGCCTCAACGCGGTCGGCCGTGAGCTTGATAACGCACAGTCGGAACTGGTCAGCGCCGGTCTGGCGGGTAATCAGGAAGCTTTTTCGCGGATCGTATCCGAAGTAGTCCGAAGCTCGATGACCCGCACCATTAAGGAGCAGATGGACATTCTCAGTCGCTCCGTTGTCACCGACTTTGCGCAAGCCGTGGGTGACCTTGGCAAGAGCATGGGCCAGTTCAGCAATGATCCCAACTGGCTGGACCAGATCACTGACAGGATCAACCGAACCCTGCAAAAAACCGGAGAGGCCCTGGGCAACTGGAGCGAATCGCTGGCCACGCGCAATACAAACGAACTGAAAAGACTGAAACAAGAAAGTGGCTGGAAGGACGGAAACCCGCTACCCAAAGTGAGCTATCAAGGCCTGGCCACCGTGCTGGCAGTCACAACATCGGTAGTCAATCCACTGATCGAACTGGCCATCATCTTTCTTCCGCAGATTCTGTCCTTCCTTAATGAGGGGCGTCAGCGTGACCAACTCCGCCAGAAAGTGACCAATGAAATCATTCCTTCGGTTAAACGCGAGTTGCGGGATCGACTGCCGGTCCTGCTCGCCGAACAGATGGAAGTGCTGGTAACCCAAGTCAGCGTGGAGTTCGAGCGCGAAATCGGTGAAAAGCAGAAGCTCATTGATGAACTGGTCGCCAGCCGCAATCACGATACCGAGGCGGCCGAACATCAGATCGCGCTGCTGACCCGCGCCAGAGAACAACTGCAACAACTCGCCAAACAAGCCCTCTACGAGTCGCAGCAATGAACGCACAGCACGTCCTGGATCTGAACCAACGCCTCCATCAATGGATGGAAAAGTACAACCCTGAGCTGGAAAAAGACATCGCTCAATGGCTGCGCAAGCACGCCATAGACAGCACCGAAGACCTGGACAAAGCCTTCAGCCAATTAGTCGAAGAGAATCGTTTGCTGCAGATCGGCGTCGTGGGTCGAGTTAAGGCCGGCAAGTCTTCATTGCTCAACGCTCTGATCTTCGACGGTCATGCGATTCTGCCAAGGGCTGCCACCCCGATGACCGCTGCGCTGACCACCCTGACCCATGGCGACACCTTCGGGGCCGAGGTTCAGTTCTACAGCGCGGCTGATCGGGAAAATATCGAGCAAAACGCCCTGCGTTACGAGCAACGAATTCGCGAAGAAAGGTCTCGCGCCTACGAAACGCTGAGCCAGCGTCGTCAGCGCAGTGGCCGACACATAGAAGACGGGCAGTTCCATACGGACGTCGAGAAAACTGCCCGGCGAGCCCTGCAAGGGGAACATGCGCTGGCGGCTGCCCATGACCAGTGGCAGAGCATTCGGAGCTCCAATGTCGATTTCAGATCCCTCGACAGCCTGGGTCGCCTGCAGGCAACTGATGCTCAGTCATTGGCCGACAAGCTGCTGGACTATGTCGGCGTCGGCGGCAACTACATGCCGTTGACCAAAAGCGTCGATATCTTCCTGCCGCTGGACTCGTTGCGTAACGTGCGCATCATTGACACCCCGGGCCTGAATGACCCTGTGCAGTCCCGCGAAGAACGTACGACAGCCTTGCTCAAGAATTGCGATGTGGTCTTTATCGTCAGCCCTGCCGGCCAGTTTCTCAGTGAGCAGGACATCGAGATGATGAGCCGGATCACCCAGAAAGAGGGTATCCAGGAACTGGTGTTGATCGCCAGCCAGGTCGATAACCAGCTGTATGGCAGCGACACGCGCCAACCCACGCTTCAGGGATCGCTGGGCAAGATCACCCAGACGCTCAGCGTGCACATGGTCGATACCCTGCAACGCTTGAAGGTCCAGCATCCGGAGATCGGTGCGACTTTCGACAACTTAATTGATAAAGGCGCCGGCAAGGTCCTGCATACCTCAGGCATGTGCCACAGCCTTTCGGTACGTTTTGACCAACAGAACGAATGGGACAGTGGCGAGCAGAAGGCGTGGGAAAACCTTCAAGTGAATTACCCGGACTTCTTCACGCCAGAGCATGCCGAGCGCTGCCGTGACAATCTCGACTTACTGGCCAATACCGACGCTCTGCGGGCGGTGCTGGACAGTGTCCGCGTGCAGAAGGACCGCATTATCGAAGATCGCCGAGAAGAACTCATTCGCGCCAAATCCTCGGCGCTTGAAGCGTTCCGGGCCGACTTACTGAACTTTACCCAGGCCAAATATCAGGAAGTCCGCAATGCCGATATTGAGGAGCTGAAGGCTCAGAGGCGCAAGCTGGACAGCATCATGGCAGTGGGCACATTTGAGCTCGATGGAGTACTGAACAAATGTGTCGCAGAGTTTCGCACACAGTTAGATGATGTTCTTTCCAAAAAACTTGAGAAAGCCTACGGCTCCGCCCAGACGGCAGTAGAATCTTCGATCGACGAAAAAACCGAGAAAAGGGAGGAAGTCCGCGACAGCTTCGCTGCAAAAACTGCCAACTGGCTTTGGGGTGGTGGTCTTGAAACCCGTCACTACACCGTATTCAAGTTGTTCTGGCGCAAGGTACACAACGAGCTGGAGGAGTTCGCCGAAGGCTTGGCAGGCACCCTTAAAATCGCTAGTAAATCGCTGACCGAACAATTCCGCGAAGAACTCATCAAGGAGTCGACCAAGGTCGCCAGACGTCATCTTGGCGACGATCTGGACGCTGCATTGATCATACGGACCAACCAAGGCCTGGTGGCACGTCTGGAGCTTCCCGTCTTTGAGCTCAACAGCTCCGACTTGCGCAAGCTGAAAGGTACCGGAAGTCATCTGCTGGGCGAGGAGGCACGCAAGTTTCTTGACGATGCCCGACATCTTCTGGAGGCCCTCAAGGGACAGGCCAAACAACAGATCCGTCATTTGAAGAGTGACGTTACTGAAAAGCTTCCATCCTCCTACGGCAATGCTTTTTTCCAGGATATGGATGCGCGCATGGAACAGCTGGAAGAACAGGTCGGCAATGCACTTCTGACCCTCGACCGCCTGCAACGCATGGCCAAGGAACTGGAGGCGGTATGAAGACTGAACTGTTTCCTCCTGTGCTGATGACCCAACTTGATAAACTCGGCCAATTGTTCATCCGGCGTCGCAAGCTGCTGCGCGACGGTGTGGTCGAAACACTCAAGGTTGCGGATGATCAACACGATGCGTTGACACGCGAATATCAGGGCACAGTGGCGCGTCTTGAGGCACTGACTGCCGACCATGGGCAACTGACCGAGCGCCAGGCCAGCACCGCCGCCGAGCTGACCGACACCCGGCAAGCCTTGCACGGGGTGCAGCAGTCGCTGGAGCAGGCCAATACTCAGCATATGCACGCGCTGCAGACGGCGCGGCTGCGCTTCGACACCTTGTCGACGCGGCAGGCGCAACTGGTGCAGGAACGTAACAGCATTGAGAACGCTCGCCAGGTCCTCGAACAAAACCTCGAGCAAGCGCGCCTTGAACTGCAAGCCGGTGCCGAAGCGCTCAAGGCGGCAGATAAGCGTCACGAGGTACTGACCCAAGAGCAGCAGAACACCCTGGAGCGCCTTAAAACACTGACAGCGGAACATGGACAACTGACCGAGCGCCAGACCAGCACCGCTGCCGAGCTGACCAACACCCGGCAGACACTCGAAGGTCTGCAGCAGTCGCTGGAAGAGGCCATTGACCAGCATCAGCGCGATCAGGAACAGGCGCGCGAGCGCTTCGACAACCTGTTGATGCAACATGCCCGACTCGAACAGGAACGCAACACCGTAGAGACGCAACGCCAGGCTCTTGAGCAGACGCTGGAAGAGATGCGCCTGGAGCTGCGAGCAAGCCTCAAGGCGCGCGAAACACTACAACAGATCCATGAAGAGGAACAACAACAGCACGCTCAGTTGGCGGACGAATTTCAGGCGTTGAATCAACGCCACGGGGACACCTGGACGCGCTTCCAGCTCATCTCCCGGCTGCTCGCGGCTCGCCCTCGGGAAAGCGCTGGCCTGGCCCGTTTCAGAGAGTTGTTGGCGAACGATTACATGGTGTTCGCAGACAATGAATCGTCCCTGGCCGCCGAAGCCAAGGCCCTCATAATGTTGCAGTCGATCCAGCAGGAACTGGCCTTGCTCGTAGGCTTTCCAGACGTTCATGAGCGCACCATCGTCGGCATTGTCGGTGGCTTCAGCAGCGGCAAGTCCGAGTTCATCAACAGTTTCATCCGTGACCCCGAGGTGCGCTTGGCGGTCGGTATGCAGCCAGTCACCGCTATCCCCAGCTACGTGCTGGCGACTGATGAACGGATGATTCGCGGGTACTCCACGAACGGTGGCCATATCAAACTGGATGTGGACTTCTACAAAAGCATCTCCCATGCCTTCATCAACTCGTTCAGTTTCGACTTGAAGAGCCTGATGCCGTTCATGTGCGTGGGTGTTCAGATGAACCCTGACTACTTCAGCAACATTTGCTTCATCGACACGCCCGGCTACAACCCACCGGCGACGGCGGCCGAACACAGTCAGGGTGACAAACGCACTGCCATCCAGTTTGCGCAGCAGTCCGACGCGATCATCTGGCTGATCGGGCTCGACGCCAACGGCACGGTGCCTGACTCAGACCTGGACTTTATCCAACAGATTGGCGTCGAGCAGCGGTCGGTCTATGTCGTTCTGACCAAGGCCGACCTCAAGTCCGAAGACGACATCGAGTACGTCATGGATGAGGTCCAGGACATCCTGCAATCCGAGGGAATGGCAGTTGTCGGGATCAGTGCGTACAGCTCCACCCTGCGCAACGAAGTGGCTTATCGAGACGTGCCACTTCTGGAGTTTTTTTCCCAGATCAACCAGCAGGGCGATGCGCGGCAGCATCTGGATGGGCGTCTGCAAGAGGTTTTCTCGATGTATGACGACGCCATCCAGGCGGATATCGCCACGATACGCGCGCAAAAAACAGCCATTAACGGACTTCGGCTCGACAGCTTGGAAATTGGTGGCAAGGATGTTTATGAGCGAATGCTCGGCCCCATCAACAAACTCGACAGCAAACTGGATACAGCACCATTGGAGCGCTGGCTCAAGGAGTCACGACGTCTGTTCGAGGACTTCAGCGATGCCGTCCGGCTGACTGCGGAAGTGCCCGAAACAGAGGTATAGAGGCGGCTTTGGCGAAAACCACTTCACCGTCCATCTTGATCACACAACCCTCGTCAAAACCAATGACCGTAGAGAGAAACCCATGTCAGACAACGCATTTGAAAAGGATTACTCAGACGACTCGTTCTGGGACAAAGTTAAAAACCATGCGAAATCCGCTGGCGAGGCGGCACTAGAACCCGCACTGAAGATGTACTACGCCGCAACCGACTCAGACACGCCCACCTGGGCAAAAACCACCATTTATGGTGCGCTCGGCTATTTAATCTCTCCGATCGACGTCATCCCCGACATCACGCCAATCGTGGGCTACACCGACGACATCGGAGTGTTGTGCGCAGCGTTGGCAGCGACCGCTACTCATATCAAGGCAGAACACGTGACCAAGGCGAAGGAAACACTGAAACAGTGGTTTTCCTGATCTGACCGGGAAGCCTTACTACAGGTCCCGCTTGGGGTAAGGCTTCAGCATAAGCAGGTGCAACCGTCAGCGTCATGGCATGGCATGGCATGGGCACAAACCATTACATCTCTTCAGAAGAGTCAATCTCATGGATTACCAAACTATCAAGACGCGCCACTGACTTGAACGCGACAACCATCACGTCAACCAGACATTGCGTGTGCATCGGTCCTTGCGCCGCACTGCGCGCCGCCCGGGCGCCTGCAACGCAGCAGACAGCACGGTTTTCGCCGCCTTCGACGCGCTAGCCTCAAGCATGGTGCGCAGCGTCTCTTCCTGAATACCTTGCCGCACGATCTGCCCGTTTCTTGTTGAGCAAACAAAAGAGGCCGACCGGCCTCTACAACTACGCGATCCAACCTAGATCAAGTGACGAAACGTCGGCTCGATAATGAGGCTGTGGAGCGGTTTTCAATGTCTTCGAGGGACACATCTTCTAGAAGCAACCCGGTCTGGGTCTCCGGGTGTGCGTCCAATTGCGGGTTATCCCGTCCATTATTTGTACTCAGAGGAAACTCAAAAAGAGCAGCTAATGGCCCACACAGCACGGCGAAATCCAGCCAGAAAATAATCATCATTTTAATCATAAAACAATCATTGCAAATATAACATTTACTGCTAGTCTATGCCCATACCTACTGACTGAGAGGAAGACGATGCGCAGCTTCTGGCGTAACCAACTCGAGAAAACCTTCGTCGCTGCGGAGACAAAGCTCGGCCTGGACGAGATTATTCAGGAGGCACACGACGCCTATTGGGGGTCGTTAGGGGCGTCGCTGATGAAATTTAACGGCGAAATTGACCCGACCAAGCTCAACAGTCTGGATCAGCTCTACAACGGTGAAAGCGCGGTGCGGACAGCGGCCCAGGATTGCTACGACTACGCAATCAATGGCCGACTCAGCCTCGCCAAAGATGGGGAGGAAGAAACGAGAATGAATGACAACTGGGCTCGGCTGGCAACGCTAGTGCTCTCCGCCCGGCCCGATATTGAGGTGTTCTCACCTCAAATCGGTGGACACGAGATGGTTTTACCGAAAGGACTCGAGCACCTGCTTTTCCAGGCGCTGGTCAGAGCCCGCCTTGACTTGGATACCCACCCGAAATTTGAAGATGACAAGGCGGTGCCCATGTTCTTGTCGGGTGAGGACAACTGCGGCTACCTGACGCTAAAAGAAATCGCGGTCTTGGGACAGATGTCCGAGCGCGCCGTGCGCAATGCAGCGCAACCCACGGCGGCGGATCAACTGCAAACGCGCAAGGAAAAAAGCCAGACGGTGGTCGACTCCGAAGAGGCGTTGCGCTGGTTGAAAGGTCGCCGGGGCTTCATTGCTACCCGTGCGGATTAACGCCAGCTAACCCAACAATTGCCTATCACCAAAGGACATCACAATGAGCCTTGAACAGTTCAGCGCCCTGCTTTCCGCCTCCAACCACACCTTTGCTCACCCACTGCCGGCGGAGTTGCTGCTGGCCTCCGAAGGTGATCTACAGACCTTCTATTCCCCGTTCGATCACATCAATGCCAGTGCTCGAATCGTGGTGTGCGGTATTACACCCGGCTCGCAACAAACCCGCCTTGCTCTAACCGAGGCCGCTAAGCAGCTGCGCCTTGGCGCCTCGGTTCAACACGCCGATCAGGCCGCCAAGGAAACCGCTAGTTTCGCCGGCCCCTTGCGCAGCAACCTGGTGAGGGTGCTGGATCAGGTTGGAGTCCATACCCTGTTGAACATTGACAGCTGTGCCTGTCTGTTCGACACCCACCGGCACTTGTTGCACTCCACGTCGGCACTGCGCTATCCGGTGTTTGTGAATGGTAAGGATTAAAGCGGCAGCCCCAGCATGCTCAGTCGCAGCACCCTGCGGCACCAGGTAGAAACGCACCTGGCAGAGGAAATTCGGGCACTGGGCCCGCAGTGTCTCTACGTGCCGCTCGGGCCCAAGGTCGCCGAAATCTTCCAGCACCTGCAAGCCAAAGGCCTGCTAAAACCAGAACAACTGCTGGATGGACTGCCGCACCCTTCGGGAGCCAACGCGGAACGCATCAGCTATTTCCTCGGCAGCAAGGCTCGCGAACAGCTGTCGAGCAAGACCAATGCTGCCGTGCTGGATATGGCCAAGGTACGGATCCTGGCCAAGCTGGCCACCCTGCGCAGCAAAGGCATCATGAACTGAGTCCGCGAGCGCGCTTTGATAGCAAGACGTGATCTCACCGGCACTGTGGTAGTCACCGCCTGGGGTGGGGCGGCAATACCCCCCTCTCGTCTCGCTGGGCGTGCCCAGCTTACTGCTCAGCAGTGCAGCGGCTCTGATCTTCAGTGCCGCTTTTTTTCGTCTTACCAACCATTGCATTGCCCGTACCGACCAAAAAATCACCAGCGATAAAAAAGCCATAATATGGCTTTTAATAAATCCATAACTTGGCTATATTGCGAACCATCCACACAACATGAGTGATGACGACATGCACACCGGGCATCTGCAGGATCGAATGAGGCAACGCGGCATTTCAGAGGCCATGATTGGGGCGATTCTCACCCTTGGTGACTGGAACGCCCGAGGAGACAAACTTGTACTCCCAGAACGCGCCATTACCCCCTTGCTACAACAGAAACGTGTAGAACTAAAAATGCTCGAGCGGCTGGCACGACGCGGTGGTGCATCGCTCGTTATCGAGGGCGAGGCCTTGATCACCGTCTACTCCAATTCTAAGAGAACACATTTATGAGTCCTGAAAACGCCAGAAGCTTTTCGGTAAGTAGACGGTCGATCCTCGATGGTGATTACACCCTCGACATACACCCCGAAGCCTTTGCCGATACGGCCAGTTCCGAGCCACTTCAACGGGTAAAAAGCGAGCGCAAATACAATGTACGCATCAAGCAACACGACCTGTATCTGCTCGATGCCTTAGCAGAGCACGAAGGCGTATCACGTTCAGTGCTGATTAATAAGCTCCTGCATGACGTGTTGCTTGATGAGTTGATGAGCATTCCTGATCGAGACGCTCGGGCGCTGTTGGCCAAAACCGCCGATGAGCGCGCTGCTTACGATGTGTTGTCCAGACCTTGGGTATTCGATGCCATCGGTTCTGAGTGTCAGCATCTGCTGGAGAACATCCTGGCGTTCAACGCGCCGTATGAAATGATGCCGGATCCCAGCGCGCCTGAAGATGCCTACAACAGCGATACATTCATTGGAATAAAAGAAAAGTTGGCAGGGGTAAAAAAATGAGCATCGGTATTCTTTCGACGGTGATCCAAGCTATTGGCGAAGCCCAGATAGAAGCACGAGCAGAGCAACACGCCATGGTCAATGTACGACCCGGCGAGAAGGTCTCCGCCATGCTGGACCTAGTCGCTGAACTGTCCGGGAAAAGCGCCACTGGGCTTGTTGCAGAAGTCCTCTCAGCACGTCTCCAGGCCTATGCGGCCTCCGCCTTCGCGCATGCCGATTCGATCATGGATGCCGCTGAACAGGCACTCAAGCAGGATTGCATGTTCCAACCTGGGTGCGCGTTGGACCTGTTGGCAAAGGCGAACGTGATCACCATACAAACCGGGCTGCAGAACAAACGTCCAGCGCTGTTAATAAACCATCGATCACAGGAATAACGTAATGGATTGGCATATTCAAGGAGGGCCCATGGACGTCAACGAAGCACAGGTTTACCTGACTAAAAGCAGCATGGGTAAATTGAAAAACCTCTATTTTGAATCGGTCAACGAAGTGGATGAGCACGTTAGGACAGCGGTCTACAGGGAAGACTTGGCCTGGATACTATCAGTGGTTGAGTTGAAATCGCTGTATGCCGAGCTGCTGGTAGCGTCCGGTATCGAAAAATTTAGGATCTCTGGCACCAAGGCCCAACGAAACGATGGCCTGCATCTATTCAGAACCAATGGACCACTGAAGTACCACTTCGATAGCTCCTGCGGCTACCTGAATTCGGATTATTTGAACTTTAGTATTCCGCCGGAAATAAAGCTAAAAGGCCCCGACGAGATCGAAAAATTCCGGGTATTCGCTGAGGCAAACAAGCACTTGCTGCAGGACGATCAGGAAAGATTTCTGACCGCATTAGAAGCCCGATTCTTGCTGAAGACCAGACCGCAAAGAATTGAATACAATAATTCCGGTCAAAATGAATTCAGTCTGCTTACCGTGGAGGAAATGGAGCAGGCAATCCAGTCACACCTTCGGGCTGCTAAGGAATTTCACGAGGCGAACCCTGAAGTCAGAAAGCGAACCTTCGCACCAAGGCGTGTGATCGACAGCCCGCAGGCAACTGACCTTGATAGGGAGTGGCATAACGTCTACAAGCACCTATTGAAATCCATGCTAAGCCAGTATTACCGGAAAAGTCATGATCACTCTCAGGAGGAGAGCTTTCTAAAATCGTTGGGTTTCGAAGCTTGCAAGGCATGCGCGAAAGCAGCCAACACACGACTGTAGAAGTAGTAGAAACGCTTGTTCGTGATGGTCATTTTTGGCCGAACAGCCTGCGCACAAGCCCGCGGCAAGCCAACCTGGAACTGCTGCGATTAACATAAATCCCGCTTCTCAACGTCCGCTCTTGGCCCAGAGTATGTAAACACGCCTTCACCTGATCAATTTGGGTTTCGAGGGTGCTATTCCTGCTGACACAGGCCGACCTGCTTACCACTCTGAAGTCTTGCTGAAGATCAATATCTATGGCTATCTCAACCGAATCCAATCAAGCCGACGCTTCGAGCGAGAAGCTAAACGCAACGTTAAGGTGATGGTTGACGGGGCGTTTAATGCCGGATTTTAAGGCTATCGCCAACTTCCGAAAAGATAACAGCAAGGCCATCCACGGCGTCTGTCGCCAGTTCGTAGTGCTGTGTCAGCAGTTGGGATTGTTCGGTGAAAATCTCGTCGCCATCGATGGCAGCTAATTCAAAACCGTCAACAACCGCGACCGTAGCTTCACCTGCGCCAAACTGAAGCGGCGCATGGAAGAAATCGAATCGAGCATCAACTGTTACCTGACGGCACTTGATACCGCGGATCGGCAAGAGCCTGTTGCTTATGACGAGTTTATTGCCACTATCCGGCACATATTGCAGGCGGGGGCTGACAGATCTCTAGGGCTTAACACTTCACAGCCTAAGCAAATACAGCGCCACCTTACGCTGGAACCACGCTTGGCTGTCATGGCGTTTCTAAGCCCCAGGATACCTTCCGGATGGGCTATCTGATGCTTCTCCCTTTAGAACTGTCGATTGCTGAATCGAACAGCGCTAGATTTCTAACGTTTCGGGCAAGCTTCAGTCTGACCCTGATGCCCCAGATGTCGCGCAGGCGCAGCGATGCTTTTTGCCCAACCAATTTGCCTTATTCCAGACCTGGTGTGTAGAGCCGCGGGGTGCGTTCATGTCATAGCCTCCATCTTGAGAGGCTTGAGGATGAACGTCATTGTGACTGGCCGCAGCCGGCCATACGCTACCTCTCACCATGAGCAGCCAGCAGCCAGCAGCCATCAGCCAGGAGCAGCCGGTGTCGGCAGGAAGTAGCGGTCCTCAACGTCTGAATTTACTGAGCTTCTTTCTTGATGAAGAATAGGACCAACGCCTGAATTAACCCACGCCACGAAGCGGCATCGGCTTGAATGAGTTGTCATGTGCTATCGGCCTCGGTCAAACAGTGAGCCGTCGCTACCAAGCCAAACGCCATCACTAAGATAAACTTCGTCACTCAGATCACCAGTTGAAAGATCATTGTAGAGTTCAACCATTTCTTCTCTGGCGCGATATCTTACGTCTGTGTATGACTCGTAGATCTCAAAAAATCTGCTGAACGCGGCGGCGAGCTCGCTGTTGAAATCTTTGTCGTTTTGATTCCTGTGCTGAGTGATGACGCATATTTTTACGTATTCTCTTCCAGCCCAATCCCTTTCTACCGATGGAGATGTCTCAAGCTCGGCTCCTAGTCGTAACGCAGATTCAATCAAGCGGAGCTGGTTGGCGCATACCTTGACGCGCCCATGATCCTCGCTTGCAGTGGCAGTCATAAGCTCCCACTGAGGATCATCCCCAAGAATTCTTAGAAAACCTGTCTCTTCTCTGACAACAACGTAGCTTTCTGGGCTGTTCAGTCCAGTTTTTTTGGATTGAAGAATCTCAAAGGTAATGTCTTCCATGCTGCTCCTCTTGCACATAGCTTAATTAGACCGTACCAACCCGCAGGCCATGTCTAGCGCTCTGGGTCTAAAAAGTGGTGATTGAAGAGCCCCGGGATGGGCTTCCAACCTAGCTCCTAACCATGTGAGCTGTGTAAAACACATTACCAAATTCAGTCATAAATCAGCGCGCAAGTTTGTACTGCCATCCGTTTACCTCGGCAGGGCAATGCGGCCATCGTCCCCAGCGCAGCAAAGCCATCAATGGATTTTCGAAAGTTTACCGGTTTGGGGTAGAAGGTATACCCTTTCGACTTTGGCGTCGGGTCGCATCATGAAGCTGGCTCCTGAAGGAAATCGGGAGCACAGCATCAGGCGTCAGCTATCATGCGCCGAGTTTGACCAAGAACAAGGACGGCAAGCGCGACCCCGAAATGCACCAGACGAAGAAAGGAAATCAATGTTTCTTCGGGATGAAAGCGCACATCGGTGTCGATGCCGGATCGGGTTTGGTGCAAAGCGTGGTGGGCACGGCGGCCAATGTGGCGGACGTCACCCAGGTCGATCAGTTACTGCATGGCGAGGAAACTTACGTCTCTGGTGACGCCGGTTACACCGGTGTCGAGAAGCGTGCGGAGCATCCAGAACGCCAAATGATCTGGTCGATTGCTGCACGGCCCAGCAGCTATAAAAAACGGTAAAACGAGTTTGATCGGTCGCATGCGTCGCAAAATCGAACACGCGAAAGCTCAAGTGCGCGCCAAGGTTGAGCATCCGTTTCGACTGATCAAGCGCCAGTTTGGTTATACGAAAGTGCGCTTTCGGGGCCTTGTTAAAAACACCGCGCAACAGACCACGCTGTTTGCTCTGTCCAACCTATGGATGATGCGAAAACGATTACTGAATGCAGGATAGGTGCGCCTGTAATGCGGACAGTGAGCGCTGAAAAGCGCTCGTTCGCCGAGAAAGCGGGCAGTGATCGAATGAAAGGTCAAGTTTTTGATTAAAGTAGGCGTTTTCCGCACCTTGAAAGCGCGGGCGGGGCAAAAACTTCTGCCTACTTAAGACCTTCCCATGCTCACGTGGGCTGCGGACCCGCCTGAGCAGGTCAATTGGCCAACATGACCTGCATTCCTACCTAACGAAGGGTTGCGAACAGCATTTGCGTCAGACGTTCAGTTCTAGGCCTGTAGAGCTTCTCTAAGCGCCGCTATCGTGTGTACCGGCAGTGTCGTAACGTAATCTTCAGACCTAGTAATGACACTGGATGCTACATCCGTGGGTCGTTAGATCCTTACGTGCAAGGCTATACCCAATGTTCCGAGCTCCATCTCGCACCTTAGAATATTCTTTAGACAGGTACTGCATCGCTTCAAGCACCTGCCGATACCCATGACCGTTGATGATTTTGTACTGCCCCCCACGAGAGAAATTGACAAGGCCCCTGTAGACCTCAGCGTTCAGCTTCAAGGCGCTTGCCCAAGCCCCTTGGATGCAGCGCGCTAGGTTATCGTCATCAGAATTGAAGTTGCCTAACCCGCGATAAGCATCTCGGTTAACGACGATCATGAGATGATAGTGAGGTCTTTTACTGACAGGACCGAACTCCCTGACCCATACCAGACGCACATCGGTGGGATGTGCTCTCTTACCGTCCCTACCGGCTCTGGCACGCTGATACTTGACCTTAGACCTTAATGACTGAGTAAACTTGTCCAGTACTCTATTATCAGGTATCTCGCCTGCAGGCATTGCCTTAGGAAAACGTAGCTCTAGTCGTACGACAAGCAACCTACGATAATCTTTCATGGCGTACCGGAGTACGCCATCAATGATCTCGAAGTAAGAAAAGATATTAAGACTGACGGGATTACTCATATAGGTACCTCATTCATTATGAATCGATCACCCATCCCATCATTAAGATGGGCTGGATACGTATTGGGGAAGCACTAGTGGCAAGGCGTAGCAGTGCCTACTTCAGGTTATGACCTGTGGGTGGCGCACTGATAAGCTTGCTTGCTGACTGATACGCCATCGCTAGTCTCGTTATATTGACGAGTGCTTGTCACGCTGTTGAAGCAAGCTGCTTTAACACCCATCAGGAGAGGTGTTACAACACCTATTATGGGGGACCGTTACAAGCCGACGTATCCAGCCAATACTGTCGCCGCGCAAGCCTCGCTTTCATTGCGCAATATTCAATTTATTCCACCGAAAGGTCCTACCGAGTTAATTTATAATTTATAGAACGCTATGCAGCTTCCCTAGACTCAATCCACTGATTGAGCTCACTCTCTATAAAGCCTACCGCTCCTCCAATCCTGCCGGTCAACAGAATCCGTTTTGGGAAGGCAGGATCGTAATACATAGAACTGGGGTTCATCAGACTATAAAGCGTGGACCTAGAAAGCCCTGTGCGCCTCATGACGACCTTTAGGCGCAGGACACACGCGACTACAGCTAACGTAGTTGAATTAGACTGGCTCATATAACGCTCCGTTGGACTTGATGGAGTGACAATACATGATCGATATTCGCGAAAGATAATTTTGGAACCATTACGTATCATTACAACGCTATTACATTGAGAGATAGATTCGCGTCTTCAGTTTAAAGCAGCGGCTTTACAAACCGGGTCGGGCTTCGCAGCGTGTTGCAAACAGATCTGTCACCCTTCTGCGCGTATCCCTGATGGGCTGGCAATAAGCACTCAACCCAGCTTGGGGACCCTCGGCGGTACGTCCAGATTCGAAGCACGCGCATCACAGCCTTGCGCCACTTGTCACTGATGCTAAGGCTCGGCAGGCTGGCCTCCAGGCGATACCCACGATGACTTATGGCGCTGATAGATAGTGCAGCGGTAGCATCAATCCATGAGTACGCGTCATCATGTCGAGGGCGTCCTCACCATCATGCGTAAGCTGCGCAGCACATTGAGTGCTTGGCCTGATAGGATGGAATGACTAGGCGGCACATCAGCAGAGGCGAAGCATGAATGACGATCTGAGAAAAAATCGAGTGCCGTTCTCCTTAGAGGAAGCGCTATGCGAGCTGGATCTTTCAATCGCCGAGTTCGTCGACTTCGTGACATGGGGGAACGTCTCAACAATCGTGGCAATTCCGCATGATCGAACTGTAAGGATGTATTATGAGAACGAAAATTTTTCGTTCAATCCCCAAAACTATCAAGCACACGAACGCGAGCATCAAGCAAAATTTCTACGAACACCGAGCGTGACGCTCAAGAGCATCGCACTAGGTGGAAGACAGAAAATATCTCGCTTTGACGCTACAATATCAGCAACTGGGAAGTCTATATCTACTGACGAAATTCATGAGTCCATTCATAATTGCTTTGTTGAATACAATGATAGTCCGTTTCTAACCACGGCTAGGAGAAACGAACGCATCAAAGCGTTCTATGACCTTTATACTGGCCCCCGTAGTCGTGAAAAGTGGTTCGGCATTACGCTGCCTAGCCCGGCAACTCCTCCATCTCCATTCCGACAAGATTTATTCTTACCCTCAAGTCCGAGCGCATTATCTTGGGGGATGCAGTCGCAGCGCTTAACTGCGACTCACTCCAGCACTATCAAGGAACTGGAGACAGACCTGCAGCAAGACATCCAAATGGAGTTTTTTTGGTTTTCCATCTCGGACTCCCTGCCCTCATCTGAAAGGGGGCCGATTCCTATCTGGGTAGACAGAACCAACATTTTCTTTTTGCCATCGCAAATCTATGACCTGCAGTTCTCACTCCAAGCACTGCCCTGCCAAACACCGGAAGCATCAAAAGATCTAGACATTTTGAACAATGCGGCCAGGTTATTCCAAATTGATATAGGAGCCATAAAAGATCCAGAACGCTACTGGAAAGAGAACAAAGAAACATCCAAAATGGTCAATTACGTCAGAGAGAATATCAAGTCGGAAAGCGCTGACACACTGGAATACTGCATCAAAGTACTGGTTAACGATAAAAGTATACTCGTAGACCCTCTACCCGAAGTTTCAATTAGTGCAGAACACCCGGACATTTATTCAGATACTCTTAAGCGTCTGAATGAAGCGAATATTGCAGAACCACCTACTCCATCGAGAAGAAATAGTTCTGCATCCGAACGCGGGGAAAGGTTAGAGCGGTTCGGCTTCAAAACTCGGGCGAACGTCAACTTAAGAGTGGTACTAAATAAACTATGACATGCTTATGCATTACGATACCCTCCGGGATAGAAAGCCACCCCTTGAGCCCCTCTTCCCAGAAACATGGATAGCTAATCTCAGGACCGCGAGGAGTTCAAATGCAGCATCGAAGCCGTTGCCGCTGATGCGAGTTGATCCATCTGCTGATGCCACGCTGATCCAGCCAGAACCACTTAAAAGCCAGTACCGGTATGGCCCAGAGCACGGCAGTCTGGGTCATTGAAATCCTGGCAGATGGGTCAAATACTCATCAGCAGCAACAGTCTCCATTCAGCCAAGGGATGGTTCCCTGTAAGCGGCAACAGCTAGTGAAATTGCGTTTCAAAGCCGGTGTTGCTGCCCACCTCAAAATAATCATCAATGATGAGGCGATCGCTACTCACCGGTAACCATGGGCATATCCGCTGGGACTGAAGATTACACCCTGCGTAGCCTTACCAAAAACTTGAGTGGACAGATAGCCTCTTGAAGCTAGTAAACCAAATGCAGTTTCAAACCTTCCGTTTTTTCGTAGAACATTGGGACAAGTTTGTCGCACGGAGTTCTTAGGGTAAGCATACTGGGCAGAATCGTTATATCGCTTTAAAAACCATTTATATAACAGCTGTGCATCCTCCTCGCCAGTAGATCGTTCGGAGAACATCTGCACGAACTGATCAACGTGCCAGAAGCAAAGTCGGCAGGCATAGTCTAACGTCTCGACAGAAATGTCCCCGCTTCGTCCTTCAAAGAAATGAAGTAACGCAGATACCCGTGCGATATTTTCAGGTGTCCTCGCAGCCAAATCGGGAAAATCAGTGAATCGACCGCCCATTCGTGATTCCTCAACCACTGCGTTTTTGATAGAGATTCATCCTCTGCGGGCTTCAGGAGAGAACCTGACCGCAGAGCGACCTATGCCGCTCACGCTCATGCTCAAGAAGCGACGCAAGACCACGTGAAATTGTTCAAGGCTTTGCCAGTTAAGCACTTGGTCGTCTTCATACTGACCGACAACACTCGCGGGCACAGCCAATACCAAGCATCGTGCAAAAAAACCAGACTCTCGTGCCAAACCGCCGTACCGGCTGATGAAGTCTTCGAAGATGCCAGGTTGACTCATTATCAATACCGAGATCCTCACATCCGCCAATACAAAACTACCCGTGGTTTTGCGGTCGACGGTGACCCGGTCACCACTCCAAAGCTGATTGAGCGCGGGCATATTTTTCATAGAGTGTTGCGAGAGAATGATGCCTCCCTCACTAGTTACCAGCCATGCACCGTGGCCACCGTCGCCTAGAGATGCCAGCAGAGCCTCAGGGGTAGTATCCTCAAACACCATCCTAAATGGTTTTGGAGGTACAGGTGCTTTTTGGTCGTGAGCCATCAGCACCTCGACCAACTCATCCATCGACAGTGACTCGCGCTGTTTTTTCAACACGTCCTTACGTTCGTGAGACCATATTTCGTATTTGGTCTTATAAGCTACCATCTCCCTCTCACTCGCCAATACCTGCTGGGCCTCAAACTCTTCGATTGATTTTTTAAAGAGATTTATCGTCCTATTTTTTCCTCCGCCAGAAGGAACAGTGATCAACGTGTTCACTGACACCGGCAACACGTTACCGGAGGGCATTTCAATATCTACCAGTTCTTGCAGCACAGCCGCGATAGCACTCAACGCCGTGAGACAGAGGAATGGAGCAGGAAGCTTCAGATTTTTGGAAGCTTCCGAAATCGCTGCATTGAAACAGGGATGCGCTACTGATGGAGCGGGGTATGTCGCACCAGGGATTGGTAAAATGGGGTAGAAATACGATTGATACATGTGGCCTCCGACCAGCCGAAAATGGCTGATAGGAGAAAATATCATTCCGAAACGCGGCGCCGGCGTATTGGGAATGATTACGGGCCATTACACACTCATTACAGGCGAATTAGCAGTGCATCAGGGCTCAGTATCTCGCTACGTCGCTACGAATAGCAGAAATAGCTGCTACACCAAGACAGGTGACTGATCGGGTCGGTGACTGATTTCAGCTTTGATCCCAACAGTTTTTAGATCTATATAACCGAAGAGAATACCCCATTAGAGTCTTCTCTTATGTTTTTCACTTGCCCCTTTTGTCATAGCAGCAAAATTCTTTGTATTAGCTCGGCGCGACGCATTGCCCTCAGTGCGAAAGCAGTAAATCGGCTAATAATTCGGCGCCTCTCTTCCCATCCAAACTTAAGCAAGAACCCCGTGGTACTTGCTGCGCTTGAGGAACTGGCTAGGCGTTTATTCGATACGCTCGATATAGCTCTAAAAATCAAATATCAAGAGCCAGAAATAACCCAAGCGCTAACCCATGTCTGCATGCGATGCGGCCGTCTATTTGGACGCCCCCATTCAATCAACTGAAAGGAATTTAATATGGCACACGAAATTCAGAACATGGCTTACGTCGGCTCCACCCCCTGGCACGGACTGGGCAGCAAGCTAGTGCGCGGAGAGCCGCTGGAGGTTTGGCAACGGGAGGCCGGAATGGATTGGCAGATTAAGCATAGCCCTGTGCACTACGAATCATTTAGTGGGAGTGGGATGCCGGAGATTCGCACTTTCGCGGACCAAAAAGTTCTGTTTCGTTCGGATACCCTCGAACCATTATCAGTTGTATCGTGCCGCTATCAAGTGGTCCAGCCGAATGAGGTCCTTGAATTCTACAGAGACCTTACAGAATCCTCAGGCTATGAATTGGAAACTGCAGGAGTACTCAAAGGTGGCCGAAAGTTCTGGGCGCTTGCAAGAACGGGGCAATCCGTCACGTTGAAAGGAGGTGACGAGGTGGGCGGATATCTATTGCTGGCTACGTCCTGCGACGGCACCTTGGCCACCACCGCCACGCCCACGAGTGTCCGGGTGGTGTGCAACAACACCTTGGCCTTATCACTCAATGGCGCTACTAGCAGTATAAAGGTGCCTCACAGCACTCGATTCGACCCAAGTGTCCTTAAGAAACAGTTGGGTATTGCAGTCTCTCGGTGGGATGAGTTCATGTACCAAATGCGGGCTCTCGCCGAGCGGAAGGTATCGAACAAAGAAGCTGAGCACTTTTTCAACCAAGTGCTCACCGTGACATCCACAAGCGTTACCGCCCAGGGCCAGCAAACCAACCGCCATGCGATTGCGAAAGCCAACGGCTTGTTTGAGGGCAGGGGCAAAGGCGCTAGCCTAGCATCAGCAAACGGAACTGCCTGGGGACTTCTAAACGCGGTTACAGAGTTTGTGGATCATGAAAAGCGGGCCAAGTCAGCAGACTATCGAATGGACTCAGCCTGGTTCGGCCAAGGAGCAGCTTTAAAGCAACGGGCTCTGCATCGAGCACTGGACTTGATCGCGTGACACGCACAGGCGAGTAGATTGTCACCCGGTCACAGCCCCTGCTGGGCCGGGACTCATAAGTCATCACTGCCCTAGGAGAATCAATCTGATGGTCAAACTTAAAATTGCGTGTGCGCTGCTTACCGTCATCATTGCTTTGTATTCAGCTACGCTTCTCATCATCGTGAAGATCAACTTCGCAGCCGCGGTAGTATGTGTCGCGATAATGGCCGCTTTGATCGCCAACCTCACGAGCACCCACGACAGCCAAAACCGGAGGGAGCAGGACCGGGCTAATTTTTTTGGCATGTAAGCTATTGATAGGCCGACGTCATGCACCTGTGCGGCGGGATCGGTGGGATTGGTAGGCCGCATGATCATAAGAAAGAGATGGATGACTACGTAAGTGAAAACTGCTTAAAGCGAAACTCCTTAGCCAGCGCACCCATTGAAACAACCGAATCTAGCCTCTCGGCACAGGTAGCAGAATGGTATTCCAAACAGTATTCCAGCGCTAAAATTCAGCTGATCAATTGGTTATAATTCAAATACTTATGCGTGCAGTTCAGATTACCCCGGCCCACCAAATCCAAAAAAGAAGACGTCCCCGGACGTCTTTTTTTGTGCCTGGATTTTGATGTGTTGGACACCGCGCCGGCGCAAGCCAAGGCGTCACAATCCCTTTCTAAAGTGCACCAACGAATCCACATATCGTTGAGCTTTTGCCTGATTGTCCACCAGCACATTGTTCAAAACAGAACCCGCCTGACTGCGGGTGATGACTACCCACCGTCCTCGTTTGGAATAGAGCTTCACGTCGCCAATTGAGTTGAAATAAATTCGCGTGACTAGCGATTTCGAATTGGTTCTCGACGTGCCCGCAGCGAAAGCGCCGTTGCCCAACGGCATCGCACTCGCGAATCCATTTGTCTCGGAAACTACGCCGTTGCCGTAAGCGATGTATTCCGAGGTAATGATGACCTGCTCGGGTCTGGTCTTTTGGGGCTGCTCCATGAGCACCTGCTCAATCACAGACTTTGCCTGCTCGTCGTTGATCGGGGCTGCGGCATACTCCACCACTTTCGAAGCGCAGCCTCCCAACAGCAGGGCAATGAGGACACAAAGCGTCTTGCGCACGATGAATCCTTGTAAATATCGACTTCGAAATTGGTGTTACACGGTTACTCGATCTTGGCACGCAGGTCAGGCGCCAAACCAGCATTCGTTTCGGTGCGGATCGAGAAATCAGATCGCCACTCCGATCGGAACAGCGCTTGTACTCATCTTGTTCACTTCCGGCCGGTAAGGCGCGAGAGATGGGCAGGAAGACACTCAAAACACGTGGGTCAGCATTAAAGAAGTGATGGCGCTCACACCGGCCCCTTCCCGGCTAAAGCCGGTCCCACTGAGAGCGGTGACCTACCGCCAATGCTCGTTACCCTAAAACACCGCACTGCCGTAGAACACCGCCGTATTCATAAAAAAAGCCCCGCTCCAATCAGCAGGGCTTTTGGGCTCAGCGCGAGTCGATCAAACCCCGCCCTTACCCGGCAGCGGTTCATCATTACCGCGGCGAGTGGTTGGCTCGTCAGTCACCGGGTCATTCTCGGTACGCGCGGGCTCGGTCGGGTCAACCTGCGGATCGGAAACATCGGGTGATTCTTCATTAAACCCAAGATCCTTATCCGAGTCCGTCTGCGCGGTGGTCCCTGTAAGCGAAGTGTCATTAGCCATGAAATCGATCTCCTCGTTTACGTGCGAGTTATCCGCACCATGACCATGAGAATCCTATGAGCACGCCAAGTGCCCCGGATTAGACGGGCGGTTTCGTCCGCAGCGCCTCACGGTGAACGATGACCTCATCACGCCCTCCTCTACCGCCGCGGCTCAAAGCAAGCGCAGCAGCACGCCTGCGACAAATGAACGCCCCCTCACAACCCGGACCTGCGTTGTGACAACGATTACAACGGCGTAGAATCCGCAACATCTCGTCGCATCTCCCCATACTCATAATATTCAGCTGACCGCATGCACCGCCCAGGCAAACGCCTCGAGCGGTATTTTTGCTTGCCGGCGTTTTTATCGGGGACGCGGCCAACCGAATTCTTCAGGAGGGCATTCGTTTTCAATGAATACCACTAGCGCACACACTGGAAGTTGGCTGAGCGTCATCGCGCTCGCCCTCGCAGCCTTCATCTTCAACACCACCGAATTCGTGCCGGTGGGTTTGTTGAGCGCCATCGGGCATAGCTTCGACATGACCACTGCCCAGGTCGGCCTGATGCTGACGGTCTATGCGTGGATCGTGTCGCTGACCTCTCTGCCGATGATGCTGCTAACCCGCAACATCGAGCGGCGCAAGTTGCTGTTGTTTGTGTTTCTGACATTCATCGCCGCCCACGTGATGTCGAGCCTGTCGTCGAGCTTCGGCATGCTGCTGGTCAGTCGCGTCGGTATCGCCGTGGCCCACGCCGTGTTCTGGTCGGTCACGGCATCGCTGGCCGTGCGAGTGGCGCCAGAGGGCAAGCAGGTACAAGCCCTGGGTCTCCTGGCAACCGGCACCGCGCTGGCGATGGTGCTTGGCATTCCGCTGGGGCGCGTGCTGGGCGAAGCGCTGGGGTGGCGTTCAACCTTCCTGGCGATTGCCATTGCCTCGGGCCTCACTGTGCTGGTGTTGATGAAGTCGTTGCCGCTGCTGCCGAGCCAGAACTCGGGTTCGTTGCAAAGCCTGCCGATGCTGTTCAAGCGCCCGGCGCTGATGTCGCTCTATCTGCTGACGGCTTTGGTGGTCACGGCGCAGTTCACGGCCTACAGCTACATCGAACCGTTCGCACAGATCGTGGCGAAGATGAATGGCGACATGACCACCATTATCCTGTTGCTGTTCGGCGGCGCCGGGATCGTAGGGTCGGTGATCTTCAGCCGCTACAACAACCGTTACCCGCGGGGCCTGCTGATCACCGCGATCGGCGCGCTGGCGGCGTGTCTGATTCTGTTGCTGCCGCTGTCCGGCAGTGCTTCGTCGATGGGTACGCTGAGCGTGGTCTGGGGCATGGCGATCATGTGCTTTGGTCTGGTGATGCAGTCAAAGGTGCTGGCCATGGCGCCGGATGCGACGGACGTGGCGATGGCGCTGCATTCGGGCATCTACAACATCGGCATCGGCGGCGGCGCGCTGCTCGGCAGCGTGGTCATCAGCCAGCTCGGCGTGGCCAACATCGGTCTGGTCGGCGGAATGGTGGCGATCAGTGGTCTGCTGCTGGCGTGCCTGGCGACGCATCGCTATGGCGAAACCATTCGAGCGTGAGTGGCGAAAGCCTGCAGGAGAGCAGGCAGACGCACACCCTGTTGTAGACGCGCGTTTGCCCGCGAATCCACCTTGAGTCAGGAAGCCTGATGCGCCTGACTGGGCGCATTCGCGGGCAAGCGCGCTGCTACAAGCGCGCTCCTACAGTAGGATTCGCGATCCATCATTCCCATCGATAACCAACATTCCCGCGAATGCCTTCCGCTCAAAACTGATGGGCGTACCATCGCCCTCACACCCAAACACGAACCGAGGGCAGGAAAATGATCGTTCATCTCCTTACTTGCTTGACGCTCGCAGCGCTCACCAGCTACGTCGTCGCCCTCAAACTCTTCGATCCGGGATCGGTCGTCATGACCGCGGACGATGAGGACAGTCGTGTTGTGGCACCGGCCAATTAAGGCCAAGTAGCTGACACTTATCAGCACCTTTCGCGCTTTCAACTTCTGTTAAATGCGGAGCAATCGACATGACCCGAGACGTCACTTTGCACGTTAGCTTTCCGATATTTGGAAAGAACTATTACTCACAACATGTCATCGCCCGCAAGAACAGCCACGGTCTCGTTGAAGACAATCGCTTCGGCGCCTTCATGATGCCCTCGGCGGAAAATCACTTCAGTAATGAGGTGGTGGGCTTCAACGATCAGTTCCGGTTTTTGACTGATGTATTGGCCATGCACTTGCTGGAAGTTGAAGAGGCACGACCTGCACGTCGAACTCGACAGTCAGTTCAGTCGCGCAGCTTGTAAATAGAGTTTTTGCCCATTACCACCCCTGCAGCCAGGTAACCCCGACTTTGGCCACAGGGGTGGCTTTCTTTTGCGTGCGTTTCTCGAATCCCCGGCCCCCGCTCGGGAGGCTGAGTCAGCCAGCGATATTCGCGTTTGCTTGAGCCCCCCCACTGGCAGAAATCCGGAATCTGAGGTCTGATGCGGAAAGCTCGTACCGATAACGAGCCACACCTCTACTTCTGCGGAAACCCACATGAAACACGCCCTGCTCGCCGGCTTGCTCCTGACTGCATGTGCCCTGCCCTTCGCGGCAAATGCCAACGACGACAACAACCAGTGCCAGATGAACCTGAGCAAGGTTCGTGACGCGAAAGTTGCCAATCCCAATCTCAGCGACGCGGTCAAAAGCGATATCGACACGACCGTGCACCGCGCCGAAGCGGCCTTGGCGCGGCACAACGATGACGGTGGGCGTGAATGTGTAGCGCTGACGCAGCAGGCGCTGCAAAAGGCTCAAAGCAACTGAGCCAGAGGGGCGCCAGACGGCCCACCTCTTCCAGCGCTGCAGCTATTTCAACACCAGCATCCGATAAACCCCCGCTTCGCTTTCAATCCCGTGGGTGTCGTGGGTGAAGCCGGGGAACGACCGATCAAAGCTTTCCAGCGCCCGAAGGTAGGCCAGCAACGGCCCATCCGCAGGCCCGGCGTTTTCCCCCGGCATCAGCAGCGGGATGCCCGGCGGATAAGGCACGATGCCGGTCGCGGCAATGCGCCCAGCGGCCTCTTCCAGGGTGACCTGCTCCACCTCGTTCTTGACCAACTTCTCGTAGGCCTCCACCGGGCTGAATTCCGCCTTGGGCAGGGTGCCGAACGCCTTCGACATGGCCGCCGTGGTCTTGGTCTCCTTCATCGCGGCAAAGATGTCTTCCGCCAGATCCTTCAGCCCCATGCCGGCATAACGCTGCTGATTCGCCGTCAGCAACTCGGGCAAGCAAAGCTCCAGTTCCAGGTTGGTGTCGAAGTCGCGCTTGAAGTCGAGCAACGCGTTGACCAGCGTGCCCCACTTGCCCTTGGTGATGCCGATGGAAAACAGGAAGAGGATGGTGAAGTCGGTGGTCTTTTCAACGATGATCCCCTGGTGGTCCAGATAGGCACTGAGCACACAGGCGGGAATGCCGAAGTCCAGCAGGTTGCCGTCATCGCCCATGCCTGGGCTGAGGATGGACACTTTGATCGGGTCGAGCATGCAGTAGCCGTCTTCGATGTCGCCGAAGCCGTGCCACACCTCGTTGGGGTGCAAGACCCAGCAATTCGGATCGGTCTTGAGACGGACCGGATCGACTTCGTGAAACGCAATCGCCGTCGCACCGACCTGCACTGAAGGCGGCTGCCAGCAGGAGAAAAACCAGTCGTCGCGGCTCAGCATGTCGGTCTGCATACGCGAGATGACCTGACGGAACGCCACCGCTTCTTCGATGGATTCGTTGGTCAGAATTTGCCCACTAGGCGCCTCCATCATCGCCGAGCTGACATCGCACGACGCCATGATCGCGTAATTGGGCGATGTCGACGCGTGCATCATGTAGGACTCGTTGAACCGCCCGTGAGGAATCGGGTTGCGGCCATTACGGACATGAATCATCGAGGCCTGGGACAGCGCCGCGAGCAGCTTGTGGGTCGACTGCGTGGAGAACACCGTTGGCTTGGACGGATCATGATCATCCGGGCTGCCGTGCATGGCGAAGCGGTCTTTGTACAGCGGATTGAACCGCGCATAGCCGTACCAGGCTTCGTCGAAATGCAGCCGGTCAACGCTCTGCCCCAATAGCTCTTCGACGCGGGTGACGTTGTAGGTCAGGCCGTCGTAAGTGGAGTTGGTGACGATGGCGTGCACCGGTGTCGGGTCTATGTGGCTTTTGACCAGCGGGTTGCTAGCAATGGCGGCTTTGACGCTCTCGGCGCTCAAGGTCTGCGGCAGGATCGGGCCGATGATGCCGAAGCGGTTGCGCGTCGGCACCAGGTAGGTCGGGATGGCGCCGGACAGCGTCATCGCGTGCTCGACGGACTTGTGACAGTTGCGGTCGCACAGGGCGATCTGGTCACGGGTCACGCTGGCCATCAGGATCACCCGATTGGACATCGACGAACCGTTGGTCACGTAGTACGTGCGATGGGCGCCAAACACCTTGGCCGCATAGCGCTCGCCCTGGCCGATCGGGCCGCTGTGGTCGAGCAACGACCCCAGTTCGCCGACGGAAATCGACAGGTCGGAACGCAGCAGGTTTTCGCCGAAGAACTCGTAGAACGCGCGGCCTGCGGTGCTTTTCAGAAAGGCTGTGCCGCCGGCGTGGCCCGGAGTGTGCCAGGAATATTCGTAGCTGCGGGCAAACTTCAGCAGCGCGCCGAACATGGGTGGCAACACCGCCTGACGATAGCGCTCGATGGCCGCCATGATGCGACCGCTGAGGAAGCGGCTGGTGTCTTCCGGCAGCCAGATGAAGTCATCGGCGTGCTGCATGACAATCAACGGCACACTCGACGCCGTGCTGCGATCGCTGATCAAAAACACCGGCACCCGCGTGTTGCGCTCACGCAGCGTGGTGAGCAGATCGATGCATTCATGATGGTCCTGGCTGTCGTCCATCTCCCAACTCAGCAGCACACATTGGATAGCGGGATCAGAGCTGAGGATCGATTTCGCGTCGCTCAGGCTTTCGGAGGTCAGTACGCTGATGGATCGGTCTTCCACGTCGCTGATCAGCTGGATCAGGGCCCGGCCGAACACGCTGCGTTTGTCGGGCTGGCTGCTGACCAGCAACGCCAGCATGCCGAGCAGGTGTCTGTTGTCGCTCATGGTCGAGTCTCCAGGGTGGCCAGGTTCAGGTTATTGACAGGGATCGACTCGCCGACGATGTGCTGCGCCGCGACAGTCTGGGTCGGCACGCTGTTGTTCAGCGCTTCAAGCTTGATCAGGCGAGTGTTGACGAAGCCGAACAGGGTGTAGCCGACGATGGTCGCCACCCCGCCGAGCATCAACGCTTCAGCGCCGGAGCTGTACAGCGCCAGATAGCTGTACGCGGTCGCGATGCCGGCCACGATGTTGGTGATGAGCGCCTTTTGCGGTGGCACGTTGGAAACCTTTTGCAGCGTCATCAGTGTCGCCATCGACAGGATGTACGGCACCAGGTTGGTAACCACCGCGAGATTGACCAGTGTGTCGAACTGCTTGGCCAGGTCGGGGCTAATGGTCAGTAACGCCAGGGCGGTCTGGATCGCCAGCAGGATCAGCATGCTGATGATCGGCACCCCGTGCTTGTTGGCCTTGGCGAAGATCGGCAAAAAGTAGCCAGTGTCCGCCGAGCTTTTGAACACCTGCGCCACCGTGAACTGCCAGCCCAGCAACGAGCCGATGCAGGCCAGCACCATGAGGCCCATGATGATGTCGCCAATCATGGGATTGAACATCTTGGCGAACACCAGCCCGAACGGCGCGGTTGAAGAAACCAGTTCCGCGTTGTCGACGATGCCGGCGATGACGTTGGTCGACACGATGTAGATCACCGCTGCACCGAGGGTGCCGCCGAGCACTGCGATAGGCACGTTCTTCTCGGGGTTTTCCACTGCATCGCCGTTGGCGCACGCCGACTCCAGCCCGAGGAATGCCCACAAGGTAATCGCCACCGAAGCGCCCGCGGCTTCGTACCAGGTTTTGTCGTGGGGATTCCATCCTGCGGCATAGGTGCTGCTGTCAAACCAGAACCAGCCAATGGTCGAAACCAGCACCACGGGAGCAATAACGCCCCATACGGTCACTGCGCCAATCTTGCCGGTAATACTCGCGCCGCCGAAGTTGGCGAACGTGGTAATCCATAACAGCGCGATGGTGGCGAGACCGACTTCAAGCGAACCCAATTTGATATCGAACAGCGTCTGAATATATCCAACTGCGGTGATACTGATGGCCACGTTTGCAATCAGCAATGACAAACCGTACGTGTAGTTGGTGATGTAGTTGCCCGACTTGCCGAAGGTGTATTCCGCGTAACCGCCCATGCCGCCGGTCTTGCGACTGAGCATGCCGCACCGTGCAAAGGCGTAGGCCAGAGCCAGCGAGCCAGTGGCCGTGATCAGCCAGGACAGGATGGAAATGCCGCCGACTTCGGCGAGCTTGGTAGGTAACAACACAATGCCGGACCCCAGCATGTTGACCGCAGTCAACATTGTGAGCTGGCCCACGCTCATTTTCTTAGCGACTGCCATTCCGTTGCCCTGTTTGCAAAAGGTGAGAGGGTTTAGCTATAGCAAAGGATTCTTGTTAATCAAGAACGCAGCGTCTTGTTAATCAAGAATCCAGCCGACCGCCAGTTGCGGCGACAAGCCATCTTTACTTGGGCTAGTAATGTTTTATGAAGAGTGAATAACGTGGAGAAGAACTGTCAGTTCAGAGGGATGACGGCGTCTAGCCGAAGGCAAAAGAGGATAGCGTCAGGAACCGGTGGGGTATTGATCTACATCAATCAGCGGCGAGTTAGCGAAGCAGCAACACGGGTACTTAAGGGAGGACATCTGGGCAAAGCGAAGCCAAGGCTGAACATGCGGGAGCCGGCTTGCCGACTCCCGACGATTCAAACAAACAACGTGATCAGCGCAAAGCCGACGTACCAGACGATGGCCGAGCGGATGAGCAACTCCCACAGCACGTCCAGGCTGTTGACGCCTTCAACGCCCACCACTGGCGCGGGGACCTCGCCGGCGACGCAGCCGACTTTGCTGATCAGGCGCGAGGCGCTGATGTTCCAGTTGAGCAGCTCGCTGAGCATCACGCGGCTGACCGCGACGAAATTCCCTACTAGCGCAAAGCTGGCTGCAAGCAAGCGCACGGGCACCCAGTCAAATGCATGCCTGGCCTGGGTCGCACGTTCGACCAGCGCCGGTGTTTTGCCGTGCTCCGAAGCGAGGGCCAGCAAGCGGTACGCCAACGCAGCAACCGGGCCAAGCACGAAGTACCAGAAAATCACCGCGAAAAAGCCTTGGTATATCTCCCACAGCAAGTACGTTTGAGCGCCGCCCAACAGCTGTTCTTCATTCTCGGCCTGGACACCCAGGTCACGTTCAGCCACCAGCACTGCCGCTTCCTGATCACCCCGCCGGCAGGCGTCTCGAAACGAGCCAAGCGTGGCTTTGACATCGCCACGGCCCAGGCTGTAAATCAGCACCAGCACATGGATCGGCAGCGCGAGCCAGCCATAGGCCACCGAGCCGACAATCACCAACACCAGGGCCAGAACCACCAGAGGCAACACAACCGTGACCATCAAAATCCACCACGGCCGCTTGGCTGAACGCGGGTTGGATTCCAGCCGGCTCAGTTGATTGAGCCATGGCCCGTCGCGCTGAATACGCTGACGCAGGGCCGAGAACTTCTCGATCCACACCGCCAGCAGCAAAACCAGAAAACTCATTCGCTGTTCCTCACTTCAAACGTCCAGGGCGGCACGAAACCGCGCCCAGTCAAAACACGGACCCGGATCGGTCTTGCGTCCCGGCGCAATGTCGCTGTGACCGCAGATGCGTTGCGCCGTGATGGCCGGCCACGCCGCTTGCAACTGGCGGGTCAACTCGATCAGCGCCTCATATTGCGCGTCGGTGAAAGGCTGATCATCCGTGCCTTCAAGCTCGATGCCAACGGAAAAGTCATTGCACGTCTCGCGACCGTCAAATACCGAGACACCTGCGTGCCAGGCACGATCGAGGCAGGACACGAATTGAGTCACCTCTCCGTCTCGCTCGATCAGAAAATGCGCAGACACCCGCAGCTCGGCGATGCCTTCAAAGTAAGGGTGTTCTGTGACGTCCAGCCGATTCTGGAAAAACGCCTGGACCTTGCCGGTCTTGAACTGCGCCGGCGGCAGACTGATGTTGTGAATCACCAGTAACGAAATTTCGTTTTCCGGGCGGGCATTGAAATTGGGTGAAGGGCAATGCTGCGCGCCATGGCACCAGCCGGTGGCAGGGTCCAGATGCATGGGAAGTCCTTAGGGCGTGAAACGACAGCGCGCAGTATGCCCGCGACAGGAAAAGATGTGGATGGCGAATCTGCACTGAGGTCGCACAGATTGGCAGTTAAACGCCGTAGACGATCTGGCCTTAGCCCTTGAGCTTGCGCAGATTGCCCAGTACGGACTCCAGTGCCCGGTCGAACAGCAAGGCGTCGTCGAGCACACGGATGGTGCCGCGACGGAATTCCACCGCCAGGCCCATGCGGGTTTTCTCAAGCACCTTCATGCCAGTGCGATTGACGAACACATAGCGCCCGCTGGGCTCGACGATAGCGGCCAGCTTGCAGCGCAGCTTGTGGGATTCGTCTTCGTGAATCTCGACCCAACTGCCCAGACGCAGCTTTTCGACTTGCATCAGACCTTCGTCGTCGGCAGGCAACTGCATCGACGGCTCAGTCTGAATCTGCTCGCCCGGGCCAACCAACACGATCTCCTCAACTACCGCCATCATCGTGGGGCCGTTGGCAGACTGAGGCTGGTCGCCCTCCGCATCGCCTCTTGGCGTCCGCGCCACATGGCTGAACGCCTGGACGTGAAGCACTTCGAGCTGACTGAAGAATTCGCTGGTGGCAAACGGGTCAAAGGCAGCACTGCTCAAGCCGTCGCGCAGGGACTTCAGCAGCCCGGGCACCAGCTCAAGCAAACGCTGCCGGGCTTCCGGCTCATCATGGGGCTCGACGCTCCAGATCAGATCGTCCATGGCTTGAAGACCTGACGTCCACTCCACCGACTGATCACCGTGCTTGAGGCACGTGAGCAACAGCACCTTGCTCCATGCCTCCTGCAACAAGCGAACAACCACCTGCGGCAGGGTCTTGCCGAGCAGGCGATCATTCAGCGCCTGCTGCACCCGCTGACGAGCCAGCTCGGCCAACGCGCGGCCTTGTTCGGCGTCACGGGTACGCTGTTCAAGCAATTCACTGCGACGACGCTCGTCGCTGGTGAACGCCAGAAAATCCACCAGCAGCTCGGTGAAGATTGCCGGGTCATCGACAAAATCATGAAGCAGGCGCTGGACGATTTGCTCAATGCGGGCATAAAGCGTGTCACGCTGGGTATCGTCGCGACCACCCCAGCCAAGCGCGGCCGAAGCGATTTCGTTCAGTAGCCGGCGCGCAGGGTGGCTGCCACGGCTGAAGAAACTCTTGTCGATGACGGCGACCTTGAGCATCGGAATCTGCAAACGGCCGATAAGCGCGCGCAGCGAACTGGGCAGGTTGCGGTCATCGAGAATAAATTCAAACAGCATCGAGATGAGGTTGATGACGTCCTCATCCATCGTGCCCACGACGCGAAACTTGCCGCTTCTCGCGCTGACCCGACTGATCAACTGCTCAAGCTGGGCGCGCAGGTCGAAGTCGTCGCTCTCTTCGGCTTTCGGCACGTACTGTTGTAAGTGGGACAACAGACGCAGCAGGTCCTGACTGGAAATCGGGCGCGCATCGGTCACCGACTCGGGGCGCGGCGTCAGGTGGCCACGCACGTGAACCAGCAATTCCTGCAGGGCAGAAAACACATCCTGCACGCTTTTATCGAGACTTTCCGTGGCCTGAAGGATGGCGGCGTTGTCGGCACGCACGGCCTCGCTCGAAGGCGGCACGCTGGCAATACGATCAGTCGAGCGACGGGACGGCAACGCCTTCAGTTCCGGCAATACACCTGCGGAAATTAACAACTGGTTGGCTTCCTCATAAAGCTGATCGGCGTTGCTCAAGGCGTACTTCTCAAACAGCTTGAGAATGATCAGCTTTACCTTGATTTCAACGCCGAGACTGCGCCCGGCCTGCAGGAAATAGTCGCACAGCAGCGTCGGACCCAACGGATTGGTCTCGTCGGTCAACGGCTGGGGGATGAGTACGTTCAAACGCGTGGTCAATTGCCCAAGGGCAATACCGTCGCGGCTCATGACCTTGACCACCATGGCGTCTACCGCCACGGTGCGCTCAAGATCGTCGTTGTGAACCAGCGCGAGCTTGTCGTAGGAAACGGGCTCGGGAATCGGGGGCTCAGCCACTTCGTACTGACCCAGCCGCAGGAACGCTTCAAAGAATTTGTCGAGAAAGTTACGCTCGATACTTTTGCGCTTCAGGCGCAAGTCGCGCATGGCTTCGAAAAAGATGTTCTGCTCAGCGTTATTGTGAGCACGGTCGGCCATTTCGAAAAGCGTGTCGTCAGCGTTGTCGAACAGCGTTTGCAGGCTTTCCTTCAACTGCTGCGCGGCCCGGTCACGGACCTGGAGCAAAACGACGGGCAGCCGAGCGACAGGCGAGGATCCCGGATGATCCGCACCTGCCTTCAAGGGCACCACTTTGTTACTGTCGTTCTGCATCAAGGACTCCTTCACACCGTCGACACAACTGCTCCAACAACAGCCGCACTCCGCAGCGAATGAAGACTCGACTCCATTCGGACGGATCTAAAAATTTATCCCTGGGGATGTGGCAGGCTAACGTCAACGCTATGACGTCAAATACAAGGCGAAAGTATCGGGGAAATCAGGGCCGCTCGCCAGCGGACACTTCGCCTTTGTTGGAATAATAGGAGGCGGCGGAGCGATATGTGCAGCGATAGACCATCAAAATCACAATCTGTCGCATAACCGAGGAAAAAACCGACAAAGTGCAGGTTATGCACCCGACTGGACACGTGACCGACTTAGGTTGGTACACCCGTCTGCCATATACTCGGCGCACTTAGTCCGCGGAGCCTGATATGCCAAACCTACGTCTAGACGCCCTCACTGCCGAAATCGAAGCCAACGTGCGCCGTGCGTTGCTGGAGGATGTGGGCAGTGGCGACATCACCGCGCAACTGATTCCGGCGGAGCGGCTGGCCAAGGCCACTGTGATCTCCCGAGACGCAGCGGTGATTGCCGGCACGGCGTGGGTGGACGCTGTATTCCGTCAACTTGACCCGCGCGTCGCCGTGCACTGGCAGATCGTTGACGGCGATCGCGTACAGCCCAATCAAGCACTGTTCCACCTGGAAGGCCCCGCCCGCTCCTTACTGACAGGCGAACGCAGCGCGCTCAACTTTCTGCAGCTGCTGTCAGGCGTTGCCACCCGCGCACGGCACTATGCCGACATGGTTGCCGACACTCAGGTGAAACTGCTCGACACCCGCAAAACCCTGCCCGGCCTGAGAATGGCGCAGAAATACGCTGTCACCTGCGGCGGCTGCCATAACCACCGCATCGGCTTGTTCGACGCGTTCCTGATCAAGGAAAACCACATCGCTGCATGTGGCGGTATCGCCGAAGCCATCACCGCCGCGCACAAAATCGCGCCGGGCAAGCCGGTGGAAATCGAAGTGGAAAGCCTCGACGAACTGAGGCAAGCCCTCGACGGCGGTGCCGACATCATCATGCTTGATGAGCTGAGCCTGGACGACATGCGCGAAGCCGTCCGCCTCACCTCCGGCCGCGCCAAGCTAGAGGCCAGCGGGGGTGTGACTGACGCTACCCTGAGGACCATTGCTGAAACCGGCGTTGATTACATCTCCATTGGGACGCTGACTAAAGACGTGAAGGCGGTGGATTTGTCGATGCGATTGAGTATCTGAGAGCGTCCCGACGCCTTAAAGGTTGAACTGCGACGGTAGACCGGGCTCTGCTTGTTATGGGCTTGATGTCCTTGAGATCGGATTGTTGATTAGACCAATGAGGAAATGACGATGGCTGACGAGAAGCAACCTGTCGAACCTGAAGAAGACGTTCCGGCTCACTCGACTGAGGAGGAGAAGGAGCGGTTGAAGGATTTCAATAAGGACGGGATTCCGCCTGGGATTTGTTGATTGGCGGGATGATGCGGATGTTGGGTACGAAAAGCCCGGTCTTGATGACCGGGCTCTATGCGTTTCTGGTGCCGAAAATAGGAATCGAACCTACGACCTTCGCGTTACGAGTGCGCTGCTCTACCGACTGAGCTATTTCGGCAAACCGCTATTGACTAGACTTAGTTCTTCACATAGTTATTGTCGACGCACTTACCGCTGTACTGCCATGTAAGTACGCCACTGGCCAAGGTAGGTTTCAAGGAACAGGTATCTGTAGCGACAATACCTTTATAAGCGTTTGGCGTTGCAACAATTTCCGCTGTTTTTGCTGTCAGCTCAATTTTATTCAATGCGCCGGTCGACAGGCCACTTGGTAGAGGCTGCTGGATCTTCGCATCAGTATCGCAAGAGGCAAGTGCCGATTCTTGAGCTACGCAAACCCCAATCGCAGCCTTTACAGAGGTCATGCCGTTAATCACTTCAGTGTAAGCCGCTTTTTTTATGTAGTTTTGATAAGCCGGCAGCGCAACGGCAGCCAAAATGCCAATAATCGCGACAACGATCATCAGCTCAATCAAGGTGAAACCTTTTTGTGACTTCATCGCTACTACTCCAGGTGTCAATTAGGTGTTGCTCGGACGACACGATGCATAGTACGTGCCAGTTCTGGAACTGCTCTGCCTAAAAGCACTACGTTGATGCGAGTGCCGCCCGAAACCACTTCATATCCGCACTAAGTGACAATTTTCGTCACTACAGCCCTGTCCATTTGGCAGCACCGCTCGACTACGCTATAACGGTCCAATGTCCGTGTCTGGTGGCTACAATGACTGATGTCGTCCTAACTGGTTTGGCCAAACAACTCGTTGTTGCCGAGCTGATAACTGAACAAACGGCTCAGAAGGCCTACGAACAAGCGCGGCGTGACAAGGTCTCGCTTGTTCATCATCTCGTCGAGAGCAAGCTTTTAAAAAGCATTACAGTCGCGGAAGTAGCGTCGGAACAGTTCGGCATACCGTTTCTGGACCTCAGTACGCTTGAAAAAGAAAGTCAGCCGAAAGGCTTGGTAAGCGAGAAGCTCATTCGTCAACACTATGCGCTTCCGCTGTGGCGGCGTGGCAACAAGCTTTTTGTGGGCATCTCCGATCCTACCAATCATCAAGCAATTACTGACATTCAGTTCAGCACCGGCCTGACGACTGAAGCGATTTTGGTCGAGGATGACAAGCTAACAAGCGCCATCGACAAGTTTTTTGATAGCCATTCGGGCATGGGCGACCTTGCAGACGTCGATCTGGGGCTTGAGGTTGAAACTGTCGACGAAAGCAAGGAATCGGCGATCGGGGGGCAAGACGCTGACGACGCCCCAGTTGTACGCTTCGTTAATAAGATGCTGATGGATGCCATCCGCCTGGGGTCGTCTGATCTGCATTTCGAGCCCTACGAAAAAATTTTCCGGGTTAGACTCCGCACCGATGGCATTCTTCATGAGGTGGCGAAGCCGCCCATTCACCTTGCTGGGCGGATCGCTGCACGTCTGAAGGTCATGGCAAGTCTCGATATTTCGGAGCGTCGAAAACCGCAAGATGGCCGCATCAAACTCCGAATTTCTAAAAACCGGGCCATCGACTTTCGGGTCAACACGCTACCCACACTGTGGGGCGAAAAAATCGTGATGCGGATTTTGGACCCTACTACTGCGCAGATGGGCATCGATGCGCTGGGGTACGAGCCGGAGCAGAAAGCGCTCTACCTTGAAGCCCTTCGCCAACCCCAGGGCATGATCCTTGTGACCGGCCCTACCGGCTCGGGTAAAACGGTGTCGCTTTATACGGGATTGAATATCCTCAACACTGTCGATATCAATATCTCGACGGCAGAGGACCCGGTCGAAATCAATCTCGAAGGCATCAACCAGGTCAACGTCAACCCGCGTCAGGGAATGGACTTCTCTCAGGCGCTGCGAGCGTTCCTACGTCAGGATCCTGACGTGATCATGGTGGGTGAAATTCGAGATCTGGAAACAGCCGAAATCGCAATCAAGGCTTCGCAAACCGGCCATATGGTTTTGTCCACGCTGCACACCAACAGCGCGGCTGAAACGCTCACCCGCCTGCATCACATGGGCGTCGCGGCTTTTAATATTGCAACGGCCATCAACCTGATCATCGCTCAACGTCTTGCGCGAAAGTTGTGCCCGCATTGCAAAAAGGAAGTCGAAATCCCTCGGGAGACTTTGATTGCTGAAGGTTTCCCCGAGTCGCAAATCGGCTCATTCAAGCTTTACTCTCCAGTAGGCTGCGAGCACTGCAACGGTGGTTACAAGGGCCGGGTAGGTATCTACGAGGTGGTGAAAAGCACACCGGCGCTGGAGCGCATCATCATGGAGGAAGGTAACTCGATCCAGATTTCCGAACAGATGCGCAGAGACGGATTCAATGATTTGCGCACCTCGGGGCTGATGAAGGCTATGCAGGGTTTGACGAGTCTTGAAGAAATAAACAGGGTGACCAAGGATTAAGCATGGCGACCAAAGCGGTAAAAGTCAGCGTCTATGCTTGGGAAGGCCTCGACAAGAAAGGGACGAAAGTCACTGGCGAAATCAATGGGCACAATCCCGCGCTGGTGAAAGCTCAGCTGCGTAAGCAAGGAATTAACCCGACTAAGGTCCGTAAAAAATCGGTTTCGATTTTCGGTAAGGGTAAGAAGATCAAACCGCTGGACATCGCCTTCTTCAGCCGCCAGATGGCGACCATGATGAAAGCGGGTGTTCCGCTGCTGCAATCGTTTGACATCATCAGCGAGGGTCATGAAAACCCTAACATGCGGAAGCTCGTGGACGACCTCAAGCAGGAGGTCGCTGCTGGGCATAGCTTTGCGACCGCATTGCGGCAAAAGCCCCTGTATTTTGATGATCTTTTCTGCAATCTAGTAGATGCAGGCGAACAGGCCGGTGCGCTTGAGGCGCTGCTGGATCGTGTTGCGACTTATAAGGAAAAAACGGAATCGCTGAAGGCGAAGATCAAAAAGGCGATGACTTACCCCGTTGCTGTAGTGGCCGTCGCTTTTATCGTGACGGGGATCCTTCTCCTCAAGGTGGTGCCGCAGTTCCAGAGTATTTTTGACGGCTTCGGTGCAAAGCTTCCTACTTTCACCCTGATGGTGATCGGGTTGTCCCAAATCGTTCAAGACTATTGGTGGATATTGCTCGCCGGGATCGTATTGGGAATCTTTCTGTTTCGGCGCGCCTATAGAAATTCAGAGAAATTCCGGAATGGGTTGGATCGGGCGCTTCTGAAGGTTCCGGTAATTGGACCTCTGTTATACAAATCTGCAGTAGCCCGTTATGCCCGCACTTTGTCCACGACATTTGCAGCCGGAGTTCCGCTTGTAGAAGCACTCGACTCGGTAGCAGGTGCAACTGGCAACGTCGTGTTCAGAAACGCCGTCAATAAGGTCAAACAAGACGTCTCAACCGGCATGCAACTAAACTTCTCCATGCGCAGCACCGGCGTCTTCCCCATGCTGGCTATCCAAATGACAGCCATCGGCGAGGAATCCGGCGCGCTGGACTCGATGCTCGATAAAGTCGCGACCTACTACGAGGATGAAGTCGACAACATGGTCGATGGTCTTACCGCACTAATGGAGCCGATGATCATGGCCTTCTTGGGTGTCATTGTCGGCGGGTTAGTCATCGCGATGTACCTCCCAATCTTCCAGCTCGGAAACGTCGTCTAACCATGCCCCTCCTCGACCTCCTGGCCAGCTTCCCGCTGGCCTTTATTCTATGCACGCTCGTCTTGGGCCTGCTCGTCGGCAGTTTCCTAAACGTCGTCATCTACCGCCTGCCAAAAATGATGATCCGCGACTGGAAAACCCAATCCCGGGAAATGCTCGACCTCCCCCCAGAGCCGCAACCAGAAACCTTCAACCTCATCCTCCCCCACTCCCGCTGCCCGCACTGCTCACACAAAATCCGTGCGTGGGAGAACATTCCGGTCGTGAGTTATCTGTTCCTCGGCGGCAAATGCTCACAGTGCAAAGCCCCAATCAGCAAGCGCTACCCGCTGGTTGAATTAGCGTGCGGCTTGCTGTCGGCCTTCATCGCCTGGCATTTCGGTTTCGGTTGGCAGGCAGCAGCGATGCTGGTGCTGACGTGGGGGTTGTTGTCGATGAGTCTAATCGACGCCGACCACCAGCTTCTGCCGGACGCGATTGTGTTGCCGCTGCTGTGGCTGGGCCTGATCGTCAACGCGTTCGGGCTGTACACGTCCCTGACCGATGCGCTGTGGGGCGCGGTCGCGGGGTATCTGGTGTTGTGGTGTGTGTTCTGGCTGTTCAAGCTGATCACGGGCAAGGAAGGCATGGGTTATGGCGATTTCAAATTGCTGGCGATGCTCGGCGCGTGGGGCGGGTGGCAGATTCTGCCGCTGACGATTCTGCTGTCGTCGATTGTCGGGGCGGTGTTGGGCCTGATTCTGTTGCGCTTGCGCAATGTCGAGACCAGCACGCCGATCCCCTTCGGTCCTTATCTGGCGCTCGCGGGGTGGATCGCATTGCTCTGGGGTGATCAAATAACCACTTCGTATTTGCAGATCGCCGGCTTCAGATGACTTCTCCTGCGTCAAAACCCTGGATTCTGGGCCTCACCGGTGGCATCGGCAGCGGCAAGAGTGCGGCCGCTCAGTGCTTCGTCGATCTAGGCGTGCACTTAGTGGACGCCGATCACGCCGCCCGCTGGGTGGTCGAACCCGGGCGTCCTGCCTTGGCGCAGATCGCCGAGCACTTCGGTGCGAGTGTGCTGCAGGCCGATGGCACGCTGAATCGCTCGGCGTTGCGCGAGCTGATTTTCAAGGATCCGCAACAGCGGGTCTGGCTCGAAAGCCTGCTGCATCCGCTGATCCGCGAGGAAATCCGGCAGTATCTGGCGCGCGCCGAATCGGCTTACGCGATTCTGGTGTCGCCACTGTTGCTGGAGACTTCTCAGCACCAGATGGTGCAGCGGGTGTTGGTCATTGATGTGCCGGAATCGGTGCAGATCGAGCGCACGGTGTTGCGCGACAAGACCAACGAGGAACAGGTGCGGGCGATTCTCAAAGCGCAGGCCAGTCGCGATGAGCGCTTGAGTCGGGCCGATGATGTGATCGTCAATGACCGTGACCCGGCCTGGCTGAAAAGCGAAGTCGAGCGTCTGCATCACTTTTATTTAACTTTGCGTGGAGGCCAATGATGAGCCAACCAATGACCGTCGATTGCCCAACCTGCGGAGCGCCCGTGGAATGGACACCGGAGAGTAAATTCCGGCCGTTCTGCTCGGACCGTTGCAAGCTGATCGACCTGGGTGCCTGGGCGTCGGAAGAGCATGCGATTCCGGTTGCGCCGGATGCTGAAGACGAGCTGTTTTCAGGTGACCTCGACCCTCGTCAGCACTGATCAAACTTGGCAGCCACACTGGGCGAACAACGCACATCTCCCAAAGCCGAACGTATCCCGTCGACAAGAATGAGCGCCGAGATCGACAACAGTTTGTGGGAGCGAGCTTGCTCGCGAAGAAGCCGGTACATCCGCTAGATATCCAGCAGTTCTAATGCCGTCTTCGTGAGCAAGCTCACTCCCACATGAACGAGACAACCCCCGGAAACCAAAAAAGCTTCGCGGCCTTAATCGCGAAGCTTTTTTTGTGACCGAGGGTTTTAGCCCAATTTACGCTGCGGCGCGCCGTGAACCATGGTGTAGGCGTAGTCGACGCCCATGCCATAAGCACCGCTGTGTTCCAGGACCAGTTCCATCACCGCTTCGTAGGTGTCCTTGTGTGCCCAGTCGCGCTGGAATTCGAGCAACACCTGCTGCCAGGTCACCGGCACGGCGCCTGCCTGAATCATTCGCTGCACCGACATGTCGTGGGCTTCTTTGGTCGTGCCGCCGGAAGCGTCAGTGACGATGTACACCTCGTAGCCTTCAGCCAGCGCGTCCAGCGTCGGGAAGTTCAGGCAGACCTCGGTCCACAGCGCGGCGATGATCAGCTTCTTGCGGCCGGTCGCCTTGACCGCTTCCACCAGTTTCTTGTCTTCCCACGAGTTCATCGAGGTGCGCTCGATCGGCTGCTGATCCGGGAACACCGCCAGCAGTTCAGGCCAGATGAAACCGCTGAAGCTTTTGGTTTCGACCGAGGTGTAGATCGTCGGCACGTTGAAGATCTTGGCGGCTTTGGCCAGCCCGACGGTGTTGTTCTTCAGCGTCTGGCGGTCGATCGACTGAACGCCGAAAGCCATTTGCGGCTGGTGGTCGATCAGGATCAGCGCAGCGTTGGTTGGGTTCAGCAGTTCGCGAATGGACATGGGTAGATTCCTTAATGGTCAGCAGTGAGTTCGATATGGGTTAGCCGCTGCGCTCGTTAAGCGTGTTGGCTGGCTTGGGAGTGAATTTACGGACTGGCCGACAAAGGAACAATCCCATAGAATCGGGACTCATTGTTTCCAATTCAGGAACGGTCATGGATCGTATCGAATGCATGCGCGCTTTCGTCGCCACAGTGGGCGCCAACGGCTTCGCCGCTGCGGCCCGCGCGCTGGATGTACCGCGCTCGAAAGTCAGCAAGCAGATTCAAGCGCTGGAAGAAGCCATCGGCGTGCAGCTGCTTCAGCGCACCACGCGCAGCCTGCATCTGACGGAAGCAGGCGCCGAGTACTACGACGCGTGTAGGGATGTCATCGCTTCGTTGGACGAGGCCGAACAACGGGCGCGGACCGGGATGGGTGAGATACGCGGCGTGTTACGGGTCAACGCGCCGATGTCGTTTGGTTTGAGTCGTCTGGGGCCGCTGATTCCGCGCTTCAATGAGTTGCACCCGAACGTCGAGTTGCAGGTCGTGCTGAGCGATCAGCAGGTGGATCCGGTCAAGGGAGGTTTCGACGTGACGATTCGGATTGCCAGCCTGCCGGATTCGTCGATGATCGCGCGCTCACTGGCCCCGGCGCCGAGGATCATGGTGGCATCGCCTGATTACCTGGCGCGCGAAGGCACGCCGCAGACGCCCAAGGATCTGGCACACCATAAGTGCCTGAGCTACGGCTATCTGCAGAGCGGCGTGAGCCTGCAGTTGTGCAACGGCAAGGAAACCCAGCGCGTGACGGTGAGCGGGCCGTTGCATGCCAACAACGGTGACATCCTGGCGCAGGCTGCCGTGGCGGGAATGGGCATTGCGCTGCTGCCCAACTTTATCGTCGAGCGCGCGGTGGCGGATGGGAGGCTGGTGCCGGTGCTGTGTGATTGGGAAGCGCCGGCGATTACGGTCAACGCGGTGTACCCCTCGTCCCGGCGAGTGCCAATGAAGACGCGGGCGTTTATTGATTTTCTGGTGGCTGAGCTGTCGGTTGAGTCCGGGGCGTTTTAAGAGGATCCCTTGGCATTAACGTTGACTTCGATCCGTAGGAGCCGGCTTGCTGGCGAACCCAATCTGTCAGCTTCATCAAGGGCACTGACTCACCGCATTCGCCAGCAAGCCGGCGCCCACAGACCTTGGTTCGCCAGGACATCTGTAAACGACGCGGGCCACGTGTAGGAGCGCGCTTGCCCGCGATGACGGTCGTACATTCGCCAGATCTCTATCGTTGGTACGCACGTCATCGCGAGCAAGCGCGTTCCTACAATTACGGCGGTGTCAGGTCCTTCAAACCACACTCCCTACCGGTACTTTCCCTGCCAGGCCATCCGCTAGACTTGCCAATACCATCTCACCCATTCGCGTTCGAGTTTGAACGGTGGCGCTGGCGCGGTGGGGTTGCAGGACTACCGTTTCCAGAGCGAACAAGGCATCCGGCACATGGGGTTCGTCAGCAAACACATCCAGCCCCGCGCCGGCAATCGAGCCCGCTTCCAGCGCTGCGACAAGGTCCGGCTCATTGACCAGACTGCCGCGCGCCACGTTAATCAAAAACCCCTGCGCGCCCAGCGCTTCCAGCACCTTGGCGTTGATGATGCCTTTGGCTTTGTCGGCGGCTGCAGCGATGATCAGCGCGTCACTCTGCGCCGCTAATTCGACCAGATCACTGACAAAGGTGTAAGGCACGTCGCCCATGGCGTTGAGGTCGGTGTAGCTGATCGGGCAGCCGAACGCAGCAGCACGCGTGGCGACGGCCCGCCCTACCCGGCCCATGCCGACGATGCCGATGCGCATGCCGCTGAATTGACGCGCCAGTGGCAGCGGCACCAGCGGCGTCACGGTCTTGGTCCATGCGCCGGAGCGCACATAGCGGTCGCCCGTGCACAGCCCGCGACAGGCTGAAATCAGCAGGCCGATGGCGAGGTCGGCGACGTCTTCGGTCAGCGCACCGATGGTCGCCGAGACACGAATGCCACGGTCCCGCGCGTAGGCCAGATCAATCGCGTCGGTGCCGACGCCGTTGACCGCGATGACTTCCACATTCGGCAATTGCTCCATCACTTCGCGTGTGATGCCGGTGTGGCCGCCAGTCACCACGCCGCGAATGTTGGCGCCGTGCTCGCGCAGATAAGCAACCTTGTCGGCCTGCTGGAAGTACGGGCGAACGGTGTACAGCTCGTTCAGGCGCGCGTTGATTTCAGGGATCAGGATCGGGCTCAGCTGGAGGATTTCAGGTTTCATCGGTATCTCGCTTATCTCGAATTCGGACGGATCAACCACGGCCCACGAAGGGCATGTTGGTGGCCATGACGGTCATGTTCAGCACGTTGGCGGACAGCGGCAGCCCGGCGATGTAACGCACCGCGTCGGCGATGTGCTTGACGTCGATCATCGGCTCGACGGCGGTTGAACCATTGGCCTGACGCACACCCTTGGTCATGCGTACCGACAGCTCGGTCAGCGCGTTGCCGATGTCGATCTGGCTGCAAGCGATGTTGAATTCGCGACCGTCCAGCGCCAGGCTTTTGGTCAGCCCCAGCACGGCGTGCTTGCTGGCGGTGTAGGGCCCGGTGAACGGCCGTGGCACATGGGCGGAGATCGAACCGTTGTTAATGATCCGGCCACCCTGGGGCGACTGTTTGCGCATCAGGCCAAACGCGCCCCGGCTGCACAGGAAAACACCCGTCACGTTGGTGTCGATCACGCTCAGCCACTTCTCGATGGGCAGTTCGTCCATCGGCACAGCAGGGGCGTTGACGCCAGCATTGTTGAACACCAGGTCGAGGCGGCCATACACCTCCTCGATGGTGGCGAACAGGTGGTCAACACTCGCCGGATCACGCACGTCGCACGACACCGCCAACGCTTCCTTTCCCTGCTCCCGCGCTTGAGCCACCAGAGCTTCGAGCGGTTCCAGACGACGCCCGGTGACCACCACTTTGTAGCCGTCCTCAAGCAGTCCGAACGCGACGGAGCGGCCGATGCCACTGCCCGCGCCGGTGACCAGGGCAATTTTCGAAACGGATTGATCAGTCATTATTGTTCTCCTTGTTGCTCATCAAAAATGCGGCTGTTCTGGATGAATTGCTCAGCGGCGCTCACCCACCCTCACTTCAAATTCGCCGACGCCGTCGATGCCGCCATTGATCACGTCGCCCGCTTCGAGCGCAGCAACGCCGGGCGGTGTGCCGGTCATGATCAGGTCGCCGGCGCGCAACGTGACGGAGTGGGAAAGCTGGCTGATGACCTCGCTCACCGACCAGATCTGGCCCTCAAGGTCGGAACGCTGACGCTCGACGCCGTTGACGCTCAGCCAGATGGCGCCATGTTGCGCATGGCCGTCACGGCCTGCCGGGCGGATGGGCGTGATCGGCGCCGAGCCGTCGAACGCCTTCGCCGGCTCCCACGGATTGCCCACCGCTTTGGCCGCCATTTGCAGATCGCGGCGGGTCAGGTCGAGTCCGGCGGCGTATCCCCAGACGTGGTCCAGCGCATGTTCGGCGTCTATCTCGAAACCGTCCTTACCGATGGCAACGACCAGTTCGATCTCGTGGCAAAACTGGTCGGTCTGGGTCGGAAACGCGATCTCACCCACTGCGTCCACCACCGATGTCGCCGGTTTCATGAAGAACGCCGGAACCTCGCGCTCAGCGGTGGCAGCATCGCCCCACAGGTAATTGCGGCCCAGGCAAAACACCCGGCCGACGGGGAACCGCGCCTCGCTGCCATGCACCGGGAGGCTGCTGACTCGGGGCGGTTCAAATACAAAGTTGCTCATGAAATTCCTTATCACCGAAAGACGCTCAATTCCGCCAGATGCAGTTCAGACTACGGGATCAACCGACGGGAAAGTTGGACAAAACCGTGTTTGCGCTGGACTAAAAAACTCAATACCGCGGGCATTAAAAAAGGCGTATTCGCATACGCCTCTGCCCAGTACGGCATAAGTTCACACACAGATTCTTGAGCGGTTACCGGGCCTTTAGCTCGATGCGATAAATGCGGCCAAGCAACAGTGAATAAGAGAGCGTGCCGATACACGCGACCCCGCCGATGAACCAGAACGCCCACGCGAAGTTGCCGGTGACGTGCAGGATCTGCCCGATGACAATCGGTGTGACGATGCCGCCGATATTGGCCGCCAGACTGGTGATGCCTCCAGTCAGGCCGATCAGTTCCTTGGGTGCGATTTCCGATACGGCCGCCCAGGACGATGACGCGATGCCTTGAGCGAAAAAGGCGATTGTGAGGAGTGCGATGCAGACTTCATTGGAGTCGGTGAAGTTGACCAGCATGATCGACATGCCGAGCGCCGAACCCACCACCAACGGCAGCTTGCGGGAGAAAGACAGCGAGTACCCGCGACGGATCATCCAGTCGGCGATGAAGCCCGCCAGCAGCACACCCACCGTGGCACCAATGAACGGCAGCACTGCGAAAATGCCGACTTTGACCATGGTCAGATGCCGCTCTTCAATCAGATAGGTCGGGAACCAGGTCAGGAAAAAGTACAGCGCCGAGGTGCTGGCGAACTTGCCCAGGCAGATGGCCCAGACCTGACGGTATTTCAGCAGCTCGGCAATTTGCGCCCACTTGAATTTGTTTCGTTCCTGACTGCTTTTGACCAGGCCGCCGCCGTCTTCGATGTAAGCCAGTTCTTCCTTGCTGACTTTCTTGCAGTTCATCGGGTCGCGATACAGGTACAGCCAGGCAATCCCGAAGACGATGCCGATGATGCCGGTGCTGTAAAACACGTGGCGCCAGTCATAGGTCGTGGCGAGCCACAGCAACAAACCGGTGAACAGCGCCGTGCCCAGATACTGCCCGCACACGTAGATGCTGCTGGCCATGCCGCGTTCCCGCGCCGGAAACCAGACCGTGACTGCGCGGCTGTTGGCCGGAAAGGCCGGCGCTTCCATTGCGCCAATGGCCAGACGCAAGCCGAACAACGAAGCGAAACCGCCTGCCATGCCCTGGCATACCGTTACCGCGGACCACGAGATAAGTGAAGCGCCGTAGGTGAAGCGCGAACCGAACCGGTCGGCGATGAAACCGGCGGGCACCAGGGCGAAGGCGTATGTCCAGGCGAAGGCGGAGAAGATCAGGCCCATTTCGACCTTGTCCAGACCGAGGTCCTTGGCCATGAAAGGTGCAGCGATGGAGATGTTCACGCGGTCGACGTAGTTGATGATCGTGGCGATCAGCAGCAGCGACAGCATGAACCAGCGGCGGTGGGTCATCGGGCGGGCGGGAGCGGCGGTGACTGGAGCGGCCACGACAGCATCCATCGCCTGAATATCAGGGTTGCTCGACATGAGAATTCCTCATTGTTTTTATTGGTATCGAGTGATAAAGCGCGCCCCCAACTTATCGTACGACCGGTTTTAAACAAGCCGATGCTTAGAACGTTTTTGGATTTCAACAGGCGCCCGTAATGAATTGTCCAAAAAACTGCCCGCGTGTTAAAACAGCACCGAGCAATCGAATGCGCGCGCAAACGCCTGCGCTAGAGCAGTCCGCTAAAGGCGAGTGGTAAAAAGATTCTTGGACAAATTGACTCGCCACCTCCATAAGCAAAAGTTTGGATTTAGTCATACGACGACCGACAATAAAAAACACGAGACGAGGAGCACTCGATGGATTCCATCAATCGCGTCCCCACCTACGGCATGCAGCAGCGCAGTGAGCGGCCGGATTTTTACATCCGCGACAAGACCGAGGGCAAGGCAGAAACCGCGCCCCATCGCCACGAGTATTTTCAGATTCAGATCAACTTCGGCGGCGACACCGTGCAGCACATCGGCGGTGTGGTACGGCCCTTCCCGCGCAACACGCTGGCGTTCATCCTCCCGCATAAATTGCACCTCATTCCGCATCCACCGGAAGGCAATTTCCTGCTGATCAATTTTGCCCAGAATTTCCTCCTGCCCCAACTGCAATGCGACCCGCTGGACCTCGAAGACGTGGCCATCGCCCTCGCCCCGGAGTTGTCGCCGTTTCGATTCCAGGAGCATCTGGATTTCACGCTGGACGCCGAGGACTTCGCCGAGATCGAGCATTTGCTGGGCCGCATGCGCCAGCTGGATGCGAACCGGCAGTTCGGCACGCGGGAGGTTCTCAAAGGGTGCCTGCTGCAACTGATCGGCACGGTCTGCCAGCTCTACGCCGAGCCGATCAAGTTGCTGGCCGATGACAACGCCGCCGAGCGCAGCCGCCGCGACGCACTGGCGCGGATGTCGGAGTACGTGCGCAAGAACCTCGACGATCCGGACCTGAGCCTGAAAAAAGCCGCCTCGGCCGCGTTTCTGTCGCCCAACTACCTGACCCACTGGCTGCGCAAGGAAGTCGGCAAGACCTTCAGCGAACTGGTACTGGAACGGCGCATGCACCTGGCGCGCACGCTGTTGCTCAACGGCAGCAAACCGGTGGGGGAAGTGGCGCGCCTTTGTGGTTTTGCCGATGAGGCGTACTTCTCGCGACGCTTCCGCCACGCCCACGGCATGCCGCCGGGGCAGTTCAGAAAGCAGCGGGATTTATAGCAGTGATCAACGCGGCACTCTGCGTAGGAGCCGGCGCCTGTAGCAGCTCGAATTTGCCTGGAACACCATCGGTGCAGACCCACCGCAATCGCGGGCAAGCGCGCTCCTACACGTGACGTGCGGCGGCGAGGGCTCTGCGTTGGATCAACCTGTAGGCGCCGCGTTGCTGGCGAAGGCATGGGGTCAGATGACGCAGCAGTGAGGGATGAATCGTGTTCGCCAGCGAGCCGGCTCTTACAAGATGGATTAAGCTTGGCCCCATGGATGACTCCGATTACCTGCGTCTCTTGACGAGCCAGGCCGAGCAAGCCAATGCGTTTCTGTCCAATGCGCGCAAGTGGGAGCGCGAACGTTGGGTGTGCGAACGGTTGCTGCAGGGCCTGAACATTCCCCATCGCGCCGACGACTTCCTGCCTGCCGGGCAAGAACCGCCGGACGTACTGTTTCGCGATGCGTGTTTTGAAGTGTTCTTTGTTCTGGACGAAGGTCGTCGGCTCAACGATGAATGGCGCGAAGAACTGCAACGTCGGCGCAGCGCGTTTTCCCTCAGCCAATTGGTACGGCGTGAAGCCAAACCCAAGCGAATTCCCGCCGCCGAATTGCTCCGGCGCCTGGCGCCAACCCTGCGCAAGAAAGCCCACAACTACACGGAGCGCGGGCTGGATTTGGGCGAGCTGGACATCATTGCCTTCGCCAGCCTCAAGCGCGAGGTGCTGGACCTGAACAGCCACTTTCCGCCGCCCACCGAATATTTGCGTCAAGGATGGCGATCACTCTCGCTGGTCGGACCGACCTTCGCCCGGGTATTGTTCGCCCATCCGGATGCCCCGGATTTCCTGCGGACCAATCTAGGCCGCAGCGTGGTGTTTGATGTGGGAATCAGTTTATGAGTCCGTTGCAGGAATTGATCGCCGATGTACCCCAGCGCGGACGCGTGCGCTGGATCGGCGTGCGCCCGGAATCCCGAGGCGAGATGGTTGAACTGGAAGCCGTGGAAGCCCGCCGCGAAGCAGGCCTGACGGGAGATCATGCACGGCCGGGGCCGCGCAACGCTCGACAGGTGACGCTGATCCAGTGGGAGCATTTCGCCGTGGTCAGCTCGCTGATGGGGCGGGCGGAGGACAACCCGGTGTTGCCACAGGATCTGCGGCGCAACATCGTGATCAGCGGCATCAACCTGTTCAGCCTGAAGAACCGACACTTCCGCATCGGCCAGGCGATCTTCGAAACCACCGGCTGGTGCCAACCCTGCGCGCGCCTTGAGCAACGTCTCGGCCACGGCATTTTTCAGGCCGTTCGCGGCCATGGCGGAATCACCGCGCGGGTGATACAAAGCGGCATCGTGCGGCTGGACGACGTTTTGTGTATCGAGCCGATCGAGCCGAGCGTCCAGGACTTTAACGCAGCCAGCAGCGCCCTCTCCTGATCCGGATCAATAGTGATAAAGAGCCTCAAATGATCAGCCGCCTGAAACCTGCCGACACCGCGCGTGTCGAACAGTACCTTCGAGTCCCCAGCTCAGGTCGAGCGCCAGCCTTTTTGGCTTTGGCTGCTCCTTGTGGTGGTGCTCGGACCGGGCCATTTGAGCCGTTTACCGACCGATCTGACGCTAAGAGCTGCCTTGCGCTCGCGCGGATCGCGCTGACACAGAATTCCTTAAGCCTTATGAGATATCCCCATGACCCATCGTATTGTGATTGTCGGCGGAGGCGCTGGCGGTCTGGAGCTGGCTACCCGTCTGGGTAAAACCCTGGGCAAGAAAGGCACCGCCAGCGTCACGCTGGTCGACGCCAACCTGACCCACATCTGGAAACCGCTGCTGCACGAAGTAGCCGCCGGCTCGCTCAACTCTTATGAGGATGAGCTGAACTACGTGGCCCAAGCCAAGTGGAACCACTTTCAGTTCCAGATGGGTCGCATGACCGGTCTGGATCGGGAGAACAAGCAGATCCATCTGGCCGAAACCCTCGACGAAAACGGCAATGAGCTGGTCCCGGCGCGCAGCCTGGATTACGACTCGCTGGTGATTGCCGTGGGCAGCACGACCAATGATTTCGGTACCAAAGGCGCAGCCGAGCACTGCCTGTTCCTCGACACGCGCAAGCAGGCCGAGCGTTTCCATCAGCAATTGCTCAATCGATACCTGCGCGCCCACGCCAGCCAGACTGATGTGGCCGAAGAGATCAACGTCGCCATCGTCGGCGCCGGTGCGACTGGTGTCGAACTGGCAGCGGAACTGCACAACGCGGCCCACGAACTGGCGGCTTACGGACTGGGCCAGATCAAGCCGGAGAACTTGCGCATCACGGTGATCGAGGCTGGGCCGCGCGTGCTGCCGGCGCTGCCGGAACGCATTGGCGGCCCGGTACACAAGACGCTGGAGAAACTCGGCGTCACGGTGCTGACCAATTCAGCGGTCAGTGAAGTGACGGCTGACAGCCTGGTGACGGCGACCGGTCAGGTGATTCCTGCGACGCTGAAAGTCTGGGCGGCAGGCATCCGCGCGCCGGCATTTCTGGAAGGCATCGCCGGTCTTGAGACTAACCGCATCAACCAGCTGCAAGTGCGCCCGACGCTGCAGACCACCCGCGACGACAATATCTTCGCCTTTGGTGACTGCGCGGCCTGCCCGCAAAAAGGCACTGACCGCAATGTTCCGCCCCGCGCGCAAGCAGCGCATCAGCAGGCGTCGTTGCTGGTGAAGTCGCTGAAGCTGCGCATCGAGGGCGGCACGCTGCCGGAGTATCGCTATCAGGATTACGGCTCGCTGATTTCGCTGTCGAAGTTCTCGGCGGTCGGCAATTTGATGGGCAACCTGACGGGCAGCGTCATGCTCGAAGGCTGGTTGGCGCGGATGTTCTACGTCTCGCTGTACCGCATGCACCAGATGGCGCTCTACGGCATGTTCCGCACGCTGATGCTCATGTTGGGCAGCCGAATCGGTCGCGGCACCGAGCCACGGATGAAGCTGCACTAAGGCTGAGAGTCCTGCATGTCCGCCGCGCCAATGCGGCGGGCCTGGCTTTAAATAACCTTCTCAGGCATATCTCGCCCCGCTTCTGCCGAAGGCGTAGGAGCGCGCTTGCCCGCGAAAGATTTGGTACACCCCACACATCTCTATCGGCTGTACCCCAGTCTTCGCGGGCAAGCGCGCTCCTACAATAATCTGTGCCAGGCGCTGGACGTCCGGCGCATGCAAGTTGGGTAGGAGCGAGGCTTGTCCCGCGATCTGGCGCATAGCGGCAGCAAACCGGCCAATGCTGTGTACCCGATGGAACAGTGCCTCTGGTTGACTGCGGTTCCCGGCAGATCGCGGGACAAACCGCGCTCCTACGGCATCCGGCCAGAGTCAACGCCCCTACTTTCACGCCTAACCCGCCCTGCTTCTGCCAAAGGCGTAGGAGCGCGCTTGCCCGCGAAAGCGTTGATACATCCGGCGCATCTATATCGAGTGTACGTAAGTCTTCGCGGGCAAGCGCGCTCCTACAATGATCTGTGCCAGGCGCTGGACGTCCGGCGCATGCAAGTTGGGTAGGAGCGAGGCTTGTCCCGCGATCTGGCGCGTAGCGGCAGCAAACCGGCCAATGCTGTGTACCCGATGGAACAGTTGCCTCTGGTTGACTGCGGTTCCCGGCAGATCGCGGGACAAGCCGCGCTCCTACGGCATCCGGCCAGAGTCAAAACACCAGAGTTCAGGCATACCCCGCCCTGCTTCTGCCGAAGGCGTAGGAGCGCGCTTGCCCGCGAAAGCGTTGATACATCCGGCGCATCTCTATCGGTTTTCCGTAAGTCTTCGCGGGCAAGCGCGCTCCTACAATAATCTGTGCCAGGCGCTGGACGTCCGGCGCATGCAAGTTGGGTAGGAGCGAGGCTTGTCCCGCGATCTGGCGCGTAGCGGCAGCAAACCGGCCAATGCTGTGTACCCGATGGAACAGTGCCTCTGGTTGACTGCGGTTCCCGGCAGATCGCGGGACAAGCCGCGCTCCTACGGCATCCGGCCAGAGTCAACGCCCCAACTTTCACACCTAACCCGCCCTGCTTCTGCCGAAGGCGCAGGAGCGCGCTTGAGTTACCGCGCTGAGCGACAGCCCGCTACGGCATCACCCGCCCTTTGCCCAGATGTTTGGCCTTGTACATCCAGCGGTCGGCTTCGCGCATGAGCTCGTCAGGGGCTTTGCCGGAACCGGGTTCGTACATGGAGAAGCCGATGCTGGCGTTGCTGCGAATGACATCGCCTTTGATCGTGAGGGGCTGGGCAATCGCGACGAGGAGTTTCTGGGCCACTTCCCGCGCTTCATCCACACCGGGCGTGATGCCCTCCAGAATCACGATGAACTCGTCGCCGGCCAGCCGAACCAGGCTGTCAGTCCTGCGGATGCAGCTCTGCAAGCGGGTAGCAATAGCGCGCAGCAGATCATCGCCGGCATCGTGCCCGTAGCTGTCATTGATGACTTTGAATCCATCCAGGTCAATGAACATCAGCGCCATTTGCAATCTGGAGCGATCCGCCCGCGCCTGAGCGATAGGCAGCAGCGAGTCCAGCGCGCGGCGATTGTGCAGGCCGGTCAGGGAATCATGCCGTGCTTCCTGCTCAAGCTCCTTGCGCGCCTGAATGTTCTGGATGATCGAAATGAAATATTCAAGCTCTCCTGCTTCGGACAGCTTCTTGGTGACGCTCAGGTTGACCCAGACCGCGCTGCCATTTTTGCGCAGGTAACGCTTTTCCATCTGGTAGCTGTTGATTTCACCGACACTCAGCTGATGCAGCATCTCAAGATCGCTGTCCAGATCGTCGGGATGAGTGATGTCCTGAAACGTCAGGTGCTTGAGCTCATCGGGCGCGTAGCCAAGGACATCGCACAGCGCGGCGTTGACGCTTATCCAGCCACCGTCCGGCGCGACCAGCGCAATGCCCACCGAGGCCAGCTCGAACATCGAGCGATAGCCTGCCTCGGTGGCCTGGAACATCGCTTCGGAGCGATTCTTCTGAATCCGCGCCAACATCAGGTTTTCCCGCAGCTGCATTTCACGGCTAACTATTTCGGCCAAATCGTGAAGGATGCCCAACTCGTCCGGGGTGAGGATTCTGGGCCGCGCGTCTATGGCGCAAAGCGTGCCCACGGCGAAGCCCTGCCGGGTGCGTATGGGTACGCCAGCATAAAAACGGACATGGGGATCACCGGTGACCAGCAGGTTGTCGCAGAACCGCGAGTCTTCGATGGCGTCGGGCACCACAAGCTCGGTGGCTTCAAGGATGGCGTGCGCACAGAACGCGACCTCCCGCGGCAGCTCTACCGCTTCAAGCCCCACTCGGGACTTGAACCACTGGCGGTCCTGATCCACCAGCGATATCAGGGCGATCGGCACGTTCAGCACTTGTGCCACCAGACGGGTGATCCGGTCTAGCGCGACCTCGGGTGGCGTGTCGAGTATTTCGAGAACGTGCAGCGCTTCAAGTCGCTGTTGCTCGAGTGAAGGCGTTGGCGACTTCATATAACGGCCGATCCTGAAAAGACTGCCTGAAGTCTATACCGGGCCTCATGAATCCGCACCGGAACACCGTGTAAATAACCGGCCTTGCCGTTGCGATCGATCAACCAGGCGATGAAGAAAATCTGTCACGCCTTGTCATAAAAACGTGCTGTTTGCTGTGGTCCCATCAACGCATCTCACCCCGATGTCGCTCGATTACAGGAAGTCATCCATGTTGCAGCTCTCCCGACTGATGCTGGCCGCAGGCCTCGGCATTACGCTCAATCTATCCATGGCCGCCACGGCAGGCGCAGCGTCCGAGGTCACGGGTGCCGGCTCCACGTTCATTTATCCGGTGCTGTACAAGTGGGCCACTGACTACAACCAGAAGAACCACATCAAGGTCAATTACCAGTACATCGGCTCTGGCGCGGGCATCGCAATGATCAAGGAAGGCGCTGTGGATTTCGGCGCCACCGACCGCCCGATGAGCTCGGCAGACCTTCAAACCCTCGGACTGCAGCAGTTTCCTTCGGTGATCGGCGGTATCGTCCCGGTCATCAACGTCGCCTCGGTCAAACCGGGCACCCTGAAATTCACAGGCCCGGTGCTGGCCGACATCTATCTGGGCAAAATCAGCAAATGGAATGACCCGGCCCTCGCCGCCCTCAACCCTGGCGCGAAATTGCCTGACGCGAAAATCAGCGTGGTGTATCGCTCGGATGATTCCGGCACCACGTTCAATTGGGTCAGTTATCTGGCGAAGGTCAGCCCGCAATGGAAGAGCCAGGTCGGCGCAGGCGCGTCGGTCCACTGGCCAGTGGGCATGGGCAGCAAAGGCAGCGAAGGCGTGGCGACGTACGTGAAGCAGGTGCCCAACTCGATCGGCTACGTCGAGTACGCCTACGTCAAACAGCAGAAGTTGAATTATGGGCTGTTGCAGAACGCTGCTGGCACCTTCGTGACGCCTAGCACTGAGAGCTTTCAGGCGGCAGCCGCTACCGCCGACTGGAAAAACGCGAAGGATTTTGATCTGTCGATGCTCGACGCACCGGGGGAAAAAGCTTATCCGATAACCGCCGCGACGTTCATCGTGATGTACAAACAGCCCAAAGACGCTGATCGTCAGAAGACCGTTCAGGATTTCTTCCGCTGGACGCTGGAGAGCGGGCAGGAACACGCACGCTCGCTGGACTTCGCACCGATCCCTGACGATCTGAAAAATCAGATCGAGGCGTATTGGGCTGACCCGCCCAAGGCTCAATGAATGCCAGAAACGAAAAAAGCGTCCCGAAGGACGCTTTTTTGTAGCTTCAGCGCGAATGGCGCTGAAGCGGTATTTTCTGCCCAGATACAACCGGGGCGAAAATGGTCGGGGTAAGGGGATTCGAACTCCTGACATCCTGCTCCCAAAGCAGGCGCGCTACCGGACTGCGCTATACCCCGGTGAAACAAGGAAACACATTACAGCATTTCCAGAGCGGGTGACGCAAATGGCGTCACTCCCTATGATCCAACCCGATGAAGCCAGGTCAAAAATGGTGGGTCGTGTGGGATTCGAACCTACGACCAATTGGTTAAAAGCCAACTGCTCTACCAACTGAGCTAACGACCCAAATAATGGTCGGGGTAAGGGGATTCGAACTCCTGACATCCTGCTCCCAAAGCAGGCGCGCTACCGGACTGCGCTATACCCCGACGGTACTACCTCTTGAAATTGGCTCCGTGACCAGGACTCGAACCTGGGACCCAATGATTAACAGTCATTTGCTCTACCGACTGAGCTATCACGGAACGATTTTTTCAAATCTATCAATTTCAGATGCAGCGTTTGACGCGCTTCAACACAACAAATTCAGTAAATCTTCACCAGATGAATCTGGCACTTACCTCACTGAACCTACCGCATTTTCAGCCTCTTCGACCTGTTCGCATCGCTGCGTTCACGTCTCTGAGGCGCGCTATTCTACATTTCCAGAAACACCTGTCAACCCTCTAAATTGCTTTCAAGACAATGATTTGCGAATTTTTTGCGGATAGCCCTCAAGCCCCCGAAATTTCTGTGGCTCCGGCAATAAATCAACGCGCATAAAAAAGGGCTCTCACCAGGAGAGCCCCTCTGCACCTCTATCTTCTATATAGAAGCGCGGATCAGCCGAAGACGATCTCGTCGTCCTGCACCGTGCCTCTGATGCTGGTGCCAGGCATGAAGCCACCCGACAGGATCAACTGCGCCAGCGGGTTTTCGATCCAGCGCTGAATCGCTCGTTTGAGCGGCCGCGCGCCGTACACAGGGTCGTAGCCGACGGCGATCAGCTTGTCCATCGCCTCGCTGGACAGCTCCAGGCGCAGATCGCGCTCCGCCAGACGCTGGCGCAGACGCCCCAGCTGGATCTCGGTGATGCCTGCGATCTGGTCGCGCGCCAGCGGTTCGAAGATCACGACTTCGTCCACCCGATTGATGAACTCCGGACGGAAGTGAGTGGTGAGCGCATCCATGACCGCCGCGCGCTGCCCTTCCCGATCACCCACCAGCTCCTGGATGCGAGCCGAGCCCAGGTTGGAGGTCATGACGATCACGGTATTACGGAAATCAACCGTACGCCCGTGACTGTCGGTCAGACGCCCATCCTCGAGCACCTGCAGCAGGACGTTGAACACGTCCGGGTGCGCTTTCTCGACTTCGTCCAGCAGAATGACCGAGTAAGGCTTGCGGCGTACCGCTTCGGTCAGGTAACCACCCTCTTCGTAACCGACATAGCCGGGCGGCGCACCGATCAGACGAGCCACGGAATGTTTCTCCATGAATTCGGACATGTCGATCCGCACCATGGCCTCTTCAGTGTCGAACAGGAATTCCGCCAGCGCCTTGCACAGCTCGGTCTTACCTACACCGGTTGGGCCGAGGAACATGAACGAGCCGCTGGGGCGATTCGGATCCGACAACCCGGCACGCGACCGGCGCACCGCGTTGGCCACCGCGACGACCGCTTCGTTCTGGCCGATAACGCGCTGATGCAGCAACTCTTCCATCTTCAGCAGCTTGTCACGCTCGCCTTCGAGCATCTTCGAGACCGGAATGCCGGTCCATTTGGACACGACTTCGGCAATCTCTTCCTCGGTCACCTTGCTGCGCAGCAACTGGTTTTCCGGCTTGCCGTGCTGGTCGACCATTTGCAGGCTGCGTTCCAGATCGGGGATGACCCCGTACTGCAATTCAGCCATGCGGTTAAGGTCGCCCTTACGCCGCGCGGCTTCCAGCTCCTGACGGGACTGCTCGATCTTCTGCTGAATCTGCGCAGAGCCGGTCACTTCCGCTTTCTCGGAGGTCCAGATTTCTTCGAGGTCGGCATATTCCCGCTCAAGACGCTGAATCTCTTCCTGGAGTTTTTCCAGGCGCTTGATCGCGGCCTCGTCGTCTTCCTTCTTCAGCGCCTGCGCTTCTACCTTCAGCTGGATCAGGCGACGTTCAAGACGGTCGAGCACTTCCGGCTTCGAGTCGATTTCCATGCGGATGCGGCTGGCCGCTTCGTCGATCAGGTCGATCGCTTTATCCGGCAGCTGCCGATCGGTGATGTACCGATGACTGAGCTTGGCCGCCGCAATGATCGCGCCGTCAGTGATCGCCACCTTGTGGTGAACCTCATAGCGCTCTTTCAATCCGCGCAGGATGGCGATGGTGTCTTCTTCGCTCGGTTCATCCACCAGCACTTTCTGGAAGCGACGTTCGAGAGCGGCGTCCTTCTCTATATATTGGCGGTACTCATTGAGCGTCGTAGCGCCCACGCAATGCAGCTCGCCACGGGCCAGCGCCGGCTTGAGCATATTGCCGGCGTCCATCGAGCCCTCGGCCTTGCCGGCACCGACCATGGTGTGCAGTTCGTCGATGAACAGAATGATCTGACCTTCCTGCTTGGACAGTTCATTGAGCAGGCCTTTCAGGCGCTCTTCGAACTCACCACGGAACTTGGCACCCGCGATCAGCGCCCCCATGTCCAGCGACAGGAGACGCTTGCCACGCAGGCCGTCCGGCACTTCGCCGTTGATGATGCGCTGGGCAAGGCCTTCGGCGATGGCGGTTTTACCCACGCCAGGCTCACCGATCAGTACCGGGTTGTTCTTGGTCCGGCGCTGGAGCACCTGAATGGTCCGACGGATCTCGTCGTCGCGGCCGATCACCGGGTCGAGCTTGCCTTCCTCGGCACGCTTGGTCAGGTCAACGGTGTACTTGTCCAGCGCCTGACGGGACTCTTCCGCGTTCGGGTCGTTGACGGCATCGCCGCCACGCAGGTTACTGATGGCGTTTTCCAGGGCTTTCTTGCTGACGCCCTGACCGAGCAGCAGCTTGCCGAGCTTGCTGCTCTCGTCCATGGCGGCGAGCAGCACCAGCTCGCTGGAAATGAACTGATCACCCTTCTGCTGAGCCAGGCGATCGGCCTGATTCAACAGGCGCGCCAGATCTTGGGACATGTTGACGTCGCCAGTGGGGTTCTGGATCTTCGGCAGTTGATCGAGTTCTTTGGTCAGCGCGGTGCGAAGGCTGTTGATATCGAAGCCCACTTGCAGCAGCAAGGGCTTGATCGAACCGCCCTGCTGCTCAAGCAGTGCCTGCATCAAGTGCGCAGGCTCAATGGCCGGATGGTCCAGGCCCACCGCCAGTGATTGAGAATCCGAGAGAGCGAGTTGTAATTTGCTGGTTAAACGGTCAATACGCATGATTTACCTTCCTATAAGGGCAGGCCGGAGTAATGAACACACCTAATAAAGAAAACCTGCCAGATGGTTCTTTACATGCGGCCGATTAGGCAGGATTCAAGCGCTGACGGGTTGACATGGATCAACATTAGCTTGAAGGAAGGCTTTCGGGGGAATGAGTGCGGGAGCTCGGGGAAGCGCTACCGGGCTTCGATCCAGATGAGAGACGCGAACCGTCCGGTACGTGCGCCACGGCGATAGGAGAAGAATCGCTCATCGTTGTATGTCGAAAAACCGCCGCCGTAGACAGCCGTGACACCGTGGGCGGCGAGACGCAGACGCGCCAACTGGTAGATGTCGGCCATGAACTTGCCGGGGTTGGCGCCTGGCACGAATGCATCGGCTGCCTCGGGGTGCGTGGCCATAAAGGCCTCGCGCACTTCAGGCCCCACTTCGAACGCCTGCGGCCCGATGGCAGGGCCGAGCCAGACAAGGATGTCGGAGCGCGCATCGGCAAAGCTGTCCACAGCCGCCTCAAGCACACCCGCCGCAAGACCGCGCCAGCCCGCATGGGCAGCGGCAACCTGAGTGCCCGCTTTATTGCAGAACAGCGCGGGCAAACAATCGGCCGTCATGATGGTGCAGGCCACACCGGGCGTCTTGCTCCAGCTGGCATCAGCCTCAAGCACTGCTGCCGGCTCGGCCTCGACGACGTTGATGCCATGAACCTGCTTCAGCCATGCAGGCTGAATGCGCAGGCGCGAGGTCAGTGAGGAACGGTTGTTCGCGACGGCTACGGGATCGTCGTCAACGTGATCGCCCAGATTGAAGCTGTCGAACGGCGCCACACTGACACCGCCCGAGCGCGTTGTGACGCACGCTTTGACACCCACCGGCGCAGGCCAGTCGGGAATCAGCCAGTCCGCCGCGCCCTCAGTCATCCGATGAACGCTTCGCGGTCTTGCTTGAGCAGGGTCAGCAGCCAGACAAAGTCGTCCGGCAGCGGCGATTCCCAGCTCATGCGCTTACCGGTCGTCGGATGATCCAGTTCAAGGAAACGCGCGTGCAGCGCCTGACGCGGGAAATGTTTCAGCGACTCGACCATGGTGACACTGGCCGCAGGCGGAATACGGAAACGACCGCCGTAGGCAGGGTCGCCGACCAGCGGGAAGTTGATGTGGGCCATGTGCACACGGATCTGGTGGGTACGCCCGGTTTCCAGCTTGACCCGCACGTGGGTGTGCGAACGGAAACGCTCCAGAACCCGGTAATGACTGACGGCAGGCTTGCCGCCTTCCATGACCGCCATGCGCTGACGCTGCTGACCATGACGACCGATCGGTGCGTTGATCTTGCCACCCGAGGTCACCACGCCGATGACGATGCACTCATAAATGCGGCTGACGCTGCGATTCTGCAACTGGGTGACCAGTTGCGTCTGCGCCTGAATGGTCTTGGCGACCACCATCAGGCCAGTGGTGTCCTTGTCGAGGCGGTGCACGATGCCGGCACGCGGGACATTGATGATGTCCGGCACGTGGTGCAACAAGGCATTGAGCAGTGTGCCGTCGGCGTGACCCGCTGCCGGATGCACAACCAGACCGGACGGCTTGTTGATCACCAGGATCTGGTCGTCTTCGTAGACGATATCGAGCTCGATGTCCTGCGCGATCCACTCGCCCTGGGCTTCCTGCTCGGCTTTGAGGAGCAGAACGGCGCCGCCATGCACGATGTCACGCGGGCGCAAAGCGCCTCCGTCCACAGTCAGGCGGCCGTCTTTGATCCAGGCGGAAAGGCGCGAGCGCGAGTGCTCTGCGAATAGTTGGGCGGCGACTTGGTCGAGGCGTTGACCGCCCAATTCGGACGGCACCTCTGCGCGGAGTTCTATGATCTCAGACATGCTCAAACTAGGAGGTGGCACTGGCCTTTGGTTTCGGCTGTGCGCTTGTGGTTAAATACGGCGTCTTTTGTCCCGGGGGTTCCACGGGGCGCCCATCATAACAGGACGGTCCTGCGCAAGACAGCAGGCCGTTATAGGGACGCAAGCCGCCATGCAAGTGAAACACCTGCTGCTGATAGCCATCCTCGGACTTACTGTTGCCTGTTCTTCGAAGAAAGAAGTCATCGACGAAAACCTCAGTGAAGTCGAGCTGTACCAGCAGGCGCAGGCCGATCTGGACAACAACAGCTACAACAGCGCCACCGAGAAGCTCAAGGCGCTGGAGTCGCGTTATCCGTTCGGTCGCTATGCTGACCAGGCGCAACTCGAGCTGATCTACGCCAACTACAAAAATGGCGAGCCAGAAGCTGCCAAGTCGGCGGCCGAGCGTTTCATTCGTCTGCACCCGCAACACCCGAACGTCGACTACGCCTATTACCTCAAGGGCCTGACCTCGTTCGACCAGGACGTCGGCATCATCGCCCGCTTCCTGCCGCTGGATCAGACCAAGCGTGACCCGGGCGCTGCTCGCGATTCGTATAACGAGTTCGCTCAGCTGACCAGCCGCTACCCGAACAGCCGCTACGCGCCTGACGCCAAGCAGCGCATGATCTACCTGCGTAACCTGCTGGCGGCCTACGAAATTCACGTTGCCGACTACTACCTGACCCGTCAGGCCTACGTGGCAGCGGCCAACCGCGGTCGTTACGTGGTTGAAAACTTCCAGGAAACCCCATCGGTCGGTGACGGCCTGGCGGTCATGGTGGAGGCCTATCAGCGTCTGCACCTGGACGACCTGGCTGACACCAGCCTGCAAGTCCTGAAAACCAACTACCCGGATCACCCGCAACTGGTAGACGGCAAGTTCGAAGCGCGCACGGCAGAAGCCGACAACCGCTCGTGGCTGTCCAAGGCGACGTTGGGCCTGATCGAAAGCCGTCCGCCGCTGCCGCCAGGACAAACCCGCGCCAACCAGGACGTAATCAAGCAGTATCAGGACGCCAAGGAAGCCATCCCTGCCGACCTGTTGCCTGAGAACCAGTCGGCTGACGACGAGAAGAAAAACGATGATGACGACGGCACGCCGAAAAGCCGCTCGATCTTCAGCTACATGACCTTCGGCCTGTTCGACTGATTCAGTCCCTGCCAAACGTCAGCTAAAAGAGGCCCTTCGGGGCCTTTTTTCATGCCTGACCGTTTTCCGACAGCATCCGGCGATGTAGATGACTGTGCGCCCGACACCCGCTTGGCTACACTGCGCGCTCTTCACTTCATAAGCTGACAGACATGATTCGCTTGATTATGTGGCTCGCCCTGATTGTGGCGGTCGTCTGGTTTTTTAAACGCCTGACCAAAGGCCCTGCCCCACGGCCGAAACCCGCAACGTCGGAACTCGACGCTGCGCCCATGGTGCGTTGCGCGCAATGTGGCGTGCATGTCCCTCGCGACCGCGCGCTGAGCCAGAACCAGCAGTGGTATTGCACCGAAGCGCACCGTTTGCAGGGCCCCGCTGCACGTGACCGCTGACAGCCTGTCGCTGACGACGCCCCAGGCCCAGCGCATATTGCGGCTGTATCACCTGTACCGTCTGAGCATTGGCGTGCTGCTGGTGCTGCTGATCTCCAGCAGCCTGGATGCCGAATTGCTGGAGCTGGCCGATATCGAGCTGTTCCGAATCGGCTGCTGGCTGTATCTGGTGTTCAACATCCTCGTTGTCGTGCTGCTTGAGCGCCCGAGCCGACAGGGGCAACTGTTCTCCCTGGCCATGGCCGACACGCTGATGCTGGCGGCGCTGTTCTATGCCGGAGGTGGCGCGCCGAGCGGCATTGGCAATCTGATCATTGCCTCGGTGGCGATCAGCAATGTGCTGCTGCGCAAGCGAACCGGCCTGCTGATTGCCGCGCTCTCGGCCATCGGCATCATCTATCTGACGTTCTACATCAGCTATCACAAGCCATCTGCGGCCAATCATTTCGTGCAGGCCGGCTCGCTGGGCGCCCTGTGCTTCGCGGCAGCACTGCTGGTTCAGGCCCTGGCACGCCGACTGCAGCTCAGTGAAGACATCGCCGAACGTCGCGCCGCTGACGTCGACAACCTTGAAGAGCTCAACGCGCTGATCCTGCAACGCATGCGGACCGGCATTCTGGTCCTCGATGAGGATCACAAAGTACTGCTCGCCAACCAGAGCGCGTTGAATCTGCTGGGGCACGAGCGCTTGCTGGGCGAGATCGTCGACGCCTATTCGCCGCAACTGGTCGAGCGCCTGGGTCAATGGCTGACCAACCCGTCGATGGCACCGCGCAGCATCACCACCTCGGCCATTGGTCCGGTGCTGCGCCCGGGGTTCATCGCACTGGCGCGTGGCAGTCACCGCCACACCCTAGTGTTTCTCGATGACCTTTCCCAGATTTCCCAACAGGCCCAGCAGCTCAAACTGGCCGCGCTGGGCAGACTGACCGCCGGTATCGCCCATGAGATCCGCAACCCGCTGGGCGCCATCAGTCATGCCGCGCAACTGCTGCTCGAATCCGAGGAACTGACCGCGCCGGACCGACGTCTCAGTCAAATCATTCACGATCAATCGCGGCGGATGAATCTGGTGATCGAGAACGTTCTGCAGTTGTCTCGTCGACGTCAGACCGAACCCCATCTGCTCGATCTCAAACAGTGGATCGAGGCGTTCGTCCGTAACCTTGGCGATGAGCTGCAGGCCGGTCAAAGCGTGCATCTGGACATCCTTCCGGGCGTGCTCTCCACACAGATGGACGCTGAGCAATTGCAGCAAGTGATGAGCAATCTGGTGCAAAACGCTTTGCGCTACAGCGGCCAGCTGCACGAACACGCACAAGTGTGGCTAAGGTTGTTTCAAGCCCCGTTCAGCGAACTGCCTACACTGGAGGTTCTCGACGACGGCCCGGGGGTTGCCGAAGAGCATCTTGGAAAAATCTTCGAGCCCTTCTTCACCACCGAAAGCAAAGGAACCGGCCTGGGCTTGTACCTGTCGCGCGAGCTGTGCGAAAGCAATCAGGCAAGCCTCAATTACACACCACGGGAAGGTGGCGGAAGCTGCATGCGAATTACCTTCGCCCATCCGTTCAAGCTGAGCTGAACATGAGCCAACGGCAAAAGATCCTGATCGTCGACGATGAGCCGGACATTCGTGAGTTGCTGGAAATCACGCTCGGACGGATGAAGCTCGATACCCGCAGTGCGCGAAACGTGAAGGAAGCCCAGGAGTGGCTGGCGCGCGAGGCGTTCGACCTGTGCCTGACCGACATGCGACTGCCCGATGGCAATGGCCTGGAACTGGTGCAACACATTCAGAAGCGCCACAACCAGATGCCGGTGGCGATGATCACCGCCCACGGCAGCCTCGACACGGCGATCCATGCACTGAAGGCCGGCGCGTTCGACTTTCTGACCAAGCCGGTTGACCTGACGCGTTTGCGAGAATTGGTCGCCAGCGCCTTGCGCCTGCGCGTCGCGCCTGCTGAAGACAATAGCATCGACCATCGCCTGCTCGGCAGCTCTCCACCGATGCAGGCGCTGCGCAAGCAGATCGCCAAACTGGCCCGCAGCCAGGCGCCGATTTACATCAGTGGCGAATCGGGCAGCGGCAAGGAACTGGTTGCTCGGTTGATTCATGAGCAAGGCCCGCGTGCCGAGCAGCCGTTCGTGCCGGTCAACTGTGGCGCGATCCCGTCAGAGCTCATGGAAAGCGAATTCTTCGGGCACCGCAAAGGCAGCTTCACCGGTGCCCACGAAGATAAACCCGGGCTGTTTCAGGTCGCCAATGGCGGAACGTTGTTTCTTGATGAAGTGGCTGATCTGCCGCTGGCGATGCAGGTGAAACTGCTCCGCGCGATCCAGGAAAAATCCGTTCGCGCGATTGGCGGCCAGCAGGAGCAAGTCGTGGACGTTCGCGTGCTGTGCGCGACTCACAAGGACCTTAATCAGGAAGTGGCAGCCGGGCGCTTTCGGCAGGATTTGTATTATCGGCTGAACGTCATCGAACTGCGGGTCCCGCCCCTGCGCGAACGCCGCGAGGACATCGAAGAGATCGCCAACAGCGTGCTGCGCCGCCTGACTGAATCCGCCGGCGAACCCGCCACCCTCCTCCCGCCCCACGCGCTGGCGGCGTTAAAGGGCTATCGCTTTCCCGGCAACGTGCGCGAGCTGGAGAACATGCTCGAACGAGCGTACACGCTGTGCGAAGACGATCAGATCAGCACCGCAGACCTGCGCCTGGCCGAGCCGTCACGCACCGCCGAGCAAGACGGCCCGAGCCTGGCCGACATCGATAATCTGGAAGACTACCTGGAAAGCATCGAGCGAAAACTCATTCTGCAAGCGCTGGAGGAAACCCGCTGGAATCGCACGGCAGCGGCGCAACGCCTGAATTTGACGTTCAGGTCGATGCGCTATCGGTTGAAGAAATTGGGGCTGGAGTGATGGGTTTCGCGACGCCGGACAGGTCCCAAAACGGGACCGATCGTTCCCTTTCTGGGACCTGTTATCCGGCTGACACCCTCAAGCGTTAAGCCTTCCCGCAGGCGTATACGGCGCCTCATCGATAATGGGCTCATCCCCCACCAGCAAATCCGTCAACAACTGACACGAAGCCGGCGCCAGCACCAGGCCGTTGCGGTAGTGGCCGCAGTTGAGCCACAAGCCTTGATGATCCGGCACGGGGCCGATGAAAGGAATGCCGTCAGGTGAGCCCGGCCGCAGCCCTGCCCAATGCCCGACCACCTGAGCGTCTGCCAGCGCGGAGATCAATTCGATCGCCGAGGCTTTCAGGCTTTCCAGGGCATTTTCGGTAGGCGTCTTATCAAAACCTTCGTGCTCCAGCGTGCTGCCGATGAGGATATGTCCGTCGCGCCGAGGGATGGCGTAACGGCCTTTGGCGAGGATCATGCTCGGTAGGAAGTCGGCATCGCACTTGTAGAGAATCATCTGACCTTTGACCGGCTCAACAGGCAGCGCCAGCCCCAATTTGCCGAGCAGATCGCCGCTCCATGCACCCGCCGCCAAGACCACGCTGTCGCCCAGCACATCGCCCTCGTCTGTCGTGACTCCCCGTACGCGATCACCCTCGCGCAAGAAGTCGATGACCTGGCAGTGCTCACGAATCACCACATTGGGCAACGCCAATAACGCAGCCTTCAGCGACTTGACCAGACGCGGGTTGCGCACGTTGGCGACGTCGGGCATGTGCACTGCACGTGAATAGCCGCCCCCCATAACCGGCACGGCGTCGTACACCGCGGAAATATCCACTGAGGTCAGCGGACGATTCACGCGCGCCGCCCACTCGAGCGCCTCGGCTTCGTCATCCAGGTCCAGCCAATACAGGCCGGTTTTGTGCACTTGGGGATCGATGGCAGTGATTGCCAGCAAGCGCTCGGCAAGCTGTGGATAAAAATCCTGCGACCAGTGCGAAAGTGCCGTTACGGCGGGGCTGTAGCGCCACGGGTAAAGCGGCGACACAATGCCGCCGCCGGCCCATGAGGATTCCTGGCCGACTTCCGCCCGGTCGACCAGCGTTACGCTTCGGACTTTTGAGGCGAGGTTGAAGGCGGTCAGGAGACCGATGACGCCTCCGCCGATGATGACTATGTTTTGATTTAGCACGACGGCCACGACTTTTTCATCTGCATGGATTCAACGGCCCCAACAGTCCTTGTTCGACAGCCCGGTGGAGTTAGTGCGGATGCCAGTATTGGTGATCTGGAAATTTCCGCACTTGTCGCCGTTCATCATAGCGGTGGGGACGGGTGTTGCTGTCAGCGTGAAATCCATACCAGCGGGCGTCGAAGACACATAGGCAACGTTGTACCAAGCATTGCCAATGACTGGCACGTTCAGATAATTGCCGGTTTTGGTAAAAGCGCGTTCCAGAATCTGGCTCTGCTCCATGAGCAACCCGGCAATCTCGGTACGGTGAGTGCGCCGCACGTACTCGGTGTAACTGGGGTACGCGATCGCCGCGAGAATACCCACAATGGCCACCACGATCATCAGTTCTATGAGGGTGAATCCCTTCGTTTTACTGTCCAACATTTTTTCTTTCCTCATCTGATCTGTCGCCACATGATGCGTCGGTTTGACACTACGGCCAAACCGTCAGGTGGGTCATTCGATGTCCCTCCCAAGAAAAGAGCCTGGGTGCCATCGCCTTTATCAAGTGCTGCCGCAAAATAAGGCACCCCGCCGCTCACCAGAAAACCGCTTGATTTGCTGTCAGCGCTGTTAATCAGTCCATCACCATTGGTATCCAGAACGGGATAGCTGAGCATTCGTCCGTTCAAGGCGTCTAAATCGACAAACCTACCCGATCCCGAACTGGAACATGGATCACCGGTGTCGACAATCGCAGTGGTAAATCGTACCCGGCCGTAAGCGAGTACTGCTGCGTAGATGACGCGCTCCCCCGTCGCCATGTTGTTGTAAATCAGCGGAAGGTAAAAGCCCTTCTTGGCTGCGTAATTTACGTCGTTCTGAGTGGTGGTAAAAAACTGCCCGGAGGATGCACTGTAAACGCCATTGATCGCCTGGGCCACGAGGTCACTCTCGTGATAGTTGGCACTCGTCCCGTCGTTGTCCCAGACCGCATAGAACGCTTGAGTTGCAGTCGTTGTTTTGTCCGCCGTTTCGAGCAACTTCCCTGTCCCGAAATACACCATCTTCCCGCCGTTCGGGTTATTTCCCACCACCGGCTGAGCGGTGATCGGTTGATTCGCTCCTCCGGCGGCGGTGAACAAAGGACTGCCGCCGAGTCCGACTTTCCAAGAGGCGGCTGTCTGCCCTGTGAAGTCAAACTTCCACATCTGCCCTTTCAAATCACCGCCATAGGCGTATTGCACGACACTCTGGGCATTGACGCGCAATTTCACAGAAGACAGTCCGTTATTGCCTGAAGTATCAACGGTTATCTCCCTTATGAGCGCCCCACTGCTGGCATCAACAACGAAGAGTGACGCCACGCCGTTGGTGCTGCCATAACCGTTAGAGATGAACGCCGCCCACCGACCATCCGGCAATTGCGCAACCACCGGCTTGGCATACGCGTACCCCATATTGGTAAATCCAGCAGAGGCACTGTTGATGTCCCACAGCGCCTTCACTGTGTTCGAGGCACCGGCGTTGAACAACTGCAACGCATAAAACCCCTTGCCACCCGAGCCGCTCCCGCCAATGGCGAGCGTTTTCCACGACGAGGCGAACTGAACGTCTACGATTGAAATCTGGCCGTCCACGAGAAATTTGTGAGACACGCCGCTTATATAGTTTGGGTCCGCGACGTAATGAAGATTAGCGAGGACCGTTGACGGCATGTATGCATAACGCCTGTCGCCCGTCGACGGGTCAATTACGTTTACCAACCCATCGTTGGCATTCACTACCAAGTTGGGATTCATCGAGTTAGTTTTGATGTCCAGATACGTAGAGTAGCTATTGTCAGATGCGGGATCTGACGCTGGGTTATCTGTGGGCGAGGCATAGGCCAAGGGTGAGTTGATCACATCACCGAGTAACACCGTGCGTGTCTTCAATCCTGTCTTGTTGATGCCCTTGCTCCATTGCACCAAGTCAAGTCCGGAGATACCCAGTGGCAGGTTGGCGCTGAGCACGAGCTGTTGCGGCAATGAGAAGTTGGGAAAGGACAGCGGAATGACGCTATTGGTTAGCGTATTCCAAGACTCGTATGTCGACGTAATACCAGGAACGATCCGTGTATCTGTAGACCATTTAGGTGCAGCCGTGTTGACAACCCCATCCGCACCGATGGACAAGGCCTTGATCGTCCCTCGCCAGTCCGTAGGGTCGTATTGAGTCTGATAAAACACAGAGTTGCTGGACAGAGTAGAAGAGTTCGCTGCCGCACCGCCCCCAGTCCCTGCGCGGGATGTGATGTCGTTCAGCGCCGCAGACAGCGCAGTATTCAGACCTGCGCTGTCCGTCGCTTGATAATAGATACCCTTACCATTGACGGCCGCTTTGGAGAGCATAGCGTTGGCCGCTGTGAAGCCGACGGTATACGTGAACATGTTTTGCTTTGTGAAGTCGGTCGCATCCCAACTCTTGCCGGCAGCATCGGTGCCGCCAATGCGCATATCAATGTCGTAAGCAAATTTCGCGATATCGTCCAAATACAGCGTGTCACCCTCACCATCGCCGTTGAGGTTGTCACCGTCATCGTCAGTGGGATCCCAGTTAGGCAAGTTAGTGCCGCCTTGGGGATCGTTGGTGGGGAACGTGCGGTCGTAAGTTGGCAGACCGTCGGTGATAACGACACCATAGTTGCGCTGGCAACGGTATTGAATCGGACTGGTGTAGGTTGCTGGCGTCGAGTTGTAGTACGGCGCCAGCCCACGAAAGTAGCGGGTAACCTCGTAATACGTTTCAGCCAGTGGAGTATTGGCGATCGCCGATAGACCGTTGGTTGGACCGTTGATTGAATCAATCAACAAACTGTAGTTTTTGGTCGCCTGGGCGGCGGTGGTTGAGGTCGTCTGAGATAAGTCGCTGATCGGCCTTACGATGTTGCCGCCAGGCCCGGAATCCCTGCTCGTAGGTGGGTTGAATGTAGCCAGGCCTATGCGCAGATTTCGGTTGCTGGCCACCAGCGCCGCTGACACATTGCGAGCAACGTTGATTCGATAATCATCGGGAATCGAATCATCTGTTGTGTAGTCTTTTTTTGGCAGCGACGTGGCGTAAAGCAAGTAGCTGATGTAGGCAGTTGTGTACCGAGTATTCCCGTTTCCCACGGGGTCGGGCAGTTTGAGACAAACGACGCTGCCAGTTGAGGCTTTATAGAAGCCGTCGTATCCAAAAGCACATCCCCCAGCGCGCAGGTTTCCTACAAAAAAGTTGGTGTCAGTCATATCCAGGGCATTGATGAAGAGGCAGTTAGTGTCCGAACTGCAGTTATACACTTGCACCGGTTTCGCATTCGGATCGAACCCTGAGGCCCATATAATGCTGTTCATACTCCCGGAATCATCCACCAACAGCATCACGTTCGGAGTCACTGAGCCTACCGTTAACAAAGGCGAATCTGACGGCACAAAAGCAGCGTAGGCAGTCGCCGAGCCATAAAGCCCAAGCAAAGCACCCATCAACAGCCTGCCCAAATAAAGCCTTGCTTTGCGGCACCACTCAACGTTTGGCATAAATACTTTCCACTACAGTGCGTGAGTTACCCGACACGCCTACGCCGGTGATGCGATACAGCGTCCAAGAGTTACTTTCATCCTCCCCGACAAAATTGACGTTTACCGGGTCCTTCGTTGTCGCAATTTTCTGCACAGCCCAAAAACCTCCCGCTATGTCTGTCGCCGCGAACCAGATCACGCCCGAGGTACTGTTCGCGCCCGGTACGAGTACGCTTGCGGCTTCCGGAGGCGGAGCGCACTTTGTGCACGTCGCCAGTTTGTAATCATTGGCCTGAACTGCAGACTCCCCCATACGCGCAGCCGCTTCCGCGATTTGAAAGGACTCGTTGCGGAGCTTGACGCTGCTCGACATCTTCTCCTGAAGCGTCGCGTTCTGCATCGATGAGATCCCGATCAACGTCAGCAGCAAGAGAAACACCAGACTGACGAGCAGCGCCATTCCGCGCTCGCGAAACCGAATACGTTGAACAGCTCTTCGCCTGGTTACTTTCACGATGGCAGCACCTAGTAGAGACGGTTACGTAAAGCGGTGAGAACGCTGAACGTCTGGTTTTTAACCCGACCGGTCGCGTCTGTCATCTCCAGGGTCAGTCGCACACTGCGTATCAGGTTCGTGCTGGCAGGCGTTGCGGTGTAACCCGTAACAGTTGTGTCCGAGGCCGTATTGGCAGTACCAAACATAACCGCGAAATTTTTCACGTTACTGACGATGGGAGCGCCCCCTAGAAGTATCTGGTTATTCGTAAACTGATAGACGAGCTGACGTATCGGAAACGCTAACTGATTAGCAGCGGGTGTAGCCGCCCCGGTTGTAGCGGTCGCTCCCGACTTGCAATCGGAGACAACGGTCCAGGTCGGAGTACCGCCGTTGTTTCCCACATCGGATGTTACCAACGTCAATTTCGACGCTGCGTTATCCCACCGGACTGGCGTCAGCTGCGCAGCGGCAAAATCACTGTTGGTGCTTGAGTCTTTCACCGTGGCCAGACAGCCGAACATGCCCACCATGCGTATCTCCTGGGCCATTTTCGTCAGGATGAATCGCGCATCCTCTTGCATGACTGCCGAGGCGTTCTGCGACAGATAGGTATTCTTCGCTGAAATAAAAATCTGAATGACGCCCGCCACTATGAGCAGGCCCAGCAACAGCGAGATCATGATCTCGATCAGGCCGAAGCCTTTGGCCCGGTACTTCATTGCGCCACCTTCGCGTCTATCGCCACACGACTCTTCACGGTAAAGGTCTGCAAAAAAGCTGCCGTGTTGGCAGCCCGGGCATCGCTCCAGCTCACAGTAATGGTGACCAGCCGCTTATTCGCCGCATCCACCGTAATCTTCCCATCGCCGGTAACGGGGTCGAGAGTTTGAATATTGGTCTTGAAATCGTAGAGGTCCTGCGTGCGCGGAGTATTCAAATCGCCAGCAGGAGGCGCTGCTGCCAGAGCAGCCAGCCTATAGTCAGCATCCGGATTGGCCCGGATCCGGTCCATCATGTCGTACGCAATAAAGCTGGCCTGACTGCTCGTTCTTGAGCTGTCGGTGTACTTCAACGCATTCAACTGGAGCGCCGCTGCGCCCAACAGTCCAATGGCCAAAACGAGCAGGGCGACCAATACTTCAATGAGCGTCGTGCCTTGTTGCCTGTGATCAATTTTGGCGCTCATATGCAAGCGCCCAATGCGATACGACCGCTCAGGCATATGTTAATCACTCGGGTAATGGTACCGCGTGTGTAGGTAACGCTGACGGCAGCAGCCGCCGTCGGTACCGGGGCGGCCAACCCCCCCAAGTTGTTGAAGTCAATCGCAGTAGGATTTCCGCTCACTGTAAGCACTGATGCAGAGTCCATCGCTGGCAAAACTCGCAGAATGGGAATCGGCGCCGTTGCCGCTGGATCAATGGCACTCAGCTGAGTATTCCAGGCAGCACCCGCCACCGATGGCGTAATACGAATGACAGTGCCACTGTTGATGGCTTGTTGGCGGGCGTAATTAAGGAAACGCTGAAAGTCGCTGACCTCCGTATCTGCCTTGGTGTTTTGAATCGCCGTGCTGAAACTCGGAACGGCGATCGCGGCGAGGATGCCGACCAACGTGATGGTCACCAGCAACTCGACCAGCGTAAAGCCCCGACACCCTTTAGCCATTTAATCTCTCCTTAATGGAGAAACTATATAGCAACCGGTTGTTTCAATATTTGCCGGGGGGATGTGTGGCTGTTTTCGGCAGACGAACGCCCTGACGCGCGGTGCCGTAGCAGACCTAGGTCATCTCACCGCCCCCAACACCCCAACACACTGGCAGCCCCCGACATCCCGAGATTGTCGCGCCTGCCGGTGTTTTCCAGCACAAAGCTGCCACAGGCATCCCCGCCCATAATCCCTCCGCCAATGGGCGATGCGGTCAGCGTAAATGTCCGCTCCTTGCGCTCTGCCCCTATCCGATAAAACGCATTCCCCTTCGATACCTCATGACTGAAAGCCGGCGGCCCGCTGACGTCCGAGTATTGTCCTGCCCGCGAGTGAAACCGCTCAAGCTTCTGCGCCTCTTCAACCAGCACTCCTGCGATCTCGGAGCGGCGGGTTTTCCGGGTGTATTCGCTGTATTGCGGATACGCGACGGCGGCGAGAATCGCGACGATGGCGATGGCAATCAGCAGTTCGATCAAGGTGAAGCCTGTGCGGGTTCTGTTCATTGCCGCTGCCGCCACATCACGCGACGCTCCTCGGTGTGAATGCTTTCGAGCACAGTGCGTGAATCGCCCGCAATGCCGATGGCCGTCACGCGGTACAAGGTCCAGGATCGACCGCCTGCACCACCGGCCGGTTGGTCGGTTTGGCCAACATGCTGAATGCCGTAGAAACCACCCCGCGTCGCGACCCAATCCACACCCGAGACACCGCCCGGTCCGCTGCTGGAAAGGGTCAGCGCTTCAGGGGGTGGCAAACATTCCGCTGGAGACGAACAGGGCGACTGGGAAAACCCCGGTGAGACAATTTTCGCTTCCGCCATGCGCAGGGCTGTCTCGGCAGACTGAAACGAGGCAACACGCCGGTTGAGCGTGCCGGCCACTTTTTCCTGGAGCGTGGCGTTCTGCATCGACGATGTGGCCAACAGGGTTAGCAGCAACAGGAACACCAGGCTGACGATCAACACCGCACCACGCTGTGCATTCATGTTCATGCCCTCATCCCAGCCGATTACGGATGGCGGCGACGACATCAACGGTTTGCTCCTGCACCCGGTCTGCAGGGTCGAACAGGGTCAGGGTCAAGCGCACGCTGCGGATCAGCGAGGGGTCGGCAGTGCCGGCGTACCGCGAGATGGAGCGATCATTGATCGATCCGGCGACGCCGAACAACACGCTGAACGCGCGCACGTTGCTGACCAACGGCTGGCCGTTCAGCGACAGTTCATTGCGCGCCTTGTTGAAGCGATAGACCTGCCGGTGCACTGGCATCGCAGTCTCATTGGGGGCAAGTCGGGGCGCCCGGCCGTTGGTGTACGCGCTGGCGGACGACACGCAGTCAGTGTGAATGACCCAGGTCGACCAGCCGCCGCCCTCTCCGGTCCCGGCCGTGGCGAGGGTCAGTGTCTGAGAGCTGGCATCCCAGTGGATCGGCTCTTCAAACGCCTTGGAAAAGCCTTTGCCGACGCTGGCGTCCCCGACTTTCCCCAGGCAGCCGAACATGCCCACCAACCGCACTTCCTGGACCATTTTGCTGAGCACGAATCGCGCGTCTTCCTGCAGGCTGGCGGACGATGTCTGACTGGCATAGCTGCTCTTTGAGCTGATGAATATCTGCGCCAAGGCCAGCGACATCACCAATCCCAGCACCAGCGCCAACAAAACCTCGACGAGGCCAAAGCCTTTCACCGATGCGTTCATGGCCGTGCGCCCCGCTCGGCAGAGACATCGGCGGTCAGCGTGAGCGTTTGCTTCTGCGCGGCCTCCTGGCTGGCACGGGAATCGTCCCACGTCAATGTGAGGGTCACGCTCGATCCCGCTACCGCAATCGATGCCTCGGCGTCGTCGCCGACCGCGCGTTTCAATTGCGTCGCAAAGTCGTACAGATCTTGCTGGCGAGGGACTGCGAGACTGCCGGACGTTGGCGCCTGACTCAGCGACGCCAGCGCGTAACTGGTGCCCGGATTGGCGCGGACGCGCTCGAAAAGATCATGGGCGATGAAACTGACGTGCAGGCTGCGCATCGAGCTGTCGGTGTATTTCAGCGCGTTGAGCTGGAGCATCGCCACACCCAAAATGCCAACGCTGAAGATCAGCAACGCGACCAGCACTTCGATCAATGTCATCCCTGATTGCATCGTCTTCCTTCCCATCATCCACCTCGACCATTCCATGCAGACGCCATTGAAGACGATGCGCGGCGGTTTGCCTGGAGGATGTGTAACGGCGGCTTGCGGACATACCGGCTGACAATCGACCGGGTTGTCAGCGCATCCGAGCGGGTGTTTGCTTGAGCGCCGCACTCAACGGACGACGCTCGTGAAACAGCAAGGATTGACGCTGATGGAACTGCTGGCAGGGTTGGTGATTGTCGGCATCGTCGCCACGCTGGCGATTCCCGCCTTCGGGCAACTGATCGATTCTCAACGCCGTCAGGACACGGCTCAGCAACTGGCGAGCGGGCTGCGAATGGCTCGCACGGAGGCGATTCTGCGCAGTCAGCCGGTGGTGATGCAGGCGCTGGAAAATGACTGGAGCCGAGGTTGGACCGTGTTCGTGGACAGCAACCGAAATCAGCTCAGGGACGAGGGCGAGCTGTCACTGGCCGAATTCGCCAGCCACCGGAATGTCAGGGTAGTCGGCAATAGCAAGGTGGCCATGCGCATCGGTTTTGATAACACGGGGAGGCTGCTGAACAACGCCAACGGGACACTGGCGGTGTGCCTCAAAGACTCACCCGCCAGTCGCTATCAGTTGGCGATTGCTGTGACCGGCAGGGTCACGCTGCGATCCGACGGATTCGGCAGCGAGCCCTGTGCATGACGCTGTTAGAGGATGATTGGGTTACAGCAGCGATTTGACGCGCAATTCCTTCGGCATCGAGAAGGTGATGTTTTCCTCGCGCCCGGCCAATTCGTCTTCACCGGTCGCGCCCCAGGCATGCAGTTGCTGGATCACGCCACGTACCAGGACTTCAGGCGCCGAGGCACCGGCGGTGATGCCGATGCGTCCAACGCCGTCGAACCAGCTGCGCTGCATGTCTTCGGCGCCGTCGATCAGATAGGCCGGGGTGGACATGCGTTCAGCCAGTTCACGCAGGCGATTGGAGTTGGAGCTGTTCGGGCTGCCCACCACCAGCACCACGTCGCACTCATCGGCCAGGACCTTGACCGCATCCTGACGATTTTGCGTGGCGTAGCAGATGTCGTCCTTGCGCGGGCCGCCAATGGCCGGGAATCGTGTGCGCAGGGCGTCGATCACACGGCTGGTGTCGTCCATCGACAGTGTCGTCTGGGTCACGAAGGCAAGGTTCTCGGGATTGCTCACCTGAAGATTGGCGACGTCCGCTTCGTCTTCGACCAGATAGATCGCGCCGCCGTTACTGGCATCGTACTGCCCCATCGTGCCCTCGACCTCAGGGTGGCCGGCGTGACCGATCAGGATGCACTCGCGGCCGTCACGGCTGTAGCGCGCCACTTCGATATGCACCTTGGTCACCAGCGGACACGTGGCATCGAACACCTTCAAACCGCGACCTGCCGCCTCGGTGCGCACCGCCTGCGATACGCCGTGGGCACTAAAGATCACGATGACGTCGTCCGGCACCTGCTCGAGCTCTTCGACGAAGATCGCGCCACGGCTGCGCAGGTCTTCGACGACGAATTTGTTATGAACCACTTCATGGCGCACGTAGATCGGCGGGCCAAACACTTCCAGCGCGCGATTGACGATTTCGATCGCACGGTCCACCCCGGCGCAGAAGCCACGTGGGTTGGCGAGTTTGATTTGCATGATGTGCCTCGTGTCTACGCGCAATGAAACATATAAACGAAAAGGCCCCGAACAGTGCCGGGGCCAAGCGCTCCGGCGATGCTCAGAGTGCCTTGACCTCGAAGATTTCCACTTCGAAGGTCAACGTCTTGCCCGCCAGCGGGTGGTTGAAATCGACGGTGACCTGATCATCGTCAATCGCCTTCACCACACCCGGCAGCTCGGTATTCGCCGCATCGTTGAAGATCACCAGCAGCCCTTCCGACAGCTCCATGTTCTGGAACTGCGAGCGCGGCATGACCTGCAGGTTTTGCGGGTTCGGCTGACCGAAAGCGTTTTCCGGCGGCACCTGAAGGGTACGCTTGTCCCCGGCTTTGAAACCGAAGATCAGCGCTTCAAAGCCCGGCAGCAGGCTGCCATCACCGACCTTGAAAGTGGCTGGCGTCTTGTCGAACGTACTGTCGACGGTGTCACCGTTCTCCAGGTGCAGCGCGAAATGCAGGGTGACTTCCGTGTTCTGACCGATGCGTGTTTCCTGGGTAGCTTGTTCGGTCACCAACTGATCAGTCATTGACGGTTTCTCCGGTTTTCTTGCTCTTGAACATGTCCAGAGCCAGCATGATCGCGCCAACGGTAATGGCGCTGTCCGCGACATTGAAGGCCGGGAAGCCGTGTTCTTTCCAATGCACGAATATGAAGTCTATGACATGGCCGATGAAGATTCGGTCATACAGATTGCCGAGCGCCCCGCCCAATATCAGCGCAAGGGCAATCGCCAGCCAGGTTTCGTCGCGTCCGAGCCGCTTGAGCCAGACCACCAGCACCCCACTCACCACGACCGCAATCAACGCAAACAGCCAGCGCTGCCAGCCGGAGCTGTCGGCCAGGAAGCTGAACGCAGCGCCAGTGTTGTAGGCCAGCATCCAGCTGAAGTAGTCAGGAAGGATGACGATCTGCTCGTACAACTCCAAGCGGTTTTCGAAGTAGAACTTGCTGGCCTGGTCAATGACCACCACCAGCACGCTCAGCCACAACCAACCCAGTCGGCCCATACGGCCAGCCGATGCATTAGGCATAGTGACGAACCTCGCCTGCGCCGCTGATGTTGTCGACGCAACGGCCGCAGATCTCCGGATGCTCGGGATTGACCCCGACGTCCTCGCGGTGATGCCAGCAGCGCGCGCACTTGGCGTGGCCGGATTTGACGACCTTGAGTTTCAGCCCGGCGACTTCGGTAACCACGGCATCGGCAGGCGCGCTGACGAAAGGCGCGACGCTGGCCGTTGAGGTGATCAGCACGAAACGCAGCTCGTTGCTCAGCTTGGACAGATCCGCTACCAGCGCGTCTTCGGCGTACAGCGTGACCTCGGCCTGCAAGTTGCCGCCGATGGCCTTGGCCGCGCGCAGATTTTCCATTTCCTTGTTGACCGCCACCTTCACCGCCATGATCCGCTCCCAATAGGCGCGGTCCAGCTCGAAGCCTTCCGGCAGCTCGCTCAGGTCCTGGTACCAGGTGTTGAGCATCACCGACTCGTTACGCTCGCCCGGCAGGTACTGCCACAGCTCATCGGCGGTAAACGCCAGGATCGGTGCGATCCAGCGAACCAGCGCTTCGGAGATGTGGAACAGTGCGGTCTGGCACGAACGACGCGCCTTGCTGTTGGCGCCGGTGGTGTACTGGCGATCCTTGATGATGTCCAGATAGAAGCCACCCAACTCCTGCACGCAGAAGTTATGCACCTTCGAGTAGACGTTCCAGAACCGATACTCGCCGTAGTGCTCTTCCAGCTCACGTTGCAGCAGCAGCGCGCGATCCACCGCCCAGCGATCCAGCGCCAGCATGTCTTCGGCGGGCAGCAAGTCGGTGGCCGGGTTGAAGCCGGTCAGGTTCGAGAGCAGGAAGCGCGCGGTGTTGCGGATGCGTCGATACGCATCGGCGCTGCGCTGCAGGATGGTGTTGGAGACGGCCATTTCGCCGGAATAGTCGGTCGCCGAAACCCACAGGCGCATGATGTCGGCGCCCAGCGTGTCGTTGACGGTCTGCGGGGCAATGACGTTACCCAGCGACTTGGACATCTTGCGGCCGTTCTCGTCCACGGTGAAACCATGGGTGAGCAATTCACGGTACGGCGCGTGATTGTCGATGGCGCAACCGGTCAGCAGCGACGAGTGGAACCAGCCGCGGTGCTGGTCGGAACCTTCCAGGTACAGGTCGGCGCGCGGACCGCTTTCGTGGCCCATCGGGTGCGAGCCACGCAGGACGTGCCAGTGGGTGGTGCCGGAGTCGAACCAGACGTCCAGGGTGTCGGAGATCTTGTCGTAGTGCGGCGCTTCGTCACCCAGCAGCTCGGCAGCGTCCATCTTGAACCAGGCTTCGATGCCTTCCTGCTCGACGCGCTGAGCGACTTCTTCCATCAGCTCGACAGTGCGCGGGTGCAGCTCGCCGCTTTCCTTGTTCAGGAAAAACGGGATCGGCACGCCCCAGTTGCGCTGACGGGAGATGCACCAGTCAGGGCGGTTGGCAATCATCGAGTGCAGGCGCGCCTGCCCCCATGCCGGGACGAATTTGGTTTCTTCGATGGCTTTCACGGCGCGGTTGCGCAGGGTGTCACCCGACGTCGGCTGCTTGTCCATGCCGACGAACCACTGCGCGGTGGCGCGGTAGATCAGCGGCGTCTTGTGGCGCCAGCAGTGCATGTAGCTGTGGGTGATGGTTTCGGTGTGCAGCAACGCGCCGACTTCGATCAGCTTGTCGATGATGGGCTGGTTGGCCTTGAAGATGAACTGCCCGCCAAAGAACTCCAGCGACGGGCTGTACACGCCGTTGCTTTGCACCGGGCTGATGATGTCGTCGTTGGTCAGGCCATAGGCTTTGCAGATCACAAAGTCATCGACGCCATAGGCAGGCGAGCAGTGAACGACACCGGTACCCGCGCCCAGCTCAACGTAGTCGGCCAGATAGATGGGCGACAAACGATCGTAGAACGGATGGCGGAAATTGATCAGCTCAAGCGCCGAACCCTCGGCCGTCGCCAGCACCGAACCTTCGAGGTTCCAGCGCTTGAGGCAGGACTCGACCAATTCCTCAGCCAGCACCAGCAGGCGCTCGCCGGTATCGACCAGCGCGTAGGTGAATTCCGGGTGAACGTTGAGTGCCTGGTTTGCCGGGATGGTCCACGGGGTGGTGGTCCAGATCACGATGGCAGCAGCTTTGCCCAGGCTTGGCAGACCGAAGGCGGCAGCCAGCTTGTCGGCATCGGCCACCGGAAAGGCGACGTCGATGGTGGACGATTTCTTGTCCTGGTATTCGACTTCCGCTTCAGCCAGTGCAGAGCCGCAATCGAAACACCAGTTGACCGGCTTCAGGCCCTTGAAGACGAAGCCGTTCTTGACCATTTCAGCCAGCGCGCGGATTTCCCCGGCTTCGTTGGCGAAGTCCATGGTGCGGTAGGGGTTAGCCCAGTCGCCCAGTACGCCGAGACGGATAAACTCGGCTTTCTGCCCCTCGATCTGCTCGGCCGCGTAGGCACGGCACAGTTCGCGGGTCTTGTCCGCAGGCAGGTTTTTGCCGTGGGTGACTTCGACCTTGTGCTCAATTGGCAGACCGTGGCAATCCCAGCCTGGAACGTAAGGCGCGTCGAAGCCCGACAAGGTCTTCGAGCGAACGATCATGTCCTTGAGAATCTTGTTGACCGCATGACCGATGTGGATATTGCCGTTGGCGTACGGAGGCCCGTCGTGCAGCACGAACTTGGGCCGATCCTTGCCGATTTCGCGCAGCTTCTGGTACAGGCCAATGCTGTCCCAGCGCTGCAGAGTTTGCGGCTCGCGCTGGGGCAGGCCGGCCTTCATCGGGAAGGCGGTGTCCGGAAGATTAAGCGTGGCTTTGTAGTCGGTCATTTCAGGCTCTAAAGTTTAGCGGTTGGTCGTGCCAGTGGGCACGAGCGGCAGCGACATCCGCATCGATCGCCGTCTTGAGCGCCTCAAGGGAGGCAAAGCGCTGCTCATCACGCAGCTTACGGTGAAATACCACCGTCAAACGCCGGCCATAGATATCGCCGGTAAAATCCAGGAGGTGAATCTCCAGGTGAGGACGTCCATCGCCCGCCACACTGGGACGCACGCCAATGTTGGCGACGCCCGGCCATTCCTTGCCGTCAATCCGCGCGCTGACCAGATAGACACCGGTCAATGGCACGCGACGACGTTTGAGCTGCACATTGGCGGTAGGCGTACCCAACTGACGCGCCAGCTTCTGGCCATGCAGCACCCGGCCGGATATCTCGAACGGGCGGCCCAGCAAATGCTCCGCCAGTTTGAAGTCGGCGGCGGCCAGCGCGGTGCGCACCTTGGTGCTGCTGACGCGGAAACCGTCGATCTCGACCGTCTGTGCCGCTTCGACGGTGAAGCCCTGGTCGGCGCCGACTTTTTGCAGGAAATCGAAATCGCCCACACGGTCACAACCAAAGCGGAAGTCGTCGCCGACCTCCAGGTGCTTCACACCCAAACCATCGATCAGCACGGTGTCGACAAACTCAGATGCACTGAGCTTGCTGAAGCGCTGGTTGAATGCCAGACACAGCACCAGATCAACACCTTCACCGGCGAGCAGATCGAGCTTGTCGCGCAGTCGGGCCAGACGGGCCGGAGCCGTATCTGGAGCGAAGAACTCGCGCGGTTGCGGTTCGAAGATCACCACACAACTGGGCAAGCCCAGCTCGACGGCACGCTCACGCAGTCTCGCCAGGATGGCCTGGTGACCCCGGTGTACACCGTCGAAATTGCCAATAGTGGCGACGCAGCCCCGGTGCTGCGGGCGCAGATTGTGAAGGCCTCGAACCAGCTGCATAACGCGCTTCTTGCTCATAAAGTGGCCGATTATAACCACACACCGCCGTCAACGACAGGCGACACATCCGGGCAAACCACAACAATCGACGTTAACCGGCAGAAAACGACGACTGATCCTACAGGATCGCCTTGCGAGCGAAATGCCTGACCCGGAAACCCAGCACCAGCAAGGTGCCGAAATACGCCGCGACACCCGCCAGCACCAGCGCGCCCAGGCGCAGGAATCGCTGCAGCATTTCACCGTCTGACCAGGCGGGCATCACATGCATCAGGCCCAGCAGCACGGCGGACATCACCGCCACAGCGATAATCAGCTTGCCCAGGAACACCGGCCACCCCGGCTGTGGCTGAAACAGGTCCTGCTTGCGCAGCTGCCAGAACAACAGCAAGGCGTTCAGGCACGCCCCCACGCTGATGGCCAGCGCAAGACCGGCATGTGCAAGGTGGATGACGTAGACGAAAAGCAGGTTGAACAGCTGAGTCACTATGAGGGTGAAGATCGCGATTTTCACCGGCGTGCGGATATTTTGTTGAGCATAAAAGCCCGGGGCGAGCACCTTGATCACGATGATGCCCAGCAGCCCGACCGAATACGCGACCAGCGCACGTTGGGTCATCGCAGCATCTACGGCGTCAAACTTGCCGTACTGAAACAGCGAAACGGTCAGCGGCTCGGCGAGCAGCCCGAGCGCCAGGGTGCATGGCAGCACCAGGAGGAAACACAGGCGCAGGCCCCAGTCGAGGATGCGCGAGTATTCGTGGCGATCCCGACTGGCGTAGGTTTTCGAGAGGATGGGCAGAAGAATAGTCCCCAACGCCACGCCCAGCACACCGGAAGGCAACTCCATCAGACGGTCGGCGTAGTACATCCAGGACACCGATCCGGCAACAAGGAACGAGGCGAATATGGTGTTAATGATCAGCGAAATCTGACTGACGGAAACGCCGAGCATGGCCGGCAGCATCTGCTTCATCACTCGCCAGACACCGGTGTCGCGCAGGTTCAGGCGCGGGAGCACCAGCATGCCGATCTTTTTCAGGTGCGGCAGTTGATAAAGAAGCTGCAGCAGCCCTCCCGCCAGCACCGCCCAGCCCAGCGCCATCACCGGCGGGTGGAAATACGGCGTAAGGAACAGCGCGAAGAAAATCATCGCCAGATTGAGCAGCGTCGGCACGAACGCCGGAACGGAGAAGCGATTCCACGTGTTGAGGATCGCGCCGGCCAGAGATGACAGCGAGATGAGCAATATATAAGGAAAGGTCACCCGCAACAGGTCTGAGGTGAGCTGGAATTTCTCCGGCGTGTCGGCAAACCCCGGCGCAGTCGCCCAGATGACCCACGGGGCGAACACGACGCCCAGCACCGTGACAATCGCCAGGGCGAGGGTCAGCAGGCCGGTGACGTAGGCGACGAATGTGCGGGTCGCCTCTTCGCCCTGCTGGCTTTTGTATTCAGCGAGGATCGGCACAAACGCTTGGGAGAAGGCGCCTTCGGCAAAGATCCGGCGCAGCAGGTTGGGCAGCTTGAAGGCAATAAAGAAGGCGTCAGTGGCCATGCCGGCGCCGAATGCGCGCGCGATGATGGTATCGCGGACAAAGCCCAGCACCCGCGAAAGCATCGTAATAGAGCTAACGGCGGCAAGCGATTTGAGTAGATTCATCGAAAGGTTGTACGCCTGACCAAAGGAAGCGCCAAAGCGCGTTCCATATATGCGATACTCCGCGCCGCAAAACAGCTCAGAGCCAAAGCCCGCGAGTTTACAGGTCGCACGCCGGAAAGAAATCACCTCGGCACCACACTGCGACCACTCAGCGGAACGCATCAACCGCCCTTGACAAGCGTCAAACTCATCGGCATGATTCGCGGCCTATTTTGTTAGCTATTTCCCAAGTCTTTCGAGGAGCTCGACGGTGGCCAACACACCTTCCGCCAAAAAACGTGCAAAACAGGCTGAGAAGCGTCGCAGCCACAACGCCAGCATGCGTTCCATGGTTCGTACCTACATCAAGAATGTAGTTAAAGCCATCGACGCTAAAGACGCTGAAAAAGCGCAAGCTGCCTATGTTCTGGCTGTGCCAGTTATCGACCGTATGGCCGATAAAGGCATCATCCACAAGAACAAAGCTGCTCGCCATAAAGGTCGCTTGAATGGCCACATCAAGGCTCTGAACCTTGCTGCTGCAGCCTAAGCGATTCGCTTGTTAAAAAACCGACCCCAGGGTCGGTTTTTTATTGCCTTCGATTTGACGCTCCAGCATCAAGGCGCAGGAGCAGGCGCCCATGGCAGTATCGGGATCGCGGTCACGGCGTTCTGCGGGCTACCTTCGATCACCTTGTCGCTGTAGACGAGGTACACCAGCGTGTTGCGCTTCTTGTCGAGGAATCGCACGACCTGCATGGTCTTGAACACCAGCGAGGTCCGCTCCTTGAACACCTCGTCGCCATCCTTCAATTGCTCTTTGAAGTGAATGGGGCCGACCTGCCGGCAAGCGATGGACGCTTCAGCGCGGTCTTCAGCGAGACCCAGACCACCCTTCACCCCACCGGTTTTCGCGCGGGACAGATAGCACGTCACGCCGTCGACCTTGGGATCGTCGAATGCTTCGACCACGATCCGATCGTTCGGCCCCACCATCTTGAACACCGTTGATACCTGGCCGATTTCTTCAGCCGATGCCAGCAACGGCAACATCAGCAACGCGCCTACCAGCCCTTTCATGACTCGCATTTATGCTTCCTTCTTGTTGATGATGCACTTCAGACCAGAATCAGGTTGTCACGGTGAACGAGCTCAGGCTCAGCCATGTAGCCCAGCTCTTTGACGATGGCGTCAGAGGGCAGACCAATGATCTTCTGCGCCTCGAGTGCGCTGTAATTGCTGAGACCGCGGGCGATCTCGCGACCGTCAGCCGCCACGCATACCACCATCTCGCCGCGGCGAAAGCTACCCTGCACCAGCTTGACGCCGACCGGCAACAGACTCTTGTGGCTCTGGGTGAGCGCTTTCACCGCGCCCTCGTCCAGCACCAGCGTGCCACGGGTTTGCAGATGCCCGGCCAGCCACTGCTTACGAGCCGCGAGCATTTCGCGCTCAGGTGACAGCAACGTGCCCAAGCGCTCACCGGCCTTCAAACGCGCCAGAACGCGCTCTATGCGACCACCCACAATCACAGTGTGCGCGCCGGAACGGGCGGCAAGTCGCGCTGCACGCAATTTGGTCTGCATGCCGCCACGACCCAGCGCACCGCCGGTGCCGCCCGCCACTGCATCAAGGGCAGGGTCATCGGCGCGCGCTTCATAAATGAGCTGCGCCTCGGGATTATTGCGAGGATCGGCGTCGAACATGCCGTCACGGTCAGTCAGAATAACCAGGAGATCGGCTTCAACCAGGTTGGCCACCAACGCCGCCAGCGTGTCGTTGTCGCCGAAACGGATCTCGTCGGTGACGACGGTGTCGTTTTCGTTGATCACAGGGATGACTCCCAGCTCAACCAACGTACGCAACGTGCTTCGGGCGTTCAGGTAGCGCTTGCGGTCGGACAGGTCGTCGTGGGTGAGCAGAATCTGTGCGGTGTGCCGCTGATGCTCTGCGAAGCTGGATTCCCACGCCTGCACCAACCCCATCTGACCGATTGCTGCAGCGGCCTGAAGCTCATGCATGGCACTTGGTCGCGCAGTCCAGCCCAGACGGCTCATACCGGCCGCTACCGCGCCGGACGACACCAGGACCAGTTCGACACCCGCCTCATGCAGGGCCACCATCTGCTCGACCCAAACACCCATCGCGTTGCGATCCAGACCTTTGCCGTCCGCTGTCAGCAGCGCACTTCCGATCTTCACCACCCAACGCTGGGCACCTGTCACCTTGCTCCGCATGATCTTTCAACCTTAAGCCAGAGAGTCCGAATTCTAGATACTAAAACGCCGCTTCAAGAGCGGCGTCGTAGTTTACTTCAGTCGATCAGTCGCGGACGTAAATGATTTCCGGACCATCTTCGTCTTCCACGTCTTCCTCATCCCAATCGTCATCGCCGATGTCATGCACGCTCTTCACGCCGCTACGGCGCAAGGCACGCTGATCATCCAGTGCCTGCAACTGGGCACGAGCTTCGTCTTCGATGCGTTGATCCAGCTCAGCCAGCTCGGCCGCGTAGGCCGGGTCATTAGCCAGGCGATCAGCGCGATCTTCGAGATAGCGCATGATGTCGTGGGTCAGGCGATCGGTGCCTTCTTTGGCGATGGCCGAAATCACGTAGACAGGGCCGGTCCACTCCAGGCGATCGATGATCTCCTGCTTGCGGGCCTCATGCTCTTCTTCGAGGATCTGGTCGCACTTGTTCAGCACCAGCCAGCGATCACGATCAGCCAGCGCAGGGCTGAACTTGACCAGCTCGTTGACGATGACTTCAGCGGCATCCGGCGCACTGCTCTCATCCAGCGGCGCCATGTCGACGAGGTGCAGCAACAGACGCGTACGCGCCAGGTGCTTGAGGAAGCGAATCCCCAGACCCGCACCGTGGGAAGCGCCTTCGATCAAGCCGGGAATATCGGCAATGACAAAGCTCTTCCAGCGATCAACGCTGACGACACCCAGGTTCGGCACGAGCGTGGTGAACGGGTAATCAGCGACCTTTGGCTTGGCGGCGGACACCGAACGAATGAACGTGCTCTTGCCAGCATTCGGCAAACCGAGCAGACCGACGTCAGCCAGTACTTTCAGCTCCAGCTTGAGGTCACGTTGCTCACCCGGCTTGCCCGGCGTGGTTTGACGCGGTGCCCGGTTGGTACTGGATTTGAAACGCGTGTTGCCCAGACCGTGCCAGCCACCATGGGCCACCAGCAGACGCTGCCCGGCTTTGGTCAGGTCGCCGATGACTTCCTGGGTACCGGCGTCGATCACGGTGGTGCCGACTGGCACACGCAATACCAGCTCTTCACCCTTGCGACCGGTGCAGTCGGTGCTGCCGCCATTCGAACCGCGCTCGGCGTCGAAATGGCGGGTGTAGCGGTAGTCGACCAGGGTGTTGAGGTTTTCGTCAGCGATCATATAGATCGAGCCGCCGTCACCGCCATCACCACCGTTAGGACCACCGTTCTCGATGAATTTTTCGCGGCGGAAGCTCATGCAACCGTTACCGCCGTCACCGGCCTTTACTCGAATGGATACTTCATCAACAAATTTCATAGCGCACGCCTCCCGTCACAAAGACGAGCAAACAACATAGATTCATAAGGCTCTTGCAAAGATGAGCGTTGCGATACCGATCAAAAACCAGCGACTTCACACCACAACGGCCCACACAAACAGCTTTGCAAGAGACTCACCAGAAACAGGACCTTCTACAAACGAAAAAGCCCTGTCATCGACAGGGCTTTTCAGCTCAGGAGGCGCGAAGGTCAGGCCCTCACACCCCCTGAACGCAAGATTATGCCGCGACTTCAGTCTTTGGCACGATGCTTACATAGCGACGACCGAAGGCGCCTTTAACCTGGAACTTGATCACGCCTTCGACTTTAGCGAACAGGGTGTGATCTTTGCCCATGCCAACGCCGTAGCCAGCGTGGAATTGGGTGCCGCGCTGACGCACGATGATGTTGCCCGGAACGATAACCTGGCCGCCATACATCTTCACGCCAAGGCGCTTGGCTTCTGAGTCGCGACCGTTACGGGTACTACCACCAGCTTTTTTGTGTGCCATGAGTCAATTCTCCTAGTGAGGATTAGGCTGAAATTAAGCCTGAATACCGGTGATTTTGATCTCGGTGTACCACTGGCGGTGGCCCATACGCTTCATGTGGTGCTTACGACGACGGAACTTGATGATGCGGACTTTATCGTGACGACCTTGGGAGATCACTTCAGCCACAACGGTAGCGCCTGCAACAACTGGAGCGCCGATGTTCACGTCGTCGCCATTGGCAACCAACAGAACGCGATCAAAAGTAACGGATTCGCCGGTAGCGATTTCCAGTTTTTCAATCTTCAGGTATTCACCTGGGGCGACCTTGTATTGCTTGCCGCCAGTAACGATTACTGCATAAGACATGGTGTATCTCCGATAATCCTGCTCACCCAGCTCTTTATAGGAAGAGGTATTGGCTGGCATGGCTGCACAAGGCTGGAAGGCCGACATGCAATTGCGTAAGGCAGGTGCTGCCCAGGAAGTTAGGGTGCGCGATTGTACGCAAGCGATCAACGCCTTGCAAGCTGCGTTATGTCACGCCTTGACAGGGTGGGGCCTGCAACCTAGCATGCCGCGCAACCCTTCTGGAGCACGTCTCGCTGATGCAACCCCAAGCCTTCTACACCGCTGTGGCGGACGACTTTACAGCCGTCGACCACATTATCAAGAAGCAGCTGACATCGCGCGTGCCGCTGGTCTCCAAAATCGGCGACTACATCACCTCTGCTGGCGGTAAACGCCTGCGTCCGTTGCTCGTTCTGTTGTGCGGCAAAGCGCTGGGCTCTGGCGGTGATGACCTGCGTCTGCTGGCAGCGACCATCGAATTCCTGCACACCGCTACCCTGCTCCATGACGACGTCGTCGACATGTCCGGCATGCGCCGTGGCCGCTCGACTGCCAACGCGATGTGGGGCAACGCGCCGAGCGTTCTGGTGGGTGACTTTCTGTATTCGCGCTCGTTCGAGATGATGGTCGAACTCGGCTCGATGCCGGTCATGCAGATCCTGTCGAAGGCCACGCGGATCATTGCTGAAGGTGAAGTACTGCAACTGTCCAAGGTGCGCGACGCCAGCACCACCGAAGAAACCTACATGGAAGTCATCCGCGGCAAAACCGCGATGCTCTTCGAAGCGTCGACACACAGCGCCGCAGCCCTGGCCAATGCCGGCCCGGAGCAGAGTGAAGCGCTGCGCACCTTCGGTGATCATCTGGGTGTCGCCTTCCAACTGGTCGACGACCTGCTGGACTATCGCGGCGATGCGGAAACCCTCGGCAAGAACGTCGGTGATGACCTCGCCGAAGGCAAGCCTACCCTGCCGCTGATCTACACCATGCGCGAAGGCACACCTGAACAAGCCGCGCTGGTTCGCCAGGCCATTCAAAAGGGCGGCCTGGAAGATCTCGAAAGTATCCGCGATGCCGTGGAAAAGTCAGGCGCCCTTGAGTACACCGCCCAACTGGCACGCGACTACATTGCTCGCGCCATTGCCTGCCTGGATGTGCTGCCGCCGAGCGTCTATCGCGACGCCCTCGTCGAGCTGAGTGAATTTGCGGTCGCGCGCACACACTGACCGCTGCCCTGCCCCACTGAAAGCCCGTCCACGTGACGGGCTTTTTGTTGTGCGCGATTCAAGGCCGCGAACAAAGCCCACCCCAGCCAGCCAATGCGAATTAATCTCAAATAGATCCTTGCTATTCCTCAGATAAGAATTATTCTCATTGAACCACTCAAGGAGAATCACATGACTTATCTGATTGATGCCTGGCTTGATCGACCACAGCCCTACCTGCGCATTCTGGATCGCGAGACGGGAAAAGTGTGTGCGGTGCTGGAGGAAGAGGCGCTCGATGAATTGCGCGATCAGGGGGATCTGGATGTCAGCAGTTTGAGCTCGAGCGAACCCTGCGTTCAGAAGGAGATGGTGCGAAGTCTGTTTCTGTTCTGTTATGCGCAGGCATTGCGCCCGGCCAGTGAACTGCATTGATGAAGACAGATAAAACGACAATGCCGAGCCAGCGCGGGCTGACTCGGCATCTGTCGAGCGTGAAGCGGTCGCTACATAACCTTACAGAACGTCGAGCAGCTCGACGTCGAAGACCAGAACGCTGTGCGGCGGAATGCTGCCAACGCCTTGAGCGCCGTAAGCCAGTTCGCTAGGAACATACAGACGCCATTTGCTGCCGGCCTTCATCAATTGAAGGGCTTCGGTCCAGCCTGGAATCACGCCGCCAACCGGGAATTCCGCCGGCTCGCCACGATCGTAGGAGCTGTCAAACACAGTGCCGTCGATCAGCATGCCGTGGTAATGAGTGCGCACGTTGCTTTCGCGGGTCGGCTGAGCGCCTTCGCCTGCAGTGATCACTTCATATTGCAGACCGGAGGCCAGAGTGGTCACGCCATCACGCTTGGCGTTTTCGGTCAGGTATTCCTTGCCGGCGCCCGCCGCTGCTTCAGCTTTGGCAGCTGCTTCGGCTTGCATGATTTCGCGGATGACTTTGAAGCTCGCGCCCATTTCTTCCTGACCCACGCGGCTCGGCTTGCCGGCGAAGGCGTCGGTCAGGCCGGCCAGGATAGCGTCCAGGTCGACGCCCGGTGGCGGGTTGTCACGCAGTTGGTCGCCCAGCTGACGGCCAATGCCGTAGCTGACGCGGGTTTCGTCTGTGGACAGATTGACTTCGGACATGAGACTGCTCCGCTGAAGAGCGCCCTCGGGCGCCCGTATTTAAAGGCCGGGCAGCCTAGCACAAAGCGTAATACCCGTAACCTCTACCACGCCGAGCGAATGGACAGAGGAATCTTGACGTTCTGATCCAGGTCATCGTGTACGCCGCACATTTCATCGTGAACCACGGCGTGGACCAGACTGAACGGCAACGGCGGCACCGACTGCAACAGCTCGCGCGCATGCTCGACGGAACGCAGGTGCAATGCCTTGTTATGAGTGTCGACCAGACGATGTGCGACGCCCTGCATCCGTGCTTCCAGCAGATAGATGCCGCCTTCGATGGAAATGAGGTTGAGTTCGTCGATGCGGCCGGCGCCGGCGTGTGAGGTGAGTTCCTGCAAGTTCATGGCTAAGCCTCTTGGTCACTGCGGAATACGCGAACACTGAGTCTCGCTGATGGAGGCCTGAGCGCAAGAAACCAGCGATGCCGCTGGTCATATTTGCTCAGGGGACGCCATCCGTGCCAACCGCAGACGCAGCCAATCAGTGCTTGGTCAGCTTGTCCAGATAGCCCATCGCGAAGGCCGAGACCACAAAGGTCATGTGGATGATCACGTACCACATCAGGTATTGCGGCTCGATGTTCTTGGCGTCCATGAACACCCGCAACAGGTGAATGGAAGAAATCGCGACGATGGACGCGGCGACTTTCATCTTCAGCGATGAAGAATCCATCTTGCCCAGCCAGTTGAGCTTTTCCTTGCCTTCATCGATATCCAGCTGGGACACGAAGTTCTCGTAGCCGGAGATCATCACCATAACCAGCAAACCGCCGACCAGCGCCATGTCGATCAACGACAGCAGCACCAGGATCAGATCCGATTCCGCCAGCGCGAACACGTTAGGGATGATGTGGAAGATTTCCTGGAAAAACTTCAGCGCCAGCGCCAACAGTCCCAGAGACAAACCAAAGTAGATCGGCGCCTGCAACCAGCGCGATGCGTACATGGCATTTTCGATAAACCGTTCCATTGAAGCTCACAGATTATTTAAAAGCTCGCGAGTATAGGGCGAAGGCCGATTAGCACAACCCACCACGAAAAGAGTTGAAACAATAACGCCAGATCAGGCGTGGGGGACGCTCGACAAATCCGCATCTGCAGACAGCAGCAAACAAATGCGAGACTCGTCGAAGCGCGGGGGTCAGTTGGCGGGAGATGTCCGCTGCACCTGGGCGGCGTCGCTGTTGATTCTTCGCAGCTCCCCCTGCAGGTGAAGCCCCCATATCGGGATTTCCTCTGCCGTTTGATAGCCATGCATCACAAGGCTTTCAGCAATGGCATCAAGCACCGATTCGGCAGCAACCGGCCCATGAAAAGGCCCCTGAGCCTTGAGTGCGGAGGGCTGCTCGCCAGACATCCCGGCAGCGAACAACAAGGTCCACATTCCTTTATCGCCTGACAGCGGGCGAACGACACATTCGATTCGGGTCACCAGACCCAGGCATTGGCGAGTAAGACAGAGGCTGCGCGGCATGGCGAGCTCCTCATTGATTGCAGTATTCATTTCCTTCGCATAACGAGGGAAACGCGTCAGTCCCTTTGACAACTGCTGCAACCCGACAATATCGAACAAATACCCCGTTGGAAAAGCGCGAAAATGAAAAGGGCGCCGAATGGTCATTTTGCCATCAAGCGCCCCGTTTCATTGACGTCAAAGGCCTAGCTTTTCAGCTCGGGCTGTAATTGTGGCGCCTCCTTTTCGAGCTCTTTGAGGTCGTCGTCGCTGAGCATTTCGGCGATGTCGCGCAGGCGGTCCACTACCCTGCCGTTCACCGAGTCATCGGGGAACTGACCGTCTTCGTCCGCTTCACCGACCGGCATGCCCACCAACAGGCTGAGCGCCTCATCCACCTGACGCACCGCGTACACATGGAACTGCCCGGCGCGCACGGCTTGCAGCACGCGCTCGTCGAGCATCAGCGTGGCGACGTTGGCATGGGGAATGATCGCGCCTTGGTCACCCGTAAGACCTCGGGCTTCGCAGAGTCGGAAGAATCCTTCGATCTTCTCGTTGACGCCGCCGACCGCCTGAACCTCGCCGAACTGGTTGATCGAACCGGTGATGGCGAAGCACTGCTTGAGCGGGGTTTTCGACAGTGCCGAAATCAGCGTGCAGACCTCGCCGAGGGAAGCGCTGTCGCCATCGACGTAGCCGTAGGACTGTTCCAGTGCGATGCTCGCGGAAATGGCCAGCGGGAATTCCTGGGCATAACGGCTGCCCAGATAACCGGTGAGGATCATCACGCCTTTGGAGTGAATCGGCTGGCCCAGATTGACCTCACGCTCGATGTCGACAATACCGCTGCCGCCCGGGTAAACCGTCGCCGAGATCCGCGCCGGCACACCGAACGCCGAATCGCCCACTTCCAGCACCGTCAGGCCATTGCACTTGCCGACCGCCGCACCATGGGTGTCGATCAGGATGATGCCCGCGAGCATGTCGTCGAGGATCCGCGCCGACACTCGACCGGTACGGGTGGCCTTGGCCTTCAAGGCGCGCTCGATGTGGCCGGCGTCAGTGCGTTCGTCACCGGCGACGCTGCGGATGAAATCCGCCTCGCTGACCAGTTGAAACAGATCGCCGATGCGCGCTGACAAGCGCCCCTGGTGCTCGGCGAGACGCGCGCTGTACGTGGCGAGGCGTGCAACCGCGTCCGCCGTCAGAGGCGCCATGCCCTCCTCCGAGGTCCGTGTCTTGAGCAACTGGGCGAACTGCTCCAGGCTTTCATCGACCATGGGAATGTCTTCGTCGAAATCCACCAGCACCCGGAACATCTCCTGGAAGTCCGGATCAAGGTCCTGCAGCGTGTAGTACAACGACCGCGCGCCGATGATGATGACTTTGACCTGCAGCGGAATGGTCTGCGGGGTCAGGGTCACGGTGGCAAGACGCCCCAGCTCACCCAGCGGCGCTTCCATCTTCAGCTTGCGCGATTGCAGGGAGCGCTTGAGGGCATCCCACACGAACGGCTCGCTGAGCATTTTCTCGGCTTCGAGCACCAGAAAACCGCCGTTGGCGCGGTGAAACGCGCCGGGTCGCAGCTGACGATAGGTGGTGTAAAGCGCGCCCTGATCGGTGCTGTATTCGATGCGGCCAAAGAGGTTGTCGTAGGTCGGGTGCGGCTCGAACACCACCGGCGCGCCACCGCTGGCGGAATGGCCGACCATCAGGCTTGGGCAGTATTGCTCTTCGAGCAGCTTGCGCGCCTGGGCATCGGTTTTGCTGTCGTCGACCAGTTGCTCGACCACGGTTTTAAGCAGGTTGACCTGCACCGCCTGAAGGTAGGCGCACACCGCAGCGTTTTCGGCGTACTGCTCGGACAACGGTGCAAGCAGCGGCTGAAGCGCCAGGATGATGGTCTCTTCATTGAGTTCACGCATCTGATTGTTGGACTCGCGCTTCCACTGCGGCAGGCTGGCGAGTTCTTCATTCAGACGCTCTTCCAGCGTCGAAATATCGGTGTGAAAACGCTCGCGCTCGGCTTCCGGCAATTGCGAAAACTCGGCCTCGTCCAGCGCCTTGCCTTCGAGCATCGGGGTGAACGCAATGTTGGTGTTGTCGCGGTACAGCGCGATGTCCTTTTCCAGCGCCAGACGCTCGATGACATCGAGGGCGCGGTCGTAGCGCTGATTGAAGGCACGGTCGATCGAGCTTTTCTTTTGCTGGTAGGACGGATGCTCGAACACCGCAGGAAAGGTCGACAGCAGGTTGTCGATCAGTCCGTTGATGTCGGCAATGAAAGCGCTCGCGCTGCCGGGCGGCAATTCCAGCGCGCGCGGCTCACGGGCGTCGTCGAAATTGTTGACGTACACCCAGTCCGACGGCGTCTGCATACGCTTGGCTTCGGCCTTGAGGTAGCGCTTGACGAAGGAGAACCGGCCAGTGCCGGGCTCGCCCATGACGAACACGTTGTAGCCGGGGCGCGGCATGGCGACGCCGAATTGCAGGGCTTCGACCGCTCGTTCCTGACCGAGCACGCCGCGAAAGGGTTCCAGATCGTTGGTTGTCGTGAAGCTGAACTGTTCAGCGGAAAAGGGACGGGTCAGCGCTTCAGGCGCAAGTCGCAAGCTGGCAGCAACAGAATCGGGCATCGGACATCCTTACATCAGGCGGGGCAGATGGGCGCATTCTGGCGCTCGCCGCACCGCACTGGCAAGGCATGAACCACCTGATCGCTTTTCCATATGAGGAACCGTCCTACACAGCTGATGGAGGCGGATTACACGTAACAATCTGCAATAGCTGACGGAACGTTCATATCGTGCCTAAACTCCAACTTGCGCGACTGGTAACAATTTAAATAACCGGTCCGCCCTGGCGCCCTATCGGCCAGGAATCCGACCCTTGGTTGAAACAACAGAGACTAAAGCTATGAAACGGATTCTTCTTGGTACTCTCTTCGCCGCTGTGTCCATCAACGCCATGGCTCAAGCGCCTGGCGGTCCGGACTGCGGTTGGGGCAACATGCTGTTTGAAGGTCAACGCGGTACTCCCGCTCACTTCCTCGCTTCCACCACCAACGGTACTTCGGGCAACGCCACCTTCGGCATGACCTCGGGCACCAACGGCTGCTCCACCAACAGCGCGCTGACCTACGGCGGCAAATCCTGGATTGCCATGAACGGCATGATGGACGAGCTTTCCAAGGACATGGCCATGGGCCAAGGCGAAGCACTGACCACCTACGCGGTCGTGTTGGGCGTTGCACCGGAAGACCGTGCGCATTTCGCCGCAGTCACCCACGAGCACTATCAGCAGATCTTCACCAAGGCCGACGCCACTGCTGAAGATGTTCACACCAACACCATCGACGTGCTGAAGAACGATCCGACTCTGGCTAAATACGCGACCCAAGCTTAAAGTCGTGCCGCCTGCCTTCCTCCCTGGAAGGCAGGTTCTCCGCCCTGCCACTTCTGACTAGTTGCCAATCTATGCTCAAACGCCTTGCCTGGCTGGTGCTCTGTGTCTGCGCCCCGCTGTACGCCGCGCCTCACGTCGACAATGATCGTTTGCAGCAACTGGCCAATTCCAGATTCTGGATCTCTATTGGTCACTACGAAGCCGGCAAGCTGGGTGGCTGGCGCAGCTATGTCGATGACCCGAAATTCTTCCTCGCCCAGAACGGCGCCCATGACCCCAAAGCCGAATTGGCCGCGACCTTTGAAGCGATCTACCGTCCCGTCACCCAAGGCCAGGAAAACGCCCATCCGCAATGCGTTTACCCCTCTCGAACGCGATTCTTGCGAGACGAATTGAAGCTGACCGATCTGCCTGCGGTCGACTGCAAAGAATTCAACAAATGGTTTTCCGATGTCGCCCCGGACAGCACCGTGCTGATTTTCCCGGCGGCGTACCTCAACAGCCCGTCGTCCATGTTCGGCCACACGTTGCTGCGCATCGATCAGGCGGACGTGCAAGCCAACAAGACCGCCTTGCTCAGCTACGCGATCAATTTCGGCGCCTACATCGAGGGTTCCGACAATAGCATTCTGTACGCGTGGAAGGGCCTGGCGGGAGGCTATCCGGGTCTGTTCGCGCTGGTGCCTTATCAGGAAAAACTCTCCGAGTACCGCAGCCTGGAGAACCGTGATCTGTGGGAATACCGCCTCAATCTGACGCCGGAAGAAACCCGGCGCATGGTCGAGCACGTGTGGGAACTCAAACAGATTCGCTTCGGCTATTTCTTCTTCGACGAAAACTGCTCCTACCGTTTGCTGGAACTGCTTCAGGTGGCTCGCCCGAGCCTGGACCTGACGCCGCAGTTTCGTCTGACAGCCATTCCCACTGACACCGTGCGTGCTGTGAAAGAAGCAGGACTTGTCGAGAAGATCGACTATCGCCCGTCCCGGGAGCGCGAGCTGCTGAGCCGCGCCGAGCCGTTGAATCACGACGAGCAGCAATGGGTCTTGAAAGTCAGTGCGGACCAGAAGCAAATGCAGAGTGCCGATTACATCGTCCTGCCGAAGGAACGTCGCGCGTTGATTCAGGACGCGGCCTACAGGCTGGAGCGGTATCGCGCCAACGGCCAGGAGCGTGACCCTACAAGCGCTCAACGCAGCTACGACCTGCTGCGCGCCATCAGTACCAATCCGCCACCTGCGCTGGAGATTGAGCGGCCGGGACTGCCAGAGGACGGGCATGAGTCGCGCACATGGCAACTGGGTGCCGGCACCCGGGATGACAAGGCGTTCGCCGAATACGGCTTGCGCATGGCGTACCACGACTTGAACGACAACGCGTACGGCTTCCCGCTGGGCGCGCAGATCGAAATCCTGCAGCTCAAGCTGCGCCAATACGAAGACAACCGTTGGCAAGTGCAGCGGCTTGATCTGGCGACCATTCGCTCGCTGACACCGCGCAACGAGCTGTTGCAACCGTGGTCATGGCAAGTGGCAGGCGGCCTTGAGCGCGTACTGGGCAAGCACGGCGACGAGAACCTGGTCAGCCATGTCAACGGCGGCGCCGGCGGCACGTGGAAACTGGGGGACGACGTGCTGGGCTTCGCCATGGGAACGGTGCGGATTGAGCACAATAACGATTTCTCAGCCCTAGTTTCGCCAGCCGCGGGGTTCAACACCGGTGTGCTGTGGCGCAATCTACTGGGTAACTTCAGCCTGGAAACCAAAGGCGATTACTTCACCAATGGCGAAGTGCGGCGGAATATCAGCCTCAATCAGCAATGGGAGCTGTCGCGCAACCTCGGCCTGCGGCTCAGTGCGCAACGGGATTTCAGCCAACTGACCTCGCCGGTGAATGAAGTGATGCTGGAGCTGAAGTGGTATCACTATTGAGCTGTGCAGGACGGTAGGAGCGCGCTTGCCCGCGAATGCGTTTTCCAGACACATGACCTGGGGATGACACACCGCAATTCGCGGGCAAGCGCGCTCCTACAAGACCCGCGTCAGGCTGCTGTTGCGGTATAGCCTTCTTCTTCGATTAATCCCACCACCTGCTTGGCGCCAAGCAGGCTCTGGACTTTCACTTCACCCTTGTCGAGATCAACCTGCACTTGCGCCGTCGGGTCTTGCCCCTGAATGGCGGTGGTGACGGCGCGCACGCAATGTGCGCAGGTCATGCCTTGAACCTTGAATACCTGCATGTGCTGCCTCCTCTTCTCATCGAAAACGTGTGATAACGCCATCTAAGACCTTCCCGTCGGGGCAAGGTCAAGTTTCCGAGAGGTCTGCCGGGCTGGCTTTCATCTGCACTCTGCGCCAGAGTGCGCCTACAACCGTCATATCAGGAGAATCAGCCATGCGCTGGTCAGCCTTTCGTATTGCAGGTTTCGCCGGCCTGTTGGCGTGCGCATCCTGGGCCCATGCCGATCAGGACTATGGCGTGCTGATCATTTCCCGCGAGCGCCTGGAGGTCTCCACCTCCTGCGAAATCGGAATATTCATGCAGGACCAACTCGTCGGCCGCCTGTATCAGGAAGAGTCACGCTCATTCAATTTGCCAGCTGGCGACCTGTCGGTGCGCTTGCGTGTGCTGCCGGGCCAGACGCCGGGCTGCTCGCCGGGCATTGAGGCGCAGAACAACACGCGCCTGCACATCAATGCAGGTGACGTTCTGAAATACCGCATCGCGTCCGGGCCCAACGGGATGTATTTGAAGAAGGCGGATTTGAATTACTAGCCGCCAACGAAAAAACCCGGCCTGAGCCGGGTTTTTCTTTGTCGATTATTGCATCCAGGGCGGCGGCGGTTCTTCGGTTTTCCCCGGCGGCGCATCGTCCGCCGCACGCCCCGCCTGGCGACGGTCTTCATCCAGCCGCGCCGCTTCGATCTCACGCAAGACACTGCCTACGTCGGCAATCTCATCCGGATCAGCGAATACCCCGGTCAGGACGGTCGCCGGCGACAACGTGCCTGCCTCAAAATACGACCACATCTCGCGGGCGTAGCGCGTCTGCTTCAGTTCAGGTGCGAAACGACCGAAATACGAAGCCATGTTGCCGACGTCGCGCTCCAGCATGCTGAATGCGTGATTGTTGCCCGCCGCGTCCACCGCTTGCGGCAGGTCGATGATGACAGGCCCGGTCGGCGTCAACAGCACGTTGAACTCCGACAGGTCACCGTGCACCAGACCGGTACACAACATCAGGACGATTTGCTGGATCAGGAACGCGTGATATTCCCGTGCCTGATCCGGCTCCAGCGTGACGTCGTTCAGGCGCGGCGCCGCGTCTCCGTATTCGTCACAAATCATCTCCATCAGCAGCACGCCTTCGAGGAAGTCGAACGGCTTGGGCACCCTGACACCCGCGCTCGCGAGTCGGAACAACGCCGCGACCTCGGCGTTCTGCCAGGCGTCCTCGGTTTCTTTGCGTCCAAACTTAGAGCCCTTCGCCATGGCGCGGGCATCACGGCTATTGCGGACCTTGCGGCCCTCCTGATACTCCGCAGCCTGGCGGAAACTTCGTTTGTTTGCCTCCTTGTAAACCTTCGCGCAGCGTAGCTCTTTGCCGCAGCGCACCACATAAACAGCTGCCTCTTTACCGCTCATAAGCGGGCGCAGCACCTCGTCCACCAGACCGTCTTCGATCAGGGGTTCAATGCGTTTAGGAGTCTTCATCAGCTTTTATTGGGGGTCCTTCGTTGCCAAACACGCGATTGTTGCTCGTTATACGGCAATCTTCTGCCAGCGAGTAGGGGGTCAGCTCGATTGACCGTATGCCAGTTGTCTCACGACATCCCCGCCACATGGCCAAGCAGCATTCGTGCCGACGCACAATTCCGACCCTCTGTCGTCTGTATGGCAGTGTTTATCAAAGAGCGGCAATAACGCGACTAGACAATCTTCGCTCATGGTCCGCGAAACAGCTCGCCAGGGGTCCTCCCGAAAAGCCCTTTGAAAGCAGCAATAAAAGCCGACGTCGAATCGTAACCGCAGTTAAGCGCGGTGCTCGTCACGCTCACCCCTTCCTCCAGCGCATTGAGTGACGACAGCAGGCGCGCCCTCTGCCGCCAGCCTCGGAAGCTCAAGCCGGTTTCGCGCTGAAACAATCGCGTCAGGGTTTTTTCCGACATGTTCAAACGCGCCGCCCAGTCATAAAGGGTAGCCGCTTGATCCGGTGCTTCGATCAGTTCATCACACAGTCCCAGCAAGCGTGGATGCCGAGGCAGTGGGAGCGAGAAACCCACCTCGGGCAAATTCGCCAATTGATCGAGCAGTACCTGAACGAGACGAGACTCGGCGCTATCGACCTCCGGGTAATCTGCCGGCAGCTGGCAGAACGTCTTTATCAACTCCCTGGCGAGTGGCGTGACTTCAAGCACCCGGCAGCGGTCCGGCGACCACGTGCAGTCTTCCTTGCGCACGTAGAGGCTGCGCATCTCGGCACGAGTTGACGTGACGACTTCATGATCGAGCCCGGCAGGAATCCAGACGCCCCACTGCGGCGGCGCAAAGAAACTGCCGTGCGGGGTATGGACCCCAAGCACACCACTGATGGCGTAGGAAAACTGCACCCAGTCGTGGCGATGAGTAGGCGTCCACGAGCCCGCGCTCAGGCTTTCCGCTCTGGCGTATAGCGGGCGAGGCAAGTCGTTCAGCGTTGGAATCAAGCGCCGAGTTTCGGCGTTGCGCGATGGGCGGTGTCCGTTGTTCGGCATATGCGTGCCATGTGTCGGGAGACAGAAGTCTACGCGCCTGTTCCAGACTTTTGCCAGTGGCGGAAGCCGAATTGAGCGTGGAGTCGGGGATTGAGTTTATTTAGAACGGGGCGCGCATTCGCCGCAGATTAATCGACTGTTTGCCTCATGCGAGTTCAGGAAACTCAGGAGGGTTCGCACACACTTACGCGGGTCATGAATGCGGCCTGCCACTAACCCGCGTGCTTGTGACCTCACGAATGCACTTGAGCTCGCCGGTTTCTTAACCGCGATAGCCATGAGTGCGTTTATCGCCAATGGGTCTGAGCAGAATTTGCGAGAAACGAAGCGCGGATCTATACAGAGACAGGACACCTGAAACTAACCATCAAAAGGACTTGCGAATGTCAACTCATGAAGCCCGCTCCGTCGAAGTAGAAGTTCTCGACGGAGAAAAACTTATAGGCACTGCACCCACAGAGGCAAACGGCTCCTGGACTTACACTGTGTCTCCCTTCAGTGAAGGCATTCATAGTTTCACCGCGCGAGCCGGCGGTAACACATCAGAAACGTATACTGTCGTAGGAGGCGCGTCGGAGCTACCCATTAAGGAAGACTTCGAAGACATACCCGTTGGCAAGCTTGTGCGAGATGTAACCGTAACAAACCCTAAGACGTCGACTGCAATCACACTGCGGAAGGGTGCTGCACAAATTTCGCTTTATTCAACGCACCGAAACTGCCTCTTTCTAGATCCGGGGGCCAAGGTCGAAATAGCTCCAGCTTCTGCGGCAATGTCTGTTGCCCACCTCCGATTCTCTGAATCCAGCAATAACGTCCGCATCACCTACTATGACAACAGTGGTTACTTCATTGGCGAGATTCTCTCGACTAATGCCGAGAAAGTTGAGTTCAGCAGTACCACTCCGATCAGCTTGATCGAAATCGACGTTACGGGTGGCGCGTACAGGGAAATAATAGATAACTTCGATTTCAGCTAACTTATTCACTAACCCTGTGAATAAAAACACCTACGCGGAATAACCTCAGGATCCGAAGATGACACCTCTAGACACTCACACCACTTCTGTCGAAATCAGCGACAACGACAAAGTCATCACATCAGTTGACTCCATCGATGGTACATGGACCTGTCAACTCACTCTTGCGAAGGGAAATCACGAACTTAGGGCAAAAGTAGATGAAACCTCACCCCCTTACAGCATTTCGCAAACGAGCAATATAGACGTTGTGCAAGACTTCAAGAATTATGCCCTGGGCATCTATGGATTCAGATTCAGCACCGACCACATCGTTTTTTCGACTGCCAAAGGCTATGAATTTCTCATATCTGAACAAGATGAACACACTCGCGTCTTAGGGATCACCTTATCGGCGACTCTAAAAATGAGCGAGGCCTTGCGGGCCATCACCCTATCTTTTTTGTATCAGAACAACGGGACATGGCGTTGTCATTATGGCAACGGTCAGATTGAGGACAAGGTGATTAATAGGTTGGCTGATTGGCAGACAGTGACTTTTACACAGGGCAATATCACTTCTATTGATTTTCTGAGCGGTGCATACGATCCACTCTGGATTGACCAATGCCTGCTGACGCTTGAGGTGGGTGCTGGCTAGACCGAAACTGAACCGACTCATCCACTACAGGCGTCCTGACAACCGTATTAACCACGACAGACATCGATCTGGATCGCAGGGAGATAGCCTATAACCGAAGCAGCCATCTGCTCACCCACTCAGCGCTCAAGTATCGCCGTAACGCCCTGCCCGCCCGCTGCGCATAGGGAGATGAGTCCGCGGCCCTGCCCCGCCACGCTTAACAATTTGGCCAGGTTGGCGACGATGCGGCCACCGGTTGCGGCAAACGGATGCCCGGCCGCCAGCGAGCTGCCTTTGACATTGAGCTTACTGCGATCAATCGAGCCTAGCGGTGCATCCAACCCCAAGCGGGTTTTGCAGTATTCGGGGTCTTCCCACGCCTTCAACGTACACAGCACCTGCGCCGCGAAGGCTTCGTGGATTTCGTAATAGTCGAAGTCTTGCAGCGTGAGGCCGTTGCGCGCCAGCAGACGAGGGACGGCGTAGACCGGGGCCATGAGCAGACCTTCGTTGCCGCGCACGAAATCCACGGCGGCGGCCTCGCCATCCCGCCAGTAGGCCAGAACAGGCAATCCCCGATCACGTGCCCAGTCTTCACTGGCGAGCAACACCAGCGACGCGCCGTCAGTCAGTGGCGTCGAGTTGCCCGCCGTCAGCGTGCCTTTTGCGCTGCGCTCGTAGGCGGGCTTGAGCGAGGCAAGTTTTTCCAGGCTCGCATCAGTGCGCAGGTTGTTGTCGCGGGTCAGGCCGAGGAATGGCGTGAGCAGGTCGTCCTGCCAGCCTTGCGCGTACGCAGCGGCCATTTTTTGATGACTTTCCAGCGTCAGTTGGTCCTGGGCCTCGCGGGGGATGCCCCAGGTTTGCGCCATCAGTTCGCAGTGCTGACCCATCGACAAACCGGTGCGCGGTTCGCCGTTACGCGGCAGCTCTGGCTTGAGGTTATGCAGGCGCAATTGCATCAGCGCCTTAAGTTTGTCGGCCGTTGTCTTGCTGCGATTGACCTGCAACAGGATCTGCCGCAGGTCTTCGTTGACGCCGATGGGCGCGTCGGAGGTGGTGTCGACGCCGCCGGCAATGCCGCACTCGATCTGGCCGAGGGCGATCTTGTTCGCCACCAGCAGCGCCGCTTCGAGACCGGTGCCGCAGGCTTGTTGAATGTCGTAGGCCGGCGTTTGCGGCGACAGCCTTGAGCCGAGCACGCACTCACGGGTGAGGTTGAAATCACGGGAGTGCTTGAGCACCGCGCCGGCAGCGACTTCGCCCATGCGCAGCCCATGCAGGTTGAAGCGCTCGATCAGACCTTCCAGCGCAGCGGTCAGCATGTCCTGATTGCTGGCGGTGGCATACGCGCCGTTGGAGCGTGCGAACGGAATGCGATTGCCGCCGACAATGGCCACGCGTCGTGTCTGAATCATCAAAATCTCCCTGCCCTGAATGCGTCTATCGTTTGAGAAGCGCTGCCTGACAGCGTAGGACCTATTACCCAACCACGCGGTCCACTGATTTGAACCCAGACGCAAGGAGAGTGTTCCATGGCATCCGATCGCTACATTGACTTCGTCAACTCCGACCTCGGCCGCAAGCTGGTCGGCGCCGTCGGTTTGCCTGCGCCCGCACGTCTGGAGCGCTGGCAGGCGGGGCGTCTGCGTCCGGTGGAGGGCGCGCTGTTGCTGAGCACGGGGCCATTGGCCGAGCGAGTCAGCACCTTCGCGCCGCGCCTGACCGATGTGCTGTTCAGTAATGGCGGCGAAGTCAATGGCGCCCACCCCTGGACTGCCGAGCAAAGCGCGAAGATCAAAGCCGTGGTGTTCGACGCCAGCACGCTGCTGCACACCTCCCAGCTGAGTCAGTTGCGTGAGTTCTTTCAGCCGATCCTCCGTCATCTGGACAACAGCGCCCACGTCGTCATTCTTGCCCGCGCACCGGATGCTCAATCCGATCCGCTGGCCGCCAGCACCCAGCAGGCCATCGAAGGTTTCAGCCGCTCGCTGGCCAAGGAAATGCGCAACGGTGGCACGGTTCAACTGCTGCAAGTAGAGGACGGCGCGGAAGATCAGCTCGAAGGCGCGCTGCGATTCTTTCTGTCGCCGAAGAGCGCGTTCATCTCTGGTCAGGTCATTCGCCTGAGTGCCTGCGGGCAGCAGGTTCAGGACTGGACCCGCCCGTTGGCAGGACGTAAAGCGCTGGTGACAGGGGCAGCCCGAGGCATCGGCGCGGCCATCGCGGAAACCCTGGCTCGCGACGGTGCGGAGGTGGTGTTGCTGGATGTGCCCCAGGCCAAATCCGATCTCGATGCGCTGGCGGCGCGTCTTGGTGGGCAGGCGCTGGTCCTGGACATCTGCGCACCGGACGCTGCCGCTCAGTTGATTGAACACTTGCCCGGCGGACTCGATATCGTCGTGCACAACGCCGGCATCACCCGGGACAAGACGCTGGCGAATATGCCGTCGGACTTCTGGGACTCGGTGCTGGACGTGAATCTCAACGCACCGCAGGTGCTGACCCAGGCGCTGATCGACAGCGGCGTGCTGCGCGAGAATGGCAGCGTGATTCTGCTGGCGTCGATCAGCGGGCTGGCGGGCAATCGCGGGCAAACCAACTACACCACGAGCAAGGCCGGGCTGATCGGCTATGCCCGGGCGATGGCGCCGACCCTCAAAGCGCGGGGCATCAGCATCAACGCCGTGGCGCCGGGTTTTATCGAAACGAGCATGACGGCGCATATGCCATTTGCCTTGCGTGAAGCGGGCAGACGCATGAGTTCGTTGGGCCAGGGCGGTCAGCCGCAGGACGTGGCCGAATCGGTGGCCTGGCTGGGTCAACCGGGTTCCGGCGCAATGAGCGGCCAGGTGCTTCGCGTGTGCGGCCAGAGCGTGCTCGGCGCCTGAGCCTGAGTTGAGTCAAGGATGGATTGAATAGCCGCCCCGTCGATCCGAGGCGTGCCTGATCTGCAGCATGACCACAGGAGAACCTCGATGAGTGCGCACTGGCGGTATCTGGACACGCCCCCGGCCCTGCCCGGCCTGTTCATGCAAGCGGCGTTGCGGCGCAAGGTCAGCGGCACAAAACTACCGGATCAAGGGCTGCGGTGCTGGATGTCAGTGGATCCGGACAAGGTTAAAGCGTTCGCCCACGTCTGCGGCTTTGTCCCGGGCAGTCTGCTGCCGCCGACCTATCCCCATGTGCTGGCCTTCCCGTTGCAAATGAAGCTCCTTACCGACAAGGACTTCCCCTTCCCGCTCCTCGGGCTGGTCCACTTGCACAACCGGATCAGTATTCGTCGGCCCCTCGGCAGCGTGATCAAGGTGCAGCTCAGCGTGCACGTTGGCCATCTCAAACCCCATGCAAAGGGCGCGACGTTCAGCGTGATCACGCAGATCGAGGATGCGTTGGGCCTGCTGTGGGAGGAAGAGAGCACGATGCTGTGCCGTGACGTCCACGTGGACGGCGAGATCGAAGGCGATTACGAACCGGCGCCACTGCCGATGACGGAGCTGGCGACGTGGTCAGCGCCGTCTGACATAGGTCGCCAGTACGCCAAGGTCAGTGGCGACTACAACCCGATTCACCTGAGTGACAGCAGCGCCAAACTGTTCGGTTTTCCCAAGGCGATTGCCCACGGGCTGTGGATAAAAAGCCGTGCCTTGGCTGCGCTTGAAGATCATCTGCCGGCGTCGAATGTGGAGATATCGGTGGAATTTCACAAACCGGTGCGGCTGCCCAGCGGGGTGACGTTGTCTGCCAGCGCGGCGGGGTCCCATGGGCAGTTCAAGCTGGAAGGCGCGGAAGGGATCGTGCATATGCTGGGGAGCTGGCGGCCTGCCACGGAGTGATGGCTGCGCCTATCGTGCGCCCGTAGTTTTGCGGTGTGACATCTGACTCCTTCCCGGCTAAAGCCGGTCCCACTAAGAGCGTGAGGCGTGTCAGTCAAGCTGAGGGCGCAGGCTGTTTAGTGGGACCGGCTTCAGCCGGGAATCGGCGCACCGCCGTAGCGGGTATTAAACCTGCGTCCCGGAGCATCGCGCCCCCTTGCGTCAATCGCCTATCCCCCTGAAGCTACGCACCTTCAGGAGACCCCCATGAACCTCGACGAACTCACCCAACGCCTGCATCGCATCCGCGATAACAACGACTGGCGGCAATTTCACAGCCCGAAAAACCTGGCCATGGCCGCCAGTGTGGAAATGGCTGAGCTGGTGGAGATCTTCCAGTGGAAGACCGAGGATCAGTCCCGTCAGTTACCGGCGGATGAACTGGCCCACGCCGGGCAGGAAGTCGGGGACATCGTGCTTTACCTGCTGCTGTTGTGCAGCGAGCTGGGCCTGGACATGGATGAAGTGGTGCGAGCAAAACTGGCGGACGGCGAACGGCGGTTCAGCCAATGAGCGACCGTCATTTCGATCAACTGGCGACGCGCTTCGCTGAAAAAATCTACGGCGGCGCCAAGGGGGCGATCCGGTTGGCGGTGCTACAGGCTGACCTTATCGAAAGCCTGCCGGACCGTCCGTTGCGCGTGCTGGACATCGGCGCCGGGCTTGGGCACATGTCGTTGTGGCTGGCCGAGCGCGGGCATGACGTGACGCTGGCCGAACCCGCCGCCCCCATGCTCGAAGGCGCCCGTCAGCGCTTTACCGACGCGGGGCAGACGGCGAACTTCATTCAGGCGCCGTGGCAAGCACTGCCCGATATCCTGACCGAGCGTTATGACCTGGTGATCTGCCATGCAGTGCTGGAATGGCTGGACGAGCCGTTCACGATTCTGCCGGTCCTGCATCAGTTGACCGAGCCCGACGGCTGGCTGTCATTGGCGTTCTACAACCGCGACGCACTGATTTACCGCAACCTGCTCAAAGGCCACTTCCGCAAAATGCGCAAGAACACCCTGGCCGGCGAAAAACAGAGCCTGACGCCCCAGGAGCCGCTTGATCCCCGCGAACTGGCGGCGCAACTTGGCACCCTGTGGCGAGTCGAAACCCAGAGTGGCATTCGGGTTTTTCACGATTACATGCCGGTCGAGTTCCAGGCCAAAGTCGACCTTGCGGACCTGCTGGAAATGGAGCTCGCCCATCGTCGCCACCCGGCCTTCGCCGGACTGGGACGCTACTTGCACTGGATGTGCCGGGCTGTTTGACCCACGCTGGTTGACACACGCTGCTTAACACTCGCTGCGGAGACCCTCATGAAACGCCGTCTCGCTTTGCTTTCCCTCTGCCTGGGCCTCGCCGCCTGCCAGAGCCCCAACCCTTATCGCGCCGTGTCTGCGGCTATTCCACCGGCGCCGCCTCACGCCGCCAACGCCATCGACATGAGCGCTTACCCTGCGGCGCCGCGTGATTATGGCCGCTATCGCAACTGGGCCTGGCTCAACGGCCAGTTGCCGCCGGGCACCCTCTGGGCAGACTCGGCTCAACTGGCCGAAGCCGTCAGCAACGGGCTGGATCAACGCGGTCTGCGGCCTTCGCAGAACCCCCAGGCGGCAGACCTGCGCGTGGCCGCCGATGCCCATGCTGAGACCCGGATTCGTCAGGTGCGCGATGACTATTACGATCCGTACTACGGCGGTTCAGGGGTGGGCTATTACGGTGGCAATGGCTACCGCAACGGTTACGGCGGTTATGCCAGCGTCCCGATCGTGCGCACCTATCAAGAGCAGGTGGTTGTGGTGCGCATCAGTCTGTTCGATGCCCGCAGCGGCCAGCCGGTGTGGAGCGCCAGCGCCGAAACCGCCAGCGGTGGCGACCAGTCGACGCGTGCCAAAGCCCTGCGCCAGGCCGTACAACAAGCCCTGACGGCTTACCCGCCGTCCTGATTTCACGCCCCTTGGCGTTTGATTACACGCTGGAGAAAACCCATGTATCGCCGCATTGCTGTCCTTTGTGTCGCCCTGCTGCTGGGCGCCTGCCAGACCGATCGGGTCAACCGCGACTTCGACGCCCAGCGCGATTTCGGCGCTTACCGGTCATGGGCGTGGAAGGAGCCTGGTTTGCAATATCAGCCCAACGATCCGCGCATCAAAAGTGATCTGACCGAGCAGCGCATTCGCCAGGCGGTCGGCGAGCAACTGGAGCAGCGCGGCTTGCGCATGGCAGCGCCCGGCGTTAAAGCGGACGTGCAACTGCAGGCGTGGCTGATCGTGGAAAACCGCCAGCAGACGGTCACCACCAACTATGGCGGCGGTGGCGGTTATTGGGGCAACCCGTGGGGCGGCTACTGGGGCGGCCCGATCGGCACCGAGACGCGCAACGTCGATTACAAAGTCTCGACGCTGCAGATCGACATGCTCGACGGCAAGGACGGCAAGCTGGTCTGGCGTGGCAGCACCGAGCAGATGCTCAGTGACGGCAACGCCAACCCTGCTGCGCGCGAGCAGGCCCTGCGCCAGACGGTGCAGAACATCCTGCAGCAATACCCGCCGCATTGAGCGCTGATCCGGTTGTCAGCCTGTGAGGTCCATGTAGGAGTGAGCTTGCTCGCGAAAACGGCGGGTCAGTCGCGCACGATGTTGACTGTGCGGACGTCATCGCGGGCAAGCGCGCTCCTACAACGGCCTGATCTCGTCCACACAATGTGTGATCGACGCGAATCTGTAGGAGCCGGCTTGCTGGCGAACCCGATCTGTCATTCACCCTCGCGACGTCTGAACAACAGCGTTCGCCAGCAAGCCGGCTCCTACAGTGGATCGGCGGCACCTCTGACCATGGGTTTCACGCACGCCCGGCCCCGACGTTTCAATCCACCACACTGAATTCCACACGGGCGGTCTGCCCGCTTTCATCCAGCACGCTCAGCTGATATCGGCCCAAGCGTGTGAAGGTGTGGGTGTAGCTGTCCTGACTGGCGGTGTCGCCGACCGGCGTGCCGTCGATGAACCACCAGCGCCGGCCACTGCCGCCCAGCGCCGACAGCGTGAGCCGCAACAGCTGCTGACTCCCGGCCGGCAAGCGCAACTGATCGCCCTCCCGGACGCCCACCACTGACAATGGTGGGGCAAGGCTCAGCCCTTGAGGCGGGCATGATGGGTCAACGTCAGGGAGACGCGCCTCGCGCCGCTCGCTCTTCGGCAGCCAGGGTTCAAGCGGCGCCGGCCAGAGGGCGATGTCTTTTGGCTGAGCCTGTGGACAACTTGCCGCGACGCGCAGGCCTTTGTCGTTCAGCCAGACTTTCTCCGTGAGCCCCAACCCCAGCGGCTGATCGGTCGCCTGCAAGGTCGGCGGCGTCGTGCCGTCAAGGGTCCAGGCGAAACGTTGGCGACGGCAGTTCGGGTCGCTTTTGCTCATCGGCTGCCCCAGTGGCCAGCAGATCGCCGCAACACCCACGTTGAGCGGCACCGGCAATACGGGCGGCAGAATGTTGCGCTGGGCGTCGCGGTTCACCAACAAGTCATGAACCTGCAGCATCAAAGGCGCTGCCGAGGCCAGCCCGAACTGTCCGGGCACCGGGGTCCCGTCTGGCCGGCCGATCCACACGCCAATCAGAAACCTCGGCCCGACGCCAATCGACCACGCATCTCGAAACCCGTAACTGGTGCCGGTTTTCCAGGCCAGTTGCGGGCGCTGCACCAGTTCCGCGTGGGGGTCGAGGTCGGGCCGTGACTGGCCGCTGAGAATCCGCCGAATGATCCACGCCGCGCCGGGCGACATCATCGGCCGGTCACGCAGGCGATCATCGGGCTGCAGGCGAATGTCCGCGCTGCGCCCGCCCCGCGCGAAAGCGCTGTAACCGCCCACCAGATCTTCCAGCCGACTGCCTGCACCACCGAGAATCAACGCCAGATTGGGCTCGGCCAGCGGCGGCAAGGTCAGCGGCACGCCGCCATTGCGCAGTTCCGCGGCGAAGCGTTTTGGGCCGTAGGCTTCCAGCAGTTGCACCGCCGGCAGGTTGAGCGACATCGACAGCGCGGAGCTCGCCGCCACTGCACCGTTGAAGCCCGACGAGAAATTGCCCGGCCGGTAATCGCCATAGCGCCGAGGCACGTCTTGCAGCAACGATTCGGAATGGATCAGCCCAGCGTCGATGGCCTTGCCGTAGAGAAAGGGTTTGAGGGTCGAGCCGGGCGAGCGCAACGCGCTGACCATGTCGACGTGACCGAAACGTTTGACGTCGCCGATGTCCACCGAGCCGACGTAGGCGCGCACCGCCATGTTCTGCGCTTCCACCACCAGAATCGCGGCGGACGTGCGCTCGGGCAGACGCGCGCGCCAGCCCAGCAGCAGGTCTTCGAGACGACGCTGCAGACCGGCGTCCAGCGTGGTGCGGATCAGCGGCGGGCTGTTCGGACGATTGAGGCGCCGGGCCAACAAGGGCGCAAGGCTCGGCTCCTGACGAGGCGCGAGCAGCAGCGGTTCTTCCAGCGCTTCGTCGACGGCCCCTTGCGGCCAGGTGCCGAACTCGGCCAGACGCCGCAGCACTTTGTCCCGGGCCGCCTGAGCACGCTGCGAATGGCGATCCGGACGCAGACGACTCGGCGCCTGAGGCAGTACCGCCAGCAGCGCCGCGTCGGCACGGGTCAGTTGTTGCGGGGACTTGCCCAGGTACGCCCAACTGGCGGCGGCGACGCCTTGCAACGTGCCGCCAAACGGCGCGCGATTGAGGTACAGCACCAGAATGTCCTGTTTGGACAGGTGCCATTCCAGCTGCGCGGTTCGCCATAGCTGTCGAAGCTTGCCAGCCAGTGTGCGCGAGTGTGGATCGAGCAAGCGGGCCACCTGCATCGACAGGGTGCTGCCGCCGGACACCACATGGCCACCGCTGAGGTTTTGCCAGGCCGCGCGTGCCAGCGCCATGGGGTTCACGCCGGGATGCTGATAGAACCAGCGATCTTCGTAGGTCAGCAGCGCTTCAAGGTAATACGGCGACACCTGATCGACCGTCACCGGGTAGCGCCAGACGCCATTGGCATCGGCGAATCGCCACAACGGCGTGCCGTCTTCGGCGAGAACCACGCGGGCCAAGTCGTCCTTGGGCAAGGGCAGCGGCCAGATCCGATCGGCGAGCCAGAGCAGCAGACACACAATAAGCAGGCTGCCGATGAGCCAGGCGACAGCGCGAGCACAGCGTCGCCCCATTCGCAAACAGGCTCGCTCCCATATCCCCGAGCGGATCTGTCGCAGCGATAATCGCGTGATCTTCACAGAAAGCCTTTACCCGACAGGGAACTCGCCCGGACAATCGACAGCCAAAGCGAGCAACGCCGTTTTTGGTCCACGTCCCCCATCAGGAAGCAGATATGCAGGTAGAAAGCGTTTTCGAATGGCTCGGCCAAGTGATTGGCGCCGTGATCCGCTTCGTCGTCGACGGCTTAAGCTGGTTGTTCAACATGTTCACTCACGCGGGCGGCAATTTCGTTGACGGCCTGTCGCGCACGCTGGGCATGGACACTTCAATCGTCAGCATCGTGGCCCTGGTCGTCGGGTTGATGCTGCTGTATTCAGCGATCCGCGCCTTCATGCGCGCCTCGATCATCATGGGGATCATCTGGCTGTTTCTGGGGTTATGGCTGTTGAGCTGGATTATTCATTGATCGGTTTGATTTTGATCGTTCCCGAGCGGCGCTGATCGTTCCCACGCTCCGCGTGGTAATGCCGATGCAGCCCAAGACGCTCCGCGTCATCTGACGCAGAGCGTCGACCGAGGTGCTACCACGCAGAGCGTGGGAGCAATCCGGCCCAAGCGCGATCACCTTTCCCCTACTTCTTCCCCTTCACCACCAACTGCGCCGGCGCTTCGCCCAATGCCTGCCAGTTCGGCCGATACATCGACTCAACTTGCGGCGGCGGCACGCGGTACACGCCCGGCGTCACAGCCCGCGCCAGATACAGCAGGTGAACGGTATTGAAGCCCTCCAGGTCCACCGCAGCCACATAGCGATCGCCGCGGAATTCCTGATGCTTCACGCCGGCGTTTTCCATCGATTCGCGCCATTGCTTCACCGACTCGCTGGCGTCCTCCAGACTGGCTGAGCTCTGCGCCAGATTCTGGTTTTCGATCTCCAGACCGGCCGGCAGCAGGTCCACCACCAACGCATCGGGCACACGCTCCTTGGCCTTGATCTCAAGGTGCACCAGGACCAGTTCGCCGCTCTTCAAGGCATTGAGGTTCAGCGCCGCGCCGTCCATGCCCAGGTAGTCGCGACTGATGGACAGGTTCTCGCCCCCGGCCGCAGGCGGCTGCGACGGATAACCAGAAATCGTCATCTGCTGATACAGCGTGTCGCCGCCGGTGTTCTGCACCGTCAACGGCGCCGCCAGCACTGAACTGTCGAGCTTGACCCCCGGCTGGTCGTTGCTCAGCTCGCGGTTATTGCTACCGCTGGTCAGCGTCGCCGCCCATTTGGCTTCTGGCTTGCCGAGCAGATCGCGACCGGCGAGGAACAGCGAGTTGCGCTCCTGAGTCGACAGATAGCGGTTCGCCGCGACCTGATCGGACAGCGCAAACAGCCGCTCCTCGACTTTCTCCGGTGCCAGTTTGTTTTCTTCCAGCAGTGACAGAATCAACGCCTGATCACGCAACGGACTGCCGTAATCGGCGAGCCAGTCGTTGGCCTTGCGCCCGGCCGCCAGCCCGGCGAGCAAGGCCTGATCGGCGCGTGGTTTGTCGCCCATTTTTTCCAGCGCGATGGACAACTGCACCAGCGGCAGGCCCGATCGCGCATCGCTGCGGCGGTCAAACAAGCTGCGCAGCGCACCCAACGGCGCCTGCTGACTGCGCGACAACACCAGACCGGCGTAGGCCTGCACGGCGAAGCGGGTGTGGTCGGCGTTTTCGCTGTAATTCACCTCGATCTGATTGCGCTCCTGCAAGTAACGCAACAGCCGCTCATTGGCTTTCTTCAGCGCGTCCGGTGGCACGGCAAAGCCTTGATCGCGAGCACGCAGCAGGAAGTCGGTGACGTACGCCGTCAGCCAGTATTCCTCTTCGCCGTCCGCCGCCCACAGGCCGAAGCTGCCGTTGTAGCGCTGCATACCGATCAGTCGCTCGATGCCCAGCTCGATCTTGCGCTTGCGGTCGGTATCGGATTCACCTTGCAGGCCAAGACGCTTGAGCGTCGCGGCGTCGGCATACAGCGACGGGTACAAGCCGCTGGTGGTCTGCTCCAGGCAACCGTAGGGATAGGCTTTGAGCGCGCGAATCTGTTCGCCGAGGTTCAGCGGCGGACGGCTCGACACCGACAGCAACGCCTCGCGCCCTGCCGGCTCGAACGCCTCGAGGGCGCCGTCCGGCAGGCTCCATGCCTGATCCTTGAGCACTGCGCGGTATTGCTTGAGCATCGCCGGGTACGCAGGGCGTACGCCGATGGTCCACTCGCGACTGAAGGCCGGCAGGTTCTCACCCGGCAGGTCCAGACCGTTGACCGTCACCCGAATAACGCCCTGACCGAAACCGCCCAGCGCCTTGACCGGAATCTGCAACGTGGTGCGTTGCCCCTGATTCAGGCTGACGGCTTTGGCGCTGTCGCCCTCAGCCAGACTCAACTGCCCTTCCGCCACGACCTGCACGTTGAGCTTCTGCGCTCTACCGGACAGGTTCGACAGGTCCAGCGCCACCTTGGTCTGGTCGCCGCCCGCCAGGAATCGGGGTGCCGACAGCTCGGCAATCAGCGGCGCCGCCACCACGGTTTTGGCTTCGGCCATGCCGTAGCGCTCGTCAGTCCAGGCCTGGGCCATGATGCGCAGCTCGCCGTTGAAATCCGGGATGTCGACGCTGACTTCCGCGTCGCCCTGCTCGTTCAGGGTCACCGGCGCGCTTTGCAGGGCGACGATGGTGACGCTGGTTTCCGGGCGCTTGCCGCCTTTGGCCAGTGCCGCGTCACCGCCGAAAGCCAGGCTGGCAAGACGATTACGCCCGGCCTCGATCAACTGCCCGTAGATGTCCAGTTGGTCGGCGCCGTATTCCTTGCGCCCGAACATCGCCGCAAACGGATCGGGCGTGGCGTACTCGGTGATGTTGAGAATACCCACGTCCACCGCAGCGACCAGCACATGCACGCTCTTGGGGATCGTGCCGTCGGCGTTCTTCGCATTGACCTTCAGTTTGAGCGGCTGCTTGGGCCGCATCTTCTCGGGTGCCGTGACGGTCAGCGCCAGCTTGCGCTGCGAACGGTCCAGCGGCAGGTGCAGGACGCCCACGGCGCGTTTCGGCGTGACGTTGGCTTTGCGCTCACCCGGACGAATCACCAGCGCGCTGACATAGAGGTCATGACGCGCCCATTTCTTGTCCATCGGGATGTCGTAAGTTTTGCCTTCAGCGGGCACGTCAATCTCTTGCCACCACAGCGGCCCTTCGCTGGACTCCACCAACAGATAGCCCTTGCCCGCCGACGGTGGCGTGACCGTCACTTTCGCGGTGTCGCCGTCGGCATAGGCCGGTTTGTCCAGCGCCAGCTTGACCTGATCGGGACGCACGGCGCCGCCTTCGGCGTTGTCCTGCCAGCGGTAACCGGCCCAGAAACGCACACTGCTGATCAGGCCGGTGGCCGGATCCTCGACTTCGACGCGGTACGGGCCCCACTCCACCGGGAAGCTGATCTTCGCCGTCGAGTCTTTCTTCACGCTGAGGGTTTCTTCGGACAGGTTGAGAAACTTCTCGTTGAAGTGATAGCTCCAGCCATCGCTGTCAGAGTAGTTCCAGTAGTAATCGCGGCGCTCGCGGACCAGCCGCACCTTGAGGTTGTCGGCGGCCAGTTTGTGGCCCTGGGCGTCGGCCATCAGCACTTCGAACTCAACCGGGCCGTCGCCGTCGGTGGCTTCGCCATCGAACAAACCACGCAGGCCTGGCATTGCGTCAGCTGGCCAGACCGGCTGGGTCAGTCGCCGTGTGATCGGACGTCCACCCGACTCCTGCAAACTGGCCTGCAACACCAGCTCCAGCGGCGAACGGGCCTTGGCCCACTGGCTGTCGATACTCAGGTCAAGCTTGCCGTTGGCATCCAGCGTGCTGTCTTCGATTTCCAGGTCCTGCTTGAGGTCTTCCTCGGTCACCGAACCAAACTGGTAACCCGGCAGACCGGGAACCGCTTCACGCAGAGGACGCACATACAGCTGACCGTTCAGGCGATTGCCCGACGCCGGCGCGCCGTAGAGGTATCGACCGGTGATCGCCACATCGAACGGCGCGTCAGGCGCCAGCGGGGTGTCGCTGCCCTTGAGCTCCAGCGCCATGCGCTCTGGCAGGAAATCCTCGACCTGGAATTCATACAATTGCGGCTTGCCGTCACCCAGATCAAACACCAGTTGCCAGCGACCTGTCGGCGCTTCTTCCGACAGCTGCAATTGATATTGATACAGCCCGGTGGCGTCAGCGTCCCACACGAACTTGCGGCTGACCTGCTCATCCGGGCGACGCACTTCCACGGTGATCGGCTGAGGTTTCACGCTCTTGCCGTCGCTGTCACGCAGCAAGCCATTGAGCAGCACCACTTCGCCCGGGCGATAGAGATCGCGCGGGCCGAAGATGAAGAACTGCAGCGGGTGCGCCTTAGGGCCAGTGATGTCGAATTCCGCCAGATCCAAAGCGGCGCTGTTCAGGCGCAGCATGCTGGTCTGCTCGCCTTGATGGGCCAGCAGCACTTCGGCCTTCGCCGGCAATGGCAGCTCGGCGTGGCCGGCGTTGTCGGTCTTGCCCTGGCCGATCACACGGCCTTTCTCGTCATACAGCTCGACGTCAACGCCACTCAGGGCTTTGCCGCCTTCCAGTGCCTGGGTGAACACGTCCAGGCGGTTGGCGTAACGGTGCGCCGACAGACCAATGTCGCTGAGGGTGAACAGCGTGGCCGGTTGCGTGTAGTTGTAGGTCCCCGAAGCGCGCATCACAGCCAGGTAAACGCCCGGCTGTTGCAGTGGCTTGAGCCCCGAAATCGGCAGCAACACGGTTTCGCGGGTGTTGCGCGCAGGGTTCAGGTCGAAACGGCCGCTGTAGACCAGATCAGCCAGGGGCAGCAGTTCTTTGGACTGGTAACTCTCAAGGCTGGACGAGCCTTCCCACGAGCCCAGAAACGCAGGCAGCGACTCAGGCTTGATACGGAAGAATTCGACGTCCACTTTATCGACGTTGAGGGCAATGACCGGCAGCCCCTCAGCGAGCCGGGTTGGCAGCAGACTGCCGCGACTGGCGAAGCCCACCGTCGCTTGCAGATCAGCCGTTTCCAGCCGCGCGGAATACTCGGCCGCCAGGGTGTTGTTGTTCACCGCCACCAGGCCCGGATCGATGGTCAGCACCAGCTTGCGCTTGGGCTCAAGGTGACGCAGGCGCAGCTCCATGAGGTTGTCCGACAGCTCCCAGGCGCCATCGACCTTGCCGTCCTTGCTGTCGACCAAGTGCACTTTTTCAGCGAATTTCTGATCGGGATTCAGCGGCACCGAGAAGCTCAACGACAGCGTGCTGGCGCCATCGAGCTGAACTTCGGAGACGTCCACCACCGTCAACTCGCGCCCGGCGTACCGCTTGCTCAGCGCGGGAATATCCACCGCAGGCTTGGGCTTGGCATCGGCGGGTCCCGGTTGCGCAACTGCCGCAGCAGGTGGGGCGGGGACAGCCGCGGGCTTGTCGGACGAAGAGGAATCGCAGGCACTGAGCAGTACCAGCGCGCAGGCCAGGAACAATCCTTTGTTTAGCATGAGGCACTCATTTGGACGACAGCGATGAGGGAGCAGAAGTTATAGCACCGCTTTGGCAATCGTAAAGCGCGGCGCGCAGATAGACCGTGGGTTTGTGCGTTTGTTCTCGCTACACTCGCGCGCTTGCCCGGGAGCCTTCATGTCCAACTTCTTCAACGACTGGCGTCAGCGCGCCACGCATCGGCAGGTGTGGGCGCTGGCGGCGCCGATGATTCTGTCGAATATCTCCGTGCCGCTGGTCTCGCTGGTCGACAGCACGGTCATCGGTCATCTGCCCCACGCCCACCAGCTCGGCGCTGTGGCGGTCGGCGGCACGCTGTACAGCTTTCTCGCCTGGGCGATGGGTTTTCTGCGCATGGGCACGACCGGCTTTGCCGCCCAGGCCGCCGGGCGCAACGACGGCGCGGCATTGCGCCAGGTGCTGTTGCAGGGCTTGCTGCTGGCGATGGGGTTTTCTGTGCTGCTGGGGCTGATCGGCTTGCCGTTCCAGCACCTGGCGCTGGAAATGATGCAGCCCTCGGACGATCTCAACGAGCTGACCCGCGATTTCTTCCATACGCGGCTATTTGGATTGCCGGCAGCGCTGGCGAGCTACGCGCTGGTGGGCTGGTTCCTCGGGCTGCAAAACGCCCGGGCGCCGCTGGCGATTCTGCTGACCACCAACCTGGTCAACATTGGGCTGAACCTGTGGTTCGTCATGGGCCTGGACTGGGGCGTGGTCGGCAGCGCACGGGCGTCGGTCATCGCCGAATGGACCGGCGCCCTCCTCGGCCTCGCCCTCACCCACAAAGGCCTGCGCGCCTATCCGGGGCAGTTGGCAGTGTCCGCGCTCAAGCGCTGGCAGAGCTGGCGGCCGCTACTCACAGTCAACCGCGATATCTTCATTCGCAGCCTGATCCTGCAATCGGTGTTCTTTTTGATCACCGTGCAAGGTGCGCGATTGGGCGATGCCACCGTGGCCGCCAATGCGCTGCTGCTCAATGGGCTGTTGCTCATGGCGCACGCGCTCGACGGCCTGGCCCACGCCGTTGAAGCCCTCTGCGGTCACGCCATCGGCGCACGGGACCGCGACGCCTTGCGACGCTCTTTGAATGTCTCTGGAGGCTGGTCACTGATCTGCAGCGTCGCGTTTGTGGGGCTTTTTCTGCTGGGCGGGCACCTGTTCATCGAGATGCAGACCGACATCACCGCCGTGCGTGACATCGCTTTCGTCTATCTGCCCTATCTCGCCGTGCTGCCCTTTATCGCGGTCTGGAGCTATTTGCTCGACGGCCTGTTCATCGGCGCCACACGCGCCCGCGAGATGCGCAACGCGATGATCGTCACGGCCTTGATCACCGCACCGTTCGCCTGGCTGGCAAGCGGGTTCGGCAATCACGGGCTGTGGCTGGTGTTCCTGCTGTTCATGGCATTGAGAGCGCTGACACTGGGGTATCTGGCCAGACGCTTGAATCGCAGCGGCGGATGGTTCAACGGCTGACCGAGGCGCTCGACACCTGCGCCTGATCCTGAGCGTGGATAAATGCTGCGACCTCCTCCAGCACCGGCGCGAGGCTGCGCAACGGCCTGGCCAATGCGCCCACCAACGTGCGGTGGCTGGTGCGGGAAAAATACACCTCGCGCACTGACACGCCCTGTGCGCGCAAACGACTGGCCATGCCCCCCGTGTTGCGTTGCGGGTTCACCTCCGTATCGTCGGCGGAAGCGATCAGCAGCGCCGGCGGTGAAGTTGCGCTGACATGGTTGATCGGCTGGGAGTCAGGTGGCGAATTCGGGAAGTAAAACACCGGCTTCACCTCCGCGTCTTCGATGGGCAGAAAATCATAGGGCCCGGCCAGACCGATCCAACCCTTGATGATGGAAGGCGTCGTGCCCGCTGCCGCCAGCCATTGCGGGTCCAGAGCGAGCATCGCGGCGTTGTAGGCCCCGGCACTGTGGCCCATTACATACAACTTTGCCGGATCCCCGCCGAACTGACGAATGTGCGCGCGGGTCCAGGCCACTGCCTGGGCGCTGTCCCGCAGCAGCTCCTGATAATGCACTTGCGGGTACAACCGGTAATCGGCGAGCACGGCAACGATGCCACGGGACGCGAGCGCCTCCCCGACGAACGCGTAGTCGCCCCGCGATCCGCTGGTCCAGCTGCCGCCATAAAAGAACACGACGACCGGCGCGTCCGGCACTGCATCTTTAGGCGTGTAGATATCGAGTTTATTGCGCGGGTCCGGGCCGTACGCCAGGTCGGACGTTCTGCTGAACGTGCTGCTCGGGGTAAACGCGTTGAGCACCTTCAACGGCGAACAGGCCATCAACAAGGTTATCAGCCAGGCGGTGAACACAGCTTTGAGCGCCAGCTTGATCATCGTTCGTGCTCCCTAAACAGTGAAGGACGCCTTACTGTGCAGCCAACGAAAACGGGCCACAAGGGCCCGTTTTTTTGAGTCGCTACATCATCACGACGACAGGTAGGAAGACCGCGTCAGGCCCAGGCGCAAGGCATCCAGAAACTGGGTGCGTTCACGCGGGGTGATCTTGGCGCTGGCCACTTTGTCCCGGTAATGGGTCATCAGCTCTTCCGGCGACAAGTGCACATAACGCAGCATGTCTTCGATGGTGTCGTGGGTTTCGATCCCGGCCGAATACGCACTGCCATCCTGATTCTGGTAGATGTTCACCGAATCGGTGTCACCAAACAGGTTGTGCATGTCGCCCAGAATTTCCTGATACGCGCCGACCAGGAACACGCCCAGCAAGTAATCCTCACCCTCGTTCAACGAGTGAACCGGCAGGCTGGTCTCGATGCTCTGCTCGTCGACGTACTGATTGATCTTGCCGTCGGAGTCGCAGGTCAGGTCTTGCAGCACGGCACGACGCAGCGGCTCTTCATCCAGACGATGCAGCGGAATGATCGGCAGCACCTGATCGATCGCCCATGTGTCCGGCAGGCTCTGGAACACCGAGAAGTTGCAGATGTACTTGTCGGCCAGCTTGTCGTTGAGTTCGTCGAGCACCTGACGATGGGAACGCTGGCGGGCTTTCAGCGAGTTGTGCAAACGACGGCACACCGCGAAATAGCACTGTTCGCCCAAGGCTTTCTGCGCCAGAGTGATCTTGCCGTCGGAATACTGGGACGCGATGTCGCTCATGTAGTGCGTGGCGCGCCAGTAGGTCTCGGTGACCATTTCGATGTCGGTCGGGCCGAGCAGATCGATCAGCCACTGCAGGGTTTCCGGCAGGTTTTCCTTGTCGGTGATCTCCGGCACTTCGTCGTTGTGACGCTCGACGTCTGTCACCTGGATCACCAGCATGGCGTGGTGCGCGGTCAGCGAGCGGCCGCTTTCCGAAAAGATGTGCGGATGCGGCAGGCCCTGCGCGTCGCAGAACTCCTTGAGCATCCCGACCACGACACCGGCGTAATCGTCCATGTCGTAGTTGATCGAACTGGCGTTGCGCGAATGCGTGCCGTCGTAGTCCACACCCAGACCGCCGCCCACATCGATGTGGTCCACCGGCAGGCCGAGGTTGCGCAGCTCGCCGTAGTAACGAATCGCTTCCTTGAAACCGTGTTGGTAGTCAGCCAGGTTGGCAATCTGCGAACCCATGTGAAAGTGCAGCAGACGAATGCCCTGATCCAGCCCTGCCTTGGTGAAGCGGTCGACGACCGACAGCAGCTGCGCGGCGGACAGCCCGAACTTGGACTTCTCGCCACCGGTGTCGGCCCACTTGCTGGACGCCAGGGACGACAGGCGCACACGCAGCCCCACTTGCGGCGCGACCTTCAGCTCGGCGGCTTCTTCGATGACCAGTTCGACTTCGGATTCTTTCTCGATGACGATAAAGACGTTGTGGCCCAGCTTCTGCCCCATCAAGGCCAGACGAATGAATTCGCGGTCCTTGTAGCCGTTGCAGACAATGGTGCCGCCCTTCGGTGCCAGGGCCAGCACGGCCATCAGCTCAGGCTTGGAACCGGCTTCGAGACCAATGGAAACGTTTTGCGTGGCGATGATGTTTTCCACCACCGCTTCCTGCTGGTTGACCTTGATCGGGTACAGCGCGGTGTATTTGCTCTGGTATTCCAGACGGGCGATGTTCTCGTCGAACGCACCGGTCAACTGACGCACACGGTCCTGCAGAATGTCAGGGAAGCGCACCAGCAATGGCAGGGACAAGCCGCTCTTGCGCAGCTGATCGACCTGCTCGTAAAGATCGATGGGCGAGCTGGTCGGCCCGTTGGGGCGAACTTCAACGCGGCCGGCTTCATTGATTGCGAAATAACCGGCCCCCCAATGACGGATCCCGTAGACACTGCGGCTGTCTGCCACGGTCCATTGGCTGCCATCGTCTTTGCGTGTGCGTCGTACGGACATCAAAGTCCCCTATAGAAAAGTCATAAAGCCCCGGCCTGACCGGCTGGGCGCAGTGTAGAGCGTGGAAATGACGGTTTGGCGCCTGCTCGCTGTGGGGTAATAGACCCGCGTTGCGCAGCAGAGTTTGCATGGTGACTGCGGCCAGACCGACGACAAAAATAAACGGGCTTGAAACCGACGGCTCAACCGCCCGACTTTTTCGCCTTGAAACCCTGCTTGACCAACTCGGCCAACAGCGTTTCGACGTGGTCACCCTGGATCTCGATCACGCCATCCTTCAGCGCGCCGCCGGTTCCACAACGTTGCTTGAGGGTTTTTGCCAGGTCCTTGAGCGCGTCCTCGGCCAGCGGAACGCCGGTGACGGTCGTCACGGTCTTGCCGCCGCGGCCTTTGCTTTCGCGGCGCACGCGGGCGATGCCATCACCTTGCGGGATGAGCGTGCTTTTGCAGGTGCAGGCGTCGACGGGCTGACGGCAGTCGGGACAATGTCGACCGGCATCGGTTGAAAATACCAGGCCACCGAGGGCGGCGAAGGATGCGGCTTTTTTGGCCACCGGCAATCCTCTTGTTGAGGAGCGAAGTCTGGCCGACGGGAGCCGACCGCGAAGCCCCACTCAGGCAGGGGCGGCGCTACCGGATCGCAAGGACGGTCCGGCGTGAAAAGTCGCGCAGTGTAACGGCAAAAGGCGCCGATGCTAAGTGCAAATATGCGCCAATTTACGGAACATTTGCGACGCCTTCCAAATAGCGCTTGAAGGCGGCCAACGAGTCCGGGCAGTAAGGCTTTTCAGTGGTTTCGCGCAGCACTTGGTCGATGCTGAGAAAGCGGGCTTCCAGTACTTCTTCCGGCTGCAGTTCAAGCGGCCCGTCCCAAACCGCCGAGAACACCGCGCACCACAGCCGGTTGTCCGGCTGATCGAAGAAGAAACGTTCGTGAGCCGTAAGCGGCACGCCGGAGACGCCCAGCTCTTCCTCCAGCTCACGCGCTGCTGACAACTCGTAGCTTTCATCGGCCTGGACCATCCCGCCCGCCGCCACATCCCAATAGCCGGGATAAATCGCCTTGCTCAGCGTGCGTCGATGCACACACAGCTCGCCAGCCGAATTGAACAGCAGGATGTAGGTGCCGCGTCCGATGAGACCGCGCTCGCGCAGCTCTGCCCGGGGCAGCGCGCCGAGGGATTGATCGTGACGATCAACCCAGGCAATCAGCTCGGCGTCGGAGGCCGCACGGTGGGCAGCCTCTTGATCGGAAACACTCATCGATCAGCCTTGGGACAGCAGCTGACGCAGGTCAATCACCGCCGCGTTGGCACGGGACAGGTAGTTGGCCATGACCAGTGAGTGGTTGGCGAAGATGCCGAACGGGCTGCCGTTGAGGATCATCGGGCTCCAGACCGGCTCTTGCGAGGCCTCCAGTTCACGAATGATCTGACGCACGCTCACAGTTGCATTCTTCTTCGCCAAAACATCGGCGAAATCGACTTCGATTGCGCGCAGCAGGTGCGACAGCGCCCAGGCCTGACCGCGTGCTTCATAGAAAACGTTGTCGATCTGCATCCATGGGGTTTCAACAATTTCTTCGTCAACCTGCGGCACTTCGCCCGGCTTGACCGTGACCGTGGACTGCGCCTCGGTTTTCAGGGTGCTGTTCAGCTTGACCCGACCCACGCTGGCGGACAGCCGCTGGGACAGAGAACCCAGTCGCGTACCGACGTCGCCCAGCCAGTTGTTCAGGTTGTCAGCGCGGGTGTAGAACAGTGCGCCCTTTTGATTCGGGTCAGACAGGCGCGCCTGATAGCGGCTCAGCGCAGCAATACCATCGCGGTATTGAGACTCGCTCGAAGGCAGCACCCAGCTTTTGTTGTCGAAGTTGAACAGCGGCTCGGCGCGCGCCAGATCGCCGTCTTCGGCAGACTGCGACTGCGAGCGGGCGAAGTCTTTGCGCAATGCGCGGCTCAGATCACGGACCTGGACCAGCACGCCATATTCCCAGCTCGGCATGTTATCCATCCACAGGCCGGGCGGGGAGCGATCGTTGGAAATGTAACCGCCCGGTTTATCCAGCAAAGTGGACGCGACGGTCTTGAGGGTTTCGACGGTGGTGTAGCCCAGCACCATCTGCTTGCCTTCGCTTTGCGCGGCGGCCTGGGCTTGCTGCTGGACCGGAAACAGGGGCGGTTCGCTGCTCCACCAGATGCCGAGCACCACGGTGACGACCAGATAAATACCCACCACGACCCCGACGGCGCGACTGAACAACAGGCCGCCCCAATAACCGCGAGGCGCCTTGCCCATCGGCTTTGCGTCAACGCGTTCAGTTCCCGCGCTGCCCGAGCGCTTCTTCCAATCCAGCATGGCCTTGTCCTTTCAATCACGGAATTCAGTGCTTCTGACCGCAACCTTACAGCAAGGTGCGTTTGGCAGGGAATGTGGTGGCAGGTGCAATTGTTTAGCAACTGAGTCCAGCAGATCCTGAACGCCGCATTGTGTTTTCCGAGGCATTCCCGGCTGATCGCGCTGCCCTGGATTGAACCAACTGGTTCGAACACTCAAACGCGTTTAAAGATAGAAATTTGACGGATAAAACCGTCAAAAATGACGAGAAAATGACTTGCGGCGCCCTGACTTGGGAAAAGTAGTGCTAGCATAGCGCCATCATCTATACCGGGGTTTCTTTATAAAGAAGTCAGGACATGACCGAAGCAGACGATCCGAGCCGCGACCGGCTCAAACACCATTTTGCCCAGCGGGTTATCCATCAGGCTCGTCAGATTCTTGAGGTGTGGCAGCGCCTTCAGCGAAGTGAGTGGTCGGCAACGGACATGGCTGAACTCACCGAGGCCAACCAGCGCCTGCTGCGATTCGCTGAACGTTTCGAGCAGGCCGAGCACACGCAACTCGCCACCGCCCTCAACCTGGCATTGCTTGACGTCGAGGCAAACCGCGGCCGTTTGAGCAGCGCCCTCATTACCGATCTCAATCGCCTGATGCAACGCCTGTCCCGAACCGGCCTCAGGCACGGCGACCGACTTGAGCAAACCGCCCTGCCGCCCCTGCGCAAGCCGATTTACATCGTGCTGGAGGATCATGAACGCGGCGAGCGTCTGGCCAAGCAACTGGAATTCTTCGGCCTGAGCGCCCAGTCCCTCGGCAGCGTCGACACGTTCCACATGACCATGGCCGAGCGCTTGCCCGCCGCCGTCGTCATGGACGTGGATTTTGGTGGCCCGGGCCAGGGCCTGAAGCTCGCCACCCAGATGCAGGAAGGACTCGAGCAAAAACTGCCGCTGCTGTTTTTCAGCCATCACGAGACAGACACGCCCACGCGCCTCGCCGCCGTGCGCGCCGGCGGTGAAGAATTTCTGACCGGCACGCTGGAGGCCTCAAGCCTGCTGGAAAAAATCGAAATTCTGACCCGGGTCGCGCAGTACGAACCCTACAAGGTGCTGATCATCGACGATTCACGCGCCCAGGCCACGCACACAGAGCGCTTGCTCAACGGAGCAGGCATCGTCACCCGGACCCTTTTCGACCCAATCAAGACCATGTCGGAGCTGGCCGAATTTCAGCCTGACCTGATCATCCTCGACATGTACATGCCCGGCTGCACCGGCACCGAGCTGGCCAAGGTGATCCGCCACAATGACCGCTATGTCAGCGTGCCGATCATCTACCTCTCCGCTGAAGACGACCTGGACAAACAGCTGGATGCGATGAGCGAAGGCGGCGACGACTTCCTCACCAAACCGATCAAGCCTCGTCACTTGATCACCACCGTGCGCAATCGCGCGGCGCGGGCGCGCAACCTTAAAGCACGCATGGTCCGCGACAGCCTGACCGGCCTGTACAACCACACGCACATCCTGCAACTGCTGGAAGATTGCAGCTTCCGCTCGCGGCGAGAGAACAAGCCGCTGAGCTTCGCCATGCTGGACATCGACCACTTCAAGAAGGTCAACGACAGCCACGGTCACCCCATGGGCGACCGTGTGATCAAGAGCCTGGCGCTGTTCCTCAAGCAACGCCTGCGCAAGACCGACTACATCGGTCGCTATGGCGGTGAGGAGTTCGCCGTGGTCATGCCGGACACTGACCTCGAGGCGGCCCACGGGGTGCTCGACGAAATCCGCCAGCGCTTCGCCGAGATTCATTACCCCGCGCAGCCTGTGGATTTGTTCTGCACGTTTAGCGCCGGGGTGGTCGAAATTGCCGAGGACGACGACGCCCTGATGATGGCTTCGCAAGCGGACGAAGCGCTGTACCGCGCAAAAAAGGCAGGCCGCAATCAGGTGCACGGGCTCGAGGAGCGCGTTGCAGTGTCGCGCCTGAACAAACACACCCAGCCGGACACTGTTTGACCCCTGCGTCCTACAACATTTTCAGACCGAAGCTCACACCGAAGAATCACAGCCCTCCCTGCACGCCCGCGGCCACTCCGCTATCATGCGCGGACTTCTGTGATGCGAGACCGCCATGCGCCGCCTGCTTTGTCTGTTACTGCTGATCTGTGCCCTGCCCGCCGTCGGCGCGAGCTTTCTGGAGAACAGATCGAGCCCCACGCTAGGCGCCGCAGCAGTCGACAACAGCAAGGATTTCCTGCCGGTTCGCCAGGCGTTTCAGTTGAATCTGAGCGACACCACCCCTGACTCCATCAAGCTGCAGTTTGTCGCCACCGAAGGCTACTACCTGTATCGCCATCGCTTTCAGTTTCGCACCGAGCCCGCTGACATAGGCCTCGGCGCCGCGCAACTGCCGGACGGCGAAAAGAAACACGACGAGTACTTTGGCGACGTCGAGGTCTATCACGGCATTCTCGACGTCACCCTACCCCGCAAAGCCGGAGATACGCGGCCCTTCACCCTTGTCGTCACCTATCAGGGCTGCGCTGACAAAGGGCTCTGCTACCCGCCGGAAACCGAGCGCTTAAGCATCGGCAGCGGCGCGACCTCAGCAGCCGACGCATCTACTGCGGCGCCATCAGGCAACGAGCAACAGGTCCCGTCCTTCAGCTGGAAACAGCTGGCGCTGTTTTTCCTCGCCGGCGTCGGCCTGACCTTCACGCCGTGCGTATTGCCGATGCTGCCGATCCTCTCCGGGGTCGTCCTGCGCGGGCAGATCGGCGGGCTGCGCGGTTTCTCGTTGTCGTTGGCCTACGTGCTGCCGATGGCGATCTGCTTTGCCATCCTCGGCGCAGTGATGGGGATGTTTGGCGCCAGCCTGAATCTGCAGGCGCGACTGCAATCGGCGTGGGTGCTCGTGCCGTTCGCCGGGTTCTTTGCGCTGTTTGCCGTCGCCATGTTCGGCGCGTTCGAGCTGCGCCTGCCCCGCGCGCTCAATGACCGACTGGACCGGATCGCCGGCAATACGCAGGGCGGCTCCTTGTGGGGCGCGGCCGTTCTGGGCGTGGTTTCCAGCCTGCTGGTCTCGCCTTGCGTCTCGGCTCCCTTGGCCGGCGCACTGCTTTATATAAGCGCCAGCGGCGATGCGCTGGGCGGGGCCTTGAAGCTGTTCGTTCTGGGCCTGGGCATGGGTGCGCCGCTGGTGCTGGTGGCAACGGGCGGCGCAGCGTGGCTGCCTAAAAGCGGGCCGTGGCTGGTCGCGGTCAAGAATGCCATTGGCGTGCTGTTGCTGGCCCTGGCCATCGGCTTGCTGAGCCGGGTGATTCCGGGGCAGGCCACGTTGCTGTTGATCGGGCTGTTAGGGGCCGGCGTTGCGATCTTTCTGGGTGCGTTGGAGTTCGGGCAAAAGACCACGCGGCGCCGCCTTGCTCAATTGCTTGGCCTGTTCTTGCTGGTCTACGCCCTCGCATGCTGGTACGGCGCGCTGAGTGGTCAGACCGACCCGCTGCGCCCGCTGGGTCAGTCCGGGATCGTTTCGGGCACGGCTCAACCGACCTCAGAAAGCCGCTGGCAGACCGTGAGCCAGGCCAGCGAGCTGGACCGGATCCTTGAGGCGTCCAGAAGCGCGGGCCAACCGGTGCTGGTGGACTGGTACGCCGACTGGTGCATCAGCTGCAAGGTCATCGAGCGTGAGGTTTTGCCGGATCCGAAAATCGTCAGTCAGTTGGGCGCTTTCAGGCTGATCCGTTTCGACATGACGGACAGCAACGCCGAGCAACGCGCCTTGCTGGATCGCTACAAACTGTTCGGCCCTCCCGCGCTGCTGTTTTTCGGAAAAAACGGCAACGAGCTGGAAAACGTGCGTGTCGTCGGCGAAATCGACCTTGAAGCGTTCGCAGAGCGGCTTTCTAGAGCAAATGACCAAATTTAGCGTCATGGTCACAAACTTCGCGCGAACATCGGGCATCGTGCTGAATATTGTGGGTAACTGGACAGTCCATCGTAGTTTCCGGCATAGTCGCTGCCCATCAGCGGCTCACTCTGTACGTGAGCGTCGAAAACGCGAACAACAAGGAACACTCGATGGCGACTTTTCTGGTTCTTCACGGACCTAACCTGAACCTGCTGGGAACCCGGGAACCCGGGATCTATGGCTCGATCACGTTGGCCGATATCAACCAGGATCTGGAACAGCGCGCGCGCGAAGCCGGTCACCACCTGATGTACCTGCAGAGCAACGCTGAATACGAGCTGATCGATCGCATCCACGCTGCACGCGATGAAGGCGTGGATTTCATCCTGATCAATCCGGCTGCTTTTACGCACACAAGCGTTGCGATACGTGACGCGCTGCTGGGAGTGAGCATCCCATTCATCGAAGTGCACCTGTCAAACGTGCACAAGCGCGAACCTTTCCGCCATCACTCCTACTTTTCAGATGTTGCTGTAGGTGTGATCTGCGGCCTTGGCGCCAGCGGTTACCGACTGGCCCTGGAGGCCGCCCTGGAACAATTGGCCAAGAGTTCGAAAGCGTGAACGGCACAGTCCCGTACTGAGCCTGACCGCCGGAACCGGCTACCAAATCCCCCTGACCGTCCCTTGGGAGTTGATGATTAATGGATATCCGTAAAGTCAAGAAACTGATCGAATTGCTGGAAGAGTCCGGCATCGACGAACTGGAAATCCGTGAAGGCGAAGAATCCGTACGGATCAGCCGTCACAGCAAGACTCCAGCACAGCAGTATTACGCGCCTGCCCCGGTTGCCGCTCCAGCACCTGCCCCGGTTGCAGCGCCAGTGGCGGCTGCCGCTGAAGCCCCTCCTGCTCCACAGCACGCCGGCAACGTCATCAAGTCGCCAATGGTCGGTACGTTCTACCGCACCCCGGCGCCTGGCTCGCCAGCGTTCGTTGAAGTCGGCAAGACCGTCAAGAAAGGCGACACCATCTGCATCGTTGAAGCGATGAAAATGATGAACCACATCGAAGCCGAAGTCAGCGGCACGATCGAATCCATCCTGGTAGAAAACGGTCAGCCGGTTGAGTATGACCAGCCGCTGTTCACCATCGTTTGAACCGGGGAGAGCCTGCGATGTTGGAAAAAGTCCTGATCGCCAACCGCGGCGAAATCGCCTTGCGCATCTTGCGTGCCTGTAAAGAACTGGGCATCAAGACCGTCGCGGTCCATTCCACGGCAGACCGTGAGCTGATGCACCTTGGCCTGGCAGACGAAACCGTCTGTATCGGCCCGGCGCCAGCCAATCTGTCGTACCTGAACATTCCGGCCATTATTTCGGCTGCTGAGCTGACCGGCGCCACGGCGATTCACCCGGGCTACGGTTTCCTCGCGGAAAACGCAGACTTTGCCGAGCAGGTCGAGAAATCCGGCTTCGCGTTCATTGGCCCAAAAGCCGAAACCATTCGCCTGATGGGCGACAAGGTGTCCGCCAAGGACGCCATGAAGCTCGCCAAGGTGCCAACCGTTCCCGGTTCCGACGGCCCGTTGCCGGAAGACGAAGAAACCGCGTTGCGCATCGGCCGTGAAGTCGGTTATCCGGTGATCATCAAGGCCGCTGGCGGCGGCGGTGGTCGCGGCATGCGCGTAGTGCACAAGGAAGAAGACCTGATCGAAGCGGCCAAGCAGACCCGCGCCGAAGCGGCTGCCTGGTTCAGCAACCCGATGGTGTACCTGGAGAAGTACCTGACCAACCCACGCCACGTGGAAGTGCAGGTGATTTCCGACGGTCAGGGCCAGGCAATTCATCTGGGCGATCGTGATTGCTCCCTGCAGCGCCGCCACCAGAAGGTTCTGGAAGAAGCACCGGCACCCTTCATCGACGAACAAGCCCGCAAGGACGTGTTCGCGGCCTGTGTCAAAGCCTGCATCGACATTGGCTATCGTGGCGCCGGCACGTTCGAGTTCCTGTACGAGAACGGCCGTTTCTACTTCATCGAAATGAACACCCGTGTTCAGGTGGAGCACCCGGTTTCGGAGATGGTCACCGGTATCGACATCGTCAAGGAGATGCTCAGCATCGCCGCCGGCAACAAGCTGTCGTTTACCCAGGATGACGTCGTCATTCACGGGCATTCGCTGGAGTGCCGGATCAACGCCGAAGATCCGAAGACCTTCGTCCCGAGCCCGGGCCTGGTCAAGCATTTCCACGCGCCAGGCGGTAACGGCGTGCGTGTGGATTCGCACCTGTACAGCGGCTACAAGGTTCCGTCCAACTACGACTCGTTGATCGGCAAGCTGATCACCTGGGGCGCAACCCGCGACGAAGCCATGGCGCGCATGCGTAACGCCCTGGATGAAATCGTGGTCGACGGGATCAAGACCAACATCCCGCTGCACCGTGATCTGACCCGCGATGAAGGCTTCTGCGAAGGCGGCGTCAATATCCACTACCTGGAACACAAGCTGGCCGCTGAAAAGCATTGATCCGCCAGTAACGTGCTGCAGACCAACAAAGCCGCCCTCGAGCGGCTTTGTTGTTTTTAGTGGGACCGCGTCACTGCCACACCCGCTTTGTTGTTTGCCCGCGAACCCCGTAAACTTCCCGGTCTTTCGTGGCCGTCGGCCGCCTTTCAATTTTTCAACTCGAAGGTCATCCGCCATGCCTTGGCTGCAAGTCCGTCTCGCCATTAGCCCAGAACAAGCCGAAGCCTACGAAGACGCCCTGCTCGAAGTCGGCGCCGTATCGGTGACGTTCATGGACGCTGAAGACCAGCCGATCTTCGAGCCAGAGCTGAACACCACGCCACTGTGGTCGCACACGCACCTGCTGGCGCTGTTCGAAGCCGACACCGATGCCGATCACGTGCTCGCGCACCTGAGATTGCTCACCGACGCCGAGCTGCCGGAACACACCCATGAAGTGATCGAAGATCAGGACTGGGAACGCAGCTGGATGGACAACTTCAATCCGATGCGCTTCGGCCAGCGGCTGTGGATCGTGCCGAGCTGGCACGCCGCGCCGCAGCCCGATGCGGTCAATCTGTTGCTCGACCCGGGCCTGGCGTTCGGCACGGGTACCCACCCGACCACCGCGCTGTGCCTTGAGTGGCTCGACGGCCAGGACCTCGCCGGCTGCAATGTGCTGGATTTCGGCTGCGGCTCCGGCATCCTCGCCATCGCCGCGCTGTTGCTGGGTGCTGAACAGGCCGTCGGCACCGACATCGATGTCCAGGCCCTTGAGGCGTCCCGCGACAACGCCGGCCGCAACAACGTCCCGGCCGAGAAATTCCCGTTGTACTTGCCCGAAGACCTGCCCCAGGTGCCGGCCGACGTACTGGTGGCCAATATCCTCGCGGGCCCGCTGGTTTCTCTGGCGCCGCAGTTGGCAAGCCTGGTCAAACCCGGTGGCCGTCTGGCGCTGTCCGGCATCCTTGCCGAGCAAGGCGATGAAGTCGCTGCCGCCTACGCTGATACCTTCGAGCTGGACACGATCGCCAACCGCGAGGGCTGGGTACGGATCACCGGTCGTCGCCGCTGACAGCCAGTTGCCCTAAGATCCAACCATCAGGCGCTCTTTAACCCCGGATACCCGCATGACCGACAGTTTCGTCACTCAGTGCCCGCATTGCCAGACCAGTTTCCGCGTCAGTCACGCTCAGTTGAGCGTGGCCCGAGGCATGGTGCGCTGTGGCTCATGCCTGCAGGTGTTCAACGCCGCGAAACAGCTGCTGGAACAACGCGGCGGGACAACCCCGGAAACGCCGGTGCCCTACGCGCCAAACGTCGAAAGCGTTGAGAAAAAGCCGGAGGTCCTTGCCCCGCAGTCACTCGTCGTGAGCCAGCCAGCGCCGCTGCCGGTCAAGCGTGAAGAGCGTGAAGTCGATCTGGACAGCCTGGATCTGGACGATCTCGACGTGGAATTGGCCCGTCTCGAACAGCGCGAGATTCAGCTACCCGAGTCCTTCGGGCGGGTCAGCAAGGCGCGCGACCACGACGAAGTCGAATCCTTCAGCGCCCGACGCGACGAGCCTGATGTCGCGCAGGAGTCGTGGGCCCACGGCATGAGTCACGACGATGTCGACCGGCTGCCCGAACTGCGCGCCGAAGTCGTCGAGGAACACGAAGCGCATACCGACCACACGATAGACGAAGGCCCGCTGGACGAGCCGATCAACCAGCAGGAACGTCATCGCACCGAGCCGTCATTCTCGCTGACCCCCGACGATCTGGAAGACGAGCCCGCTCGCCCCCATACCCTGAAGCCTCAAGCTGAATCTGAAGCTGACGATCAGCCGTCGTCGGAACGCTTCTCTGCCCTGGACACACACGACGATCAGGATCGCCTCAGCGCCCGACACGATGATGAGGACGATGAGGTCCCGCGTGCGTCTGCCGACAGTAAACGCGGCAGCCGCAACGAACCGGGCCTGCGGGACAGAGCGCTGGTCGACCTGACGGATGACCCGCTGCAGTTGTCCTGGCAGAAACCCAAACCGCGCTGGGGTCGGCGCCTGCTGTGGATGCTGTTGATCCTGATTGCGCTGGGCGCGCTGGCCGGCCAGTACATTGCCTACCACTTCGAGGAGCTGGCGCGACAGGATCAGTACCGCCCCCTCTTCCAGGATCTGTGCCCGGCACTCGGCTGCAAGGTCCCGTCCAAGGTCGATATCAAACTGCTCAAGAGCAGCAACCTCGTCGTGCGTAGCCACCCGGAATTTCAGGGCGCGCTGGTCGTCGACGCGATCATCTATAACCGCGCATCCTTTTCCCAGCCTTTCCCGCTGCTCGAACTACGCTTTGCCGATGCGACGGGTCAGTTGATCGCCAGCCGTCGATTCAAACCGGGCGAGTACCTGAGCGGCGAGCTGGCAGGCAAGGACGAAATGCCGCCACAGACGCCGATCCATATCGCGCTGGACATCCTCGACCCGGGCCCCAAGGCGGCGAACTACAGCCTGAGCTTTCGCTCGCCGGAGTAAAACCCGGTGCTCGGCGGGTTTGTCCGCACCGAAATGCGGCACCTGCGCAAGACGGGATGCCCGAAATCCGACGACACTTTTATGACAATAGCGGCCAAAACCTAACCGTTCGCGTTAAGAACGCAACTGTTCAGATTTTATCCAATTCAGCCTTTATCCAGTCATCGAGAGCGGGTATCATGCCCACCCTTTTTCATACTCTGGGTCCCGTCTGAATTGGCGCTGAAGCACTTTTCGGACCAGACCTCGTGATTCGGCCCCACAACAGGTCACCCTATGTCGGCGGTACGCATCGGCCCTTACACATTGCAAAACGGCTTGATTCTCGCCCCGATGGCGGGTGTCACCGACCAGCCTTTCCGACAACTCTGTCGCCAGCTCGGCGCAGGCCTGGTGGTCTCGGAAATGGTCACCAGTGACATGAGCCTCTGGAACAGCCGCAAGTCGCGGTTGCGCATGATTCACGAAGGCGATCCCGAGCCACGCTCGGTACAGATCGCTGGCGGGGACCCGCAGATGCTTGCGGACGCAGCACGTGCCAACGTCGAACTCGGCGCGCAGATCATCGACATCAACATGGGTTGCCCGGCCAAAAAGGTCTGCAACAAGGCCGCCGGCTCCGCGCTGTTGAAAGATGAACAGTTAGTGACCGAAATCCTGCACGCAGTGGTCGCGGCAGTCGAGGTACCGGTCACGCTGAAGATTCGCACCGGCTGGGACCGGGCGAACAAAAATGGCCTGACCGTCGCCAGAATTGCCGAACAAGCCGGCATTCAGGCGCTGGCGGTGCACGGGCGAACCCGTGCCGATCTCTATACCGGTGAAGCCGAGTACGACACCATCGCCGCCATCAAGCAGGCGGTGTCTATCCCGGTATTTGCCAACGGCGACATCGATTCACCGGAAAAGGCCCGCTACGTCCTCGACGCGACCGGCGCCGACGGGCTGTTGATAGGCCGGGCCGCTCAAGGGCGCCCATGGATTTTTCGCGAGATAGAACACTACCTGCAGACCGGGGAAAAACTTCCGGGCCTGCCTGTCGGTGAAGTGGAACGCATTCTGCTAGAGCATCTGGCTGCGCTTCACACGTTCTATGGCGACGTGATGGGCGTGCGAATCGCTCGCAAACACGTCGGCTGGTACCTCGCAACGTTGCCGGGCGCCAGGGAGTTTCGCGCCCTTTTCAACCGTTTGGACGATACAGAAGCACAGTGCGCCAACGTTCGGGAGTTCTTTTCCCAGCGCGATAAATCCCGCCCAGCAGGGAACGAAGAAGAGGTGGCCGCATGACGATGATGACTGAGACTTTAGTGAGTGGAACAACACCCGTGAGCGACAACGTCAATTTGAAACAACACCTCAATACGCCGAGCGAAGAGGGTCAAACCCTGCGCGGAAGCGTCGAGAAGGCGTTGCACAACTACTTCGCTCATCTGGAAGGTGCGGCCGTCACTGATGTCTACAACCTGGTGCTCTCGGAAGTCGAGGCGCCGTTGCTCGAGTGCGTGATGAACTACGTCAAGGGCAACCAGACCAAGGCCTCCGAACTGCTGGGGCTGAATCGCGGCACCCTGCGCAAGAAACTCAAGCAGTACGACCTGCTGTAAGCATCCGAAAAACAAGCGACCTCACTTCAATGCGGTCGTTTTTTTTGCAAAATTCTTTTGCTTTTGATGGAAGTTGAGATGACCGACCAGACGACCCGCCTGCCGATCCGCCGCGCCTTGATCAGCGTATCCGACAAGACCGGTATTCTTGAATTCGCGCGTGAACTCCAAGCCCTCGGTGTCGAGATCCTCTCCACTGGCGGTACGTTCAAGCTGCTCAAGGACAACGGCGTTGCCGCGGTAGAAGTCGCCGACTACACCGGCTTCGCGGAAATGATGGATGGCCGGGTCAAAACCCTGCACCCGAAAATCCACGGCGGCATCCTGGGCCGTCGCGGCATCGACGACGCCATCATGAACGAACACGGCATCAAGCCGATCGATCTGGTGGCCGTGAATCTGTATCCGTTCGAAGCCACGGTTTCCAAACCGGGCTGCGATCTGCCGACGGCCATCGAGAACATCGATATCGGCGGCCCGACCATGGTTCGCTCCGCTGCTAAAAACCACAAAGACGTCGCCATCGTCGTCAACGCCAGCGACTACGCGCACGTGCTGGAAAGCCTCGAGGCCGGCGGCCTGACCTACGCGCAGCGCTTCGACCTGATGCTCAAGGCCTTCGAGCACACCGCGGCCTACGACGGCATGATCGCCAACTACCTGGGCAGCGTTGACCAGTCCGCTGAAACCCTGAGCACCGAAGGCCGCAGCGAATTCCCGCGCACCTTCAACGCTCAGTTCGTCAAGGCGCAGGAAATGCGCTACGGCGAGAACCCGCACCAGAGCGCAGCGTTCTACGTCGAGGCCAAGCCTGCCGAAGTCGGCATTGCCACCGCGACCCAGCTGCAAGGCAAAGAGCTTTCCTACAATAATGTGGCCGATACCGATGCGGCGCTTGAGTGCGTGAAGAGCTTCGTCAAACCCGCCTGCGTCATCGTCAAGCACGCCAACCCGTGCGGCGTGGCGGTAAGCCTGGATACAGAAGGCGGCATTCGTCAGGCCTACGAGCTGGCCTATGCCACCGACAGCGAATCGGCGTTCGGCGGCATCATCGCCTTCAACCGTGAACTGGATGCCGAGACGGCCAAGGCCATCGTCGAGCGTCAGTTCGTCGAAGTGATCATCGCCCCGAGCGTCAGCGCCGACGCTCAGGCCATCATTGCCAGTAAAGCCAACGTGCGCCTGTTGACCAGCGGCCAGTGGGACGCAGAACGCGCGCCGGCCTGGGATTACAAACGGGTCAACGGGGGCTTGCTGGTACAGAGCCGTGACATCGGCATGATCGGCGCCGACGACCTGAAAGTGGTCACCCAGCGCGCGCCGACCGAGCAAGAGATCCACGACCTGATCTTCGCCTGGAAAGTCGCCAAGTACGTGAAATCCAACGCCATCGTCTACGCCAAGAACCGCCAGACCATCGGCGTCGGCGCAGGCCAGATGAGCCGCGTGAACTCCGCCCGCATTGCTGCGATCAAGGCCGAACACGCCGGCTTGCAGGTGCAGGGCGCGGTCATGGCCTCCGATGCGTTCTTCCCGTTCCGCGACGGCATCGACAACGCTGCCAAGGTCGGCATCACGGCAGTGATCCAGCCAGGCGGCTCGATGCGTGACGCCGAAGTGATTGCGGCAGCGGACGAAGCGGGTATCGCGATGGTATTCACCGGCATGCGCCATTTCCGTCACTGATACGGTTTACGCTGTTGATCGTACCCACGCTCTGCGTGGGCACGCAGCCAGGGACGCTCCGCGTCCCCTGGACGCAGAGCGTCCACCAAGGCATTCCCACGCGAAGCATGGGAACGATCAGCCCCATAGATTCAGCGTTATTGAGGTTTTGGAAATGAATGTTTTAATCATTGGCAGCGGTGGCCGTGAACACGCTCTGGCCTGGAAGGTCGCGCAGGACGCTCGTGTCGAGAAAGTCTTCGTTGCCCCCGGCAATGCCGGCACTGCCACTGAAGCCAAATGCGAAAACGTCGCCATCGACGTGCTGGCGCTGGAGCAACTGGCCGACTTCGCCGAGAAGAACGTCGCGCTGACCATCGTCGGTCCGGAAGTGCCGCTGGTGGCCGGTGTCGTCGACCTGTTCCGCGCTCGCGGCCTGAAGTGCTTCGGCCCGACCAGGGGCGCCGCACAGCTGGAAGGCTCCAAGGCATTCACCAAGGATTTCCTGGCGCGCCACAACATTCCCTCTGCCGACTACCAGAATTTCACCGAAATCGAACCGGCGTTGGCGTACCTGCAAGAAAAGGGCGCGCCAATCGTCATCAAGGCCGACGGCCTGGCGGCGGGCAAAGGCGTGATCGTCGCCATGACCCTCGCCGAAGCGGAAGACGCCGTGCGTGACATGCTGGCCGGCAATGCCTTCGGCGACGCCGGTTCGCGCGTGGTGATCGAGGAATTCCTCGACGGCGAAGAAGCCAGCTTCATCGTCATGGTCGACGGCAAGAACGTGCTGCCCATGGCCACCAGCCAGGACCACAAACGCGTCGGCGACGGCGACAGCGGCCCGAACACCGGCGGCATGGGTGCGTATTCCCCGGCCCCGGTGGTTACCGCCGAGGTTCACCAGCGCGTGATGGATCAGGTCATATGGCCGACCGTCAGGGGCATGGCCGCCGAGGGCAACATTTACACCGGTTTCCTCTATGCTGGTCTGATGATCGACAAGGCCGGCAACCCGAAGGTCATCGAATTCAACTGCCGCTTTGGCGATCCGGAAACCCAGCCGGTCATGCTGCGTCTGCAGTCGAGCCTGGTGTCGCTGGTCGAAGCCGCTCTGGCGCAAACGCTGGATACGGTGGATGCTCAGTGGGACCCGCGCCCGAGTCTGGGCATCGTGCTGGCCGCCGGCGGTTACCCGGCCGACTACGCCAAGGGCGACGAGATTCAAGGCCTGGACGCTGCGGCCGCGTTGCCGGGTAAAGTGTTTCACGCGGGCACCGCGCTGCAGGACGGCCGCATCGTGACTTCCGGTGGCCGCGTGCTGTGCGCGACAGCCCTGGGCGATACTGTTGGGGATGCGCAGAAACAAGCGTACGAACTGGCTGCAAAGATTGACTGGAAAGGTTGTTTCTACCGCAAGGACATTGGCTATCGCGCCATTGCCCGGGAACGCGGCGAAGATCTGGCGTGAGCCTCGGCCCGATCGGCGACTCCTCGTTGAGTCGCTGATCGGTCATCCGGTGCCCCAGAGTTAACAGGCTTCATTCACGAAGGGATTTCGCCGTGCGCTGGCTCAGGATTGCCACTCGTTTGACCGTCACGTTGCTGACCCTGCTCTGTATATCCTCGGCCAACGCCGAGGTCAGTGCAGGCTGGTCAACCCTTGTCGACGATCAGGCGAACCTGAACCTCAGCGACATTCGCTCCCCCCACTACGAGTCCCAATTCAGCCCGGTCGAACTCGACAAGGTGCGCGCGACCAACCGCGACGCAGCACTGTGGCTGCACTACCGCCTGCCCCCGACCACCCATGAACAGCTGGTGCGGATCTTCGCCCCCGACCTGGCGACGGTCGATATGTACGTGCTCGACGGCGACAGCCTGATCGATCATTCGCGCTCCGGTAACCGGGTGCCACGGGAAGCCCAACCCCTGCCGTCACTGGACTTCCTGCTGCCGGTGCCCCAGAGCGACAAGCCGCTCGACCTGTATCTGCGCCTCAAGTCCGAGCAGGAACTGCGCCCGAACATCACGCTGCAGTCAGCGGTCGCCAGTGCCGCCGACGAGCGCCGACCGCTGCTGTTCGGTCTGTTCTTCGGTTCGCTGGCCATGCTGATCGTGCAGAACCTTACGCGCTTCGCCCAGTCCCGCTCGGTCAGCAGCTTGTGGCTGGCGGCGTGCGAGGCGTTTCTGGGGTTGAGCGCGCTGTTGCTGCTCAACCTTCAGGCGCCGTGGCTGCCGCGCTGGCACCTGGAGCAGACGCCAAGCGCTCACCTCGCCCTGCTCCTCGCGGCCGCGACGGGGCTAATGTACACGTACTGTTTCTTCATTCAGCGCGGTGTCGAGATGCTCGACCGGCTGCTGATGGGCGTGCTGCTGGTGGTCGGCTTTGGCGCGTTGCTGGTGCTGTTCGTCGAAACGCTGCCGCTGAACATCATGACATTCCTGCTCGTGGCATTGACCACGGTCAGCATCACCCTGGTGTCGATCTACCACCTGCAGAAGGGTTACTCCCCTGCCCGGCCGTTCGTGATCGCCATGATCGCGTTCAACCTCGGCAATCTGGTGGTGCTGCCGGCCATGCTCTGGCTGACGAGCATTCCCGCGCAGACGCTGATCATCGGGGTGCTGGCGGTGTTTTGCCTGTGCGGCCTGCTGATGAGCATCGCCCTCAGCGAGCGTCATCGCAGCATCACAGAAGACAACTTCAGCATCAGCCGTGAACTGGCGGCGAGCACGGCAGAGATCAACGCCAAGGCCGAGTTTCTGGCGAAGATCAGCCACGAGATCCGCACCCCCATGAACGGCGTTCTGGGGATGACCGAGCTGCTGCTGGGCACGCCGCTGTCGGTCAAGCAGCGCGATTATGTGCAGACCATTCACAGCGCCGGCAACGAACTGCTCACTCTGATCAATGAAATCCTCGACATCACCAAGCTGGAGTCCGGGCAGATCGAGCTGGACGATGTGCAGTTCGATCTCAACGCGATGATCGAGGACTGCCTGAGCATCTTCCGCGCCAAGGCCGAGCAGCAAAGTGTCGAGCTGATCAGCTTCATTCAGCCCCAGGTGCCGCGCGTCATCAGCGGCGACCCGACACGCCTGCGGCAGACGTTGCTCAGCCTGCTGGAGAACGCCTTAAAGAAGACCGACGAGGGCGAGATCTTGTTGGTCGTCGCCCTCGACTCCCGCGGCGGCAAACCACGACTGCGCATCGCCGTGCAGGACAGTGGCACGCCGCTGACGCCCAAGGAACGCGACGCGCTGCTGCACGCCGAACTGCACAGCAAGAATTTCCTGGCTGCCAGTAAGGTCGGCGGTCACCTGGGGCTGGTCATCGCCCGGCAGCTGATCCTGTTGATGAACGGCGAGTTCGGTATCCAGAGCGGCACCAATCAGGGCAGCACGCTGTGGCTGAGTCTGCCCCTTGATGCCGAACGACTGGAGCAGCCGCCCGCCGATCTGGACAGCCCGCTCAAAGGCGCGCGGGTTCTGGTGGTCGACGACAACGACACCTGCCGCAAGGTGCTGGTCCAGCAATGCAGCGCCTGGGGGCTCAATGTCAGCGCCGTGCCATCGGGCAAAGAGGCGCTGGCGCTGCTGCGTACAAAAGCTCACTTGCGCGACTACTTCGACATCGTCTTGCTCGACCAGAACATGCCCGGCATGACCGGCATGCAACTGGCGGCCAAGATCAAGGAAGACCCCAGCCTGAACCACGACATTCTGTTGATCATGCTCACGGGCATCAGCAACGCGCCGAGCAAGGTTATCGCGCGCAATGCCGGGGTCAAACGCATCCTCGCCAAACCGGTCGCCGGGTACACGCTGAAGACCACGCTGGCGGACGAGCTCAATCAACGCAACAAAGGCCATGCGCCCTTCTCCGCAGTGCCCGGGCTGATCGACGACATCGACGTGCCCAGTGACTTCCGCATTCTGGTCGCCGAAGACAACAGCATTTCCACCAAGGTCATTCGCGGCATGCTCGGCAAGCTCAACCTGCAGCCGGACACCGCCAGCAATGGCGAAGAGGCGCTGCTGGCGATGAAGACCCGGCGCTATGACCTGGTCCTGATGGACTGCGAAATGCCGATCCTCGACGGGTTCTCGGCGACGCAGCAGTTCCGCGCCTGGGAAACCGGCAACCAGCGCATTCGCACCCCTGTGGTGGCGTTGACCGCGCACATTCTGGCGGAGCACAAGGATCGCGCGCGCCAGTCCGGGATGGACGGCCACATGTCCAAGCCGGTGGAGCTGTCGCAGTTACGCGAGTTGGTCGAGTACTGGGTAGAGCAACGTGCCCGGGACGACGCAAACCGCGCCACCCGTGGCGAAGACCGTTACGAGCAAAACTGACCGCCAGGTCGCCGTGACGGGCTGATAGACTTGGCGCCGTCCCAGTCCGCTGCCATGAGCTCAAACCATGCTTCACGTGCTGTTCAGCGTTTATCTGAAGATGCTGGTGCTCTATAGCCCGTTCTTCGTCCTGTCCTGTTTTATTTCCCTGAGCCGCGGTTACTCGCGCAAGGAACGCCGACGCCTGGCGTGGAAGATTGCCTTCGCGACGCTGGTTTCCAGCGTACTGCTGTACCTGTTCGGGCGGGTGATTTTCGGGGTCTTCGGCATCACCGCCGACGCTTTCAGAATCGGCGCCGGCAGTGTGCTGTTCATCTCCGCCCTGGCCATGGCCCAGGGCAAATCCGGCGTGCAGACCGACAACGTTCAGCAGGACGTTGCAATCGTGCCGCTGACCATCCCCATCACCGTCGGCCCCGGCACCATTGGCGCGCTGCTGGTCATGGGCATCAGCCAGCCGCACTGGGACGATAAACTCACCGCCATCGTCAGCATCGCGCTGGCCAGCCTGACGGTGGGCGTGATTCTTTATCTTTCCAACAGCATCGAGCGGATTCTCGGCGATCAAGGCCTGCAGATTGTCAGCCGGCTGATGGGATTGTTCGTTTGCGCCCTGGCAGCACAGATCATTTTCACCGGCATCAAGGGCTATCTGCTGACCTGACGACGCACGCTACAGCTCGGCAATGGCCTTTTTCGCGGCGTCGGTCAGGTCGCGACTGATCTTCTCCCGGTGCGGCGCATAGCTCTGTTCGGTGAGTGAAAATGACGCACCGTTGGTACGCACGATCATGTCGCCGGACAGCGTGTCCCAGAACAACAGCCCCGGTTTCACCGAACGCGTGGTCATCTGCAGTCCGCACACCAGCACATCCACCGCCCCGGTAACGCTCGCCCTGCACGGCACCACCTGGAAGCTCTCGGACTGACCCGAGGAAAACCAGGAACTGAAGAACGTATTGGCATGTTCGCTGCCCATTAACGCCTGCAGGGACCCCGCCATCAATGCGTGCAGCTCCGGCGACGTTGCTCTGCCGAAAGCGCTGGCGGGGAGATAACGCAAATCCCGCAAACGCCTGATCGTGACCATCCCGGGATCAATGCTGCCGGTCAGCCTGCCGCCTTTTTGGTGGATGACGTGCTGGTACTTTTCTATCCAGGGCTTCCAGCTGCGGTGCCGATCGTACCTCTGGTCTGCGGATAACTGCGCGTAGAGCAAACAGTCGAGGATGTCGGCGCGCAGCTGCGCGGAAATGCCGGGCGCAAACGATACAAAATTTCGGCCCTGTAGCACGCTCTCGTCAGTGGACATCACCCGCCTCCTTCAGCGCACAGACCAGCACTGATCGTCGATCTTCCAGCGCCTGGCTGATTTTGGACCGCAACGGCGAGTACACCAGGTCCATCAGCCGCAGCGAGTAGAACCTCAGCTCGACATTGCTGATGATATTCGCCGGTTGCAGGGGTTCGAACAGAAAGTCGTGTTTCAGCAACGAACCGTGGGTGAAGGTCATGAGGACCATCGACAGCTCGCCGTTGGCGTCAAGGAACCCCAGTTGCAGCACCACATTCTGGCCGTCTTGCGCTTCGCGCGGAATTCCGACGGTAACCGGCTCGAGCGCCTCACTTGCAAAGCGCTCGATGGCAGGCTGATCCGGGTAACTCAACAACGACTGCCAGGCGCTGGACTCTGCCGCAAATACCAGGTCAGCCGGGATGAAAGCCGGCAGGGTCTTCTTGAGCCATGCCCAGACTGAGCCGGGCCCTAACTCAGCGGAGGGACAAGCTAATGTCTCGTGGGTTTTCAGCGCCCAGCCGAAGCGGTTGAACGCTGCCAGCCAGGTGTCGTTCCAGGCCGAAGTGGCCGTGAAGCGAGGGTGTTTTTTTGTTGCCGCCAGCTGCATGTACAGAACGCAGTCGGCAGCGTCGCTTTTGCGCTGTGCCGAGCAGCCGCTGTGCGTGAACAACACGCAGCCGGCGCTGACTTGCGCTTCGATCATTCCCTGATGCATGGCACATCTCCATGGGAGAGGAGGCGACGCGCGCCCCCTCTCTAGCGTTCAGATGTCGAATTCATCGATCGCCGATTCAGCGCTTTTGCTCAGGCGCTGCTGGATCCGTTTGCGCACCGATGCGTAAATCCGCGAGTTCAGCACCAAGTGGTCCTCGCCGCGGAAAGTCTCGACGTCGGTACTGTTCCATTCCCAGAACAGCACGTTGTTGACGGCCGAATCGGCGGAGAAGTTGACCGCGCCCATGGCCAGATTGACCGTGCCGTCGGCGGACTCCATGCAGGCGCCGATGCGGAAGTTCGCGCCTTTATGGGTCTTGGTCTGACGCTCGAACATGCGCAGCGGCTTGTCCTTGGCCTTCAGCGCTTCAACGGCGTCAGCGGCGACTTTCAGCATGGCGAGAGAGGCAGGTCCGGGCAGCGCGGCGGCCGCAATGGCGGAACCGAGAATTTCCAGCCCGGCCTGCTCCATGCTGAAGCGTTGATGGCTAGAGCGATAACGGGAGTAGCTCCAGTTGGTCGAAATCCATCCCATCGTCGCCAGCGCCTGGTTGAACCTGCCGTACCAATCCTGACTCCGGGTCTCCGGATTGAAATCTTTGTTGGCGGCCAGCGTGGCGAAGAGGAGAGAGTCCATGACGTCTTCTTTGTTCTGCCGCGACACGCCTTCAGCGAAGGCCAGCAGGTTGCCGCCGGCGACTGCGGCCTGGCTCGGTTGCTCCAGCAGGCGCGGCACAGAGGCGTTCATAGCCGATACGTGCTCGATCATTGAGTGGCTGCAGTCGGCCAGCTGGCAGTTGTCGATGAATGCACTGCGCTCGGCGATAGTCATGCTTGTTTCATGCTTCATTCGTTAATCCTTTAACTGAGGGGTTGAGTCCGTCGTGGACACCTCCGAGATTAACGAACATTTGGAAGTGTGCCACCCGAGGGGCTGGACACCTCGGGGCCACGTTTGAGCAAGCATTCCTACAGAACGGCAGCGCACTCCCCGGAACGGGGGAGACGCAAACTTGAGGGAAAGCAGTGGGTTGCGAGAACCGCCGCCCATGACAACGGAAGTAGACGACAGCTGGTGTCGGCCGCCACCTGACGTTTTCCGCCGGGCAATGACCCGGTGTCGCCGTCTACTCGCAGACACGGCTGCGTCACCTATAAGACCGATCCCACAGCGCAAACCGCAGAGTCGCTCACGCCGGCTTGGCGCCATACCAGCGCGGTGTGTAGACCCACGACTGCCCATTGGCGCGCGGGAACACGCAGGTCAACGACGACCCCACCAACACCATGGTGCGCATGTCGACGTGCTCCGGCGTCAGCTCGCCGAGGGTAAGGACCCGCAACGTCTGCGCGGGCCGACCCACATCCCGCCCCAGGGTCACCGGGGTTTCCGCGCCGCGATGCTGCCGTACGATTTCCAGCGCGCGCCCCAACTGCCAGGGCCGGGAGCGCGAAATCGGGTTGTAGAACGCCAGGGCCAGATCGGCCTGACAGGCGAGATCGAGGCGCTTCTCGATGATCTCCCAGGGCTTGAGGTTGTCCGACAGGGACATCACGCAGAAGTCGTGACCCAACGGCGCCCCCGCCAGCGCCGCGGTTGCCAGCGACGCCGACACGCCCGGCAGTATGTGCAAGTCCACCCGGTGCCAGTCGGGGTTGTCCGACTCATGCAGCGCTTCCAGCACCGCAGCGGCCATGGCAAAAACGCCGGGATCACCCGAGGAAACCACCACCACCGAGCGCCCTTCAGTGGCCAGCTCGAACGCATGGCGGGCGCGCAGCATTTCTTCACGGTTGTCGGTGCAGTGCAGCACTTGGTCGGCGCGGAAAGGCCCGGCCATGCGCACGTAAGTTTCATAGCCGAGTACATCGTTGGCGCGCGCCAGCTCGGCTTTTACGGCGGGGATCATGAAGTCGGTTGCGCCCGGGCCGAGGCCGATGACTGCCAGCCGCCCACGTCCACAGCCGATCTGTGGAACATCCAAAGGCTGTGGCGCGACAGCGATGGCAACGCCCGCCGCTGGCGTCAGCGGTGGCAACAGTTGCGGCAATACCTGCTGGGTCATTTCGGCGGGCGTACCGGCGGCGGTAAAACGCAACGGTACGCTCAGCGCTTCGGCTGCAGCGTGCAGCGCAGGATTGGCCATCTCGGCTTTGCTGGCCAGTAAACAGCCCAGCGCCTGCACGGCAATGCGCGAGTCGTGGAGCGCGTTTTTTACCGCCTCGGCGGGATCAGGCAGATCTCCGCTTAGCGCTACCAGCACATTGCGCGGATAGATCAGCAGCTCGTGATCGCTGGGCTCGCGCTCGGCGTAACCGACGTGAATCGCCAACTGCGCCTGATCATCTTCAGGCAACTGCGCCTGAGCCAACCACGGCGCCGCGCCCTCGACGCGCACGCTTTCACCCGACAGCAAGTCGCTGACGAAGCGCTTGCCCAGCTCTAGATCGCCCAGTGCATAGCCGGCGGGAGGATTAAGCAGGCAGGTGCCGAATCGCAGCTCACCGCTGGTGGTGATGGCCGCTGCGGTGTTCAGCGCGGCCGCGATTTCCCGGGCCATGACGTTGACGCCGCCCAGTCCGCCCAGCAGCGGCACGACTGCGCTGCCATCTTCAGCGACAGCCAGGACCGGCGGCTCCACGCCCTTCTCCAGCAACACCGGCGCCAGCGTGCGGATGACGATACCCGCTGCGCACAGCGCGATGATCGGCGTGTCTTGCTGATACAGCCGGCGCAGCGTCGCACCAAATTCCGAATAGCTGCGGTCGACGTCATCGACACGTTCGGCCAGCCCGTAAATCAGCGCTTGGGGGTACCGCTGCTGAATGCGTCGCGCCGTCGTCAGCGCGCCTTTGCCGAGAATGACAATCGCCGGGGCCTTGATGTTGGTTGTGCCCATCAGCCTTGCCACCGTTCGCCGGGGACAATGATCAGCGAGAAATACGGCGACGACATCGGGTCGACCTCGGCCAGCGGCACGATCTTCTGGTTGGCCATGGTCGCGCGCTCGACGTACAGCGCACGCTCTGCCAGACCGGTTTCCACCAGCACCTGACGCACTTTCGGGAGGTTGCGCCCCAGCTTCATGATCACCGCAGCGTCGGCGTCTTCAAGCTTGCGCTTGAGTTCCTCGGCGGACAACACGCCGGACAGCACCGACAGGCTCTGATTGCGGTACACCAGCGGCGCACCCAATACCGAAGCGCCGCCGAGCATCGAACAGACGCCGGGAATCACTTCGGCTTCGTAGCGATCGGCCAGACGATCGTGGAGGTACATGTAGGACCCATAGAACATCGGGTCGCCTTCGCAGATCACCGCCACATCGCGTCCCGCGTCCAGGTGCGCCGCCACATCGGCGCTGCTGCGGTCGTAGAAATCGCTGATCACTTGCTCGTAAGACAGGTGAACGGGCAAAGCCTCCGTGGTCACCGGGTACACCAGCGGCATCAGGGTTTGAGCCTGCTGCAAATGGCCTTCAATGATGCCGAACGCGTTGCCCTTCTTGCCCTTGGCGACGAAGTACGCGACCACCGGCGACTCGCGCAGCAGGCGCAGCGCCTTGACGGTAATGAGTTCCGGATCACCCGGCCCCACGCCCAGGCCAATCAGTCGACCGCGTGGTGCCATCATTCGATCTCCGTGGCGAGTGAGTTGACCGCCGCCGCCGCCATGGCGCTGCCGCCGCGACGGCCCTGCATGATCACGTAAGGCACGCCGCGACTGTCGGCAGCGAGCATGTCCTTGGATTCAGCGGCGCCGACAAAGCCCACCGGGAAACCCAGGATCAGCGCGGGTTTCGGCGCACCGGCGTCGAGCATTTCCAGCAGATAGAACAGCGCGGTGGGCGCGTTGCCGATCACCACGACCGCCCCTTCCAGATGCGGGCGCCACAGCTCCAGCGCTGCGGCCGAGCGGGTGTTGCCCAGCTCCCGCGCCATCTCGGGCACACGCTCGTTCTTCAGGGTGCAGATCACCTGATTATTGGCGGGCAGGCGCGTGCGCGTAACCCCTTCGGCGACCATGTGCGCGTCACACAGGATCGGTGCACCGGCCGCCAGCGCGCGGCGACCTGCCGTGCCCGCGCCCGGCGAAAAGCGCAGGCCCTCGACCGCATCGACCATGCCGCAGGCATGAATCACCCGTACGGCGAGTTTTTCCAGGTCGGCCGGGATGGAATCGAGCCGGGCTTCGGCACGAATGATCGCGAAGGAGTTGCGGTAGATCTCCTGGCCGTCGCGGATGTAATCAATCATCGGTGTTGCTCCGTGAGTCGGCGTTCAGTAACGCGCTGACTGCTTCAATAGTGAGGTCACGTGCATGCAGATCGCCGAATCCGGACATTTCTGCATGACGAAAATAAAGGTCGTAACGACCGGGCGACGCTGCCAGCAAGGTCACCGGCATCATGTGCGCAGCAGCGCACGAACGCGTGCAGCCGGTCAGGTGCACCGCGCGACTGATGGCGTTTTCTTGCAACAGTGCGGCCAGAAGCAGCCCGTCGGCCTTGGTGTCGGCCAGCCCTTTAGCGCAGGCTGCGGAGCCGGTGCAAGCGACAATCTTCGACAGGGATTGAGCGGCATCGACGAGCAAGCCCGCCTGCCCCAGGCCCTCCATCACGACCGCCGACTTGTCTGCCGGGACATTGCGCAGCATCACGCTTTGCCACGGGGTCATGCACAGCTGGCCGTCGCCAAACGCAGTCGCCAATCGGCCGGCTTCACGCAACATGGACGGCCGCAAACGCCCCAACGGCACGCCCGCGCCCACGGCCACGACGCCGGCCGTTGCCTGGGAGTACGTGCCGATATGCGCAAAAGACCGGATCGGCTCGCGCCGCCACTCGGTTACTTTTTGATCAACCACGAATGGCTGCGGCAAACGCGCGGCGACGTGTTCGAGGAATCGGGCGACGGGCATATCTTTCAACAGATCACGCATGCGCGTCTGTTCGGGGCGAGCGAGATCCAGAAAGGTTTCCAGCACCGCAACGACCAGCGCGTGCGCCGCTTCCGGCGCAATGGCTGCCACTGGCGAATCACTGGCCGGACAACCTGCCAGCCCGAATCCGAGCAGCGTCCGGCCATCGACCTGCACTGCAGACAGCCAGAGATCATGGGGATGCTCAAGCATCGCCAGTCCCTCGCCACCGTCCAAGGACAGCGCGAATTTGGGCGACAGCTCATGGAAACGCGGGTGGTGCTCGAGGGAATGCAGAATCTGCCCGGCCAGCGGACGCACGTCGAGCAGCTGCTGCGGATCGAGTCCTGCGGTCGGGCTGAGCATCAGGTTGCGTACGTCGTCGCTGGCCGGGTTGCTTGGCCCCAGTCCGGCGCCAAGCAGGCTGGCAATCAGCCCGTCATGGTCAGCACCAATGCCACGAATCTGCAGATTGCCGCGATTGGTCGCCTCGATCACGCCGCCGGCGAACCGCTCGGCGGCGTCTGCCACCGCCAACGCCTGTTCCGCTGAAAGCACCCCGCCCGGCAGCTTGATCCGGCAGATGCCACCGTCCAGCGCCGGGACGATACGCAGCAACCCCGGACAAGCCGAGGGGCGTATGGGCGTAGCGGATGGGCGAGCGGACAACGGCTCGGTCAATGGATCACCTGGTGCGAACGGCGCGGACGCGTAGAGAAACGAAAAGTTACAGGGGCCGTATTATGCCTGCTTTGGCCGTCGCCATGAAAAGACGCTCTGTCGGATTCACAAAGCCATACGAACCGGGCCCGCCGGCGCGGTATCATGCCGGCCACTTTCACAGGCCGAGCGGGCGGGCCTGTTGCACGCAATCGGGTTGAGGGCAATTCATGTCACCGTGGCTGACAGTCGTGGGAATCGGTGAGGACGGCTATAAAGGTCTGGGCCGAAACGCTCGGCACGCGCTGCTGCAGGCGCGGCAGGTGTTCGGCGGCGCGCGGCAGCTGGCATTGCTGCCGCCGTGCATTCAGGCCGAGCAGCGCCCATGGCCGAGCCCGTTTTCCCTGAGCCCGGTGCTGGAGCAACGCGGCGCCCCGGTCTGCGTACTCGCCAGCGGCGACCCTATGTTGTTCGGCGTCGGCGCGAGCCTGTCGAAACACGTCCCCTTCGATGAGATGCGGGTGATTCCCGCGCCGTCTTCCTATTCGCTGGCGGCGGCCCGTCTGGGCTGGGCGTTGCAAGACGTGGTCACGCTGTCGGTCGTCGCCCGTCCGGTTGCTGCATTGAACGCCCAGCTGCAACACGGCCTGCGCCTGCTGGTGCTGAGCAATGACGGTTCCAGCCCGGCGGCCATCGCGGCACAGCTCCGCGAACGCGGGTTTGGCCCGAGCCGCATGATCGTCCTCGAACACTTGGGCGGCAGCGCCGAGCGACAGATCGAAGGCACCGCCGGCGAGTGGAATGCCACGGGCATCGCGGCGCTGAACCTGGTCGCCATCGAATGCCGCGCACAGCCCGATGCGCTGCGCCTCTCGCCACTGGGCGGTCTGCCTGACGAGGCGTTCCGGCATGACGGTCAGCTGACCAAGCGCGACGTGCGCGCGATTACGCTGGCCCGTCTCGCGCCCGTTCCCGGTGAATTGCTGTGGGACGTGGGCGCAGGCTGCGGCTCAATCGGCATCGAGTGGATGCGCGCGCACCCGACCTGCCGCGCCATCGCGGTCGAGGCCGATGAGGGCCGGCAGCACTTGATCGAATTCAACCGCGATGCGCTGGGCGTGCCCGGCCTTCAGCTGATTCGCGGCCGTGCGCCGGATGCGCTTGAGGGCCTTGAGCAACCTGACGCGATCTTCATCGGCGGCGGCGTCACCCGCGAAGGTGTGCTGCGCGCCTGCTGGCAGAACCTGAGGCCCGGAGGGCGACTGGTCGCCAATGCCGTCACGCTGCAAAGCGAAGCGATGCTGGTGAACTGGCGCGAGCAATACGGCGGAGAACTGACCCGTATTCACTTGGCCCATGCCAAGCCGCTGGGCGAGTTCGACACCTGGCGTCAGGCGCTGCCGATTACCCTGCTCGAAGCGATCAAACCCTGATGCGCGACGAAACCGCCGAACAGCCCGCGCCGTTGCGCAGCGGCTTGACCACTGGCAGCTGCGCCACGGCGACGTCCCTTGCCGCCGCGCGCCTGCTGCTGGCCGGCGAAACCAACGATGCAATAGAAATCACGCTGCCCAAAGGCAAGTGCGTGCAGATGCGCCTGGAATTCTGCCGCCTGACTGCAAACGGCGCCGAAGCCGGCACGCTCAAGGATGCCGGGGATGACCCCGACGTTACCCACGGCGCGCTGGTGTCTGCACAGGTCAGGCTGATCGCTGAGCCGGGCGTACGTTTTGTTGCGGGCGAAGGCGTCGGCACCGTCACCCGCCCGGGTCTGGTGTTGGGTGTCGGCGAGCCGGCGATCAATCCGGTGCCGCGCAGGATGATGGCCGAACACCTCATGCAACTGGCCCGGGAGGTCGGCTATGGCGGCGGGTTTGAAGTGACGGTCTGCGTCGAAAACGGCAGCGCGCTGGCATTGAAAACCATGAACCCGAGGCTGGGGATTCTCGGCGGGCTGTCGATTCTGGGCACCAGCGGCATCGTCCGGCCCTTTTCCTGCGCAGCGTACATCGCGTCGATCCACCAGGGCATCGATGTTGCGCGCACCAACGGTTACCAGCACATCGCCGCCTGCACCGGCAACGCCAGTGAAGACACGATGCGTCGTGTGTATCAGATCCCCGATATTGCGCTGATCGAGATGGGGGATTTTGTGGGCGCTGTGCTCAAGCACCTGCGTAAAACCCCGGTGGAGCGGCTCAGTGTCTGCGGCGGTTTCGGCAAGATCAGCAAGCTGGCGGCCGGCCACATGGACCTGCACAGCCGCCACTCCAGTATCGATCTGGACCAACTTGCGCGATGGGCGGCCGATGTGGGCGCTGACGCTACGCTGCAGCAAAGCATTCGCGAGGCCAACACCAGTCAGCAAGCGCTGGCCATGGCCTCCGCCGTCGGCATCGCGCTAGGTGATGCAGTCTGTCAGCACGCGCTGAATTTCGCCCAAAGTGTGGTGCCGGCGCAGGTTCAGGTGGAGGTTTTTGCCATCGACCGACAGGGCGGGATCGTCGGCCACGCGGGAGGTTTTGTTTGAAACCACACACCATGAAACGCGTGCTGCTGCTCGGCGGCGTGACCGACGCACTGGCGATCGCTCGCACGCTGGGGCCTCAGCACGTTTACAGCCTGGCGGGCGTGGGTCGCGTGCCCACCGACTTGCGCTGCGAAGTCCGTGTGGGCGGGTTCGGCGGCGCTGAAGGGTTAGCAAACTTCGTACAGCAAACGGGCATCGATCTGATCCTGGACGCGACGCACCCTTATGCTGCGCAGATGAGCCAGAACGCTGTCACGGCGTCAAAGCTGACCGGTGTTCCCTGCTGGGCATTGCGTCGACCGGCGTGGCAGGCGGGTCCGGACGATGACTGGCGCGAAGTCGCGGACTGGGCAGAATTAATCGCCGCCCTCGCCCCCTTTCGACGCCCCCTGTTCACCTTGGGCCGCGAACCTTTGCAGCATCTGCACGAGATTCCTGTCCATCAGTTCTGGACGCTGCGGGCTCTGGACGTCTATCCCGGCAACGAACGCTGCGAAGTGATCGGCGCGCGCGGCCCTTTCCGGCTGGAGGATGAACGCGAGCTGTTCGAGAGTCGCAACATCGACGTCCTTATCAGCAAGAACAGCGGCGGCACAGCGACCGAGCCGAAGCTGGAAGTGGCGAGGGAGCGCGGGGTGCCGGTGCTGGTGTTGAAGCGGCCGGTGCTGCCGGAGGTGGATCGGGCCTTCTGGAGTGTGGGTGAGGTGCTGGAGGCGTTGCAGGGCGGTGGCTGACGCAGGTCTGAAATGCCAAAAAATCGTCCGGGGTTGCGGATCGGTCCGACTTCACCGTCTGACTTGACTGACATCGGAAATGTGCTCTCCGGTATACCTTCCCGTGTGTTTTGCGGAACGCCTCAGGGCGAGGGAACAATGATGAAAGAAGAGTTCAAACCGTTCGACGCAGCGGAATATTTGGAGACGGTTGAAGACATGGCAGGCTATCTAGATGCCTGTCTCGATGAGGACACCGGTGACGGCATGCTAGTCCGACGGGCCCTGAAAGACATTGCGCGCGCATATGGGATGACGCAGATTGCACGCGACACGGGTTTAGGCCGCGAAAGTCTATACAAGGCATTAGGCAGAGGCGGCAACCCCGAATTCGCCACCATCATGAAGGTCATCAAAGCCCTTGGCCTGAAACTCCACGCCTCCACCGCCTGAACCCCTGCTGAACCCCTGCTGAACCAAACCCGCCCCGCGACGTAACGTCGCGGGCGGGCTTTTTACATCTGGCGGCCGATCAGGCTAAATGGCCGACATGAAAAAACAACAAGATCAAATCATCACGCAGAAGCGACGCAGGGCGTTTGCCTGGGTGGCCTGTTTTGCGTTGTTGTTCGGCGTGCTGGCGATGCCGATGACGCCGACCATGCCGCGCCCCGAGGGTGAGCGGCTGGTGTGGGGAAGCGGCTGCACCGGCACTGCGTCACGACTGGCCATGACGCCCGTTGAAGTCATCGACAGACAAACGCCCCACCATCCCGACATCGCGTTCATGCAGCACTGCGCCTGCTGCACAAACGCCATGCCACTGGTTGCAGTGCCGACCAGCATCGGTTTTGGCTTGTTCGCCCTTGTCGAACCGGTGCGTTTCCCTGTCGCGGTACTGGTGCTCCGCGCGCCGCCCCGTCAGCACTGGCCTGAACGCAATCCCCACGCATCACCCCGGGTCTGATTTACAGATCGTGCCGTGGCCTACCTGAATGAACCGGAGACCTGCGTTGATGCTGAACAAAATCCTCCTGCTGATTGCCCTTGCGCTGCCAGCGGGTTTCGTTGAAGCCCAGGATTACACCAAGGGCCAACTGAGCGTCGCGCAGCCATGGTCCATGGCACTGCCGCCCAACGCGCCCACCGTCGCTGCCTATTTTGTGATCAGCAATAGCGGCGCTGACGCCGACAGACTGGAAGCGGTCGACAGCCCCATCGCCGGTGCCGCCCAGTTGCATGAGCACATCAGCAAGGACGGCCTGATGAAAATGCAGCACGTCGAGACGGTGGCCATCCCTGCCGGCGGCACCGTGACCTTCGCGCCCATGGCCTATCACGTGATGCTGCTGGATCTGAAAGACCGTGCCCGACTCATCGACGGGCAGAGCTTCCCCCTCACCCTGCACTTTAAGAAAGCCGGCGACCTGACCGTTGAGGTGATGGTATTGAAACAGCCACCCGACGCTGCCGCCCCGGCCCACGCCCACTGACCCGCCGAATTCCGACGCCACCCCCTTGAACCGTCCGCCCGCGAATCGCACCCGATCAGCCCACGCCCCTCGTCACTCGCAGGGCGCCTGGCTGAGCCTGTTCGCCATGCTGATGATTTTCATCGGCCCGCTGATTTCGCAATCCATGCCGATGGAGCATCACAGCGGCATGGCAATGCCTGCGCCGACATCCATGTCGATGTCGATGCACGGCGAAATGGACATGTCGGCGTCGATGGACATGGGCGCGGGCGAACACAGCGGCCACGCCAAGGCAGAACTGGACGCCGGCGCCGATCACGTCATCTGGGCCAAGTGCGGGTATTGCACGCTGCTATTCAGTTGCCCGGCGCTGACCAAAACCGTCGCCGTCCTGGCTCCCGTCCCGCCCAGACCCGCCGACTTCTACAACGAGGCCACGCAACTCGGCCACGCTCAGCGCAACGTCTTCCCCAACGCCCGCAGTCGCGCCCCGCCTCTCTCGTCAGTCGCCTGAACACCACAATTTGACTCGTACCCGCTGACGGCTCCTCCGGCCGTCAGCGCGTTGCGCCGTGTTTTTCCCTGACGGGAGCGTTGCACCATGTCCAAACCGAATGTGTCTTTCTACAACCTGGCGTGGCGATGGCATTTCTATGCCGGCCTGTTCGTCGCGCCCTTCATGATCCTGCTGGCAGTCACCGGGATTATTTATCTGTTCAAGCCGCAACTCGACGCGCTGATGTACAGCGACTTGCTGACGGTCACACCCGCACACCACGCACTCAGTGCCGATGACCTGCAAAAGCGCGTGCTGACGGCTTATCCACAGGCGCAGGTGAGCAAATACCTGCCGCCGCTGAATGCCGTGGGCAGCGCGCAGTTCGTGGTCAAGAACGACGGCCGCGACGTGAACGTGTTCATCGATCCGTACAGCGGCACGGTGCTCGGCAGCCAGGACGCGAAGCAAAACCTGCAAGCCATCGCGCGCGAGCTGCATGGCGAACTGATGATTGGCACCGTCGGTGATCGGCTGGTGGAACTGGCCGCTGGCTGGGGCATCGTGCTGGTGGTTTCCGGCGTGTATCTGTGGTGGCCGCGAGGGCGTTCGCCGGCCGGCGTACTCTGGCCGCGCATCAGCGCGCGAGGCCGCATTCTCTGGCGCGACCTGCACGCGGTGACCGGGTTCTGGGGTTCGGTGGCGCTGCTGTTCATGTTACTGAGCGGCATGACCTGGACCGGCATGTGGGGAAAAATGTACGCCGACGTGTGGAACACCTTTCCGGCGGCCATGTGGAATGACGTACCCAAGTCGGACAAACAGGCCGGCACTCTCAACAGCGCCAGCGTGCAAACCGTACCGTGGGCCATGGAAAACACGCCGATGCCGGTGTCATCCGGGGATCATGCCGAGCACATGAGTCACGCGCACATGTCCAGCGCTCCCGCAGCGCCGGGCATCTCCCTGCAGCAAGTGGTCGACATCGCCAAGGCGCGAAACATCGAGCCGGGCTACAGCGTTACCCCACCGAAAACCGCCGACGGCGTGTTCACCGTTTCCGTGTTCGCCGACGACCCGCGCAATGACGCCACGCTGCATGTCGATCAGTACAGCGGCAAGGTACTGGCGGACGTGCGGTACAGCGACTACAGCACCGTGTCCAAAGCCACCGAACTGGGCGTGATGCTGCACGAAGGCAAGATGTATGGATGGGTAAACCAGCTGCTGATTCTGTTCATCTGCCTGATGGTGCTGCTGAGTTCGGTGAGCGGCATCGTGATCTGGTGGAAGCGTCGCCCGCATAACGGATTCGGTGTTCCGCCGTTGCGCCATGACCTGCCGCGCTGGAAAACCGCTACTGCGGTGATGATCGTACTGGGTGTGGCGTTCCCGCTGGTGGGGGTTTCGATGCTGGCGGTGTGGCTGCTCGATCGAATAGTGCGTTCGCGCTTTGCCAAAACGGCGGCAACAGCTTAGATTGCGTCTCGCGGGGCCTGGAACCTTTTTTGGGTGGTTTAGTGATGAATTCCTCCTCATTTCGGGTTTCAGGCTCCGCACCTGCTTTCGCCCCTCATTCCCCCCCTCTTCCACTCTCGATTTCCTCCTCGGCACCCCGCACCAGATAAGCGCACCTGACGCACCATCACGCCTGCCACATCCCAGATTGGTGCGACCCGCCCGCTGCACGCGACGTTTTCATTCCATTTTGCGACGTGCGAAGCCTTGGCCCAGCGTTTGCTAAAGCCTAAGTAGACTCAACTCTGCACCGCCAACCGCCGTCATCTAAAAAAATCAAGGAATGGAGCTAGCCAATGAAGCGTCGTAGTTTGCTGAAAGCGTTCACTTTGTCTGCATCGATCGCAGCGATGGGTTTGACCTGGACCGCTCAGGCGGCCGAGACCATCAAGGTCGGCATTCTGCATTCTTTGTCCGGCACCATGGCCATCTCCGAGACGTCGCTCAAGGACATGGCGCTGATGACCATCGATGAAATCAACGCCAAGGGCGGCGTCAACGGCAAGATGCTTGAGCCGGTGGTGGTCGACCCGGCGTCGAACTGGCCGTTGTTCGCGGAGAAGGGTCGCCAGTTGCTAACCCAGGACAAGGTCGCCGTGGTGTTCGGCTGCTGGACTTCGGTGTCGCGCAAGTCGGTGCTGCCGGTCTTCGAAGAGCTGAACGGCTTGCTGTTCTACCCCGTGCAGTACGAAGGCGAAGAGATGTCGCCAAACGTGTTCTACACCGGCGCCGCGCCTAATCAGCAGGCGATTCCGGCAGTTGAATACCTGATGAGCGAAGACGGCGGCGGGGCCAAGCGCTTCTTCCTACTGGGCACCGATTACGTCTACCCGCGCACCACGAACAAGATTCTGCGCTCGTTCCTGCACTCCAAAGGCGTCGCGGACAAGGACATCGAAGAGGTCTACACCCCGTTCGGGCACAGTGATTACCAGACCATCGTGTCGAACATCAAGAAGTTCGCAGCGGGTGGCAAGACGGCGGTGATTTCCACGGTCAACGGCGACTCCAACGTGCCGTTCTACAAAGAGCTGGGCAATCAGGGCCTGAAAGCCACCGACGTACCCGTGGTGGCGTTCTCGGTCGGCGAAGAAGAACTGCGCGGCGTCGACACCAAACCCTTGGTGGGCAACCTGGCGGCGTGGAACTACTTCGAATCGGTAAAGAACCCGGTCAACACCAAGTTCGTCGCCGACTGGAAGGCCTACGCCAAGGCGCACAACCTGCCGAACGCCGACAAGGCCGTGACCAACGACCCGATGGAAGCCACTTACGTGGGTATCCACATGTGGGCGCAAGCGGTCGAGAAAGCCAAATCCACCGATGTGGATAAAGTCCGCGAAGCCATGGCCGGCCAGACCTTCGCCGCGCCGTCGGGCTTCACCCTGACCATGGACAAGACTAACCACCACCTGCACAAGCCGGTGATGATCGGCGAGATCAAGGCTGACGGTCAGTTCAACGTGGTCTGGCAGACCAAAGAGCCGATTCGCGCCCAGCCGTGGAGTCCGTTCATTCCGGGCAACGACAAGAAGCCTGACTACGCCGTCAAGAGCAACTGACACATTGTCGGGCACAGCGCCCGACACCCCCTGTAGGAGCGTGGCTTGTCCCGCGATCTGACGCGAAGCGGCAGTAAATCCATCACATGTGGTGTACCTGTCACACCCCATTTGCAGGTTTTACGACGGGTCCCCCGCCGATCGCGGGACAAGCCTCGCTCCTACAGAGTTTCACCCATGACGTTACGTCATGCGGGTGCTTCCAGGATTCGATATGCCCAGATACTTCCACCACCTCATTCTCGCGCTGTGCCTGTGGCTGCCCTTCGCCGCCCACGCCAGCGATGCCGGCGACTTTGTCGCGGCCGACTCCGCCGAGCGCGCCCAATTGCTGGAAACCTGGGCCGCCAGGCCGGACCCGGCGCGTGTCGAATTGCTGGTTGCCTTGCAGGATGGCCGCGTCGCTGCGGACAGCAGCAACCGGGCGTTTATCCAGAACGGCGACAGTTTCATCGCCGTTGACCCCAACGCTCCCGCGCTGGCCGACGCACCCAACCCTGACGCACCACAGGCCATCAGCCTGAACAACCGCCTTCGCGGCCTGATCAACACCGCGCTGGCCAGCCATCAACTGCTTGCTGCCGACCCCAAGGTTCGCCTGGCCGCCGCGCAAATCCTGCAAAAAAGCGCCCGTCCGGCGCAGTTGCCCTTACTGGTGCAACAAGTAGCCAGCGAACAGGACGACAGCGTCCACGCCGCCCTGACCCTGGCGCTGGCCAATCTGCAACTGGTCGACGTCAGCCCCACCGTTCGGCTCGCCGCTGTGCGTCTGCTGGGCGAGACCGGTGATCCGCTGGCCCGCACCCGTCTGGAAACCCTGCTCGAACCCAACGTTGAAACCGACCCCACCGTGCGCCTGGCGGCGGAAACCAGCCTGGCTCAGGTCAAACGCAAATTGATGATCGGGGAGATCCTCGGGCAAGCCTTCGCCGGGCTGTCGCTGGGGTCGATCCTGTTGCTGGCGGCGCTGGGACTGGCGATCACCTTCGGTCTGCTGGGCGTGATTAACATGGCCCACGGCGAGATGCTGATGCTCGGCGCCTACGCCACCTACGTCGTGCAGATGATGTTTCAGCGTTACGCCCCCGGCGCCCTTGAGTTTTATCCGCTGGTGGCGCTGCCGATCGCGTTTTTCGTCACCGCGTGCATCGGCATGGCGCTGGAACGCACGGTCATTCGCCATTTGTACGGTCGCCCACTGGAAACACTGCTGGCAACCTGGGGCATCAGCCTGATGCTGATTCAGCTGATTCGCGTGGTGTTCGGCGCGCAGAACGTCGAAGTGGCGAACCCGGAATGGCTGTCGGGCGGCATTCAAGTGCTGCCCAACCTCGTGCTGCCCTGGAACCGGATCGTCATCATCGCCTTCGCGCTGTTCGTCGTGGTGCTGACCTGGCTGCTGCTGAACAAAACCCGCCTGGGCCTGAACGTGCGTGCCGTCACCCAGAACCGCAACATGGCCGCCTGCTGCGGCGTACCCACCGGGCGCATCGACATGATGGCCTTCGGGCTCGGCTCCGGCATTGCCGGGCTGGGCGGTGTGGCGCTGAGCCAGATCGGCAACGTCGGTCCTGACCTGGGCCAGAGCTACATCATCGACTCCTTCCTCGTGGTCGTGCTCGGCGGTGTCGGTCAACTGGCCGGCAGCGTCACGGCGGCGTTCGGATTGGGTATCGCCAACAAGATCCTCGAACCGCAGATCGGCGCCGTACTGGGCAAGATCCTGATCCTGGCGCTGATCATTCTGTTCATTCAGAAACGTCCGCAAGGCCTCTTCGCACTCAAAGGACGGGTGATCGACTGATGAATCAGCCATTGATGGTCACTGCCGCGCAACGCGCCGGCACCAAAGTCACGGTCGCGGTTGGCGTGGTGATTCTTGCCCTGCTGATCGCCCTGCCGTTGTTGTCCCTGCTGCCTGAAAGTAACGGCCTGCAGGTGTCGGCCTACACGCTGACGCTGGTGGGCAAAATTCTCTGCTACGCGATCGTCGCCCTGGCACTGGACCTGGTCTGGGGCTACGCCGGCCTGCTGTCCCTCGGCCACGGACTGTTCTTCGCGCTGGGCGGTTATGCGATGGGCATGTACCTGATGCGCGAGGCGTCGGGCGACAGCCTGCCGGCGTTCATGACCTTTCTGTCGTGGACAGAACTGCCGTGGTACTGGGTCGGCACGCAGCATTTCCTCTGGGCCATGTGTCTGGTGGTGCTGGCGCCGGGGTTGCTGGCGCTGGTGTTCGGCTTCTTCGCCTTCCGCTCGCGGATCAAGGGCGTGTACTTCTCGATCATGACCCAGGCGCTGACATTCGCCGGCATGCTGCTGTTTTTCCGCAACGAAACCGGCTTTGGCGGCAACAACGGCTTCACCAACTTTCGCAGCATTCTGGGGTTCAGCATCACCTCCCAGGGCACCCGCGCGGCGTTGTTTCTGCTGACGGTGGTGTTGCTGGCGGGCAGCCTGTTTGTCGGCTGGCGTCTGGCGCGCAGCAAGTTCGGTCGTGTGTTGACCGCCGTGCGCGATGCGGAAAACCGCCTGATGTTCTGCGGCTACGATCCGCGCGGGTTCAAGCTGTTCGTGTGGGTGTTGAGCGCCGTGCTGTGCGGCCTGGCCGGGGCGTTGTATGTGCCACAAGTCGGCATCATCAACCCGAGCGAAATGTCGCCGACCAACTCCATTGAAGCGGCCGTCTGGGTCGCCCTGGGCGGTCGCGGCACGTTGATTGGCCCGCTGCTTGGCGCCGGTGTGGTTAACGGCATGAAGAGCTGGTTCACCGTGGCCTTCCCTGAATACTGGCTGTTCTTCCTCGGCGCGCTGTTCATCGTGGTGACGCTGTACCTGCCCAAAGGCGTGATCGGCCTGATCAAGAAAAGGGGCGAGCAATGAAAAGCACTCCGACGCCCGCATTTGATCCGGTGCTCGATCCGAACAGCGATGCCGGCACCAGCCGCGACGCCATCGGTCTCGGACAGGCCGCCGGCAAGGGGCTGAACACCCTGCACGGCACCATCCTGACCCTGGAAGACATCAGCGTCAGCTTCGACGGCTTCAAGGCTCTCAATGATCTGAATCTGTACATCCGCGTCGGCGAGCTGCGCTGCATCATCGGCCCCAACGGCGCGGGCAAGACCACGCTGATGGACGTGATCACCGGCAAGACCCGCCCCAGTCACGGCAAGGCCTGGTTCGGCGAAACCCTTGATCTGACCAAGATGAGCGAAGTGCAAATCGCCCAGGCGGGGATCGGTCGCAAGTTTCAGAAGCCCACGGTGTTCGAAGCGCTGAGCGTGTTCGAAAACCTGGAGCTGGCGCAGAAGACCGACAAATCGGTATGGGCCAGCCTGCGCGCGAAGCTCAACGGCGAACAGCGCGACCGCATCGACGAGGTGCTGGAAACCATTCGCCTGACGGCGTCGATGTCGCGCCCCGCCGGGCTCTTGTCCCACGGCCAGAAGCAGTTTCTGGAGATAGGCATGTTGCTGGTCCAGGACCCGCAACTGTTGCTGCTCGATGAGCCCGTCGCCGGCATGACCGACGCCGAAACCGAATTCACCGCCGAGCTGTTCAAAAGCCTGGCCGGCAAGCACTCGCTGATGGTGGTCGAGCACGACATGGGGTTCGTCGGCACCATCGCCGACCACGTCACCGTCCTGCACCAGGGCAGCGTGCTGGCGGAAGGATCGCTGGAAGACGTGCAGGCGGATGAACGGGTGATTGAGGTGTATCTGGGGCGGTAATGCGCTCCCCTTGCAGGAGTGAGCTTGCTCGCGATGATCGTTCCCACGCTCCGCGTGGGAATGCATCCGATGACGCTCCGCGTCACCAGGCAGACGCAGAGCGTCTGATGCGGCGTTACCACGCAGAGCGTGGGAACGATCATAGGATTTCTTGAGAAACTGGCCATGCTCCAAGTCGAAAAGCTCCACCAGTACTACGGCGGCAGCCACATCCTCCGGGGCCTGTCGTTTGATGTGAACGTCGGCGAGGTCACGTGCCTGCTCGGTCGTAACGGCGTGGGCAAGACCACGCTGTTGAAAGTGCTGATGGGGCTGCTGCCTGCCAAAGAAGGCGTGGTGCAGTGGGAAGGCAAGCCTATCACCGGTTTCAAGCCCCACCAGCGCGTGCGTTCCGGCATCGCCTACGTACCCCAGGGCCGGGAGATTTTCGGCCGACTGACCGTTGAGGAAAACCTGTTGATGGGCCTGTCGCGATTCCCGGGCTCGGAAGCCAAGGAAGTCCCGCCGTTCATTTACGAGCTGTTCCCCGTGTTGCTGCAGATGAAACACCGTCGCGGCGGTGACCTGTCCGGCGGGCAGCAACAGCAACTGGCGATCGGTCGCGCCCTGGCCAGTCGCCCTCGCCTGCTGATTCTCGACGAGCCCACCGAAGGCATTCAGCCCTCGGTGATCAAGGAGATTGGCGCCGTGATCAAAAAGCTCGCCGCCCGGGGTGACATGGCGATCCTGCTGGTCGAGCAGTTCTACGACTTTGCCGCCGAGCTGGCGGATCAGTACATCGTTATGTCCCGGGGCGAGATCGTCCAGCAGGGCCGCGGCGAAAACATGGAGGCCGAAGGCGTCCGGGGTCTGGTCACCATTTAATGCGCCGATCAGCTAAGGTACGGACCTTCGAGAACACGATAGTCGACTTATGAATCTTCCCGCCCACACCGCCCTGTTCACCCCCAGCTGGCATGCCGAGCTGGAGCTGGCCTATGGGCGTTTCGGCGACAGCACGCGCCCGACGCAACGACGCCACAAAGGTCCGTTGCGGGTGCAAAAGCATCTGTACGCCGAAGGCCCGCAGGTCTGCCAGCACATCATCGTTCACCCGCCGGGCGGCATTGCCGGCGGCGATCGGCTGGACATCAGCGCCAGCGTCGGCGCCAATGCCTGGGCGCAATTGACCAGCCCCGGCGCAGCGAAGTGGTACCGCGCGGCGGGTCCGGCTTATCAACAGCTGGACATCAAAGTCGCTGCAGGCGGCACGCTGGAGTGGCTGCCACAGGAGAGCATTGTCTTCAGCGAAGCCAAGGCTGAGCTGACCACGCAGATCGACCTGGAAGGCGATGCCCGGCTGCTCTATTGGGACGTGGTTGCGCTGGGTCGGCCGGCCAGCGGCGAGCGTTTCGATCAGGGCCACTTCCAGGCGCATCTGGATATCCGGCGCGACGGCAAGCTGTTGTGGCACGAGCGCCAGCGCATCGTCGGCAATGACGGCTTGCTGGATTCACCCATCGGGCTGTGCGGCAAACCGGTGTTCGCGACGCTGATTGTGACCGGGGAAATCGACGCTGAATTGATGGAGCGCTGCCGCGAGCTGGCCGAACATTCCCCCGTTCGCGGCGACCTGAGCCAGCTGCCGGGTTTGATCATCGCCCGTTGCCTGGCGGACGAGGCGCTGCACGCGCGGGCCTGGCTGATTGAATTATGGAAACTGCTGCGCCCTGCCCTGTTGGGGCGTGACGCGGTGGCACCGAGGATCTGGAGCACCTAGACGACACTGGCCATCTGTAGGAGCGTGGCTTGTCCCGCGATCGGCGACGAAGTCGTCGTAAAACGGGTCAATGCGGCCCTCATGACAGATCGAAGGACGGGCATGACTGCCGCTTCGCGTCAGATCGCGGGACAAGCCACGCTCCTACAGAGTTTGCAGCGATTTTTCTATTCGGAACTTAAAAACGGAAGCCCCATGGACCTGACACCACGCGAAAAAGACAAGATGCTGATCTTCACCGCAGGCCTGGTCGCCGAGCGGCGGCTGGCACGCGGTGTGAAGCTCAATTACCCGGAAGCGATGGCCTTCATTTCCGCCGCTCTGCTGGAAGGTGCGCGGGACGGCCAGACCGTTGCCGACCTCATGCACTACGGCACCACCCTGCTGACCCGTGAACAGGTGATGGAAGGCATCCCGGAAATGATCCCGGAAATCCAGGTCGAGGCCACTTTTCCGGACGGCACCAAGCTGGTCACCGTGCATCAGCCGATTGCCTGAACTGCCCATTGAACCTGAGATGCCCGTCGAAACAGCCACACAGGAACCCGTGGAAACGAACATGACCTATTCGATTCGTGACGCTTTGCTGACTGACATGCCGGCCGTGCTGGCCATCTACAACGACGCCGTCCTCAACACCACGGCAATCTGGAACGAGCAGCCGGTGGATCTCGCCAACCGCGAAACCTGGTTTGCTGCGCGCCAGGCACAGGCGTACCCGATTCTGGTGGTGGTCGACGCCGACGATCAGGTGCTGGGCTATTCGTCGTTCGGCGACTGGCGGCCGTTCGAAGGCTTTCGCCATACCGTCGAGCACTCGGTTTACGTGCGTGCCGATCAGCGGGGCAACGGCCTGGGTCCGCTGCTGATGAAGGCGCTGATCGAACGCGCCCGCGCCTGCGACAAGCACATGATGGTTGCGGCCATCGAGAGCGGTAACGCGGCGTCCATTCACCTGCACGAGCGCGAGGGTTTCATCACCACCGGGCAAATGCCGCAGGTTGGCACCAAGTTCGGTCGCTGGCTGGACCTGACCCTCATGCAGCTGGACCTGTCGCCTGGCGCCTCTGCTCCACCCTCGCAAGCGCCCGGCATAAAGCCTGTCGCCTGAATGTTCATTCTGAAAGGATTTCGCCCATGAATGCCGCCTACTTACGCCGTGTCACGTCAGAAAGCTTCGCGCATTACCGCTCAGGTCTGGTGGCGCTGTTGCTGGACGCCGTCCGCCAAGGGGCCTCGGTCGGGTTCATGGCCGATCTCGCTCCTGAAGAGGCCGCCACGTGGTGGGACGGCGTCAAGGCCGAAGTCGAGCAGGGCAATGTGCTGCTCTGGGTGGTGGCAGAGGAAGACCAGGTGCTGGCGACGGTGCAACTGGCGCTATGCCAGAAGGCCAATGGCCTGAACCGCGCCGAGGTGCAGAAGTTGCTGGTGCTCAGTCAGGCGCGTCGGCGCGGGCTGGCGACGCAGTTGATGACCGCCGTGGAACAGGCCGCGCAGCAGCATCAGCGCGGGCTTTTGTTTCTGGACACGCTGGCCGGTTCCGATGCCGAGGATTTCTATCGGGCGCTGGGTTACGAGCTGTCTGGCCTGCTGCCGGACTACGCCTGCAACCCCGATGGCGAATACAAGGCCACGGCCATCTACTACAAGTTACTGTCGAGGAAAACCGCATGATTCCTGGTGAATACCAGATCCAGCCGGGCGACATCGAGCTCAACGCCGGTCGCCGTACCATCACCCTCAGCGTCGCCAACAGCGGTGACCGGCCGATTCAGGTCGGCTCGCACTTTCATTTTTTCGAGACGAATGACGCCCTGACCTTCGACCGCGCCGCCAGCCGGGGCATGCGCCTGAACATCCCGGCCGGCACCGCCGTGCGCTTCGAGCCGGGGCAGGCGCGGGAAGTGGAACTGGTGGACCTGGCCGGGTTGCGGCGGGTTTTCGGGTTTGCCGGGCGGGTGATGGGGGATTTGTAGCGCTGCTTTTGTGTAGGAGCGCGCTTGCCCGCGAATCGGTTTCGTAGCCGAAATCAATGTCGTCTGACACGACGCATTCGCGGGCAAGCGCGCTCCTACAGGTATATCGCGGCTGATCGTTCCCACGCTCTGCGTGGGAATGCAGCCCTTGACGCTCCGCGTCAAACATCGGACGCCGAGCGTCCAGCGAGCCATTACCACGCAGAGCGTGGGAACGATCCATGAATTCAAGGAATCGCCATGAAAATTTCCAGACAAGCCTACGCCGACATGTTCGGCCCCACTGTCGGCGACCGTGTGCGTCTGGCCGACACCGAGCTGTGGATCGAGGTCGAGCAGGATTTCACTGTCTATGGCGAGGAAGTGAAGTTCGGTGGCGGCAAGGTCATTCGTGACGGCATGGGCCAGGGCCAGGGCGTTGCCGCCGAAGTCGTCGACACGCTGATCACCAACGCGCTGATCGTCGATCACTGGGGCATCGTCAAAGCCGACGTCGGCCTCAAGGACGGGCGCATCGCGGCCATCGGCAAGGCCGGCAACCCGGACATCCAGCCCGGCGTGACCATCGCCATCGGCGCCGCGACCGAAGTCATCGCCGGCGAAGGCATGATCCTCACCGCCGGCGGCGTCGACACGCACATCCACTTCATCTGCCCGCAGCAGATCGAAGAGGCGCTGATGAGCGGCGTCACCACCATGATCGGCGGCGGCACCGGCCCGGCGACGGGCACCAACGCGACCACGGTCACGCCCGGCAAGTGGCACATGATGCGCATGCTGCAGGCCGCCGAAGCGTTCCCCATGAACATCGGTTTTACCGGCAAGGGCAACGTCAGCCTGCCCGAGCCTTTGATAGAGCAGGTCAAGGCCGGCGCCATCGGCCTCAAGCTGCACGAAGACTGGGGCACCACGCCTGCGGCCATCGATAACTGCCTGAGCGTCGCCGATCAGTACGACGTTCAGGTGGCAATCCACACCGACACCCTGAACGAATCCGGCTTCGTCGAAACCACGCTGGGGGCGTTCAAGAACCGCACCATTCACACCTACCACACCGAAGGCGCCGGCGGCGGTCATGCGCCGGACATCATCAAGGCCTGCGGCTTCGCCAATGTGCTGCCAAGCTCGACCAACCCGACCCGGCCGTTCACCCGCAACACCATCGACGAGCACCTGGACATGTTGATGGTCTGCCATCACCTGGACCCGAGCATCGCCGAGGACGTCGCGTTCGCCGAAAGCCGCATCCGCCGCGAAACCATTGCTGCCGAAGACATCCTTCATGATCTGGGGGCGTTCTCGATGCTCAGCTCCGACAGCCAGGCCATGGGCCGCGTCGGCGAAGTGATCATGCGCACCTGGCAGACCGCCGACAAAATGAAACGCCAGCGCGGGGCATTGCCCGGTGACGGCGAAGGCAACGACAACTTCCGCGCCAAGCGCTACATCGCCAAATACACCATCAACCCCGCGATCACCCACGGCATCAGCCACGAAGTGGGCTCGGTGGAAGTGGGTAAATGGGCGGACCTGGTGCTCTGGCGGCCGGCCTTCTTCGGCGTGAAACCGACGCTGATCCTCAAGGGTGGCTCGATTGCCGCCAGCCTGATGGGCGACGCCAATGCCTCGATCCCGACCCCGCAACCGGTTCACTACCGGCCGATGTTCGCCAGCTACGGCAGTTCGCTGCACGCCAGCAGCCTCACTTTCATCAGCCAGGCGGCCTTTGATGCCGGGGTCCCGGAGCAACTGGGGCTGAAGAAACAGATCGGCGTGGTCAAGGGCTGCCGCAGCGTGACCAAGGCCGACCTCATCCACAACGACTACCTGCCGAACATTGACGTCGACCCGCAGACCTATCAGGTGAAGGCCGACGGCGTGCTGTTGTGGTGCGAGCCGGCGGACGTGCTGCCAATGGCGCAGCGGTATTTTCTGTTTTGAAGACCAAGGGGGCTGATGCCTCTCTACTCAATCTTCTTGTCGATTTTCGCCTTCAGCCACTCCTTGGTATTGCTACCGACGACCTCCTCAATCTGGAGAAAGAGGAAGGTCGGCGCGGACTGAATATTGAAACGCAGGGCGGTTTGCGGATTGCTCCGATAATCGACCTCAAAAAAACGCAGCCCCACCTTGTTGTTGTAATCGGTTGCCAACTTCGCAAGGAGGTCGCTTGCCTTCTCGCTTGCTTTCTTGGGCTGCTCGCCAGTGGCCTTTACTCCATTGGTGAACAGTACGACAGACAAAGCACCGCCCTTGTCCACCGGGGGCGATAACCACACGTCGTTGTCAAAATTCTCGTCTGTTAATGTCATCACGTCCATGGTCAGCTCCTTGCTCTTGATTGGGAGTCCAGTTAGGGCGCAGTTAGCGGCTTGAGCTTGAAATCGCAGAACCCCGATAGCGGCCTGTCTCAACCCTATGCTTGACCCTGGCACAGCGTCTACTGTCAGAAATGACAGTGCCACATTGCCCCTCCTGAAAATCCGTGATGCTTCCTGCAACAACATGGCGGTACTATGCGCGCTCTTATTCAGCGCCCCGCCACCAAGGTAGTTCCCCATGCGTCTTTCGGACTTCATCGTTCAGAATGTGGATCGCATCGTCGATGAGTGGGAACGGTTTGCGGCCACGCTGACGCCCGCAGCCGCCCAGATGAGCTCAGTCGAGCTGCGCGACCACGCTGAGGCGATTCTTCTCGCGGCGGCGCGTGACATGAACACCGCCCAGACCAAAGCCGAGCGCATCGCCAAGGCTCAGGGCGAAGACATCGGCAAAACCCCGACACTCGATCAGGCCGCCTCCAGTCATGGCGAGCTGCGGCATATCGTCGGGTTTGATCTGGTGCAGATGACGTCTGAATTCCGTCACCTTCGGGCCACGGTCGTGCGCTTCTGGGCAGAAAGCCAGAAAGAGCCACAGGCCAGTCACCTCACTGACATGATTCGCTTCAACGAGGCCATCGACGAAGCCCTGGCCGAGTCGACCGCCGCCTACGCCGATCGCGTGACGCGTTCCCGTGACATCTTTCTCGCCATTCTCGGCCATGACCTGCGCGCGCCCTTGCAGGCCATCGGCATGTCGTCCGAAGTGCTGATGCGCAAGACCGCGCTGACGGAAGCCGATCTTGCGTATATCAAGCGCATCAAGAGCAGCAGCCTGTTGATGGGAACGATGATCAGCGATTTGCTGGAGTTCGTCCGCAGCCGTCTGGGCGTGACGCTGCCGGTCGAGCGCAGGCCGATGGAGATGACCCTCGCTTGCCGCGAAGCCATCGACGCCGCCACGGCGGGGCAGCCCGATTGCAACGCCGTGTTCACCAGCACCGGTGACACCCGGGGTGAGTGGGATCGGGCACGCATTGCGCAGTTGCTGCAAAACCTGATTGGCAACGCCTTGCAGCATGGCGCGGCGACGCGTCGCGTCACCGTGAAGCTCACCGGCAGCGAAAACCATGTGAGCCTGTCGGTGCATAACGACGGCGAGCCGATCGCCGAAGAAGCCATCGGCAGCATCTTCGACCCGCTGGTGCGCTCGGCCAATGAAAAGGCCGGCATTCACAACCCTTCCACCAGCCTTGGCCTGGGACTGTTCATCGTGAAAGAAGTCGTAAACGCCCATGGCGGCGGCATCACGGTCGTCTCGAACATCGGCGACGGCACGACGTTTACCGTGGAATTGCCGAAGAAAGGGTGATTGACGATTATCCCCTACTGCGTCGATCACATATGGCAAACAACATGGCCCTGTGCAGGAGCGCGCTTGCCCGCGATGACGTCGGCACAATCGACATCGTGCTCGACTGACCTACCGCGTTCGCCAGCAAGCCGGCTCCTGCAGACTTGCGTCGACCATGATATGGGCGACATCAGGCCATTGTAGGAGCGCGCTTGCCCGCGATGACGTCGGCACAATCGACATCGTGCTCGACTGACCTACCGCGTTCGCCAGCAAGCCGGCTCCTACAGATTTACGTCGACCATGATATGGGCGACATCAGGCCATTGTAGGAGTGAGCTTGCTCGCGATGACGTCGGCCCATTCAACAGCTCTTCAGTCCACAAACCGCCCCAACCGCTGCCGGAGCATACGGTTTTCCGCTCTCACGTGTTCAAGCTCTTCCAGCAGGTTGAGCGCCAGGGCGACGCCGTCCCATTCCAGCTGCAATTCGTGATGCAATTTGACCGCACGCCTGACGATCGACAGCGCGGCACTGTCGAACAGCCATTCGTCCGGCTTTCTTCCCTGGGGCTCGAGAATGCCATGCTCGACAATCTCGATGACAAAGGCGGCCGGCAGGTCGACCACCTCACATAGCTCCTGCATGTCTATGACCAGGGTGTTGCGCATGATCAGTTACTCCATTGAGCCCTCGGATCGAACGCGGCCTGCTCGGCCAGCTTCTCCCACAGCGCTTTGGTAGCCTCATCGGTGGATTTGGGCATGACGATTTTCAGTTGCGCATACAGATCGCCGCGCTGGCCCTGCTTGTTCAACAGACCATTGCCTTTGACCCGCAGCCGCTGTCCGTTCTGACTGTCCGGACGGATGGTCAGATTGATCTTGCCGGTCAGCGTCGGTACCGCCACCTTGGTGCCAAGCGCTGCTTCCCACGGCGCGATCGGCACCGTGATGATCAGGTCGTGGCCTTCGACGTCGAACATAGGGTGCGGCGCCAGGCGGATGATCAGGTACAGATCGCCCTTCTCGCCACCGGCCACTCCTGGAGCGCCCTGCCCCTTGAGGCGAATGCGCTCGCCATCGGTGACGCCGGCCGGAATCTTCACGTTCAGCGTCTTGGTGATGTCCGCCATGCGCTGGCCGTTGGCGCTGTGTTGCGGCACCTTGAAGCTGATCTGCTTGGACTCGGTGGAGAGTGTCTCCTCCAGAAACACCGCCAGTTCCATCTCCACGTCCTGCCCTCGACGCCCAGGGCTCTGCGCCCGACCGCCTTGCTGACCACCACGATTGCCGAAGATGGAGCTGAAGAAGTCAGAAAAATCTCCGTCCTCGAAGCCGCCGCCACCAAAGCCCGGACCCGCGCCCGCGCCGCCACGACCCTGCCAGCCAGGCGGCGGCTGAAACCGGCCCTGACTGCCGTACTTGCGAATCTCGTCGTATTCGGCGCGTTTTTCAGGATCGCTGAGCGCTTCATACGCTTCGGAGGCTTCTTTGAATTTGTCTTCCGCGCCAGGCTCTTTGCTGACGTCGGGGTGATACTTGCGCGCGAGCTTGCGATAGGCGGTCTTGATCGTCTTCTCGTCCGCCGTCGGCTCTACGCCAAGGATCTTGTAATAGTCTTTGAAGTCCATCTGACGGTCACCCAATTCTGGAATATCCAGCCCAGTCCGCAGCGCGTTTCACATGTGAACGCTGGCTGCGTTGAACGTTGCAATGTTATCGGCACGCAGTCGCGCGAAATGAAACGCTGTCCAGACCGGCCAAATGCATTAAGAGTTGCCTGCTAGATTGGGGCTCGGGGCCGCAGTTCAAGCCACGCGCGGAAAATAGATGCCGGCCGGGCGATAAACCGACGTTCCGCGCTACGCATCCGGCGCGCACTCGCATACACTGCGCGGCCGTTTTTTGACTGGTATGCAAAGCAGATGAGCACTCCATCCCCGGCCCGCGCCCTTGGCATCGACTTCGGCACGTCCAACTCCACGGTCGGCTGGCTGCGCCCCGGAGTGGAAACGCTGATCGCACTGGAAGACGGCAAGATCACGCTGCCTTCGGTGGTGTTTTTCAACATTGAAGAGCGCCGCCCGGTCTACGGACGCCTTGCGCTTCACGAGTACCTCGAGGGCTACGAAGGCCGGCTGATGCGCTCGCTCAAGAGCCTGCTGGGCTCCAAGCTGATCAAGCACGACACCAGCGTGCTCGGTACGGCAATGCCGTTCAAGGACCTGCTCGGGCTGTTCATCGGCGAACTTAAAAAACGTGCTGAAGCCGCTGCCGGTCATTCCTTCGAGCAAGTGGTGCTGGGCCGTCCGGTGCATTTCGTCGATGACGACGCTGCCGCCGATCAGGAGGCCGAAGACACGCTGGCCGACGTGGCGCGCAAGATCGGTTTCAAGGACGTTTCCTTTCAGTTCGAGCCTATCGCGGCGGCGTTCGACTACGAGTCGACGCTGGACCGTGAAGAGCTGGTGCTGATCGTCGACATCGGCGGTGGTACGTCGGACTTCTCGCTGGTGCGCCTGTCGCCGGAGCGACGTCTGATCGATGACCGTCACAGTGATATCCTCGCCACGGGCGGTGTACACATCGGCGGTACAGACTTCGACAAGCAGCTGAGCCTGCAGGGCGTGATGCCGCTGTTTGGTTACGGCAGCCGCATGAAAAGCGGCGCGTACATGCCGACCAGCACGCACATGAACCTGGCGACCTGGCACACGATCAACTCGGTGTATTCGCAAAAGTCGCAACTGGCGCTGGGCAGCATGCGCTATGACATCGAAGACACCCAGGGCATCGATCGGCTGTTCAGGCTGATCGATCAACGCGCCGGCCACTGGCTGGCGATGGAAGTGGAAGAGACCAAGATCCAGCTGACTCAGGCGGACAGCCGCCTGGTGCCGATGGACCGCGTCGAACCCGGCCTGAGCGTCGACCTCACGCGACAGCTGTTCGAATCGTCCATCGATGCGCTGCTCGAACGCGTGCGCGCCAGCGTGACCAATCTGTTGAATGACGCCGGCGTGGGCGTGACCGATGTCGACACCGTGTTCTTCACCGGTGGATCGAGCGGCATCCCGGCCCTGCGCAACAGCGTCGCCGCCATGCTGCCCAAGGCCCGGCACGTCGAAGGCAACATCTTCGGCAGCATCGGCAGCGGGTTGGCAATCGAAGCGAAAAAGCGCTACGGCTGATTCCGTTCCGACCCGCAATCTCTTGCCAGACCTGAATCTGTACGATGCCGGCTTGCTGGCGAAGGGGTCAGATCAGAAACATTAATGTGAGCTGACACTCCGCGTTCGCCAGCAAGCCGGCTCCTACAGTAAGTCGGGGTCCGACCTTGAGCGCGAACCCACCGCAAAACCTGTAGGAGCGCGCTTGCCCGCGAAGGCGGTGTGTCAGTCGCCATTGATGTTTCTGACACGACGCCTTCGTCCGAATGCGCCCCAGACCAAGAGCGCTCCTACAGCTAATCGGTGTCTAGCCTGAAATCCGGGCCGCCGTAAAACATGAGTGGACGCGCCGTCGCTATACCAACTCCGCCCGGCGCAGTTCGCTCTTCAGGTACGCGTAATAAATCGGCCCTGCCACCACCCCCGGCAGGCCGAAGGCGGCTTCGAAGATCAGCATCGCCAGCAGCAATTCCCACGACTTGGCGCTGATCTGCCCGCCGACGATCCGTGCGTTGAGGAAGTACTCGACCTTGTGGATCACGATCAGATAACCCAACGCCGCCACCGCGACCCAGATCGACAACGACATGCCGACGATAAAAATCAGCGTGTTGGACATCAGGTTGCCGACCACCGGAAGCAGGCCCAGCAGGAAGGTCAGCACGATCAGGGTTTTGGTCAGCGGAAGGTGCACACCACACAGCGGCAGGATCACCGCCAGAAATATTGAGGTGAAGGCCGTGTTCAGCAGCGAGATCTTGATCTGCGCGAAGACGATGTTGCGGAAGGCCTGACTCAGCAGGTGCAGACGCTCGAACAGCGCCGCCGCCAATGGCTTGCGCTTGGTGACATCGGGGATACGCTGCAGGGCGATGATCGCGCCCAGCACCATGCCGATCAGCAATGTCACGAACATGTGCGCCGCGCCTTTGCCTAGCAACTGCAGCTCGCCCAGGTGCTTGGTCAGCCAGGCGCTGAGCGACACCTGAAACTCGGTGGCGCTGGCCGGCAGGTAGTTATCGATGAAGGGCGGCAGCTGACCGCGGGCGCGGTCCACCAGAATCATGAATTTATCCAGGGACGCGCCGGGGTTTTCCGCCTCGTGCAGCAGGAAACTGATCGCACCGGCAAACAGCAACGCCAACACGGTCACCACCAGCGTCCCCAGCAACGCCACCGCCAGCCACCGCGCACGCTCGCCGGCAATCAACCGTTGCAGCTGCGGCGTAAGCATGTCGACCAGTTCATACACCAGCAAACCCGCCAGCAGACTGGGCAGAAGGTTGAGCGGCAGCACCAGCAGCAGCCCGCCGAACACGAGAATGCAACTGGCCAGATAGACTTGACGGGGCGTAAACGTTGGCATACAGCCTCAAAACGAGCGGCGTGAAGGATGGGCAGTCTGCCAGCGTTCTGAGTGGAGAACCAGCGACGCGAAAGCCCTTGAAGGCTCAAGCGTGAGGAGGCTGCGATTGCAGGCCAGATCATCGGCCGCAATCGCAGAAAGTACAGGGGCCGGCGTCATGTTTTGACGCCCGTCATTGGCTCGGAAAATTATTTCTTTTTAAGACAATCGCTCATGAACGCTTTGCGCGCATCGCCCTTGAGCGCCTGAGTGCTGGCCGTGGCGTTGCAGGTTTTCATTTTCTCCTGCTGAGTCGCGACAGGCGCAGGCGCGGCCTTCAGGCAGGTGCTCATGAACGCCTTGCGCTCGTCCCCTTTGAGGGATTTGGCCGAGGCATCGGCGTTGCAGGTGGTCATCTTGTTTTGTTGCGCGGTGGCGGCAAAACCCTGGGCGCTCAGCAGCAGGCCCATCACCAGCAGAGGAATACGCAGCATCGTCATCGGTTTTCTCCGGAAGCGCCACGCACTCGCATGGCTTTCAAAGCAGTGTAGCCAAAGAATGTTGCTGCATATTTCGGCGAATCCGCAGCGTGCGCTGGACGTGTGGATTCACAGGCCGATAATGGCGCCTCATTCAGCCGCCGGTCCGGTCATGCAATACCTTTATCCACTGCTCACCGTCATGATCTGGGCGGGCAACAACGTCATCACCAAGGCCGCCGCAGGGCGTATTTTCCCGGCCGAAATCGGCTTCTATCGCTGGTTGCTGGCGGGCTTGCTGTTCACGCCGTTTCTGCTGGGTCCCGTGCTGCGCAATCGGGCGCAGATCAGGCCCATCCTCGGCAAAGTCGTGGTGCTGGGCGTGCTGGGCATGGCGATTTATCAGAGCCTGGCGTACTACGCGGCGAACATCACCACGGCCACCAACATGGGCATCATTTTGTCGTTGGTGCCGGTCATGACCCTGGGCATGTCGATCGCCAGCCTCGGCACGCGGCTGACTGCAGGCGCGCTGGTCGGCGCAATCGTGTCGTTTGCGGGCGTGTTGTGGGTGGTGTCCCAAGGGAGCTGGAGCTTGCTGGTTGCCCATGGCATCAACGTCGGTGACGTCATGATGCTCGTCGCGACACTGGCCTACGCAACCTACAGCACGCTGCTGAAGAAATGGCAGTTGCGCATGCCGCCGTTGCAGCTGCTCTATCTGCAGATTCTGGTGGCGATCATTGCGCTGTTTCCGCTGTTCATGATTTCACCGAAAACCGGCCTGAACGCGAGCAACATTCCGTTGGTGCTCTATGCGTGCATCCCGACCTCGATGCTCGCGCCGTTGCTGTGGATGAAAGCGATTTCGATACTGGGCCCAAGCCGTACCACGTTGTTTTTCAACCTGGTGCCGATCCTGACGGCGCTGGTTGCCGCGCTCGCGCTGGGCGAGCAACTGGCGTCGTATCACTTTATCGGCGGTGCCCTGACGCTGGGCGGGGTGATCCTGGCAGAACGCTGGACCACACCGCTGCGCAAGGCCGCGATCCGTTAAACCTGTCTGTCGGATGAGCCCGGCAGTCAGGCTTTGTCGTGATCCTCCGCAGCGTGAATCGACACATCGGTAATGCCCAGCACATGGGGCAGACCGATGGTGTCTTCACCGGTATCGAAGGGGTCATCTTCAACGGCCACGTTGTGCTTGAGCGCCAGCTCGTGCACAACCTCGATAATCGGCACGTCGAGGTTTTCAATCAGATCGACATGGTGCTCACCGGCCAGCGTGTACTCGATTTCATAAAGCTCTTTATCGCTCATCGCATCACTTCCTACGCGACCTCTCGGGTCGACTGATCACGAAATACAGCCAAGTAAGTCAAAGACCGGCGGCTTTGAGGCGCGCGGCATGTTCCAGGAACCACCCAAAGGATCGGCTCCCTTGCCCACCAGCCCGAAGTGCTGGTTGACGATGTCGAAATGGTCGGGCAGGCAGTCATTACCGATGACTCACCCGGGTGAGGACTGCATCTCCCCGACCATGCCATCAGATTGACCTCGGTGTTTCGCGAACGTGCGAGCAATTTTCGGCAGGTAAGATTTAACGATAAACAGGCCAGGGTCGCCGTGAAGCGCTTGAACACAACAGGAAAGGGTAATGCCCCATCGCCATCAATTTGATCGAACTCTTTTGCCTCTTTAACGCTCCTAACAGGAACGGGCCAACAATGCCCTTTTTCGCGGAGCGATTCGAATGTTCAAGCAATCCCTGGCAGTAGTGATTTCCATGGCCGCATTGGCTGGTTGCGCATCGACCACCCTGCCCAACCCGGTTGATTACGCGACCTATCGCAATGAGCCGCTGGTCAAGCAAGTCGAAGAAGGCATGACCAAGGAACAAGTCCTGACCATCGGCGGCACGCCATCGACGACTGTTCAGCGTCGCGCCCACCCAGGCACTTGCAACAACTACGTGCTGAATCGCGAAGGCCACCAGCAGGCTTACTACGTCACCTTCGACAACAATGGCCGCGTCAACAGCAAGGGCTTCATGACGTGCGAACAGCGTGACGCCAACGAACGCGCCATGTGATCTGACGCCATTCGTTTGAATGGGTAAGTCCGCTCGCGATCACGAGCGCCGAGGCATCGCACAGATGCCCGGCACTGCCGCTGTCGCGAGCGATTCCCGTGAAGCACGCGCACCCCACATTGACTCCGCAGCACCCTCGTCCCGCCAAAACCCGACCCTCTGACACTGCGTCAAAAAGTCCCCGAACAAAAATCAAACTTTTGCCAGCGCCCACCACTCACACCTTAAGACCCGATCTCGCCGGGCGCCTGCTCAAGCATGGCGCAACAGAGCGCGACGGAAAAAACCGTAAAAGCCCTGGAGAAATCTGATGATCAATCTGCACCCAATGACCGACGTCGCCACCCTGCGAGAGCGCGCACGCAAAAACGTCGAAGACGGCGCCGTCACTGAAGGCTACAACGGTGATCGTGATGAGGTCCTGCGTCTGCTGAACTCGTCGCTGGCCACTGAGCTGGTCTGCACCCTGCGTTACAAGCGCCACTACTTCATGGCCAAGGGCATCAAGTCCCACGCCGCGGCGGACGAGTTTCTGGAACACGCCAATCAAGAACTCGAACACGCTGACAAGCTGGCCGAGCGCATCGTGCAGCTGGGGGGTGAGCCGGAATTCAACCCCGACCTGCTGAGCAAGAACTCCCACGCGCAATACGTGGCCGGCAATACCCTGAAAGAGATGATCACTGAAGACCTGGTGGCCGAGCGCATCGCGATCGACAGCTACCGCGAGATCATTCAGTACATCGGTGATCAGGACCCGACCACCCGCCGCATCTTCGAAGAGATCCTGGCGCAGGAAGAAGAGCACGCCGACGACATGGCCGATCTGCTCGACGGCCTCTGATACCCGGCACGCAATGCAAAAAGCCAGGGCATATGCCCTGGCTTTTTTGTGGGTGCGGGATTGAAGACCCCGCAGGATTATGTGCTGTACGCGGCCAACTGTAGGAGTGGCCGGGGTGGCGCTCCAACCTTGCTCGCGAAAGCGGTGCTCCAGGCGCCGAGATATGTCGGCTGTACTGGCCTCTTCGCGAGCAAGCTCACTCCTACACGAGCGGACTAGGGCGCAGAATCATTGCGCCGAACTCACTTCACCGTCTTCGGCGCCTTGCCCGAGCGCATCTGCTCCAGCAATGGAGTGCACTGGTTAGGCGCATCGCCACTGCTCGGTGCCACCAGCGCCAGCAATCCCGCCGCCGGCCCGACTGCCGCGCCCAACAGCACCATGCCCGCGCCACGCAGCAGCAAAGGACCTGATTCAACACCCGCGCTGGGCTTGCTGAACGGCCCGCGCACGTACAGCGGCGAGCGCAGGGAGAACACCCGGAAGCCTTTAGACTCCGGCGTGATCTTCATGTCCAGTTGCTCGGTCTTGAGGTTCGCCGTGCCATCAACATAAATGATCGCGTTCTCGGTATCGAACACGAACACCTTGGTGCTCGCCAGGCCGTCCTTGAAGCCTACATTAGTGGCCGCACAGTTGATCTTCACGTCCTTGTCGCCAAACAGCTTGCCGACCACGTAATTGCCCACGTTCAACCCGGCGATCTCCATCAGGCCACGGCTGACAGCACCGTCGTTGATCAGCATTTTCAGCTCACCGTTGGACGTGCCCAGCAAAGCGGCCACGGAGTTGCCACGGCCACTGAGGTCAGCATCACCGTTGAGCTCACCAAAGCTGGTTTTCATCGGTTCGAAGGTCGGGAACAGTTGCTTGAGCTTGAAGCCGCGAGCCGACAGCTTCGCGCGACCCTCCAGCGGCTGGGTGTGACCGTTGAGCTTGATGTCGGCGTCGAGCTTGCCGCCCGCCACACCAAACCGCAGCGGTTCCAGACTCAGCACGCCATCGTTGAGCACCACATGGGTGTACAGGTCGGTAAACGGCAGGTCGGCGCTCTGCACGATGCGCTTGCCCGTGAACTCCACATCGGCGTCCATGGCGGCCCAGCGGTCGGTCTTGAACTCCTCGACCGGCAGCACTTTGTCCGTCGGCTGCTTGCTCGCGCCGCCCCGGGTTTTCTGCTCGGCATTGGAGTCAGCGCCGATCAGCGGCTTGAGGTCCGCCATCAGTAATTGATTGGACACCAGCGCGCCGGTCAGCTTGGGGCGGGGCTCGCTGGCGACAAAGCCCAGATCGCCATGAATATCGCTGTCGCCGATCTTGCCGTTGAAGCCCTTGTACTGGAAGGACGCGCCCGCCGGGTCATGCAGTTTGGCAATCAGACGGCCATCGGTGGAGTACGGAGGAGAATCCGGCAGCGTTACGCCAGTCAGGGGATACAGGTTGCTGAGGCTGTCACCGGACAGCTTCAGGCGCAGGTCCAGTTCACCGAGGTTCTGCGGATCGGTGACGGTGCCTGCGATTGCGACGCGCAGAGCGCCCGCGCTAACGTCGGCCTGTACCGGGAATGGCTGCGTGGCGTCTTTCAATGCCAGCAGTCCACCCACTTTGCCGCTGCCGTTGAGTTTCTGGCCGTGGTACTGGCCTTTGGCGGTAAAGCCGAAAGCATAGTCCTGAGCCGAAGCCCCCTTGTCCTGGACCTTCTTCGCCTCGCTGCTGCCGACGATGTCGCTGTAGGGAATCGGCTTGCCCAGCATATCGATGACGACATCGACCGCCGTGTTGATCTTCTGGTCGTTGTAGCTCACGAAGCCTTTATCGAAGCCGATCGAGCCAATGTCGACCACCCAGCTCGACGGTTTGGCGTTCGGGTCGCTCTTGGGCAGATCAAACACCCAGTTGGCGCGGCCATCGGCCAGACGCTCGATTTTCGCGTTGGGCTCGGTCAGGTTGATACGCGGAATGACCACGCGTTGCGCCAGCAACGGCAAGGGAGACAAGCGCAGGTCGACGCGCTTGAGCGTGACCATCTGCGGCGTCTTCGACCATTCCGGGTTGCCCAGTGAAATGTCTTCCGCCGACATGTGCGGCCATGGCACCCAGGCGCGCCATCCGCCTTCGTCGGGCTCACGGTGCCAGCTCACGGCCAGATTACCGTTGATGGCAAAGGGGCGATGCAGTTCTGCAGACACCTTCTCGTTGATGGTCGGCTTGAGCCGGTTCCAGTCGAACGTGGCGATCACAATGATCAGAATCACCAGCAACAGCAGCAGGATTGCGGCTGTCCAGGCGAAGATTTTACGGCCTCGCGTCATTGCGTTGTCTCCCCAAAAACCGACGCGCCGTCCAGGGCGCGTCTCGTACGTCGTAACGGTTCGACTGAGAAAAGCCGCGTCGGTTTGATGAAATCTGTATTCAGGGTCAGAAAAGTTCCGCACCCCGCCGATACCGTACGTCCAGACAGGTGTGGGGATTGGCCAGAAACCCGTTGAAAGGCCCGCCGGGCAAGGGGTCGGGATTCGCATCATTTCCGTCGATGGTCACCATCAGCCCGCTGAACTTCTTTATGCAGCGGGCAGCGGTAAAATCGCCAGCACGTTCACACAACCCTTTACACCCGAGCATCCTTCCATGAAACGCCAATTGATTGCCCTGACCCTTTCCCTGCTTGCCTCGAGCGCATTCGCGATGCCCGCCAGCGAACAAGCGATCCTCGGCGAAGCGAAGGCGACGCAGGATTCCGGTTTGCCGACCGTTGCGCAGGACGGCCCGGATCGATTGATCAATCAATACCAGCGCGTCGCCGACAACGGGCCTGACCGGCTGATTCAGCAGTATCAGCGCGTTTCCTGAGCGATATTCGCTGCATTCAACAGCTTCCCGGCTAAAGCCGGTCCTACGGAAGACACGCGCACCCTGTAGGACCGGCTTCAGCCGGGAAGAAGCCGGTCAGATCACCCAAAAATCGGCACGACAAAAAACATGAGAACAGCCCGGCCTTGATCGCCGGGCTTTTTATTGCCCGACGTAAACCGGGTTCGACGCCACGCAAACGCATTTGCTAGAGTTGCGGCCCATGCCTCCATCAGATACACGCCCCATGCTGCCCCGCGCCGAACAGAAACAGCAGACCCGCCATGCCCTGCTCGATGCAGCACGGGGCCTGATGGAGAGCGGACGCGGTTTCGGCAGCCTGAGCCTGCGTGAAGTGGCGAAAACCGCCGGCATCGTGCCCACTGGTTTCTACCGGCATTTCGATGACATGGACCACCTGGGCCTGGCGCTGGTCAGCGAGGTCGGCCAGACCTTCCGTGAAACCATTCGGCGCGTGCGTCACAACCACAATATCGACAGCGGCATCATTGATGCCTCCATCCGCATCTTTCTGGATGTCGTCGCCGCCAACCGCTCGCAGTTTCTGTTTCTGGCGCGCGAGCAATACGGCGGCTCGCTGAAAGTCCGTCAGGCGCTCGGTGCGCTGCGCGAAGGCATCATCGCCGACCTTGCGACCGACCTGGCGTCGATGCCCAAATTCCGGCACCTGAACACCGACGACCTTTCGGTCATGGCCGACCTGGTGGTGAAGAGCGTGTTCGCCATGCTCCCCGAGCTGATCGACCCGCCGCCCCCGGCATTGGCCGCACACTTGACCCCCCGCGCGAAAATCACTCAACAGCTGCGCTTCATCTTCATCGGCGCCAAGCGTTGGCAGGGGTTGGGCAGTACTGAGTGATTCAGCGCCTGCAAAGGCCATTCGCGGGCAAGCGCGCTCCTACAGTGGGTTGCGGTACTAAACATGGATACGGTGATGGTGCTGAAGTCGTTGTCGCAGGCAATGTAAACCTGAGTTCGGAACGCGATCCCTTGTAGGAGCGCGCTTGCCCGCGAAGGCCTAGCGTCCACCGCAGAAGATTCCAGCGTCGTCCCAGTTAGTGGCGTCATCACTCGAACGCACCACGCAGGTGCGCAACCCTTCGCAACGCCCCACCTCTGAGCATCGAGCCGTTGGAATCGCAGCCATCTGCACCGTATTCAGGCAATTTCTGTCCTGGTCGCCTGTTGGCAAGCCACTTGCTCTAGCACTTGCATCGCACATTGCTGGAAGCTTTCTGATGCTGGTGATTCATCAACGGACCGAACCTCAGGCTGAATGGGCCGCAGAGCTGCATTTGATATTCGAGGCGCGGAGCAAAAGCCGGCTGCGCTGTTTCAGTGCCGAGGGTGAGGATGTGGGGCTGTTCCTTGAGCGGGGTCAGCCGCCGCTGCGTGATGGCGACTTCCTCAAGGCTGAAGACGGCCGGATCGTGCGTGTTTGCGCGCGCCCCGAGCAACTGATGCACGTGACGTGCAGCAATACGTTCGAACTGACCCGGGCGGCGTATCACTTGGGCAACCGCCATGTTGCGCTGCAAGTGGGCGACGGTTGGCTGCGACTGCTGGACGACTACGTGCTCAAGGCCATGCTCGATCAACTCGGCGCTACCACCGAATCCCTCGAAGCACCCTTCCAGCCGGAACATGGCGCGTACGGCGGCGGTCACCACCACTCGCGCGCCGGTGAGGAAGACTTCAACTACGCGCCGCGCATTCATCAATTCGGCGTACGCACGTGAACGCGGCCTGGGCGCTGCTGCGTCTGGCAAGCCCGCAACTGCCGATCGGCGGCTACAGCTATTCCCAGGGCCTGGAAATGGCGGTCGAGCAATCGACCGTTCACGACTCGGCCAGCGCCGCCCGCTGGATTGGCGACCAGTTGCTGCTCAACCTTGCGCGCTTCGAGGCGCCGCTTTTACTGGCGCACTGCACAGCGGCTGCCGAAGGCGACTGGGCGACGCTACTGCAATTGAGCGAAGCACACCGCGCCAGCCGCGAAACGCGCGAGCTGCACCTGGAAAGCCGGCAGATGGGCTACTCGCTGCAACAACTGCTCAACGGCCTGCCGGAAATGGATCAGCCTGCGCGAGACGTTCTACAACGTGTGGGGGAGCCCCATCTGGCGCTGGGTTGGGCACTGGCCGCACGGGCGTGGCAGATCAGTCCTCACGACGCACTCGCCGCCTGGCTCTGGAGCTGGCTGGAAAACCAATTGGCGGTGCTGATGAAAACCCTGCCACTGGGCCAGCAAGCCGCCCAGCGCCTGACCAGCGAGTTGCTGCCGCTGCTGCAGAAGGCCCAGCAGGACGCGACCGCACTGAACCCTGAACACATCGGCAGCGCGCCATTCGGTTTGGCGCTGGCGAGCATGAACCATGAGCGGCAGTACAGCCGCCTGTTCCGATCATGAGGTGGCCGCCATCACCGCAGCACCTCGAACCGCACAACACGCTTAACGGAGAGAACGAATGAACAGCCAACCTTTGCGCGTCGGCATCGGCGGTCCGGTCGGTTCCGGCAAGACCGCGCTGACCCTCGCGTTGTGCCTGGCCCTGCGCGACCGCTACAACCTCGCGGTGGTCACCAACGATATCTACACCCGTGAAGACGCTGACTTTCTGGTGCGCAACGAAGCACTGGCGCCCGAGCGCATCATCGGCGTGGAAACCGGCGGCTGCCCGCACACGGCGATCCGCGAAGACGCGTCGATCAATCTGGAAGCCGTCGACCAGCTCAATCGGCGCTTCGAGGGGCTTGACCTGATCATCGTCGAATCCGGTGGCGACAACCTGTCGGCGACGTTCAGTCCGGAGCTGTCGGACCTCACCATCTACGTGATCGACGTGTCAGCAGGCGACAAGCTGCCGCGCAAGGGTGGCCCCGGCATCTGCAAATCCGATCTGCTGGTGATCAACAAGATCGACCTCGCGCCGCTGGTGGGTGCATCGCTGGAGATGATGGACCGCGACACGAAGAAGATGCGCGGCGACAAGCCGTTCGTGTTCAGCAACCAGAAAACCGGTCACGGTCTTGAACAGATCATCGCGTTCATCGAGCGCCAGGGCCTGCTGACTGCGGCCTGATTTCATCCACCCAAATGGCTCACACCCAAGTGAAGCAAGGAATTCATTCATGAACGGCAAAAAAGTATTCGGCGCGTTGGCGCTGCTCCTCGTTCCGGCGCTGGCCTTCGCTCACCCCGGGCATGATGAAAGCGGTCTTGTGGCCGGCATCAGCCATCCACTGGGCGGCATTGATCACCTGCTGGCGATGATCGCCGTCGGCCTTTGGGCTGCACAGCAAAAAGGCACCGCGCGCTGGGCACTGCCGTGCACGTTTGTCGGCACCATGCTGATGGGCGGCTTGCTCGGGTTTGAAGGCCTGGAACTGCCTGCACTGGAAAGCGGCATTGCGGCGTCGGTCTTTGCACTGGGCCTGGCGGTGGCGCTGGCGGTGCGTCCGCCGCTGTTCGTGGCAGTGGCGGCGACGGCGCTGTTTGCGCTGTTCCACGGCGTGGCCCATGGTCTGGAACTGCCGGAGATGTCGAGCCCATGGGGTTATGCCCTCGGGTTTGTCGGCGCGACGGCGGCGCTGCACGCGGCGGGCTATGCCGTTGTGCGGTTTCTGCCAGCAGCGGCTGCGCCGGTTGTGCGGGTTGCTGGCGCGTTGTCGGCGGCGACCGGCGTCTGGTTGTTCGCGGGCTGAATGACATTCGAAAATGTAGGAGCGCGGCTTGTCCCGCGATCGGCGACGAAGTCGTCGTAAAGCAGGCCAGCGAGGTCATCCTGGTTGATCCGGTAGGTAAGCTTTGCTGCCGCTGCGCGGCAGATCGCGGGACAAGCCACGCTCCTACAGGGTTCGGCGGGGATCAATCGATCCCCGCTGCCCCGCCCGCCCCACCTCCTGCTACCATGTCGCGCAATCTGCCCCTGCCGTGACGCCATCCAATGCCCGACGCTTCCCTCTCTACCGCCAAGTCCTCACTGTCCGCCATATTCGCCGAGGTGCAACAACACTTCATGCGCGTGGTCGTGCCGTTGTGGCAGGGGCCGGGGTGGAATGCCGAGATGGCGTTGCCGTTCGAGGCGGTCGACGCTCAGCATCGCCCTCTGCTGCCGCAGCGCTACCGAGCGATGGCCTGTGCGCGTCAGCTGTTTCTGTTTTCAAGCCTGATCGGTCACCCCGACGTACCCGACGCGGCTACTCGCGCGGCGGCGCTGTTTCGTTCGTTGCAGCAGCACTTTCACGACGCCGAGCATGGCGGCTGGTTCTACAGCATCGATCCACAGGGTGCGCCGCTGGATCGCCGCAAGGACCTCTACACCCACGCCTTCATCGTCTTTGCCTGTGCGCATTACTGGGGCAGGGTCCGTGAGCCGCTGGTGGAGTCGGTGCTCAACGCCGCGCTGAACGTGGTCGCCGAGCGCTTCGCCGATGGCGACGGTTTGTACGAATCCGTGCTGGCCGAAGATTGGTCTTCGCTGAACGCCGGCCCGCTGCAAAACCCCTTGATGCATCTGGCCGAAGCGTTTCTCGGCACGCTCGCGGTGCGCGATGACGCTGACACGCAGGGGGCGCTGGATGCCTTGGTGGAAGCCATGCAGCGACGCTTCGTCGATGTCGAGCACGGGGTGATGCTGGAGAAACCGCTGGACGCTGTGGATAACTGGTCCGAGCCGGGTCATCAGTTTGAGTGGTTCTACTTGCTGGCGTCTTCCGCGCGTCTGCGAGGCACGACGCTGTACCGTTCGCTGGAGACTGCGTTCGCCCACGCCGAGGCACAGGGCGTCGATCAAATGAGTGGCGCGGTTGCGGCGATGCTGGAAGTGGACGGTTCGGTGAAAGACGGCACGCAGCGCATCTGGGCCCAGGCTGAATACCTGCGCGCGTTGACGTTACGACCTGATAGCGAGCGCCTGCTGGCGCGCCAATTGAAAGCGCTGCAAACCCGGTTCCTGCACCCCACGGGCTGGAACGAGTGCCTCGACAGCCAGGGCCAAGTCAGCCGCAGCGACATGCCGTCGACGACGCCGTATCACCTGGCAACCTGCTACATCGGCTTGGCCGAGTATTTCAGTGGCTGAAACACAACGGGCCCAGACACGCTGAGCGATGTGACGCTCACCCTGGATCTGTAGGATCCGGCTTGCTGGCGAATGCGGTGGATCAGTGGCATTTGTGCGTCTGACACACCCGGTTCGCCAGCAAGCCGGCTCCTACAGGTCGGTGTTTCGCATAACTCTGATCAGTTGTGCACGGGGATGCAGCCCAGGACGCTCCGCGTCCCGGCAACCTGCGACGCGGAGCGTCGGTTAGCGCATTCCCACGCGGAGCGTGGGAACGATCAACACGATCACATCAGTAAAACTGACTTACTTCTCCCCACGACTGCGATCAATCGCAAACCCGGCCCAGGTCTGGCTGACGGGCATCAGTTCCAGGCTGTTGACGTTGACGTGGGCCGGCGTGTTCATGATCCAGAAGATGGTGTCGGCGATGTCCTGGGGCTGGATCGGCTCGGCGCCTGCGTAGGTGGCGTCGTACTTGGCCTGATCGCCGCCGAAACGCACCAGCGAGAACTCGCTCTCACACAACCCCGGCTCAAGGTTGGTTACTCGGACGCCGGTGCCAATCAGGTCGTTGCGCAGATTCAGCGAGAACTGACCGACAAACGCCTTGGTGCCGCCATACACGTTACCGCCCGGGTACGGATAATTCCCCGCCACCGAGCCGAGGTTGACGATAGTGGCGCCGCGGCCGTAGGCGATCAGACGCGAAAGCAGTGTGCGCGTCGTGTAGACCAGCCCTTTGATGTTGGTGTCGATCATGGTGTCCCAGTCATCCAGATCGCACTTGGGTGCAGGATCGATCCCCAGCGCCAGGCCTGCGTTGTTGATCAGGCCGCGAATCTTCGCGAATTCAGCCGGCAGGCTTTCCACAGCGCGCTCCACGCCCGCGCGATCGCGCACGTCCAGCGTCAGCGTGTGCACCTTGGTTTGCTTCGACAACTCGGCGCTCAGCGCCTGCAGACGGTCTTCACGGCGACCGGTCAGCACCAGCGACCAGCCCGCCTCGGCAAAACGACGGGCGCAGGCTTCACCAAACCCGGAAGTGGCCCCGGTAATGAATACGGTAGAGGTCATTTCTTTCTCCTGACTAACGATGAGGGCTTATCCAGCCAAGCGGAAATGTCACGCAACCGGTGTTGCGTGTAGGAAGGTTCTGGAGAATGCCCGCGCAGACGGGGCCGGATCAAGCGTCATCACCAACATCGTCATACACCCATTCCGCTGTACAAAAAACAACCAGGCGCGGCAAAGCCTTACGCGCTCTGGCCTGCAGGCACTTTTACCCACCTTATCCACAGTCAGACATACAGTTTTTGGGGGCAACTCGAAACCCCAAGAGTCCCGGCATACGGGGCGTGTGGGTAACTCCAACGATGTTTTTACTTGACCGGCCATGGGCCATCTGCCGTCGAATTTTCTCAGGACTTGGGTGCGTGGACAGGAATACACGCCCCAGACCACAGATTGCGCTATCTGCGGCGCTCTTTCCAACGGTTGCACACAGACTTATCCACAGGTCGGCACTACATAAAGACTGTATAAAAAACCAGCCACAACAACGTTGACAAATCCCACTAAAATACCGGCCGAAACAACTGGTCAAATATTGATCAACAGGCTGTAAGCCACGTAAAACAAGGCTTCCAGCCAGCTGCTCCCAACTTATTCACAGTCACTTCCACAGTAAAACTGAACAAGTCAAAAGCGTGACAAAACAGCGATTTGCAGCGGCTATATGTCGCGTTTTCGCAGTTGCCCAAAATTGTTTTCCACAATTCGGCTTTGCCATAAAAAAGCCCCGGAAGTTGTCCACCCGGGGCTTGTTTTTACAGCAGCGATAAGGAATCAGTGACCGCCGAGATAGGCGTTCCTGACCTCCTCATTGGTGAGCAATTCCTTACCCGTACCCGTCAGGCGAATCTCGCCGTTAACCATCACGTAAGCACGGTCGGACAGCTTCAGCGCGTGGTTGGCGTTCTGCTCGACCAGGAAGATCGTCATGCCGGTCTGCGCCAGCTCACGCAGCGTCGCGAAGATCTGTTTAACGATGATCGGCGCCAGCCCCAGGCTCGGTTCGTCCAGCAGCAGCAACTTGGGACGGCTCATCAACGCGCGCGCGATGGCGAGCATTTGCTGCTCGCCGCCGGACATGGTCATCGCCCGCTGGTTGCGACGCTCCTTGAGCCGCGGGAACATCTCGAACATGCGCTGCATGTCTTCGCCGGCGTGTTTGTCGCCGATGGGGATGGTGCCCATCATCAGGTTCTCTTCCACCGACATGTCCGGGAACACGCGACGGCCTTCAGGCGACTGAGCGATACCGTTGGACGCGATGTAGTGGGACGACTTGTGGGTGATGTCAGTGCCCTGATAGATGATCTGGCCGCTGGCCGCACGTGGCTGGCCGAAGATCGACATCAGCAGCGTGGACTTACCCGCGCCGTTGGAGCCGATCAGGCTGACCGTCTCGCCCTCGTCAATGTGCATCGAGACTTTCTTCAGGGCCTGAATCGGCCCGTAATACACGTCGATCTCTTTCAGTTCGAGGATCGGCTTACTCATACCAACTCCTCTTCATCAGCGCCCAGATACGCGGCGATCACTTTCGGATCGTTGCGAATCTGCTCCGGTTTGCCCTTGGCGATCACGTTGCCGTGGTCGAGCACGACGATGTCGTCGGAAATGCCCATGACCATGCCCATGTCGTGCTCGATCAACACGATGGTCATGTCGTGGTCATCGCGCAGGTGGCGAATCATGCCGCTCAACGCCTCGGTTTCCTGTGGGTTCAAACCAGCTGCCGGCTCGTCCAGGCAGATGACCTGCGGACGCGTGCACATCGCCCGCGCGATCTCCAGACGGCGTTGCTGGCCGTAGGAAAGCTCACCGGCCAGACGGTTGGCGCAGTCCACCAGATCCACCACTTCGAGCCAGTAGAACGCGGTGCTCATGGCGTCGTCTTCGGCCTTGCGGTAGGCCTTGGTGTTGAGGATGCCGGCGAGCATGTTGCGGTTGACCCACATGTGCTGTGCGACCAACAGGTTCTCGACGACGGACATTTCCTTGAACAGGCGAATGTTCTGGAAAGTTCGTGCGAGCCCGGCACGGTTTACCAGGTGCGTGCCGCCAAACATTTTGTAGTACAGGCGGCTGCCGAAGCGCTTCGGCGAAGCGAAGTCGGCGGCGCGAAATTGTTCGCCGAGCAACTGAATGACGTTGGTCTTCTTGCCCCGCGCATTGAGCTCGATGCGCCCGCCAGTGGCTTTGTAGAAGCCGGTCAGGCAGTTGAACACCGTGGTCTTGCCAGCGCCGTTCGGGCCGATCAGGGCGAAGATCGAGTTGCGCCGCACTTGCAGGCTGACGTCGCTGAGGGCCTTGATGCCGCCGAAATGCATCATCAGGTTTTCTACGGACAGAACGATTTCGTCGCTCATCACGCGCCCTCCACGTTGGCCAGCACGCCTTTGCGTGGCTGTACGCCGGTACGGCTGATGCGAATCAGGCCACGGGGACGCCAGATCATCATCAGCACCATGAGGATGCCGAACAGCAGGACGCGGTACTCCGCGAAGCTGCGCAGCAGTTCCGGTGCGACGGTCAGCACGAAGGCCGCGATGACCACGCCGACGGTCGAGCCCATGCCGCCGAGCACGACGATGGCGAGAATCAGCGCCGACTCGAAGAAAGTGAACGAGGTCGGGTTGACGAAGCCCTGATAGCTGGCGAAGAACACACCGGCCAGCCCGGCCGTCGACGCGCCGATGGTGAAGGCCGACAGCTTGACCAGTACGTGATTCAGGCCCATCGAGCGGCAGGCGATTTCGTCTTCACGCAGCGCTTCCCATGCGCGGCCGACCGGCATGCGGGTCAAGCGGTGCTTGACGTACAGCACAGCCAGCACGACCAGGAACAGCACGGTGTAGATGAAGATGAATTTCAGGTCCGGGTTGTATTCGAAGCCGAAATACTCGTGGATCGGGATGCCGCCGTCTTTGGCGCGACGTCCGAACTCCAGGCCGAAGAAGGTCGGCGAAGGCACTGCCACTCCGTTCGGTCCGCCGGTGAACGACAGCCAGTTATTGAGCACCAGACGAATGATCTCGCCGAACCCCAGGGTCACGATCGCCAGGTAATCCCCGTGCATGCGCAACACCGGAAAGCCGAGGATGCAACCGGCAAGCGCCGCCGCAATCGCCGCCAGCGGCAACGCCGACCAGAACCCCAGGCCCAGATACTGATAACCCAGCGCCAGGCCGTACGCGCCGATCGCATAGAAGGCCACGTACCCCAGATCCAGCAGACCGGCGAGGCCCACCACGATATTAAGGCCCAGGCCCAGCAGCACGTAGATCAGGCCGAGGATGACCACGGTCAGCACGTACTTGTCAGCGAAGATCGGGAAGATCACCGCGATCAGGATCATCAACGGAATGATAAAGCGCAGGCGCGTCTTGTAACCCGGCGGCAGCACGTGCACGCCGGAGCCCGAGCTTTCAAAACTTTGGGCAATGGCCACGCCTTTTGGTGTCTGCAGGAACAGGCTCATGAAGAAACGACCGACAACGACCACGCCCACCAGCACGGCGACGCGGGCGGGTTGCAGGTTGAAGCCATAGCCGTCCAGCACGATGCCGACGATCGGGCCAAACACGATCAGCGCCAGCAGGCCGGCGATCACCGCGTCAATCAGGCTTTGTTTGATATCGATAGGTTTAGTAGGTGCAGACATGGTTATACCTTCGCCACGAGTGGGCGACCCAGCAGGCCTTGGGGACGGAAGATCAGAATCACTACCAGCAGGCCGAAACTGAACACGTCTTTGTAATCGGAGTTGATCAGGCCGGAGAACTGCGACTCGGCAACCCCCAGGATCAGCCCGCCGAGCATGGCGCCCGGTAAAGAACCAATGCCGCCGAGTACCGCTGCGGTGAACGCCTTGATGCCGATGACGAAGCCGGCGAAGAAGTCGAACGTGCCGTAGTTCATGGTGATCAGCACGCCGGCCAAAGCCGCCATGGCCGCGCCGATGACGAACACGTAGGAAATGACCCGGTCGGTGTTGATGCCCAGAATCGAGGCCATCTTGCGATCCTGCTGCGTGGCGCGGCACATCCGGCCCAGCTTGGTGTACTTGATGATGTAGGTCAGTACGCCCATGCCGACGAAGGCAGCGATCAGGATGAAGATTTTGGTGTAGGTGATCTGTACGAAGCCGCTGCCGACATCGAAGCGCATGGCGCCTTCGAGCAGGGTCGGTACGCCTTGCTGGCGCGGGCCCTGAGCGATCTGCGCGTAGTTCTGCAGAATCAGGGAGATGCCGATCGCACTGATCAGCGGCGCCAGACGGGTCGAGTTACGCAGCGGTTTGTACGCCACTCGCTCGATGACGAAACCGTACACACCGGTCACCACAATGGTGAAGATCAGTGTGCCGAGAATCAGAAAGGGGAATGACTCAACGCCGAAGAACGACAGTACGGCGAGGCCGATGGCTGCGAGGTAGGCGGAGATCATGTACACGTCGCCGTGGGCGAAGTTGATCATGCCGATGATGCCGTAGACCATCGTGTAACCGATGGCAATCAGGCCATAGACCGAGCCCAGTGTCAGGCCGTTGACCATTTGCTGCAGGAAAATACCGTCCATCACGCACGCTCACGAACTTGAAAGGCCAACCTGGCGCGCGGCGACCAGTCCCTCGTGAGGAATAGAGCGGCGCACACAGTGGCAACAGAAGAAATCCGGCGCCGCCGTCAGACAGCGCCGATTACCGGATCAGCTTGTTTCCCGGCTCTCCCCCGGAAAACAACCGATCCGACTAAGCGCTTAACTCACTTCTGCTTTTCGAGCTGGTGGTATTTGCCGTCCTTGTCCCACTGGTAAACCACGTAGTCAGAGACTTTCAGGTCGCCCTTGGTGTCCCAGGCTTTCTCGCCCATGACGGTTTTGACCGGGTGGGCTTTCAGGAACTTGGCAGCGTCTTCGCCTTTGTTCGACTTGGCGCCGTTGAAGCCAGCGGCCAGGGCCTGAACCGAAGCGTAGGCGTAGAGGGTGTAGCCTTCTGGCTCGTAGCCGGATTTGCGGAACTGCTCAACCACGGCCTTGCTGTCTGGCAGCATGCGCGGGTCGGCGCCGAAGGTCATGTACACGCCATCGACGTATTGCGCGCCGCCAGCGGTGGTGACCAGTTCGTCGGTCACAACGCCGTCGTCGGACATGAATTTCACGTCTTTCAGGCCTTGCTCACGCAGTTGGCGAACCAGTGGACCGGCTTCCGGGTGCAGGCCGCCGAAGTAAACGACGTCAGCGCCAACGGAACGGATCTTGGTGACCAGGGCGCTGAAGTCTTTCTCGCCGCGGGTCAGACCTTCTTCCAGCACTGGCTTCACGCCGCGCTTAGTCAGCTGCTTGGCGGTGGCGTCTGCCAAGCCTTTGCCGTAGGTGTCTTTGTCGTTGATGACGGCGATCTTCTTGCCCTTGAGCACGTCGACGATGTAGTCGCCGGCAACGATGCCTTGCTGATCGTCACGGCCGCACATACGGAACATGGCGCTCAGGCCGCGTTCGGTCACGGTCGGGTTGGTGGAGCCAGGGGTGATCGCGATGATGCCGGCTTCGTCATAGACTTCCGACGCAGGGATGGTCGAGGAGGAGCAGAAGTGACCGACAACGCCGGCGACTTTATCAGACGCAGCCTTGTTGGCAACGGCAACGGCCTGTTTCGGTTCGCACGCATCGTCGTAGGCAGTCAGGACGATTTTATCGCCGTTGACGCCGCCCGCAGCGTTGATGGCATCGGCAGCTGCTTGAGCGCCCTTCATGTATTGCTCGCCGAATGAGGCGTTGGCGCCGGTCATCGGGCCTGCAACGCCGATCTTGATGTCGGCTGCCTGCGCAAATGTAGCCGCACCCATGGCAGTAGCCACTGCGAGTGCGAGAAAGCCTTTTCTGTAGAACGTCTGCGACATGAGTTGGTGCTCCTGGGTTTTTTAATTAGCACTGCGACCACAGAGCTGCTGCGAGCAAGTGGCGTGCCATCGGTTTTTTATTCTTGAGAAACTCGCCGTTTTGTTGCTATCCGACTGATTTCTGCCCTTTTTCACGGGGCGTGCAACCGTCTAAACCGCGCAAGGTGCAACCTTGCGACTTCAAAAGAGCAACCTTGGGCAAGCAGGCGCGCAACCATGCCGCCCTCACCTGTACAACCCTGTTGTTACAGCCTGCGTCACCGAACTGCACACCGTCGGTGCGGATCCGCTACGGGCCGCACCATTTGAGGGTAGTGGATGTAGGAAAAAGCGTTGTTTTGGAGAGAGAATTCTTCTCAGATTACGATTCTGAGGCACTGGCCCGCATGGTATAGCGAAAAGCCAGCCTCATACAAAGAACTGCGCAGTCCAACGGCCGCCAGCGGCTGCATCTGCACAAAGGGGATGGGTAAAACACTGGCGTTGCCGCTGCACAGATAATCGGCGAATGCTTTGCCGACCACCGTCCCTGTGGTGTTTCCGCGTCCGTTGTAACCGGTGACAGCGACCAGTCCTGGTGCAGGCTCGAACATGCGCAGCAAATGATCGGGCGTGAAATCGATGCAGCCGGTCCAGGTACATTCCCACTCAACCTGTTTGAGGAACGGGAAATAATGCCGTTGAACGCGATCGGCCCATGCCTTCAGAAACCAGCCAGGCTTCTGATTGCCATTGCCCAGACTGCCCAACAACAGCCGGCCATCGGCATCGCGGCGAATGCTGCTGAGCACTTGCCGCGTGTCCCAGGAGCCCTGCCCGCCCGGCAAAATCTGTTGCGCCGCGTCTTCGGTCAGTGGCGCCGAGGCCACTTGATAGTAATAGCCGGGGAAGAAGCTGCGCCGAAGCTCCGTCCACTCGCCCTCGGTGTAGGCGTTGGACGCGATAACGACCTGTTCGGCAAGCACCGCGCCGCTTTCGGTGATCACGCACCAGCGCGAGCCTTGTCGCTCAAGGCGTTTGACCGGCGAGTGGTCGAAACGCTGGCCGCCCAATTGCGTGACGGCCGCCGCCAGCCCGCTGGTGTAGGCCATCGGGTTGATGGTGCCCGCGCGGTGATCGAGTAATGCGGAGGTGATTTCGGTGGTGCCGGTCGCTTCCTGACAGGCTTTGCCGGTGAGCAATTCCACAGGTGCGCCGCGACGTTTCCATTGTTCTTCACGGCTGCGCAAGTCCAACTCGCCCTTGCCGTTGTGCGCCATGTGCAGCGTGCCTTTGCGCGTCGCCTGGCAGTCGATGCCGTATTTTTCGATGAGGCTGAAGACCAGCGACGGCGCATTGCCGAGCATGGTGTTGAGCTGGCTGCCGACTTTTTCGCCGAAGCCGGCTTCAATTTCGTCAGGCGGGATCCACAGGCCGGCGTTGACCAGTCCTACGTTCCGCCCGGACCCGCCCTGCCCGGTGCGATAGGCTTCGACGACAGCGACCGTCTTGCCTTGCTCAAGCAGATGAAGGGCCGCCGACAAACCCGTGATGCCTGCGCCAATGACGCACACATCGACCGTCACTTCCCCGCTCAACGCGGGCGCTTCCGGCCTTTGCGGCGTCAGCGTTTCCCACAGACATTCTTCGCGTAACGGCATCGCAAAACCTCGGAAAGAGACAACGATGATTCAAATGATCGTTCCCACGCTCCGCGTGGGAATGAATACGCGCGCGGATGACTTAAACCTGTAGGAGCGTGGCTTGTCCCGCGATCGGCTGCGCAGCAGTCGTAATGCGTTTCCCCGGTTGATTCAGACAAACCGGGTTCAAAAACTTACTGCCGCTGTGCGCCAGATCGCGGGACAAGCCACGCTCCTACACAAACCATCAATCAAACGTAATGCCCTGAGCCAGCGGCAGTTCGCGGGAGTAGTTCACCGTGGCGGTCTGGCGACGCATGTAGCCTTTCCAGGAATCCGAGCCGGATTCGCGGCCACCGCCGGTTTCTTTCTCGCCACCAAACGCGCCGCCAATCTCTGCACCACTCGGGCCAATGTTGACGTTGGCGATGCCGCAATCGCTGCCCAGTGCCGAAATGAATTGCTCGGCTTCGCGCACGTCGGTGGTGAAGATGCAGGACGACAAACCTTGGGGCACGTCGTTGTTCAGACGAACCGCCTCGCTGAACTCCTCGTACCCGACCACGTACAGAATCGGCGCGAAGGTTTCGCTGCGCACGACCTCACTCTGCTCCGGCATCTCGACGATGGCCGGGGAGACGTAAAAAGCGTTCGGAAATTTCTCTTGCAGCTGGCGCTTGCCGCCGAACACCCTGCCGCCTTCGCTCAACGCCTGCTCCAGCGCTTCCTGCATGTTTTCGTAGCTTTGCTTGTCGATCAGCGGACCGACCAGATTGCCTTCCAGCGGATGCCCGATGCGCACTTTGGCGTACGCCGCTTTCAGTCGCTCGACGAACTCGGCCTTGACCGACGAGTGCGCAATCAGACGACGCAGGGTGGTGCAGCGTTGACCGGCCGTGCCGACGGCACTGAAGAGCACCGCGCGCACGGCCAGATCCAGGTCGGCACTCGGGGTGAGGATCATCGCGTTGTTGCCGCCCAGCTCCAGAATGCTGCGGGCGAAACGTGCGGCGAGTTTCGGCGCCACTTCGCGGCCCATGCGCGTGCTGCCAGTGGCGCTGATCAACGCGACGCGCACGTCATCGACCAACGCCTCACCGGCTTCGCGGCCGCCGACGATACATTGGGTAAGGTACTGCGGAGCGTCCGAGAACTCAGCCGCGACTTTATCGAACAGTGCCTGACAGGCCAGCGCCGTCAGCGGGGTCTTTTCCGACGGTTTCCAGATCACCGAGTTGCCGCAGACCAGCGCCAATGCGGTGTTCCACGACCAGACCGCGACAGGGAAGTTGAACGCGCTGATGACGCCGACAACGCCCAGCGGATGCCAGGTTTCACGCATGTGGTGACCCGGACGCTCGGAAGCGATGGTCAGGCCGTACATCTGACGCGACAGGCCGACGGCGAAGTCGCAGATGTCGATCATTTCTTGCACTTCGCCCAGTCCTTCCTGAGTGATCTTGCCGGCTTCCCACGACACCAGCTCGCCCAGGTCGGTCTTGTGCTTGCGCAGCGCTTCGCCAAACAGTCGAATCAGCTCGCCGCGACGAGGCGCAGGCACTTTGCGCCACGCTTCGAAGGCGTGGTCGGCGCGGGTGATGCGCTGCTCGACTTCGGCGGCGCTCTCCCAGCTCACCGACGCCACCTGGCTGCCATCGATCGGCGTGTGAACAGGCTTGTCGCCCTGTTGATAAAGCGCGGCATCGACACCGAGTCGGGTAAGCAGGTCGTTGAGCATGGTTTCTCCTGAATCTGATCGTAAGCGCAAAAGCGGAATGCCAAATGTTGGTGATTTCGTCAGCCTCTAGTAATAGCTGGCCGGCGACACTGCAACAAACGACGATTAAGCGAGATATCATTCCGTTTTTTCATGCTGACGCTGAACGAGCCGAATATGCTGAGCAAACGCCATCTCCCGTCGGTCACCGCGCTGCAATGTTTTGAAGCGGTGACCCGTCACTTGAGTTTCACCCGCGCGGCCGAAGAGCTGAACCTCACCCAGAGCGCCGTCAGCAAGCAGGTCGCCCAGCTGGAAGAATTGGTGCAGCACCTGTTGTTTCGGAGAGTACGTCGGCGCCTGCAACTGACGCCAGCCGGTGCGCTGTACCTGGGCGAAGTGCGCAAAGTGCTCACGCAGATGGAGATGTCGACGCACTTCCTGCGTTCCTACGGCGGCGAAACCGAAGTCCTGCGCGTATCGACGCCTTCGACCTTCGGCGCCCGCTGGCTGGTACCGCGACTCAAGGGCTGGCGCTTGCGTCATCCGCACATTCATCTGGATCTGGTCAACGAACAGGAAAGCGATGACCTGGCCCAGAGCCGCTGCGACCTGTCGTTCTATTTCGGCGGTGGCGCCCGACCCGGTGCAGAGAGCGTGAGGCTGTTCAGTGAAGAACTCGTCCCGGTCTGCGCTCCAGGCAGCGTGCCTGAGGAGCCGTTCACCGATCCTACGCAACTGACCGATCTGGTCCTGCTGCAAAACGCGCATCGTCCCCAGGCCTGGCATGACTGGTTCGAAAGTCAGGGTTACCAGACCGAGCACAGCTATCACGGCCCGCGCTTCGAAACGATCTACATGTGCATTCGCGCGGCGCAAGTGGGCTGCGGCGTCGCGCTGCTGCCCCGGTTTCTGGTGGAAGAAGAACTGGCGGACGGAAAGCTGATCATCCCCTGGCAACACGCTCTCCCCAGCCAGGATGCGTATTACCTGGCGTACCCGGAGCACGCGGCCGAAGTGCCGAAGATTCGCGTGTTTGTGGAATGGATGCTCGAGCAGCTCAACGAGCCAACGCCTCAGTAGTCTGGATATCCGCAACATTGTAGGAGCGTGGCTTGTCCCGCGATCGGCTGCGTAGCAGTCGTAATCCGTTCCCCCGGTTGTGTCAGACAAACAGCATTCACCAGCATGACTGCCGCTTCGCGCCAGATCGCGGGACAAGCCACGCTCCTACCGGAAATCACCGTCCACCCAAACATTTCTGCCCCTCTTCCACGACGACTGGCATTATGTCGGCCATCGTCAATAACAAACCGGACGTACCGCCACAGCGCTACCGCAAGGTTGTATGCGACACCCAATTGAATCCCGGGCCGCACCTTGGCGGCCCGCTGCTGGCTGGAGCGACACAATGAGTGAGAGCGCTTTCGCGGACCGCATCGTGCAGAACCTGCTCGATACCGACCTCTATAAGCTGAGCATGATGCAGGCCGTGCTGCACAACTACCCCAACGTCGAAGTGGAGTGGGAGTTTCGCTGCCGCAACGGTGAAGACCTCAGGCCGTATCTGGCCGAGATCCGCCATCAGATCGAGCAGCTCTGCGACCTGTCGCTGAGCATTGAGGAAACCGGTTTCCTCGAACGCATCAATTTCATGAAGCCCGACTTCCTGCGTTTCCTCGGGCTGTTCCGCTTCAACCTGCGCTACGTCCAGACCACCATCGAAAACGACGAACTGTGCATCCGCCTGTCGGGCCCCTGGCTGCACGTGATCCTCTTCGAAGTGCCCGTCCTGGCCATCGTCAGCGAGGTCCGCAATCGCCATCGCAACCCGGAAACCCTGCTCAGCCAGGCCCGCGATCAGTTGTATCGCAAGTTCGACTGGCTGAACGCGACCGCCACCGCCGATGAACTGGCGGAATTGAAAGTGGCTGACTTCGGCACGCGCCGGCGCTTCTCCTACGCGGTGCAGGAAGACGTGGTTTCGGTGCTGAAAAAGGATTTCCCCGGCCAGTTCGTTGGCACCAGCAACGTGCATCTGGCGCGGAAATTCGACCTCAAACCCCTCGGCACCATGGCCCACGAATGGATCATGGCCCATCAGCAACTCGGCCCGCGCCTGATCGACAGCCAGATTGCCGCACTCGATTGCTGGGTGCGTGAGTACCGTGGCCTGCTGGGTATTGCGCTGACCGACTGCATCACCACCGATGCCTTCCTCGGTGACTTCGACCTGTTCTTTGCCAAGCTCTTCGACGGCCTGCGACACGATTCCGGCGACCCTGTGCAGTGGGCCGAAAAATGCATCCGTCATTATCAAAAGCTGGGCATCGAGCCGATGAGCAAGACGCTGGTGTTCTCCGACGGATTGAATCTGCCCAAGGCACTGGAAATATTCCGTGCGCTGAGGGGTCGCATCAACGTCAGTTTCGGGATCGGTACCAATCTGACAGCCGACATTCCGGGGATCCAGCCGATGAGCATCGTGCTGAAAATGACCGCCTGCGCCGGCCAGCCCGTGGCAAAGATTTCCGACGAGCCCGGCAAAACCCAGTGCAAGGACCCGGAGTTCGTGTCCTATCTGCGTCACGTATTCAAGGTGCCAGCCTGAGTCGAGCACCGACCGCCGCCCTTTTTATGCCATTCCTTTTTTGCTCGAGGAGTCAATCATGCAAGACGTACAGCGCGAGATCGCCCGGCAGCTCAACGTCCAGCCGCCTTTTGCCAATGATGAGGCGCTGCAGGCGGAAGTCAGCCGCCGCGTGCAATTCATCAAGGACTGCCTGAATAACGCCCGCCTGAAGGTGCTGGTGTTGGGCATCAGTGGTGGCGTGGATTCGCTGACAGCGGGTCTGATGGCCCAACGCGCCATCCGCGAGCTGCGTGAAAGCACCGGCGACAAGGCGTACACATTCATCGCCGTGCGCCTGCCGTATCACATTCAGCACGACGAACACGAAGCCACGGCATCGGTGGATTTCATCGGCCCGGACGAGCGCCACACGGTGGACATCGCGCCCTCGGTGAAAGCGCTGGTTGATCAGATCAAAGCCTTCGAAGGCCAAGCGGCCAGTGCCGTGGATTTCGTCAAAGGCAACATCAAGGCCCGGGCACGGATGGTCGCGCAGTACGCCATTGCCGGCGTGAAGGGCGGTCTGGTCATCGGCACCGACCACGCGGCTGAAGCGGTCATGGGCTTCTACACCAAGTTCGGCGACGGCGCCTGCGACCTGGCGCCGTTGAGCGGTCTGGTGAAGAACCAAGTCCGCGCGATCGCCCGCAGCTTCGGCGCCCCGCAGAACCTCGTCGAGAAAGTCCCCACCGCCGACCTCGAAGAACTGGTCCCCGGCAAACCGGACGAAGCGGCCCACGGCATCAGCTACGCAGAGATCGATGCCTTCCTGCACGGCGAGCCGGTGAAGCAGGAAACCGCCGAGATTATTGTCAGCACTTACCGCAAGACTCAGCACAAGCGGGATCTGCCGTACGCGCCGTAATCCCTCCGGGAACGGAAGCGCGCCTTTGGGCTGTGAATCCAGTCGCTTGAGCGCATGCAAATCCTGTAGGAGCGCGCTTGCCCGCGAAAGCGTTTTGTCAGTCGCCATGTGCATAACTGACCCAACTCATTCGCGGGCAAGCGCGCTCCTACATTGATTCACGCAATCCGCGGCGCGGCTCGAACGGCGCTGCATTCATAAACGGAATGAACCCGTTATTTCTTTTCGCTTGATGGCGCTCGCCATCACGGCTTACATAGCGCTCTGACTATCCCGCCCAGAGCCGCTATCCATGACTGCTTTCCAAGGCCTCTTTTCCCTCGTTGCGTCCACCGTCGGCCAGCCGGCTGCGGCGTGGCTCGAACACCGCGTTGAGGTGCCCCAGGCGCTGGGCGGGTTTTCGTGGTCTGACGAGGCGGTCCATCGGGCCTGGCTCGCCGAAGCGTTGAACCTGTGCCTGTTCCACAAGCTGGTAGAGGCCGTGCCCGACGGGCTTCGCTATGTGGACGAGCAATTCAAGGGCGGCCGCAAGGTGGTGTTCGACCACGGCGCCATTCGCACCGTCGATTGGGCGGACAACGGAGAATTGCCACGCGGGCGTCAGGCCTTCTCGCGTCTGCTGGAGCCGCTGGGTTTCACCGATGTGCGCACCTATCCGCTGACCAAACTGAACATGACCGGCTGGGGCTATCGCCAGATGGACCTGCCGGAAGACATCGCGCAGTTCTTCGTGTCCGAACTCCATCCCGGGCGCCTCAGCCAGGGGTTTCAAGACGCGGTAAGCCGTGTCGTCGGTTCGAGCCGCGACCCGTTGAGCCCTGAAGACCTGAGCGTTCTGAATCGCCTGCGCACCACCCGTCATTGCAGCGTTGCCGAAGCCACGCGCCTGCTACCGGCGCTGTATCGCGCGTTTGACCGCCAGCACGGCGTCGTTCGGGAAGATGACTATCGCCAACTGCTGAGCGAAAGCGCGGAAATGGCGTGGATCGCCACCGAAGGCAACAGCTTCAATCACCTGACCGATCGAGTGGTGGATCTGGAAGCGACGGTGGCAGAGCAGAATCGGCGCGAGCGGCCGATGAAGGACAGCATCGAGGTGTCAGGTTCGGGAAGGGTCATGCAGACCGCGTACAAGGCCTGCACGGTGAGCCGAGGACTGATGAATGCCGAGGGCATCGTAGTGGCGCACCAGGTGCCGGGCTCATTCGTTGAATTCATCCAGCGCAAGATCGACCCTGACAACGGCAAGATCGATCTCAACTTCGACAGCAGCAACGCCCAAGGCATCTTCAAGATGACCGACTCGAAGCGGGCTTAGCGGTTACTTCAGCGTGACAGTGCCTTTCATCATGCCGATGTGGCCCGGGAACGAGCAGAAGAAGCCGTATTTCTCGGCCGGGTCCAGTTTGGAGACGTCGAAGGTGACCGAGTCCGACTCTCCCCCGCCGATGACTTTGGTGTGGGCAATGACGCGTGTGTCACCGTCCTTCAAATAATCCTTATCGATGCCAACGCTCATGCCGTCAGTGGCGATCTGCGACATGTCATCGTATTTGCTGATGACCACGTTGTGGCCCATGACGGCCTTCGGCAGGCTGCCGGAGTGTTTCAGGTTGACGGTGAACTGCTTGCAGCTCTTATCGATTTCGATGGCCTTGGTGGTAAACGTCATCTGATCGGTGGAATCGACCTCGACCGAGCATTCGGCCGCCAGCAGGTGCCCACTGGCCAAAGTCAGAACGGATGCAGCGACAAGCTTGCGAATCATGGTGCGTCTCCAGGTGGGGTAACCTTTGATTGCGTATACAAAGACAGCCCTAAATTAGAACAACTCAGCAACTGTTATTACCGGTCATCTCTGCGCGGCCTCTATCAGGGCCATCGAGACAATCAAACAGTCAGCGCTACGATGGCTGCATAAGATCGCCCTGTCACCCCTCTTCAGGACGATCCCATGCAACTCTCCAGCATTTTCCGCAGCCTGCTCGCCGCTTACGCCTGTGGCGCATCGGGAAATTACGACCGCGCCAGCCAGGATTACGGCGTCTATCAACGAGCGGTTTTCAACGGCTGAGACCTGTAATGGCGGGCGACTGACCGGCATTGATGACCAGGTGAGGAAAAATACCACGCCGGTTTTGCACCATTCTCAGGCAGAATGTGCTGACTTATCGTCTGCCTCGAGGACTGCCCATGGCCAAACCCAACTATTCCTTCGCCAAACGCCAACGTGATCTGGCAAAAGAGCAAAAGAAAGAGGAAAAAGCACAGCGCAAGCAGGCCGAGAAGGCTGAAGCAGAGGCTGGAGAAGGTGCAGCCGTAGACGGCGAAAACGCCGAAGGTTCCACCGAAGCTGATGGCGCCACCGACGTAAAAGGCTCCGCTGAAGAAAAGCCTGCTGAGTGATCATCTGATACAGCGCAATAGGATGGATGAACGCGAAAATCTGTAGGAGTGAGCTTGCTCGCGATAGGATTTTCGCCGTGATCCATCCATTGACTGACACTCATCTATCGCGCACAAGCGCGCTCCTACAATGCGCCCCTCTTCACATCGAAATCGGCATCACCGTCACGCGCACCTCCGGGTCATGGCTCCCGCCGCCCAGAATCACCCCCCGCAACGGCGACACGTCAGAAAAATCCCTCCCCCACGCCAGACTGATGTGCTCAAGCGCAGGCTGAACGTTGTTGGTCGGATCGAAATCCACCCACCCCAACACCGGACAGAACACTGAAACCCACGCGTGGGACGCATCGGCGCCGATCAGCCGTGGCTGACCGGGCGGCGGTTGTGTGAGCAGATAGCCGCTGACATACCGTGCGGCCAGACCGCGCGAGCGCACGCAGGCCAGCATCAAATGAGCGAAGTCCTGACAGACGCCACGGCGGGTTTCCAGCACTTCCACCAGTGGCGTCGCAACCTGAGTCGCCTCGCCATCGAACGTGAACTCCTCGAATATCTTCTCCATTAGCGCCTGCGCGCACAGCAGCATCGGCCGTCCGGCGGGAAAGCAGCTGGCGGAGAATTCGACGAAGGTCTGCTTCAAATGCACGTAAGGCGATTCGAAGCGATACCGGCAGGCATCCAGGATATCCGGCGCCATCCTCGATGCGCTGTAGGTCAGCCGATGCTGCGCCTCGTCCCATGGGGCGGACCCACTGAAATCCAGCCGCGGCCGTTCCAGCACTTCAATGCGCAGGCGCGCGTTGACCTGCAGCTCATCGTGCGGGCGTTCGAATGCCAGGCGCGTCAGCGGATTGCCGAAAACGTCCAGCTCATCGCGGCGCGTGGTCGGCGCCGGGCTGATGACCAGATGCTGCTCCAGGCAACGCTGCCAGGGACTGCGTCGCGGCCACAGATGCGCAAGCTGCTGCGCCAGGGAAACCGGGCTGTCGTATTTGTAGTGCGTGTCGTGGAGGACCTGATACTGGGCGCTGTTCATCAGACCGACACCGTGCGCTGACTGACGTCGTCCACGTGGGCGAAATGACGCAGCGCAAGCCGGTCAGAAACGTGGCCACTGGTCTCGCCAATGGTCTGCAGCAAATCCGCCAACCCATCCAGCGCCGCCTTGACGCTGCTTTCACCGAACAGCCCTTCTTCCAGACAACCCAGATCGAACACCGACAGCCGCTGGATGAGCGTCGCGAGACTGTTGTCCTGGGGCACGCCGAAATCCTCGTTCATGCGCTTCACCGAGCGGGCCACCAGCTTCAGCTGAAACAACACCGCGTGGGGGTTCTGATCGTCCAGCACCAGCAAATCGAGCACCGGGATCAACTGCGGCAGGGCCAGATAGCGCGAGCGGTAGGTGATCCCGCTGTTGCCCAGCTCAAGCAGCCCGTCCAGAGCGTCTTGATGAAATACCGCGTCGCTGCGCAGGAATGCCGCCAGCGTCGTGCAAAGAAACTGCAAGCGCTCGATGCGTCGCCCGATCATCAGGAAGCGCCAGCCCTCGTCACGGGTCATGTCGTCCAGGGCAAAACCGGACAGCGCCGCCAGCGACATCACCAGACGGTTGAGAAAATCCAGCAGCTCGCCGAAATCAGGGCTCTCGGTCTCCAGGCTCATGGCTTCTCGCTGCAACTCCACCAGTGCCTGCCAGTTCTCGCGGGACAACTTGCCGCGCACCTGGGACGCCGCCCACTGCAAGCGCTGCAAGTTGGAGCGCAGGCTGAACGGCCAGTCGTCACCCAGCAAGGCTTCGAGCAAACGTTCATGCAGCTCGCTCGGTTCTTCTTCGTCTTGAAGCGGCAGCAGATTCAACCGCTCGGCCAGCTCGACCGCCGCTTGCAGGGCGACCGGATCATCGCCATCGACATAGCGCGTGAGCATGATCCGCAGCAGGCGCGCGCTGTCGTCGCAGCGCTCGCAGTAACGGCCGAACCAGAACAGGTTTTCCACCACCCGCGACGGCAGATACGGGTCGCGCCGCACCAAGTCGTGCACGCCCAGCGAATGGCGATTCTTCCACGGTTCGCTGCCCAGCGGACGCTCGCCAAGGATCCATGTGTCCTTGCTCGCCCCGCCGCGCTGCATCGACACCACATCGGCGTCGGCATCGGCGGCCACCCGGGTCAATCCGCCCGGCAAGACGCGATAGCCATCGGCCGTCGCCACCGCGTACACGCGCATGCCGATGGCGCGGGGCTGCAGCTGACTGTCCTCGCCCTGCCAGACGGGCGCGTGGGACAACTGCGCCAGTTCCTGAGCGACATAGGCATAAGGCCGGGCCTGCATACGCGCGGCCAGGGCCTGGCGGTCTTCGTCGCTGAGATCGCGGCCGAACACCGGGGCGAAACTCTGGGACGGGAACGCAGGCTTGATGAGCAGCTCGGGCATCTTCTCCAGCGCCTGGGCCAGCACCGGTGGCTCGCCGCACCACCACGTGGCGATCGACGGCAGCAGCAGCTCTTCACCAAACAGGTGTTCATTGATCTTTGGCAGAAACCCCAGTAGCCCTGGCGACTCCAGTACGCCGCTACCCAAGGCATTGGCCACCAGCACGCGGCGCTGTCGCACCGCCTGCAGCAGGCCCGGCACGCCCAGTGCCGAATCCGTGCGCAGTTCCAGTGGATCGCAGAAGTCGTCGTCAAGACGGCGCATGATCGCGTGAACACGACGCAGGCCGCTGAGGGTTTTCAGGTACACCGTGGCGTCCCGCACAGTGAGGTCGCTGCCTTCTACCAGCGGATAGCCCAGCTGACCGGCCAGATAAAGATGCTCGAAATAGCTCTCGTTGAAACGCCCGGGCGTCAGCAGCACCACCAGCGGTGCTTCGTGGCTGGTCGGAGCCTGGCGCGCAAGTGTTTCCTGCAGTGAGCGAAAGAAATTCGAGAGGTGCTGGACTTGCAGATCCCGGTACAACTCGGGAAACGCTCGCGACACAATCAGGCGGTTTTCCAGCGCATAACCGGCACCCGACGGCGCCTGAGTCCGGTCGGCGGTCACCCACCAGCGGCCATCGGGCGTGCGCGCGAGGTCCACAGCGTACACATGCAGAAACGTGCCCTCAGGCGGCTTCACGCCTTGGCAGGGCCAGAGGAAATTGTTGTGCCCGAATACCAGTTCCGCCGGCAGCAGACCTTCGGCGATCAGTTCCTGCGGGCCGTAGAGATCGGCCAGCACGGCATTGAGCAGACGGGCACGCTGGGCGATACCGGCCGCCAGGGGCTGCCACTCTTCCAGTGGAATCACGTGGGGCAGCATGTCCAGCTCCCAGGGTCGATCGGCACCCTTGGGGTCGGCGTAGACGTTATAGGTCACGCCGTTTTCCTGAATCTGCCGGGCGAGCAGGGCCTGACGCTGGATGAGCTGCGATGGTGTACTGCGCTGGAGATACTCGTACAGACGCTGCCAATGCGGCCGAACGGCGCCACTGGCATCCAGCATCTCGTGGTAGGTACCCGGGGTGAGCGGATAGTGGTCAAGCAGGTCAGGCATGGAAGGCTCGGCAGACAACAAAAGGACTCGAATCAACTGCGCTCAGAGTAGCGCAGACAACATGACACGCAGGGGCGCTTTCCATGTTTAGACGTGCGGCACGGCGACCTGACCCCACGTCAGGTCGCCGGCGCGGCTACCGATGCAGGCGCAGGTCCAGGGTCATCGGCAGTTCATCGTTGAGGGACAGCGCAGGAACCTCCAGTTTGCCGGGGCTGTGCCCTACACGGAAGAACCGCGCCAGACGTCGGCTTTCCGCTTCATTGGCGTTCACCGGCAGGGTCTCGTAATTGCGCCCGCCCGGATGGGCGACATGATACTCGCAGCCCCCCAGCGAGCGCTGCATCCAGGTGTCGAGGATGTCGAAGACCAGCGGCGCATGCACCGGGATCGTCGGCTGCAAGGCATTGGTCGGCTGCCAGGCGCGATAACGCACTCCCGCAACGAACTCGCCCACGCGCCCGGTCGGTTGCAGTGGCACCGGCACACCGTTGCAGGTGAGCATGTACCGCTGCGGAGGCAGGCCGGTGACCTTCAGCTGCAAGCGCTCAAGTGATGAGTCCACATAACGAACCGCGCCACCCGCTGCACCCTCCTCGCCCAGCACGTGCCACGGCTCCAGCGCCTGACGCAGCTCCAGCTCGATGCCGCTGACGGTGTAATCGCCGACCTTCGGAAAACGAAACTCCAGATGCGCCGCGAACCACTCGGCGCGCACGGGATAACCGGCGCTGTTGAGTTCGGCGATAACGTCAGCGAAATCCTGCTCGATGAAGTGCGGCAGCATGAAGCGGTCATGCAGCTCGGTGCCCCAGCGCGCCAGTTTCGCCGGTGCATAGGGTTCGCGCCAGAAACGCGCGACCAGTGCCCGCAGCAATAGCTGCTGCGCCAGGCTCATGCGTGCGTGCGGCGGCATCTCGAACGCGCGCAGTTCCAGCAGGCCCAGGCGCCCGGTGGCCCCGTCCGGCGAGTACAGCTTGTCGATGCAGAACTCCGCGCGGTGGGTGTTGCCGGTCACGTCGATCAGCAAGTTGCGCAGCAGCCGATCTACCAGCCACGGCGCACATTCCTCGCCCGGCGCGGGCATCTGCGAAAAGGCGATTTCCAGTTCGTACAACGAGTCGTTGCGCGCTTCGTCGACCCGGGGAGCCTGCGAGGTCGGGCCGATGAACAATCCGGAGAACAAGTAGGACAGCGACGGGTGGTTATGCCAGTAGCTCAACAGGCTGCGCAGCAGATCCGGCCGGCGCAAGAAGGGCGAGTCGCCCGGCGTCGCACCGCCAAGGACAAAATGGTTACCGCCGCCAGTGCCAGTGTGGCGCCCGTCGATCATGAATTTCTCGGTGGTCAGCCGGGTCAGGCGCGCCTGTTCGTAGAGAAATTCGGTGCGTTCGACCAACTCGTCCCACGTCGAAGACGGCTGCACGTTCACTTCGATCACGCCTGGATCCGGGGTGATGCGGAAGTTCGCCAGACGCGGATCACTCGGCGGCTCGTAACCTTCCAGCAACACCGGGCAGCGCATGTCCTCAGCCGTTGCTTCGATGGCGGCGACCAATTCCAGATAGGCCTCAAGGGATTGCAGCGGCGGCATGAACAGGTACAACCGCCCGCCCCGCGCCTCGGCGCTGAGCGCAGTGCGGGTCAACCAATCGGCTGACTCGTCGATCTCGGGTTCGTGGTCGACGCTCGGATCACCCTGCTCTGCCAGGCTGTTCAGTCGCGACTGAACCTCGTCGCGGTCGGGCAACTCGGCAAATGCCTGATTGTGGTCGGTCGGGTGGATATAGGGATACTCGGCCGCCTTGACCCAAGGCTGGGAAGCCAGTGGCAGGCGATAGCCCAGCGCGGAGTCCCCCGGCACCAGACGGCAATGCTCGTCGCGCAGGTACCAGCGACCACTCTGCCAGTGATCGTCGGCGGCAGTTCGCGCCAGCGGCAGCACGTGGCCGATGATCGTGTCCAGCCCTTGGGAAAACACTTTGCGCAGGCGCGCGCGTTCGAGCGGGTCTTCAAGACGCGAGGCTTCGGCGCTGACGTTTTTGGGCAGCGCGCCCTCACGCCACAGGTAATAGAAACGGTCTTCGTAGGCCGGGAAAACGTAGCGCGCCGGCAGCTTCAGTCGCTCGGCCACGCTGCGCAGAAAATTGCCCGCCATTTCGCTGTCGGCGCCGTAGTCGCGGGTTTCGTCAGCGACCAGCGCATTGTTGCGCCACACCGGTTGCCCGTCCTTGCGCCAGAAGCAGTTCAGCGACCAGCGCGGCAGTTGCTCGCCGGGGTACCACTTGCCCTGACCAAAATGAACGATGCCCTGGGGCGCGTAATGGTCTCGCATACGCTGGTACAACTCGGCCGAGAGCAGGCGCTTCTTCGGACCCAGGGCGGCGGTGTTCCATTCATCGCCGTCACGGTCGTCGATGGACACAAAGGTCGGCTCACCGCCCATGGTCAGTCGCACGTCGTGGGCGATCAGGTCGCTGTCGATCTGGCGTCCCAGTGCCTGGATGTCCTGCCACTGCTCTTCGGTGTAGGGCTTGGTGACGCGCGGCGCCTCCCAGATACGCTCCACCGACATCTCGTGGGTGAACTCGGTGTTGCAGGGCTCGACCATGCCACTGATCGGCGCCGCCGAAGACGGCTCGGGGCTGCACGCCAGCGGAATGTGCCCCTCACCGGCAAACAAGCCGGACGTCGCGTCAAGGCCCACCCAGCCAGCGCCCGGCAGATACACCTCGCACCAGGCGTGCAGGTCGGTGAAATCAACGTCGGTACCGGACGGTCCATCCAGCGCTTTGACATCGGCTTTGAGCTGAATCAAATACCCGGACACAAACCGCGCAGCCAGGCCCAGGTGACGCAGCAGCTGCACCAGCAGCCAGGCCGAATCACGGCAGGAACCGGAAGCGTTTTCGAGGGTGTATTCCGGCGTCTGAATGCCCGGCTCCATGCGAATCAGGTAACCGATGTCATTGGCCAGACGCTGGTTGAGACCCACCAGAAAGTCGATCGCCGGAATCGGCGTGCGGTCGATGCTGTCCAGATACGCCTGGAATCTTGGGGTCAGCGGCAGCTTCTCAAGATAGGGCTGCAGCTCGTGATGCTCTTCGCGGGCATAGGTGAACGGGATCTTCTCGGCATACGGCTCAAGGAAGAAGTCGAAGGGGTTGAACACCGCCATTTCGGCGACCAGGTCCACTTCGATGCGCAGCTCGTTGGTCTTTTCCGGGAACACCAACCGCGCCAGGTAATTACCCTGCGGGTCCTGCTGCCAGTTAATGAAGTGGTTTTCGGGGAGGACTTTCAGCGAATACGACAATACCCGCGTACGGCTGTGAGCCGCCGGGCGCAAGCGGACGATCTGCGGACCCAGCTCTACCGCGCGTTCGTAGCGGTAATGCGTAACGTGGTGCAAGGCAATGTGAATCGACACGGCGTGCCTCCTGCGAGCCTGGACGGTAACGGAGCTGCGCAAGACTTATGCCACCCTGGCAAATCAGGCGCCTCCGGCGTGGAGGATGCTTGTTCGGCCAGGCACGGCACCAAAATCGCGCCCACTTCAACGAATGGTGCAAGGGTCGCACGGAAATGAGGCGGGTGGGGTTATTTGCACTGGAATGCAAAACGCCAGCTCGAAAGCTGGCGTTTTGTTGGAGCGAAGAAGCTTTGGCGCGAGGGCCTTAGCGTGGAAAGACCGGCTGACGTGTTGGCTTCTTGCCTTTGCCGGGTTTGGCCGCATCCGAGCGATCCTTGGCTGCTTGCTTGTTACGAGCAGCCGCAGCGGCCTTGGCCTCTTCGCGCTTGTCCCAGGGCTTGCTGCCATCGCTTGCACGTTGAGGCAAGCCGGTGTGCTGCGTCAGTATCTTGGTGGTTTTCGCGACCTTGTGGCTACCGGCCGGCGTCGAGTTCTTGCGGCGCGCGCTCTGATAGGTGTCGGTTTCCGGCTGATGCAGCGGAATCAGCTGGTGCTTGCCCGGCCCGATCAGATCGGCACGGCCCATTCGCTCCAGCGCTTCACGCAGCATCGGCCAGCCCTTCGGATCGTGGTAGCGCAAGAAGGCCTTGTGCAGACGACGCTGCTCTTCGCTCTTGACGATGGTGACCGAGTCGCTCTTGTACGTGACCTTGCGCAGCGGATTCTTGCCGGAGTGGTACATGGCCGTCGCACTGGCCATCGGCGACGGATAGAACGCCTGCACCTGATCCGCACGGAAGCCGTTGCCCTTGAGCCACAACGCGAGGTTCATCATGTCCTCGTCGGTCGTGCCGGGGTGGGCCGCGATGAAGTAAGGAATCAGGTACTGCTCTTTGCCCGCTTCCTTGGAGTACTTCTCGAACATGCGCTTGAACTTGTCATAGCTGCCAATGCCCGGCTTCATCATCTGGTTGAGCGGACCTTCTTCGGTGTGCTCAGGCGCAATCTTCAGGTAACCGCCGACGTGGTGCGTCACCAGTTCCTTGACGTACTCAGGCGATTCAACAGCCAGGTCGTAACGCAGACCGGAGGCGATCAGAATCTTCTTGACGCCGGGCAGTTCGCGGGCGCTGCGGTACAGCTGAATCAATGCCGAGTGGTCGGTGTTCAGGTTCGGGCAGATACCCGGGAACACGCACGACGGCTTGCGGCACGCCGATTCGATTTCAGGGCTCTTGCAGGCAATGCGATACATGTTCGCCGTCGGCCCGCCGAGGTCGGAAATCACGCCGGTGAAGCCGGGGACCTTGTCACGGATCTCTTCGATCTCGCGAATGATCGAATCGTGGGAACGGTTCTGGATGATCCGGCCTTCGTGCTCGGTGATCGAGCAGAACGTACAGCCGCCAAAGCAGCCGCGCATGATGTTCACCGAGAAACGGATCATGTCGTAGGCCGGGATCTTCTCCTTCCCGTACACCGGGTGCGGAACGCGCGCGTACGGCATGCCGAACACGTAGTCCATTTCTTCAGTGGTCATCGGAATGGGTGGCGGATTGAACCAGACGTCAACTTCGCCGTGCTTCTGAACCAGCGCGCGGGCGTTGCCCGGGTTGGTTTCCAGGTGCAGGACGCGATTGGCGTGGGCATAAAGAACCGCGTCGCCGCGCACCTTTTCCATCGACGGCAGACGGATGACCGTCTTGTCGCGGGTCATGCGCGGGCTCGCCAGAATCTGCACAACCTTCGCTTCGTTCGGATCCTCGACGTCACCCTTTTCCTGCTCGATGGCACAGGCCTGAGTGTCTTGAGTGTTCACGTACGGGTTGATGATCTTGTCGATCTTGCCTGGACGGTCGATACGGGTGGAGTCGACTTCGTACCAGCCTTCCGGTGTATCACGGCGAATGAATGCCGTGCCGCGCACGTCAGTGATGCTTTCGATCGTCTCGCCATAGGACAAGCGAGTGGCCACTTCGACGATGGCCCGCTCGGCGTTGCCGTACAGCAGGATGTCAGCGCAGGCGTCGATCAGGATCGAGTTGCGAACCTTGTCCTGCCAGTAGTCATAGTGAGCGATGCGGCGCAGCGATGCTTCGATGCCACCCAAAACGATAGGCACGTTCTTGTAGGCTTCCTTGCAACGCTGGCTGTAGACCAGACTCGCACGGTCCGGACGCTTGCCCGCCATGCCGCCAGGCGTGTAAGCATCGTCGGAGCGAATCTTTTTGTCGGCGGTGTAACGGTTGATCATCGAATCCATGTTGCCCGCCGCGACGCCGAAGAACAGGTTCGGCTCGCCGAGCTTCATGAAGTCGTCTTTTGACTTCCAGTCAGGCTGCGCAATGATCCCGACGCGGAAGCCCTGGGACTCCAGCAGCCGGCCAATGATTGCCATGCCAAACGAGGGGTGATCGACATAGGCGTCACCCGTGACAATGATGATGTCGCAGGAATCCCAGCCAAGCTGATCCATTTCTTCCCGGCTCATGGGCAGGAAAGGCGCTGGTCCGAAACATTCGGCCCAGTACTTCGGATAGTCAAATAACGGCTTGGCTGCTTGCATATCGATGACCAGTGTTCGTGTCTGGGGGCGATTTTCGCTTGGAAATTCGCGGGCGCGGAGAATAGCACAAATTTTGATCAAATCCGACGACGGTAGTCGGATAAGTGATCGGCTTGACTCGCGACTCTGGCACCCTTCCGGCATCAAAGTCGCGATCCAGAGCCCTACTTATTCATCATCATCAAAGTTGTAACTGCCGGGCGCGAGGTTCTCGAAGCGGGTGTACTTGCCGATGAACGCCAGCCGGATAAACCCGATCGGGCCGTTCCGCTGCTTGCCGATGATGATTTCAGCGATGCCTTTGTGTTCGGTCTCGGGGTGATACACCTCATCCCGGTACACGAACATGATGACGTCGGCGTCCTGCTCGATCGCTCCGGATTCCCGCAAGTCGGAGTTCACCGGGCGCTTGTTGGGACGCTGTTCGAGGGAGCGGTTGAGCTGGGACAGCGCGACGACCGGGCAATTGAATTCCTTGGCGAGCGCTTTCAGGGAACGGGATATCTCGGAAATCTCGTTCGTCCGGTTATCGCCGCTCGAGCCAGGAATCTGCATCAGCTGCAGGTAGTCGATCATGATCAGACCGATATCACCGTGCTCACGGACCAGACGCCGCGTACGCGCTCGCATCTCCGACGGGCTGATGCCGGCCGTGTCGTCGATGAACAGCTTCCGGTCGTTGAGCAGGTTGACCGCCGACGTCAGGCGCGGCCAGTCATCGTCATCCAGCTGACCGGAACGCACCTTGGTCTGGTCGATACGACCCAGCGACGAGAGCATACGCATGATCAGCGATTCGCCTGGCATCTCAAGCGAGTAGACCAGCACCACCTTATCGCTGCGTAGCACGGCGTTTTCCACGAGGTTCATCGCGAAAGTGGTCTTACCCATCGACGGACGGCCTGCGACGATGATCAAGTCAGACTGCTGCAGACCGCTGGTCTTTTCATCAAGGTCGGCGTAACCAGTGGAAAGGCCAGTGATGCCGTCGCCGATATTGAACAGTGTATCGATGCGGTCAATCGCCCGGGTCAGCAGGTCGTTGACGCTGACTGGACCGCCCGTCTTGGGCCGCGCCTCGGCAATCTGAAAGATCTGCCGTTCGGCCTCGTCGAGAATCTCTTCAGCGGTACGCCCTTCCGGGTTGAACGCACTGTCAGCGATTTCGGTACTGATGCCGATCAATTGGCGCAGCGTCGCGCGCTGGCGAACGATCTGGGCATAGGCCTTGATGTTCGCAACAGACGGAATGTTCTTCGCCAGCTCCGACAGGTAGCCCAGACCACCGACTTGCGAGGTCTGCCCTTCCTTGTCGAGCTGCTCGGCGAGGGTCACGACGTCGATCGGCTGGTTTTGATCGGCCAGCTTGGCGATGGCGCGGAATATCAGACGGTGGTCATGACGATAGAAGTCGCCATCCGACACCTGATCAAGCACGCGCTCCCAGGCGTTGTTGTCCAGCATCAAACCACCGAGCACGGCCTGTTCGGCCTCGATGGAATGCGGCGGCACCTTCAGGGCAGCGGTTTGCAGGTCATATTGCTCGGGAGCGGAGATGTCGTTCATGGCCACACGGAAATCAGGGGGTTGAATCAGGATACTCAGAAATGACAAAGGGCACGACCTGCGAACAGGAACGTGCCCAATGCTAACCGACAGAGGAGCGAGTCATCAGCCGGTCAGACTTCTGCACCGAAGCGCAGAAACCATACTGCTTAAGCAGCTACAACAACAACGCGAACGGTGGCTTCAACATCGCTGTGCAGGTGCACGGCTACGTCGTATTCGCCAACGTTACGGATGGTGCCGTTCGGCAGACGAACTTCAGACTTGGCCACTTCAACGCCAGAAGCGGTCAGTGCGTCAGCGATATCGTGAGTACCGATCGAACCGAACAGCTTGCCTTCGTCACCAGCGGTGGCAGTGATGGTCACTTCCAGCTCAGCCAGTTGAGCAGCACGAGTTTCAGCAGAAGCTTTCTTCTCGGCGGCGGCTTTTTCCAGCTCTGCACGACGCTCTTCAAACGCGGCCACGTTGGCAGCGGTTGCAGCGGTTGCTTTGCCGAAAGGCAGCAGGAAGTTACGACCGTAGCCAGCCTTAACGTTTACTTTATCGCCCAGGTTGCCCAGGTTGGCGACTTTTTCCAGCAGGATGAGTTCCATTTGGTAAAACCTCTTAACTTTAACCTTCACCGTTCGCAGAACCGTTATCGGCATCTTTCGACGCCAGACGGCCGCGAAAATCAATCAGGCTGTCGACAATGGCAAATACCACCAGCAACGGATAGATCAGCTGCATGAACAGCAACAGCGTGACGTACAACCCCACCAGCCAGAACCGTGTCAGGCGCTTTGCAGCCACCAGACCGTGAATCAGGGCCAGGCCCGCGAACATGAGCGGCACGCTGCACAACGGTGTCAACATCGCCAGTTGAGGACCGAAGTTAGGCCCCACCAACATGCACACCAGCAGCACCAGCATCGGTGCCCGCGGGAGTTTCAGGCTGCGAAATTCGCGTCCGAAACCGCCCGGGTTATACAACAACGCCTGCCAGTAACGCCCAAGGAGCAGGCATACCACGCTGACGATCTGCAACAACGCTGCAATCAGGCCATTGAGGACCGGAGTAATCAGTGCCCCCAGACGCGCTCGCTCTTCTACCGACATCTGCTGGTAGACATCACCGAAGACGTGGGGCAGGAGCTTTTGCAGCTCCCCCGCCATGGCTTCGATGGGCTCGCGAAAAACCGCGCCCAGAACCACTGCATACAACAATCCAACCGCCACGCTGACCAGCAGCACGCGGACCCAGGACTCGCTGGCACGCAACACGGCGGCCAATCCCCAGGAACCCAGCAACACCATCAGGGTGCGGGGTTCACCGAAATACCACCAGACCAAAGCCGGCAGCAGAGCCCAGGCAAGGACGCCTGAAGCGTCACTCAACCCGCGTCGCAGGAGCACAAGGCAACCTGCGGCAGCACTCAACCAGAACAACAGCGGCAATGCCGCACATCCAACCACCACGAGAGTGGCCTGCATGCGGCCGCGCATGATGAATTCAGCCATGGCGCGCATGCGATCTATCCCTTACTGCGTTTGTCGACTACCTGGTCTCAGCGGCCGTGGCTGTCGGTGTAGGCCAACAGGGCCAGGAAGCGGGCGCGCTTGATAGCGGTAGCCAGCTGACGCTGATAACGAGCTTTGGTACCAGTAATGCGGCTAGGAACGATCTTGCCGGTTTCAGATACGTAGGCTTTCAGGGTGTTGAGATCTTTGTAATCGATCTCCTTCACATTTTCAGCTGTGAAGCGGCAGAATTTACGACGACGGAAGAAACGTGCCATGTAATGGGCTCCTCAAAAGGTCCGTGGATTACTCGTCAGCGTTATCGCTGTTGTCGCTGTCATCACCATCGGCGCCATCGGCGTCGGAGTGCTCAGGACGGTCGCGACGCTCACGGCGCTCACTGCGGTTTTCTTCAGCCTTGAGCATTTCGGACTGGCCAGTAACAGCTTCGTCGCGACGGATGACAAGGTTACGGATCACGGCATCGTTGTAACGGAAGTTGTCTTCCAGCTCGGCCAGAGCCTTGCCGGTGCACTCAACGTTCAGCATCACGTAGTGAGCCTTGTGAACATTGTTGATTGCGTAGGCCAGTTGACGACGGCCCCAATCTTCCAGACGGTGGATCTTGCCGCCGTCTTCTTCGATCAGCTTGGTGTAACGCTCTACCATGCCGCCGACTTGCTCGCTCTGGTCCGGGTGAACCAGAAAGATGATTTCGTAATGACGCATGAATGCTCCTTACGGGTTGTAGCCTGCCGCCAAAGCGGTCAGACAAGGAGTGAATAACACTGGTTTATCTTGCACAGGGACAGGCACATGAGCGCCTGCCATGACAGCAAGGGGCGCAATTGTAGAGAAGGGGTGGGAGGGGCGCAAGGAGATTGGTGAATATTTGAACAATGGTGATGCGCTACAAGCTACAAGCTACAAGCTACAAGCTACAAGCTACAAGCTACAAGCTACAAGCTACAAGCCGGAGCGTGACCGGCTTGCAGCTTGAGGCTTGAGGCTTACCGCTCTCAACTGGCTACTTCTTGACAGCGGCGCGCTGGCGCAGGGCTTCGAACAGGCAGACGCCTGTGGCGACCGAAACGTTGAGGCTGCTGACGCTGCCCGCCATCGGCAGGCGTACCAGATAGTCGCAATGCTCGCGGGTCAGGCGGCGCATGCCTTTGCCTTCAGCACCCATGATCAGAATGGTCGGGCCGGTCAGATCCTGCTGATACAACTCTTGCTCGGCCTCACCTGCGGTACCGACAACCCACAGGCCGCGCTGCTGGAGTTTTTCCAGCGTGCGCGCCAGGTTGGTCACGGCCACGAGAGGAATGACCTCCGCCGCACCGCATGCCACTTTGCGAACGGTCGGCGTCAGTGTCGCGGACTTGTCCTTGGGCACGATCACCGCCAGAGCACCGGCTGCGTCGGCGGTCCGCAAGCAAGCGCCGAGATTGTGGGGATCGGTGACGCCATCCAGAACCAGAATCAGCGGCGGACCTTCGGTACGGTCCAGCAGCTCGTCAAGCATCGCTTCGCCCCAGACCTGGCTCGGACTGACGTCCGCCACCACGCCCTGATGAACACCTTCTACCCAGGCATCCATCTCGCGGCGCTCGGCCTGCCCCACCGACACGCGATTCTGCGCGGCAAGCTCGATCAGCACCTGAACCCGAGGATCACTGCGCCCTTCAGCCAGCCAGATCTGCTTGACCCGCTTCGGGTGATGACGCAACAGCGCCTCTACGGCATGAACACCGTAGATTTTTTCAAGCTGACTCATGACTTCGCCTTAGGTTTGCGCACGCTACCACTGCTTGCAGCAGGGGCCGAGCCCGATTTCGACGAACCCTTGCGGTGTTTGCTCGACTTACCGGAAGCGCCAGCGGAATCACTCGTCGACTTTCCCGACGATGCCTTGCTACCACCCTTGGCTTCAGTCAGCAGCGCTTTTTTCATCTCACGGCTTTTACGTACTTCCGCATTCTTGGCAGCCGCATCACTTGGCCGGTAGGCCTCGGCAACAGGCTCTTTCGCGGTCCGGCGACCCGACCTGGAAGCAGACGAAGACTCTTTGGAATCCTTGCCCTTCTCTGCTGCGGCAGGTTCGGACGTTCGACGCTTGCGGCCTATCGGCGCGCTGGTGGTCTTCTCGGACATTTCGAAATCGATCTTGCGCTCGTCAAGATCAACGCGCATGACGCGCACTTCAACGGTGTCGCCCAGGCGGAAGCTACGACCTGTACGCTCGCCGGCCAGACGATGGTGGACCGGATCGAAGTGGTAGTAGTCACCCGGCAATGCGGTGACGTGAACCAGGCCTTCGACGTAGATATCGGTCAGCTCGACGAACAGACCAAAGCCGGTAACGGCTGTGATCACGCCCGGGAACGACTCACCTACACGGTCTTTCATGAACTCGCATTTCAGCCAGTTCGTGACGTCACGGGTCGCCTCGTCAGCACGGCGCTCGCTCATGGAGCACTGCTCGCCCAACTGCTCGAGCATCGCTTCGTCGTACGGGTAAATGCGCGCCTTCGGAATGACGGGAGCACCAGCACGGCGAACGTGCGGGGTTTCCTGTTTGGAGCGGATCACACTGCGGATCGCGCGGTGAGTCAGCAAATCCGGGTAGCGACGAATCGGGGAGGTAAAGTGGGTATACGCCTCGTAATTCAAGCCGAAGTGGCCGTGGTTATCGGAGCTGTACACCGCCTGACTCAACGAACGCAGCATGACGGTCTGGATAAGGTGGTAATCCGGACGGTCCTTGATGGTTTCGAGCAGCGCCTGATAATCCTTCGGCGTCGGCCCGTCTTTGCCCTTGTGCAGGGAAAGACCCAATTCGCCCAAGAAGGCACGCAGCTTTTCCAGACGCTCAGGCGGCGGACCGTCGTGGACGCGGTACAGCGCAGGGATCTCGTGCTTCTTGAGAAACGCTGCAGTCGCCACGTTCGCCGCAAGCATGCATTCTTCAATCAGCTTGTGCGCATCGTTGCGAGTGGTCGGACGGATCTCGGCGATCTTGCGCTCGGTACCGAAAATGATCCGGGTTTCCTGGGTTTCAAAATCGATGGCACCGCGAACATGCCGGGCGCCCAGCAGCACTTTGTACAGCGCATAAAGCTGCTTCAGGTGCGGCACGACGTCGCCATATTGCTCGCGCAGCTGCTTGGCTTCGGCGGCTTTCGGATGCTCCAGCATCGAGCTGACCTTGTTGTAGGTCAGGCGCGCATGGGAGTGGATCACGGCTTCGTAGAAAACGTAGTCGGTCATCTCGCCGGTTTTGGAGATCGTCATCTCGCAAACCATCGCCAGACGATCAACCAGCGGATTCAGCGAGCACAGGCCGTTGGACAGCTGCTCGGGCAGCATCGGGATTACGCGCTCGGGGAAATACACCGAGTTGCCGCGCACCTGCGATTCAGCGTCGAGCGCCGAACCTAGCTTCACATAGCTCGATACGTCGGCGATCGCCACGTAAAGCTTCCAGCCGCCGGAGAACAGGCGCAGCTTGCCGGGTTTGGCTTCGCAGAAAACGGCGTCGTCGAAGTCGCGGGCATCTTCACCGTCGATGGTGACGAATGGCAGATGACGCAGATCGACGCGGTTTTCCTTGTCCTTCTCTTCCACTTCCGGCTTCAGTTTGGCGGCTTCTTTGAGCACCGCCTCGGGCCAGACGTGAGGGATGTCGTAAGTACGCAGCGCGACATCGATCTCCATGCCGGGCGCCATGTAATTACCCACCACTTCAACCACGTCGCCTTGGGGCTGGAAACGCGGAGTCGGCCAGTGGGTGATTTTCACCTCGACGAACTGACCGACCTTGGCGCCGTTGTTACGGCCCGGGGTGATCAACACTTCTTGCTGGATTTTTGGGTTGTCCGGCTGGACGAAACCGATGCCGCTTTCTTCGAAGTAGCGACCCACCACGGTTTCGTGCGCGCGGGAGATGACTTCGACGATCACACCTTCGCGGCGACCGCGACGGTCCAGACCCGAGACGCGCGCCAGTGCACGGTCACCGTCGAACACCAGACGCATTTGCGCAGGGCTCATGAACAGGTCGTCGGAACCGTCATCCGGCACCAGGAAGCCGAAGCCGTCACGGTGACCGCTTATGCGGCCCAGAATGAGGTCCAGCTTGTCGACTGGCGCGTACGTGCCGCGGCGGGTGTAAATCAGTTGCGCGTCGCGCTCCATGGCTCGGAGCCGACGTCGCAAGGCCTCGATCTGATCTTCAGTCGTCAGGCCAAACTCTTCCACCAACTGCTCACGGGCGGCGGGCGATCCGCGCTCGGAGAGGTGCGCCAGAATCAGCTCACGGCTAGGGATGGGGTTTTCGTATTTTTCCGCTTCACGAGCGGCCTCGGGATCGAGGGACTGCCAATCGGCCATTAGAATGAGTTCACCTTATCTGTATGTAATTAGTTTGGCATATACCAGATTGAAACGCGAAGACAGCGTTTGCTGGGACTTTTCGCTATTTCAAATTATTTTTGCACGGGGCCTTTACAGCCTTCAATCTCATCCGTAAGATGCGCCCCACAACGACGGCACTGCCAAGTTGTAGTTGAAATCAAACGAAATATCGAATGAAATCAACGAACTGCCCAGATGGTGAAATTGGTAGACACGCCAGCTTCAGGTGCTGGTGACCGCAAGGTCGTGGAAGTTCGAGTCTTCTTCTGGGCACCAATTCAACGAAACCGAGCTTAGGCTCGGTTTCGTGCATTTTGCGGTTTGAAAAGTCAAGCCTGGCAAAACAGCCCTCAGCGTAGATCACTTCCCCTGCCCTGTCCCTCGCTGCAAATGAGTCATCCCGCCGCCTCTCCAACAAATTCAAAAATTCAGTTGCACTCCCGCGAAAAATCTAATTAAATCAGCGCCATGCCCAGATGGTGAAATTGGTAGACACGCCAGCTTCAGGTGCTGGTGACCGCAAGGTCGTGGAAGTTCGAGTCTTCTTCTGGGCACCAAACAAACAAAACCGAGCCAAGTGCTCGGTTTTGTGCTTTCTGGGGGTCTGCCACCCCCCCCCCCCCAGCCGTCCGCGAAACTACGCCCGGAACTGCCCAAGACTCGCCTTAAGCTGGGCAGCGAGCCTGTCCAGTGTTTTGCCGCTGGCGGTCGTTTCCACCACGGCTTGCGCAGCTTTCTCGGCTTGGGCATGAATAACCTCTACACGCCCCCGCACCGCCTGCGCGCCTTGAGCCTGATGCTCTGCCGCACGAGTCGCCAGGCCGATCGCCGCATGAACCTGCTCAACAGACACCTGTACTGACTGCTGCAACCGCGCGCTGTCCTTCAATACCGCGAGCCCTTCCTTCGCCTGACGCCCGGCCAGACCAATCGTTGCCACCGCTTCGCGCGCCCCGGATTGCAGCTTCGCGATGTGTTCCTGGATATCGCCCGTTGAGCTTTGCGTCTTGCTCGCCAACGCGCGCACTTCATCGGCGACGACGGCGAAACCTCGACCGGTCTCGCCCGCACGCGCTGCCTCAATGGCCGCGTTGAGGGCAAGCAGGTTGGTTTGCTCGGCGATGCCATGGATCACTTCCAGCACCACTTCAATCTGCTGGCTTTGCTGCGCCAGCCGCTCAATGACCTGAGAACCGGTCTCCACCTGCCCGGCCAGCGCCTCAATCAGGCTGCCCACCTGATTGGAGGTGCGGGTGTTTTCATCGGTCGCCTGTCGAATGTCCACCACCTGCCGCAATGCTGCCTGCATCGCCTGGCTCTCGGCCTGCGCCTCGTCAGCCATCTGCGCCAGCGCTTGAAGACTGGCAGCCACCTCATCGCGCTGCAACTCGGCCGCAGCGCCAGCACCCGCATTGCGCTTGCTCATGGCGCCAATCTCGACGCCCGTCTGCTGCGCCACATCTCCCGCCTCTCGAACGATCGGCTGCAGCTTGTCGACAAAGCGGTTCACGGCTGCAGCCATGTCACCTATTTCATCGTTGCTATTGAGTTTGACGCGCTTGGTCAGATCGCCTTCGCCTGCCGCCAGATCATCCAGCGCACGGTTGAGCAACTGCAAGCGCAGCACGACGCGGCGTCCCAGCACGATGGCCAACACCACCAGCACACCGAGCCCCACAAGAGACAGCCCGACGCCGATTCTCCAGCGCAGCGTGGTCGCGGCCTCCTGCACGGCGGAGCTGGTATTGGTTGCCATCGCGGTGGCCGACGATTGCGCCGTCTGCAGACGCGAGCGCAACGCGGCAGAGCTCTCCGCCGCAGCGCCGCCCAGGCTTTCAGAGACCAGTTGATCACCGCTGCCGATCAACGCAACGAAGCGCTTGTCCAGCGCCGCCAGATTCTCTTCCACCGACGCGGTAGATACGCCCATGCGGACTTTGCCGATTTCGACACCGTTAGGGCTGATCGACGCTTCGACGTAGTACACCGAAGGGTCTTTGCGCGCCGCGTTCAGGACCTTATCCATGGCGCGCTCGCCTTCGCCTTTCGCCAGCAGCGCCTTGACCGATTCGTTCTCACGGTTCAGGTAGCGCGTCAGGTGTTCGCCCTGAGCATCGTCGTAGACCACGAACAGCACGTTCGGATTGCGTTGCGCACGGCGCGCGAACTCCGACAGCGTCGGAGTATCCCCATCCCACATCGCCCGTGGCGCGACAGCCGCCAATAGCTCGGCCATGTCCGTCGCTGAATCCTGAAGGTCTTTCTCCAGCGTCGCACGCAGTTGCTTCTGTTCATCTTTCAGACGCGTCGACAGGCCGGCGCTCAGACGCTGACGTGTGTTTTGCGAAAGACTGTCCAGGCTGGACGTTACGTCGCGGCTCGCCTGCTCCAGTTCGCCGGTCAAGTGTTGCGAATCTACACTCAGCCGCGCTGCCAGCTCAGCTTCAAGCGCAGTGACGGTGCTCCGAGTGAGGGCGACGGCAACCAGCACCTGCACCAGAAGGGCGATACCGAGAGCAATGAATACGGGCCGCAGCAGGCGGCTGCGCAGAAGAGAAGTAACAGCTGACACAGGAGATCCCCCACAACACACGCCATTAAAATGATGGCATCGTTTTATAAGTGGAATCACAGCAAGGGTCGTGCCGCAGTGGCAGGTAGGTTTGAACGGGCAAAACAAAGGGCCGCCGAGGCGACCCTTTGTTTTTATTTCAACGACTTATCAATCGAACGGATGACGCAGAACGATCGTTTCGTTGCGGTCAGGGCCCGTCGAAATAATGTCGATCGGCGCGCCGACCAACTCTTCGAGGCGCTTGATGTAAGCGCGCGCGTTGGCAGGAAGCTCTTCCAGGGTCTTGGCACCCAGAGTCGATTCCGACCAGCCCGGCACTTCTTCGTACACCGGCTCCAGGCCGATGTAGCTGTCGGCGTCGGTCGGAGCGTCGATCACTGCGCCGTTCTCGTTCTTGTAGCCCACGCAGATGTTGATGGTTTCGAGACCGTCAAGCACGTCCAGCTTGGTCAGGCAGATGCCCGAGATGCTGTTGACGTCGATGGCGCGACGCAGAATAACGGCGTCGAACCAGCCACAGCGGCGGGCACGACCGGTGGTTGCACCGAACTCGTGCCCACGCTTGGCCAGGAACGCGCCGACGTCGTCAAACAGCTCAGTCGGGAACGGCCCCGAACCCACGCGAGTGGTGTAGGCCTTGGTAATGCCCAGGATGTAGTCCAGGTACATCGGCCCCATGCCCGAACCCGTGGCAATGCCGCCCGCGGTGGTGTTCGAGCTGGTGACGTACGGGTAGGTACCGTGGTCGATGTCCAGCAATGAACCCTGGGCACCTTCGAACATGATGTCTTTGCCGGCGCGACGCATTTCGTGCAGCGTTGCGGTCACGTCGAGCATCATCGGTTTGAGCAGCTCGGCGTATTCCATGCACTCGTCGAGTGTCTTCTGGAAGTCGATCGCCGGCTCTTTGTAGTAATTGACCAGAACGAAGTTGTGGTAATCCAGCAGCTCGCCCAGCTTGGCGGCGAAGCGTTCGCGGTGGAACAGATCACCGATGCGCAGACCACGACGCGCAACCTTGTCTTCGTAGGCCGGGCCGATGCCGCGACCGGTCGTACCGATCTTGTGCTCGCCACGGGCTTTTTCACGGGCCTGATCAAGGGCCACGTGATAGGACAGGATCAGCGGGCAGGACGGGCTGATGCGCAGACGCTCGCGAACTGGAATGCCTTTCTCTTCCAGCTTGGTGATTTCGCGCATGAGTGCATCTGGCGCAACAACTACGCCGTTGCCTATCAGGCACTGCACGCCTTCGCGCAGGACGCCGGACGGAATCAGGTGCAGGACGGTTTTTTCGCCGTCGATCACCAGCGTGTGGCCAGCGTTGTGGCCGCCTTGATAGCGCACTACCGCGGTTGCATGTTCGGTCAGCAGATCAACGATCTTGCCTTTGCCCTCATCACCCCATTGGGTGCCCAGGACTACGACATTCTTACCCATAACACTTGTCCTCATTCGCGCAAACTTGGTGCCGGCAGCGGCCGGCGGGGAAACTCAAGAGGCCAGCGGCATTACCTGCCAACGCTCGCCCTGCTGAATCAATTGCCGATCACAGTCGGCGTCTTGCGCCGCCGAAACCGGTTGGCCTGGCAACGCTTGAACCACACGCTGACCTTCAGCGCGCAGCTGACAGACCTTGTGCCACAGCGCCGAGTCAGTGCTGTCAGGCATCCAGATACCGCCAGACGGTAGCTCGATCTGCGCCTGGCCGCGTGTCACCAGGGTTTTCAAATCGGTGGAAAAACCCGTTGCCGGGCGCGCACGACCGAAGTCGGCGCCAATGTCATCGTACCGACCGCCCTGGGCGATCGACTGACCGACACCCGGGACGAACACAGCAAACACCACGCCGGTGTGGTAGTGGTAGCCGCGCAATTCGCCGAGGTCGAAATACAACGGTAGCTCAGGAAACCGGGCCGACAGTCGTTCGGCGATTTCCTGCAGATCATCCAGCGCTTCAATGACCGGCGCCGGCGCATTTGCCAGACGGTCCCGTGCCTGCGCCAACACCGTACGGTCGCCACACAGATCCACCAGCGCGCGCAGCATGCTGGCCAGATCGGCCGGCAGACCTTCAGTCAGCGCGATGACCTCGTCGATGGCCTTGCGCTGAAGCGCATCAAACAGCTGTTGTTCGACTTCGCCGGACAACCCGGCAGCGCGGGCAAGACCGCGGTAAATCCCGACGTGGCCCAGGTCCATATGGACGTCCGGCACATCAGCCAGTTGCAGCATCGCCAGCATCAGGCTGATGACTTCGACATCACTGCTCGGGCTCGCGTCGCCGTACAGCTCGGCGCCCAGCTGGATCGGGCTGCGCGAGGAAGACAACGCACGCGGCTGGGCATGCAGCACACTGCCAGCGTAGCAGAGGCGGCTTGGGCCTTCGCGACGCAAGGTATGCGCGTCGATCCGGGCAACCTGCGGCGTGATGTCCGCGCGGAAACCCATCTGCCGACCCGATTGCGGGTCGACTACTTTGAAGGTGCGCAGATCCAGATCCTGGCCCGCACCGGTGAGCAGCGATTCGAGGTATTCGATGTGTGGGGTCACGACAAACTCGTAGCCCCAGCTCTGAAACAGATCCAGCACCTGACGACGCGCGACTTCAATGCGCGCAGCTTCCGGCGGCAGTACTTCTTCGATGCCATCCGGCAGCAGCCAGCGGTCAACCGTTGCCATTACGCCTTTCCCCTATGATCCGGGCGGCCGGCCCTTGGGCAAGCCTTGAGTGAAGCAGACAGCATTCTGCGGACGCAGGGCCGGGAAATGTCCCCGCCTGATGCGCCGCACTTTCGTGAACACCGTCCTCGAAAAAACTGCCGCGCACGGAACACGCCACGGCCAATCAATCGTGCAGACGCAAAAAAGCCGGGAATTTCCCGGCTGCCGCATCATACACACGTTTTGTCGTGCGATCACCCCGACGGGCAGTTTTGCCGCCCGGCGGAGTGATCAGGTGCTGATGCGATTACGGCTTGGATTTTTGCAGGTAGCGAAAAAACTCGCTGCCTGGGTCCAGCACCATCACGTCGCTTTTGTTGGCGAAGCTTTCACGGTAGGCGCGAAGGCTACGGTAGAACGCGTAGAACTCCTGATCCTGACCGTAGGCCTTGGAGTAGATCGCTGATGCTTGGGCATCACCGTCACCGCGCGCTTCTTCAGACTCGCGATACGCTTCAGCCAGCAGAACGCGGCGCTGACGATCGGCGTCGGCACGGATGCCTTCAGCCAGCTCGTTACCCTTGGCGCGATGCTCGCGGGCTTCACGCTCACGCTCGGTGCTCATACGTTCAAACACGCTGCGGTTCACTTCCTTCGGCAGGTCGATGGCCTTGACCCGAACATCGACAACTTCAATGCCCAGCTCTTTGCCAGCCATGGTGTTGAGCGACGCAGTGATGTCAGCCATCAACGCATCACGCTCACCCGAAACCACCTCGTGCAGGGTGCGCTTACCGAACTGGTCACGCAGACCAGACTCGAGACGACGAGAGAGACGCTCATCGGCGATTTGCTTCAGGCCGGATGTCGCAGTGTAGAAACGCTCAGCGTCCTTCACGCGCCATTTGGCATAGGCATCAACCATTACGGCTTTCTTTTCCAGCGTCAGAAAACGCTGAGTCGGTGCATCGAGTGTCATAAGGCGGCCGTCGAACTTGCGCACCTGGTTCACGTAAGGAATCTTCACGTGCAGGCCCGGCTGAACATCAGCTTGAACCACGCGACCGAATTGCAGCAGCACCGCGCGCTCGGTCTGAGCGACGATATAGAAGCTGTTCCATGCGACCACGGCCAACACGACGCAGACAATCAGGGCAACCAGAGATTTATTGCTCATCAGCGAGTCTCCCTAGTGCGCGTGTCGCGTGGCTGTTGCATGTCCGCTGCCCGTGAGCCCGGATCTGCCGGTGCAGCAGCTGCGCCGCTGGCGGTAGACGGGTTGGAACCGTTACGGCTGCTATCGATCATTTTGTCCAACGGCAGGTAAAGCAGGTTGTTCTGACCTTTGTCACCGGTCACGAGTACCTTGCTGGTGTTGCTGAAGACTTCCTGCATGGTGTCCAGATACAGACGCTCACGCGTGACTTCCGGCGCTTTGCGGTACTCGGCCACCAGCTTGGTAAAGCGATCCGCCTCACCCTTGGCCCGAGACACCACTTCATCGCGATAGCCGTTGGCGTCTTCGACGATACGCTGAGCCTGACCACGCGCTTCCGGGATCACACCGTTGGCGTAAGTTTCGGCCTGGTTACGTGAGCGCTGCTCGTCTTCACGGGCACGGATCACGTCATCGAACGCTTCCTGGACTTCGCGCGGCGCCGCAGCGCTCTGCACGTTGACCTGAGTCACGGTGATACCGGTGCGATAGGTATCGAGGAAGCGCTGCAACCGCTCCTTGATTTCGCTGGCCATCAACTCACGACCTTCAGTCAGCACCTGATCCATGGCGGTCGAACCGACCACATGACGCAAGGCACTTTCAGTCGCATGCTGCAGGCTGACTTCAGGCTGATCAACGTTCAGCACGAAATCCTGCAGGTTAGTGATCTTGTACTGCACGGTCAGCGGCACCTCGACGATGTTTTCGTCTTCGGTGAGCATCTGGCCCTGCTTGCTGTACGCACGTTCACGGGTCACGTTTTCGAGGTACTTGCGATCGAACGGCGGGAAATAGATATTCAGACCCGGCCCAACGGTTTCGTAGTACTTGCCGAAGCGAAGCACAACGGCCTGCTCCTGCTCGTCGACGACATAGATTGCGTTGTACAGCCAGATGGCGAGCAGCACGACCAGACCGATGCCGAGCAGGCCGAGGCCACCGCCCTTGCTCGATCCACCGCCGCTGCCGCCGCCATCGCCACTGCGTTTCTTGCCACCACCGAACAACCCATTCAGGCTTTCCTGCAGCTTACGGAAGGCCTCGTCGAGATCCGGTGGCCCCTTGCGGTCGCCGCCCTTGCGCTTACCACCCCAAGGATCCTGATTATTCGAGTTGCCACCCGGCTCATTCCAAGCCATAGCGCTCTCCATCTGATAAAGCAAAGACGCGCCCGCGGCGCGCCGACCAATGCTACAGAATGCCCGTCAAAGCGGTACAACCGCTTTGTCAGGCTTTTATTGCAAAGTGTGTTGCTCGATGAATTCCAGCGGCTGCAGTCCTTCGCGACTCACCAGGCGATTGAATTCAACTCGGGGTAACCGAACAGCCAAAAGACTCTGGCCTTCTTCGTCGTGTTCTTCGCTCTGCACCGCACCCAGGTTGAAAAACTGCGCACGCAACCGGGCGAACTCTTGCGTCAGGCGCAGCGTCCCCACAAAGAGATCATTGCCCAACACTTCGGCGATGGCTTGCTTGAGCAAATCCAGGCCGCGTCCGTCACGGGCAGAAACCCAGACCCGCTGCGGCTTGCCATCGGCATCGCGTTGAATCTGCGGCTCAACCCCTTCGAGCAGATCGAGTTTGTTATAGACCTCGAGCATCGGCAAGTCCTGGGCGCCAATCTCGCCCAGCACCACCATGACCTGCTCGATCTGCTCCAGGCGGTCGGGCTCGTGAGCGTCGATCACATGTAATAGCAGATCGGAGTTGCTCGACTCTTCGAGCGTAGCCCGAAAGGCCTCGACCAGCTTGTGCGGCAAATGGCGGATGAAACCCACCGTATCGGCCAGCACAATCGGCCCCAGGTCTTTGACTTCAAGGCGGCGCAGGGTCGGGTCGAGGGTCGCGAACAGTTGATCGGCCGCGTAGACATCGGAGTCGGTCACCGCGTTGAACAGCGTTGACTTGCCGGCGTTGGTGTAGCCGACGATCGAAACCGTGGGGATGTCGGCGCGGGTGCGGCCACGACGGGCCTGATCACGCTGACTGCGGACTTTTTCAAGCCGGCCCTTGATCTGACGCAAGCGCACACGCAACAGACGTCGGTCCGTTTCGAGCTGGGTTTCACCCGGACCGCGCAGACCGATACCGCCGCCCTGACGCTCGAGGTGAGTCCAGCCACGGACCAGCCGCGTACTCATGTGCTCAAGCTGGGCCAGTTCGACCTGCAGCTTGCCTTCATGGGTACGCGCCCGTTGGGCGAAGATGTCGAGAATCAGGCCCGTACGGTCAAGCACGCGACACTCGAAAACACGTTCGAGGTTACGTTCCTGACTGGGTGTGAGGACATGATTGAAGATGACAATATCTGACTTTTCGGTTTTGACCAGGTCGCGTAATTCCTCGACCTTGCCGCTGCCTACCAGATACTTGGCCGTTGGCCGATGCCTTGGCACGTTGACGAACGAGACAATATCGGCGCCGGCCGACAGCGCCAGTTCCCTGAACTCCTGCGGATCTTCGCGCGCCTCAGGGTCCTGACCATCCAAGTGAACGAGGATCGCCCGCTCACCACCACTGTGGCGCTCAAAGAACAAAGCAGACTCCTATCAGGCGTTACCTGGCTCGGCGTCAGCCTGCTCGGATTCGGTAGCGCTAGGCAGACGAATCGGGCGGACGGGAACGACAGTCGAGATGGCGTGTTTGTAGACCATTTGGCTGACAGTGTTCTTCAGCAAAATAACGAACTGGTCAAAAGATTCGATAGTGCCTTGCAGCTTGATACCGTTTACCAGGTAGATCGAAACCCCAACCTTTTCTTTACGCAAAGTGTTCAGGTAAGGGTCTTGTAGCGAATGCCCTTTTGACATGTGCCGCACTCCTTTAAGGATCAATAGAATAAATTCGAAAACATTGGCTTGGGCCGCTACCTCCCGAAGGCTATCCCCCAAGGATAGACGGCTATTGCAAGGACTCAGCTCAATATGGAGACCGACCCCAGGTATTTCAAGGCGCGTGGCAGATTGTCGCAAGCCAGGCTGTCCAACCAGTGCAAATCCTGCCAGCTGCGTAACCAGGTGAACTGCCTCTTGGCCAACTGGCGTGTGGCAATGATGCCGCGCTCCTGCATGTCGTCCCGAGTCAGCTTGCCGTCCAGATGATCCCAGACCTGGCGATACCCTACAGCTCTTATAGACGGTAAATTCGAGTGCAGATCACCCCTCGAACGTAGCGCTACGACTTCTTCAACGAATCCTTCCTCAAGCATTTGCCTGAAACGCACAGCAATTCGGTCGTGGAGCACCTTGCGATCCGTTGGTGCGATCGCGAGATTTGCGACAGTATAGGGCAATTGATGACGCCCCGAAGCGCTCGCTTGAGCACTTTGCGCACTTTGTTGTTCACGGTGTGCGGTCATGCTCATACCGCTGACCCGAAAGACTTCCAGCGCGCGAACCAGCCGCTGGGGATCGTTGGGGTGAATTCTCGCTGCCGACACCGGATCGATGCTCGCCAGCTCATCATGCAACGCCTGCCAACCTTGACTGGCCGCTTGCGCCTCAATTTGCGCACGAACCTCGGCATCCGCCGCAGGCATATCGGCCAAGCCTTCCAGTAGAGCTTTGAAATACAACATCGTGCCGCCCACCAGCAGGGGAATTTTTCCCCGGGCAGTAATTTCCGCCATGGCCTGCAAGGCATCGGTTCGAAAATCCGCTGCAGAGTAGCTCTGGCTGGGGTCGAGAATATCGATGAGTCGGTGCGGATACGCGTTCAGCAGCGCTTTTGATGGCTTGGCAGTGCCGATGTCCATGCCACGATAAACCAGCGCGGAATCCACGCTGATCAGCTCACAGGGCAGCACTTTGGTCAGTTCGATGGCCAGGTCGGTTTTGCCGGCGGCGGTCGGCCCCATCAGAAAGATGGCCGGAGGAAGAGCACTCATCAGCGACCGCGCAGGAATAGTTTGTCCAGATCATCCAGACCCAGCTGGGTCCAGGTGGGACGTCCATGGTTGCATTGACCGCTGCGCTCGGTGTTTTCCATGTCACGCAGCAGGCCGTTCATTTCCGGAATGGCCAGCCGGCGATTGGCGCGAATCGCGCCGTGGCACGCCATCGTGCCGAGCAGTTCATTCATGTGCGCTTGAACGCGATCGCTGGTGCCGTACTCCATCAGATCGCCCAGCACGTCGTGGACCAGTCGATTCGCCTCAGCCTGTTTGAGCAGCGCGGGGATCTGCCGGATCGCGAGAGTCTCGGGGCCGAGGCGCTGTAATTCGAAGCCCAGCTGCTGGAAAGTCGCCATGTGTTCCTCGGCGCAGTCGGCCTCGCGCTGGCTGACCGCAATGGACTCCGGCACCAGCAACGGCTGACCGCTCAGGCCTTCGCTGGCCATGGCGATCTTCAAGCGCTCGTACATGATTCGCTCATGGGCCGCGTGCATGTCCACCAGCACCAGGCCGTGGGCGTTTTCCGCGAGGATATAGATGCCTTTGAGCTGAGCGAGGGCATAACCCAGCGGCGGAACATCGCCCTGGGACTCGGGCAACGAGACACTGCCTGCGCTCGCCGGAGCCTGCGCGCCGGGCAGCGGGGCAAAGAATTCGCTGTAGGCGGCACGCGCCTCTTCGGCGGGAAGCACCGATGAAGGACGCGGTGTGTACTGATACTGATAACCCGCGCCACTGCCAGAGCCGGGCGCGGATCCGGCCGGTGTATTCCAGGCCTGACCCTGTTGCGTCTCGAGCACGTTATTGGCCAGACGCATTTCGCCCTGAGGCCCGAACTCGCCGGCATCCGGCCCAGTGGGTCGCACCAGCGCGGTGACCGAGGTGGTGCCAGCCAGCTGATCCTCAGGCCGCACGTCGCCGAGCGCCCGATGCAGCGTGCCGTACAGGAAATCGTGAACCATGCGTCCGTCGCGGAACCGCACTTCGTGCTTGGTTGGATGGACGTTGACGTCGACGACCGCCGGATCCACTTCGAAAAACAGCACGAAGGTCGGATGCCGGCCGTTGAACAGCACGTCGCGATAAGCCTGACGCACCGCGTGGGCAACCAGCTTGTCGCGCACCGCACGGCCATTGACGAAAAAGTATTGCAGATCGGCCTGACTGCGCGAGAACGTCGGCAGCCCGACCCAGCCCCACAACCTCAACCCATTGCGCTCGACCTCGATCGGCAGCGCCTGCTCCAGAAACCCGGGGCCGCAAATGGCCGAAACCCGCCGCGCGCGCGCTACGTCGTCCCGCGCTTCGTGCAGGCTCAGGACGGTCTTGCCGTTGTGGCGCAAATGAAAGGCCACGTCGAACCGCGCCAGCGCCATGCGCTTGATCACTTCCTGGAGATGATCGAATTCGGTTTTTTCGGCTTTGAGAAACTTGCGCCGCGCCGGGGTATTGAAAAACAGGTCGCGAACTTCCACGGAAGTGCCTACAGGGTGCGCAGCGGGCTGAACGCGCGAAGCCATGTCGCGGCCTTCGGTCTCGACCTGCCAGGCCTGATCGGCATCGCGGGTGCGCGACGTCAACGTCAGACGGGCAACCGAGCTGATCGACGCCAGCGCCTCGCCCCGGAAACCAAGGCTCATGACTCGTTCAAGGTCTTCCAGATCGCGAATCTTGCTGGTGGCATGTCGGGCCAGCGCCAGGGGCAGGTCATCCGAAGAAATGCCGCCGCCGTCATCGCGAACACGGAGCAGCTTGATGCCGGCCTGTTCAACGTCGACATCGATACGGCGCGCGCCGGAATCGAGGCTGTTTTCGAGCAGCTCCTTGATCACCGAAGCCGGTCGTTCTACCACTTCGCCCGCAGCAATCTGGTTGGCAAGCCGTGGGCTGAGCAACTGAATACGCGCAGCTTCTGCCGCAGGTAAATCGGGACTTACGCTGACATCCAGTTCCTGGTCACCGAGCAACAGGTCAGTCACGGCTCACCTGCCAGTTCTGCGCTGGGGATTCTCAGCTCCTGGCCGACTTTCAGCTCGTCAGAACTCAGATGGTTGGCAGTGCGAAGCATCGGCATGGTCATGTCGTAGCGCGCCGCGATCATGCTCAATGATTCGCCTGGGCGGACCGTATGCTCGCGGGCGCCCATGGCCAGCTTGCCGCTGTCACGCAGCCACGCGATATAGGTGCCTTGGGGTGGATTCTGCTGGAAGAACTGCTTCACGCCCGCTGTGATGGAGCGAGCCAGGGCCTGCTGGTGACTTGCGCCCTGCAACTTGTTCGCTTCCGCGGCGTTGGAGATAAAGCCGGTCTCGACCAGAATCGACGGAATGTCCGGCGATTTCAGCACCATAAAGCCGGCCTGTTCAACGCGAGACTTGTGCAGCGAGGTCACACGGCCGATGTTGCTCAGAACCTTCTGGCCGACGTTCAGGCTTGAGGTCAGCGATGCGGTCATCGACAAATCGAGCAGTACGCCAGCGAGCATGCGGTCTTTGTCATCGAGGCTCACGGCCCCGGCGCCACCGATCAAGTCGGAACGGTTTTCACTGTCCGCCAGCCAGCGTGCCGTCTCCGAGGTTGCACCGCGCTCGGACAAGGCAAATACCGAAGCCCCGAACGCCGCCGATGAAGGCGCTGCGTCGGCGTGAATGGACACGAACAGATCAGCACCTTTGGCGCGGGCGATTTCCGTGCGCTTGCGCAGCGGGATGAAGTAGTCGCCGGTGCGGGTCAGCTCTGCGCGATAGCCCTTTTCGCCGTTGATCTGGCGCTGAAGCTCCTTGGCAATCGCGAGGACGACGTTCTTTTCTTTCTCACCACGGCCGCCAGATGCGCCCGGGTCTTCGCCGCCGTGACCGGCATCAATAACGACGACGATGTCACGCTTGCCGTTGGGCACAGGGGTGAGTTTGATCTCAGGCTTGGACGGGCTGATCGGCACCACCGCGGGCGTCGCAGGCGCGGCGGTGGCCGGGGTATCGGCAACAGACGGCGGCGGGTTGGCATCGGCAGCGTTGTCGTACAGGTCGACCACCAGACGGTTGCCGTATTGCTGGTTCGGCGCGAGGGTGAAGCTCTTGGGCGTCACCGCTTTTTTCAGGTCGATGACCACACGCAGGTCGTCAGGCGTGCGCTGCGCCGAGCGCATGCTGGTGATCGGTGTATTGGCCGTCGGCACATTCAGCGCGCCGCCCAGGGTGGCGCCATTGATGTCGATGACCAGACGATCAGGGGACTGTAGCGTGAAGACGCTGTGCTGGACCGGGCCAGACAGGTCGAAAACCAGTCGAGTGTTATCCGGAGCACGCCATAAGCGGACACTTCGTACCTGTGAAGCGGCCAACGCGTCGACAGCCAGTGTCGCCAGCAGCAGTCCAATCACAGTAACCAGCGCGCGCATGCGCATACCAAACCCCATATCTATTAAATGTCTATTTAAACGAAGGCGCCAAAGCTGCACACCACATCTCGCCACGCGAGCTTTTTGGGCTCAGCGTCAACGCTCGACCTTCATCGAGCGGCCTTATGGTAATGATCAGGTCAGGCTTTGGCAAAAAGCCTGCACCCAGATTGGGCCATTCGATGAGGCAAAGGGCATCACCTTCGAAATAGTCCCGGATGCCGAGGAATTCTAGCTCTTCTGGATCAACAAGTCGGTAGAGATCAAAGTGATACGCGCGGTTTCTCCCAATTTCGTAAGGTTCTACCAGCGTAAACGTCGGACTTTTTACCGCGCCCGTATGGCCAAGGCCGCGAATGATCCCTCGGGAGAGCGTGGTCTTGCCCGCTCCCAGGTCGCCCTCCAGAAAAATAATCCCATTGCTTTCAGTCACTTGGGCAATACGTGCGCCGAAGTGGGTCATGGCCTCTTCACCCATGAGGTCCAGGGTTAGCTCAGACACGGTTGGTGCTCCTCCAGAAGCTGGCGAATAACAGGAATCAGATCAGCGGCAGCCAGCCCTCGTCCACTGGCGCCGCATTGTTCACCGGCCAAGGCGTGCAGCCAGACGCCCAGACAAGCGGCGTCGTAGGCGCTCATGTTTTGCGCCATCAGCGCGCCGATGACACCGGACAACACATCGCCCAGTCCACCGGTCGCCATCGCCGGGTGACCATGGTCGGCCAGTGCGAGGTCACCCGCCGGGTTGGCAATCAGGCTGCCGCTGCCTTTCAAAACACACACGGCACTGAATTTTTTAGCCAGCGCCCGTGCCGCAGCCGGACGATCGGCCTGGACGTGTTTGGTGTCAGTGCCCAGCAGGCGCGCGGCTTCGCCAGGATGCGGGGTGATGACGCTGCCCTCGGGCAGTTGCACCGCGCCGGTCGCCAGCTCATTCAGCGCGTCGGCATCCCACACCTGCGGCAACGGCGCGTTGGCAGCCGCCGACAACAGGCTTTTCCCCCAACTGTGCTGACCGAGGCCCGGACCGACCACCAGTACCGACGCGGGCTCGATCAAGGCGCGGAGCTGGTTGGCCGAGCTGATGCCGGCGCTCATGACTTCAGGGAATCGCGTCAGCGCGGCGCTGACATGTTCCGGCCGCGTGGCCAGCGTGACCATGCCGGCGCCGGTGCGCAGCGTGCTTTCGGTGGCGAGCAATGCTGCGCCGCCGAACCCCCGGTCACCGCCGACCACCAGCACACGGCCGAACATGCCTTTGTGCGCAGTGCGTGAGCGAGGGGCCAGGATGGGCAGATTGAAGGTGTCCAGCCGCCTGACGCTGATGGGCGTCTGCCGAATGATCTCGGCGTCTGCCTGAAGGTCATCGAACACCAGTTCGCCCACCCGCTCCGGCGCATCGCCAGTGAACAGCCCGACCTTGAGGCCGATGAAGGTGACGGTCAGATCGGCGCGGACTGCACAGCCGAGGGTTCGCCCCGTGTCCGCGCAGAGCCCCGAAGGGAGATCGACGGCCACGATGGGCAATCCACAGTCGTTGATGGCTTCAATGGCCGCCGCGTAAGGCGCGCGCACGTCACCCGTCAGTCCCGTGCCCAGCAGCGCGTCGACGACGATGCCGGCCAGCGCCTGGTGCTGCCATGGCTGAATATCGACGTTGGCGGCAACCGCTTCTTGATAGGCGGAACGGGCATCGCCGGCCAGCGCGGCGCTATCACCCACGGCCAGCACGTTAACTGGCCAGCCGGCACGCCGAGCCAGCGCAGCGATGAGATAACCGTCGCCGGCGTTGTTGCCGCGACCGGCCATCACGGTCAGTTGCCTGCCTTCGGGCCAGCGGCGGCGTATCGCACGCCATGTGGCATGGGCGGCGCGCTGCATCAGCTCGAAGCCGGGCGTACCGGCGGCAATCAGGCGCGCGTCGAGGTCGCGCACCTGGGCGGCACTGTACAGTGCGTCGGGAAATGGGGGTTTGCTGTGCAACATGCGTCTTTGGGCTCCGATGTCTGGCAGAATTATACGCACCTGCGCCCCGGTGTCCTCCTTGCATGTCCGCGATAACTGTAGATCCATCCACAGCCTCAACGCCCCTCACGGCAGCCGGGCTAACCGACCTTGCCCAATCGATCAAGGGCTGGGGGCGCGAGCTCGGCTTTCAGCAAGTCGGGATCTCGGGGCTGGACCTGGCGGAGCACGAGCAGCACCTCGAACGTTGGCTCGACGCCGGGTATCACGGCGAGATGGACTATATGGCAGCGCATGGCACCAAACGTTCGCATCCGGACGAGCTGGTACCGGGAACGCTGCGCGTGGTGTCGTTGCGCATGGACTATCTGCCCGGTGACACGCAGATGGCTCAGTTGCTGGGGCAGCCCGAGAAAGCCTACGTCTCCCGTTACGCGCTGGGCCGTGATTACCACAAGCTGATCCGCAAGCGCGTGCAGCAACTGGCGGAGCGCATTCAACAGGCCATTGGGCCATTCGGGTTTCGCGCGTTCGTTGACAGCGCACCGGTGCTGGAGAAGGCCATCGCCGAACAGGCCGGGCTGGGCTGGATCGGCAAGAACACCCTGGTACTCAATCGCAAGGCCGGTAGTTACTTCTTTCTCAGCGAGCTGTTCGTTGACCTGCCGCTGCCGGTGGATGCGCCACACGCCACCGAGCATTGCGGGCGCTGCACGGCCTGCCTGGACGTATGCCCGACCAACGCTTTCGTCGGGCCTTACGTGCTGGATGCGCGAAAGTGCATTTCCTACCTGACCATCGAGCTGAAGACCTCGATCCCCGAAGACTTGCGCCCACTGATCGGCAATCGGGTGTTTGGCTGCGATGACTGCCAGATCGTCTGCCCGTGGAATCGCTTCGCCCGGCCAACCGATCAGACAGACTTCAAGCCGCGCCACGGTCTTGATAACGCCGAATTGACGACGCTGTTTTTATGGGACGAAACGACCTTCCTGAGCAACACCGAAGGCTCACCGCTCCGGCGTGCCGGGTATGAACGCTGGTTGAGAAATCTGGCCGTGGGACTGGGCAATGCGCCCTCTACCATCCCCGTGATCGACGCGCTGAAAGCGCGGCGGGAGCATCCGTCAGAGATGGTGCGCGAGCATGTGCAATGGGCGTTGGGGCAGCATGAAGCGAGGGCTGCAGCGCGCATCCTGTAGGTGCACGCTTGCCCGCTAACGCGGTGGGCCAGTGAATGCGTTGATGCGTGACGAATCGCAATCGCGGGCAAGCGCGCTCCTACAATTGCGTGCGGGCTCAATGCCCGTCCTTGTAGACGAACTTGGGCATTTCCCAGCGAAACCTGATTGCCAGCAGCCGCAGCAACAGCCCGCCAAACAGTGTGATCAGCGTGCCCTGCTCCACCGGCAACCCGGCGTACTGACACAGCAAAAAGCACCAAGCGGCGGCGAACGATACGCTGGCATACAGCTCGCGGCGGAAGATGAGGGGGATGTCGTTGCAGAAAATGTCCCGCAGGATCCCGCCAAATACGCCCGTGATCACCCCGCTCACGGCGGCGACGGTCATGCTCAAGCCCATGTCCAGTGCGGTCATGCAACCGATCAGTGTGAACGCTACCAACCCCAACGCATCGAGCACCAGAAACAGTGAGCGCAGATGCCGCATCAGCGGCGCGATGAAAATGGTCACCAGTGCCGCGACGCTGGTGAGGATCAGATATTCCGGGTGCTTGACCCACGTCAGCGGGTAATGCCCCAGCAGCACGTCGCGAACCGAGCCGCCGCCCAGCGCCGTGATGCACGCGATCAGCACCACGCCGAACCAGTCCATGCCGCGACGGCCTGCGGACAGCGCGCCGGTCATGGCTTCGGCCGTAATAGCGATCAGGTAGAGCATCAACAACATGGCGGCAGTCCCTGCGAGAAAGGGGCGCAGTCTAACCACTCGATCAGGGCACCAAAAGAGAGCGTTTAGCGTCGCGCCCTCTCCAGGCGACCGCGCTCGGCCGCTGGCGCCCTGTCATCAGGACTTGATGAAGTGCTCGCGGTAGAAACGCAGCTCGGCGATCGACTCGCGGATATCGTCCAGCGCCAGGTGGGTGCTGCCCTTCTTGAACTTGAGATCAGGCGACCAGCGTGCAGCCAGTTCCTTGAGAGTTGAAACGTCGAGGTTGCGGTAGTGGAAATAGTTTTCCAGTGTCGGCATGCGCTTGTACAGGAAGCGACGGTCCTGGCAGATGCTGTTGCCGCAGATAGGCGAACTGCGCTCGGGCACCCACTGCTTGATGAACTCAAGCGTCATGGCCTCGGCTTCGTCGTTGGAGATTTTGCTATCGCGCACACGCTGGGTCAGGCCGGAACCGCCGTGCTGGCGGGTGTTCCACTCGTCCATGCCGTTCAGAAGCTCGTCGCTCTGATGAACCGCAATGACCGGGCCTTCGGCCAGGGTGTTGAGTTCGCTGTCGGTGATGATGGTGGCCATCTCGATGATGACGTCGTTATCAGGGTCCAGACCGGTCATTTCCAGGTCGATCCAGATCAGATTCTGTTTGTTCTGCATATGTCGGCTCCTCAGCGTTGGCGCGCAGTTTAGCCCACCCGGGCGTGCTAGACTCGCCCGCGCTTTATCAAATCAGCACCTTTATGCGTCTTCAAACGGAACACTGAACACCCATGGCCAAACGCCAACTCAATCGCCGCCAGAACTGGCGCATCGAAAAGATTCAGGGCGAACGCGCAGCGCGTGCCGCCAAACGTGAATCAACCGCTCTCGAAACGCTGGAAGGCGGCGATCTCGGTCCCGAGCAAACGGGCCTGGTCATCGCGCACTTTGGCGTGCAGGTAGAAGTCGAAGCGCAGGACGGCGAGCTGCAGGGTCAGGTTTTCCGCTGTCACTTGCGTGCGAACCTGCCCGCGCTGGTCACCGGCGACCGAGTCGTCTGGCGCGCTGGCAATCAGGGCATCGGCGTCATCGTTGCGCAGTTGCCCCGCGATACAGAACTGAGCCGCCCGGACAGCCGGGGCCAGCTCAAGCCGGTCGCCGCCAACGTTGACTTGATCGTCATCGTGTTCGCACCGGCGCCCGAACCCCACGCCAACCTGATCGACCGCTACCTGGTGGCCGCTGAGCACGCGGGGATTCGCCCGCTGTTGCTGTTGAACAAGTTTGACTTGATCGACGATCAGAATGCGCCCGCGCTCAATGCGCTGCTGGCCGTTTATCGCACGCTGGGTTATCCGGTGCTGGAAGTGTCGGCCCACCACGGCGACGGCATGCAGCAATTGCAGGACCAGCTGGATGGCCACATCAGTGTGTTCGTCGGCCAGTCCGGCGTTGGCAAATCTTCGCTGGTCAACAGCCTGCTGCCGGAAGTCGGCACGCGCGTCGGGCCGTTGTCGGAGTATTCGGGTCAGGGCACGCACACCACGACCACCGCGCGCCTGTTCCACTTCCCGCGCGGCGGCGACTTGATCGACTCACCGGGCATTCGTGAATTCGGCCTGGGCCACGTCAGCCGTGCAGACGTTGAAGCGGGCTTCATCGAGTTCAACGACCTGCTCGGTCGCTGCCGCTTCCGCGACTGCAAACACGACCGCGAACCCGGCTGTGCGTTGTTGCAGGGCTTGGCAGACGGCCGCGTGCAGCAGCAGCGAATGAACAGCTATCGCTCGATCATCGCCAGCTTGCCGGAAAGCAGTTACTGAGGCACGCCGCCCGATGCGGCGCTGGTGTCCGAGATCAACTGTGGAAGCCGGCTTGCTGGCGAACACGATGGATCAGTTACGCTCCCGTGCCCTACCTGCCGCGTTCGCCAGCAAGCCGGCTCCTACAGATTTCGCCGTTCCAGATGAAACGGCTTAAGAGCAAAAACAAAAACGCCGCGATCATCGCGGCGTTTTTGTGTCTGTAACCCAAGCATCAGTTCTTGGTTTCTTCGATCTTCAACTGGCCCTGATCGAAGATGTTCAGCTTCTGGCGGATTTCGTGGGGCTGGGCGTAAGCCTGTGGATCAACTGCAGGTGTGGAAATCGACGCCCCCGGCTGATTGGCCGGTACGGAAGCGCCAGGTACTGTCGATGGCGCAGCGGCTCCGGGCGCATCCGGCGTTTGCGGTGCTCCACCTGAATTCTGCGCGCCTTCGATCCGCTGCTGCGCTTTCTTGGTCATCACCACAATATCGATGCGACGGTTGATCGGGTTTTGCGGGTGCTCCTTGTCATACAGTGCCGAAGAAGCATAACCCACCACGCGCGCCACCTGCTGATCCGGATACCCACCCGCGAGCAGCGCACGGCGAGCAGCATTCGCTCGGCCGGACGACAGCTCCCAGTTGCCGAAGCCGTTGTTGCCGACAAAAGGCGTCGCGTCGGTGTGACCGCTGATACTGACCTTGTTCGGCACCGCTTTGATCGTGTCGGCCATGGCCAGCAAGATGTCTTCGAAATAGGGTTTGAGCTTCGCACTGCCAATGTCGAACATCGGGCGGTTTTCGGCGTCCGTGATCTGGATGCGCAAACCGTCCTGAGTGATCTCGAACAGAATCTGGTCCTTGAACTTCGCCAGTTGCGGATTCTCGTTGATCTTGGTCTGCAACTCTTGCAGCAGCATCTCCAGACGGTCCTGCTCGACCTGCTCGGCGGCGGCGTCCTGCTGATCCGCGTCGACCGGCACGCGATCCGGCGAAGGCGTGGATTTCACCTCCGGGTTCAGCGTCTGGTCAGGGGACATTTCCGGCGAACCGCCCAGGTCAATGACATAAGGCGAGCCGCTATCGGAAAAACCGACCGGGTCCTTGAAGTAACCCGCGATGGCGAGCAGTTGCTCGGGTGTGGCCGACGACATCAGCCACAGCACCAGAAAGAACGCCATCATCGCCGTCGCGAAGTCGGCAAATGCGATTTTCCAGGCGCCGCCGTGATGCCCTCCGCCGTAGCGCTTGACGCGCTTTATGATGATCGGCTGATTATTTTCCATGGATCAACGACCGCGGACAGCTTGTTCCAGCTCGCTGAAGCTGGGGCGATGGGCCGGATACAGAACCTTGCGGCCGAATTCCACGGCCAGCGAAGGCGGCACGCCGGACGCCGACGCGACGAGCGAAGCCTTGATCGATTCATAGACGTTCATTTCTTCCTTGGCATCGTGGGCCAGGGAAGTGGCCAACGGGCCGAAGAAACCGTATGCCGCGAGAATACCGAAGAACGTACCGACCAGCGCCGCACCAACGTGCATGCCGATCGCGGCCTTGTCGCCAGAACCCAGAGAGGCCATGGTCACCACGATACCCAGTACCGCCGCAACGATACCGAAACCTGGCATGGCGTCGGCGACACCGGTCACTGCGTGGGAAGGATGCTCAAGTTCTTCTTTCATGCTCAGCAGTTCCATGTCGAACAAGCCTTCCAGCTCGTGGGGCGCCATGTTGCCGGAGGACATGATGCGCAGGTAATCGCAGATGAAAGCGATCATGCGGGTGTCTTTGAGCACGCCAGGGTACTTGGCGAAAATCGGGCTGTTCTCGGGCTCTTCGATGTCGCCTTCGATGGCCATCATGCCTTCGCGACGACTCTTGTTGAGGATCTCGTAGACCAGGCCCAGCACTTCGAGGTAGTAGCCGTGGGTGAACCGGGTGCTGAACATCTTCAAGGACTTCTTGATGACCAGCATGGTCATATAGCCCGGGTTGGCTTGCAGGAATGCACCCAGCGCCGCACCGCCGATGATCATGACCTCGAAAGGCTGGATCAACGCAGCGATCTGACCGTGGGACAGTACGTATCCGCCGAGAACGCTCGCGAAAACGACGATGATGCCGATAATTTTTGCCATAGGTAGAAAATACTTACTGAGTCGGGTTCATGGTCATTGTGCGAGAAGCGCTTGAAACTCTTGTCCTGCTTATCGGCATGAATGCGCCAGACTATAGTCAGATCACAGGAAAATGCTGACCGATGCGTGGCGCAGGACGTTGCGTCCATAAGGGCCAGCATGATGCCAGTATCTAACATCGATCTAACCTCCCAGCCGTACGGGTGTTGTGAATGCAATCAGATAAAGCTTCTTCGCTACCTGTCCCGCGCACCCTGGATAACTGGATTAAACAGCTCGACGGCATCGCCTTGCCCGTGCCTGCGGTGGCGTATCAACGCGTGCAGGCGGCACTGACCGACAGTCGCCGCTCGCTGCGCGATATTGCCGATCTCATGCAGGACAGCCCGGCGCTGGTGCTCAACGTTTTGCGCGAAGCCAACCTGAACAGCCCGGCCACGGCCCAGCCTGCGGAGAGTCTTGAAGTCGCCATCAACCGATTGGGGCTGGCGCGCACCGAAGCGCTGTTGGCGCGACTGCCCAGTGTCGATGCACGGGATATCCCGGTGGCGCTGCGTCAAATCCAGATGATCAGTCAGCACGCCATGCAACAGGCTTACGGCCTGTTCGCCAATCAACTGGCCCGGCTGTGGCAGGACATCCATCTGGGCAGCCTGTTGTTCCTCTCGCCGCTGTGGCCGATGGCGCTGGCCCACCCCAAACTGCTGGAAGAATGGGAGTTGCGGGTTATCCACAAGGGCGAGTGCGCAAAGGCTGTGGAAAACACGCTGTTCGGCGTGCGACTGGTTCATTTGTGTCAGGCGCTGGCGCTGCACTGGCGCCTGCCGATCTGGGTGACCCAGGGCTACGACCTGCTGACCTCCCAGCAACGCAATCTGGTGAGGGTGCTGCGCATCGCCCACAGCAACGGCGATCCGCTTAAACAGCAACAGCAACTCGACGCCGATTTGCCGCTGCGGCGCTGGCTCAACCAGCCCGCCAATACGATTTTGCTGGCCAACGGTCTCGCGCTGTCGGCGCACCAGGCCTGGGACACACCGCACAACCTGCGCTGGCAGCTGCTGACCAGCCTGTATCTGCAACAGTCACTGGATCATCTCCAGCAGCAGGTTCACCAGAACGCAGTGGCGAGCGCGCGTCAGCATTCCGGCCCGGACATCTGGCACCCCGCACAGGCTTTGCTCTGGCCATGGAATAACCGTCGGCTACACAAAGGCTTGCTCCCCGCGCCGCCACCCTCGCCCGACGCCTTGCAGCTGTGGCGCAAGCACTGCGCCGATCTGTTGAAAGAACCCGGCATTTTCATCAACGCGATACACCTGACCACCTGCGCCCGGGATGCTCTGGTAGCAGCGGGCATGCAGCGGGTAGTGTTGCTGATGACCGATCGCAAGACCGACAGCCTGCGCGTGCATCAGATCGCGGGCGTGGACAAGTCGGCCGCTGCGTTGCTGGTCCCTTACAAGGACAGCACCGTGCTGCAACGCCTGCTCGCCCAGCCCACGCAGTTGCGTCTGACGCCGGCCAACAACGCTCAGTTTTCGGCGCTGCTGCCGCCGCAACTGCGCAATCTGTTCAGCGGCGAAAACCTGCTGATTCGCTCACTGTCCAGCAATGGCCGTGTGGTGATGATGGTGGTGGCCGACCAGGGCGGTGGGCCGTTTTCCGAAGTCTCCGTACAGGCGTTCGGAAAAACCGGTCAGTGCATCGAGAAAGCCCTCACCACCTTTAGCCATCGCAATGGCTGACGGCTGAGCTACAATTCGCAACCTTTTCGCGATCCGGAGACGCTAGATGTCTGCCTTTTCAAGCTTGCCGCTGGTCATCGAGCCCGCAGACCTGCAAGCACGCCTCAGCGCGCCAGAGCTTATTCTGGTCGACCTGACCAGCCCGGCCCGCTACGAGGCCGGCCACATCCCGGGCGCGAGATTCGTCGATCCGAAACGCACTCAGCTGGGCCTGCCACCCGCGCCAGGGCTGCTGCCCTCGCACACGCATCTGGAAGCGCTGTTCGGCGAACTGGGCCATAACCCTGAGGCGGTGTACGTGGTTTATGACGATGAAGGCGGGGGATGGGCGGGTCGGTTCATCTGGCTGCTCGACGTCATCGGACACAAAAAGTATCACTATATCGACGGTGGCCTGCTCGCCTGGCAAGCCGAAGGCCTGCCACTGTCGACAGAGGTGCCAAAAGCAGTCGGCGGCCCGGTTTCGCTGACCTTGCACGACGAGCCCACGGCCACCCGCGAATACCTGCAAAGCCGCCTGGGCGCCGCTGACCTGGCGATCTGGGATGCACGCGCACCGAGCGAGTACTCCGGCGAAAAAGTCGTCGCCGCCAAGGGAGGTCACATTCCCGGCGCCGTGAATTTCGAATGGACCGCCGGCATGGATCAGGCGCGCCACCTGCGCATCCGCAAGGACATGCCGCAGATCCTCGAAGACCTGGGCATCACCCCGGAGAAAGAAATCATTACCCACTGCCAGACCCATCATCGCTCGGGCTTCACCTATCTGGTGGCCAAGGCGCTGGGCTACCCGAGGGTCAAGGGCTACGCCGGCTCCTGGGGCGAGTGGGGCAATCACCCGGACACCCCGGTCGAGAAATAAATCGGCGCCCGACGTGGCGCAGCTCCGTATTCCCCTTTTCGAACGCTTTAGGAATCTTGATGAAACAGCGTCTGTTTATCCTTTTCCAGTATCTGCTTCCCCATCATCTGCTGTCGCAACTGGCCGGCTGCGTGGCCGAATGCCGCGTGCGCTGGTTCAAAAACGCCTTCACCCAGTGGTTCGCGCGCCGCTATCAGGTCGACATGTCCCAGGCTCAGGTCGAAGACATCACCGGGTACCCGCACTTCAATGATTTTTTCACCCGCGCCCTCAAGCCTGGCGCGCGTCCATTGGACCCAACGCCGGGCGCGATCCTTTCCCCTGCCGACGGAGCAGTCAGCCAACTGGGCCCCATCGAACACGGCCGGATCTTCCAGGCCAAAGGCCACAGCTACAGCGTGCTGGAACTGCTGGGCGGCGACGCGCGCCTGTCCGCGCCTTTCATGGGCGGCGAATTCGCGACCGTTTATCTGTCACCGAAAGACTATCACCGCGTGCACATGCCCCTCGCCGGCACCCTGCGCGAGATGGTCTACGTGCCAGGCCGACTGTTCTCGGTAAACCAGACCACCGCGGAAAACGTGCCGGAGCTGTTCGCCCGTAACGAGCGCGTAGTGTGCCTGTTCGACACCGAGCGCGGCCCGATGGCCGTCGTGCTGGTCGGCGCCATGATCGTTGCCTCCATTGAAACCGTGTGGGCAGGTCTGGTCACGCCGCCCAAGCGCGAGCTCAAGACTTTCCGCTACGACGAAGCAGCGCGCGCGCCTATTCATCTGGAAAAGGGCGCTGAGCTGGGTCGCTTCAAACTGGGCTCCACGGCCATCGTGCTGTTCGGCCCGAATCAGGTGAAGTGGTCCGAGCTGCTGGCGGCTGGTTCGCCCGTTCAGATGGGTCAGGGCATCGCGCTGCCATTGCAGGCCTGATTCTTGCCTTAACTCATACCCGAGAGGCGTGATGCTGTTTTTCTGACGCGAACTGTCAGCGACGGCCGCGTTCTATCACGCCTCACTCAGGATGCTGCGCTTGGCCGGTATACACCGCCCCAGGCTGCGACGGTTGCAGGATGCTGCTAGAGTCCCCTTGTCAGCGCTGTAGGAAACTTCGCTTTCAGTGGACGTAAATGTGCTCTTTTCGCTCGGCGAGGGTGATGGCCCCGGAGTTCGACGCCGCCGTTCAGGCCTGTAGTTGTTGGAGTTTGCCTGTCACATGAGTAATTTAAGCCTCCCACTGTTGTTGCGCGCACCTGTGCCGACGCAGTCGAGCCTGTCGTTCTGTGACGCGACGCCCAAAGACATGAAGCGCTGGATCGCCACGCTGCCCAAAGCCAATCTCGGTGAAATGGCCCGCCAGCTCTATCAAGGGCTCGGAGAGCTGAACCAGTTGCTCACCCCCAGCGACAACCGCATGCAGCTCCTCGAACTGCTTCGCCCGGAAGTCTTTTTCGTGTGCAAGCACCTGGAGCGTCACTTCCTGAACCAGTCCGTGGTGCTCGAAGAGCGTCCGCGCAAGGTCGCCAACCTGTGCCAGGCCCTGCAAAACCACCTTGCCATTGGCTACAAACAGATCATCGCGCGGGTCGCAGTCAAGCTCGGCAAAGACCGCATCGGCCTGCTGACCACCGCCCTTCAGCGCGCGCTCAGCTGCCTGAACGGGCCGCTGATCCGCGCCAATCAGCTTTACTGCCCGGTGCAGGACGGCCTGTGGCTGGAGCTGCACCAGATCTATCAGATCGCCCGCCAGCATCAATTGCAGAACGTACCCGTTGCCGACAGTCTCGCCAACAACACTCAGGCAATGAGCGTTGAACAAACGTACATCGTTGCGCTGCTGATGGGTTGTTCTCGCTGCAATCAAATGCGCCAGCACAATATCGGCAAACTGGCCGAGGCGCTGGATGCGTGGAGCGCGATGGTCACGTTGCAGCAGCCACTGGATAGCAACAGCCTGTATGCAGTGTCGCCAGGTACGGACACGGCGCCGCGCTATGCCGCACTGTATGACGACGATCAACGGCCAAACCTGCTTGGCATCAACCCTCGCCCTCTGTCGGCGGCACTGGAGCGCTATACCGAAACGCCCGTTGAAGAACGTTCGAAGTCCGCGATGAAAGTGCCGCCGGGGTTATCCATCGATGTCCTGCAACACCTTGCCGCCGCTTGGGGTGATGTGTCGGAGCGTGCGTTTCAACGCACGCCGGGGCAAGGAACGCTGACCGTTTGCGTGGGCATGAGCGCGCTGCATTATTACGTCGGCGGCCAGCAGTCCTTCAGCGATCTACTGCAGATGTCGACCCTGTCCAGAGTGGCCGAATACACGCTGCAGCCCTTGAAGCCGGTGAAACTTGATCCGTGGGCGGAGACGGCGGACGCGCAACGTAATGGCACATCGAACAGCATGCTGCCGTTCGAGGAAATCGAGTACAAACGTGACGATGCCGAAGCCAGCGCGGCGTCCGACGGGCAAAAGAGCTTTCCGACATACGCCCTGCATATCGTCAATCACAGCCCGGGCGGCTACTGCCTGGCCTGGCCAAAAGAAGTACCGGACCAGTTGCAGGCCGGTGAGATGATCGGCATTCAGGACCATGGCCACGGCTGGAGCATCGCAGTAGTGCGCTGGGTGCGGCAGGTCCGCGGCGGTGGGATGCAGATGGGCGTTGAACTGATTGCGCCCTTTGCCCAGGCCTGCGGCATGCAGCTGACACGTGCCGAACAGAGCAGTCAGTTCCTCCGCGCCCTGTTGCTGCCGGAGGTTCGCGCCATCGATGTGCCCGCGACGGTCATCGCGCCGCGCCTGCCGTTCGAGGACGGCTCCAAGGTGATCATCAACACCAGTGGCGAACAGCGACGCGCGAGCTTGAGCAATCGCCGGGCGACGACGGGCAGCTACAACCAGTTTGAATATCAGATTATTGAAGGCCCGAAAAAGGTGGCTACGCCAGATGCCGGCGGCCCGGAGCAGGAGTTCGATTCGCTGTGGACGGTGCTCTGAGCCATCGAGGCATCCGTTGCAGATGCCTCAATATCCACGCTTGTTAAGCGCTGCGCCCTTCCCGGTCGCGGAACCCCAGCAAATACAGCACGCCGTCCAGGCCCAGCGTCGAGATGGCCTGTTTTGCTGATTGCTTGACTAAAGGTTTGGCGCGGAACGCCACACCCAGGCCGGCGATGGCGAGCATCGGCAGATCATTGGCGCCATCGCCCACTGCGATGGTCTGCTCCAGGCTCAACCCTTCCTTGCCGGCGAGTTCGCGCAGCAGATCGGCCTTGCGCTGGGCGTCGACGATGGGCTCGATCGCGTTGCCCGTGCACTTGCCGTCCACCACTTCCAGCTCGTTGGCGAAGATGTAGTCGATGCCCAGCTTGGCCTGCAACTGCCGAGCGAAGTAGGTGAACCCGCCCGACAGGATCGCGGTCTTGTAACCCAGCCGTTTGAGTTCGGCGAAGAGCGTTTCTGCGCCTTCGGTCAAACGCAACGAGGCGCCGATCTCGTCCAGCACCTTCACATCCAGGCCTTTGAGCAGCGCCAGTCGCTCTTTGAAGCTGGCGCGGAAGTCCAGTTCGCCACGCATGGCGCGCTCGGTGATCTCCGACACGCGCTCGCCGACGCCGTGGGCTTTGGCCAGTTCGTCGATGACCTCGGCTTCGATCAGCGTCGAATCCATATCGAACACCGCCAGACGACGGTTGCGGCGGAACAGTGAGTCCTGCTGAAACGCGATATCGACGTTCAGCTCCTGGGCAACGTGGAGGAATTCGGCCTGCATCTGCTGAGGATCTACCGGCTCGCCGCGCACGGAAAACTCGATGCAGCCCTTGCTCTTCTCGGTGGGCATGTCCAGCGGCATACGCCCGGAAAGGCGATCGATGCGGTCGATGTTCAAACCATATTTGGCAGTGATCGCGCTGACCGTTTGCAACTGCTCGGCGGTGACCTTGCGCGTCAGCAGCGTCACGATGTGCCGCGCCTTGCCCTGACCATCGACCCAATGCTGATAATCGGCCTCGGACACGTGAGTGAAGCGTACTTGCTGACCCAGTTGGTCGACTGTCGCTTGTACGTTCTGGCGCACTGCCGCGCCTGCCTCGGTGTCGGGGATCTCGACCAGAAGGCCGAACGACAGCGCGTCGTGAATCACCGCCTGACCGATGTCGAGAATGTTCACGCCGCCTTGGGCCAGAACACCGGTGATGGCCGCAGTGAGACCCGGACGGTCTTCACCGGTGATGTTTATCAGGACGATTTCGCGCAAGGCGCACCCCCGCAGTGGAAAAAAACCGCATTCTACGCACTTTCAGTGACCGCCGGGCACAGCCAGCGCTTTGCCGCCACAGGGTCGCTCGCTATACTGCGCCCCAACTTCACCACGAGAGCCGTGCTCAGTGAACCGGCCCACGCCAGTAAAAACCGATAATTTCTTCTTGCTGATCTTCCGGGCATTGCGTCATCGACGTGTACCGATTGCTTTGCGCATCGCCAGCCACAACGTGATCCTTGTCGCGCTGGCTCTGGTGATCTACGCCTGCGTCATGGGTTTGCAATTCAAGCAAGCCATGCACGAACAGGCCGACGCATTGGGGCAAGCCCTGACCACGCAGACCGCCACGTCCGCCACGGAGCTATTGGTGTCCAACGACATTCTCAGCCTCAACGTGCTGCTGGGCAATCTGGTGAAAAACCCGCTGGTGGCCCACGCGGCTATTTATAGCCCCGACAACCGCATTCTGGCCGAAGCCGGTCAGCGTCCGAAAAACGGCTTGCTGGGCGAGGCAGAAGGGCTCTACGAGATCAAGATCACCTTCCAGGACGTGGTCGCCGGCACGCTGCGCATCAGCCTGGACATGGCCCAGTTCCAGCAGCCGCTGACCATCAGCCTGCAGAGCATGGCGATTCTGGCCGGTATCCTTCTGGCACTCGCGCTGGCCTTGAGCCTTCGCCTGGGGCGCCATATTTCCACGCCGATGCTGCAATTGCGCATGTGGTTGCGCTACATCGATCCGTACACGCCGGCCACTGATCGTCAGGACGAGATCGGCGACCTGGCGCGTCAACTGAAGACATCCTACGCACCGCCTGAACCGGAACCGGCTCCCATTCCCGAGCCTTCACAGGCCGAGGACGACGAAGACGCCTCCCCCGAGTTCGACAGCAGTGACCTGAGCGACCCTGACTTCGACGACGCGCCCAAACCGCGCGCCACGGTGATTCCGGCACGACGTATCGCTGCCGAGGAAGATGAAGAAGACGAGGAGGACCCGTTTGCGGACCTTCGCGACCACTCCCCCGCCGCGCCGAAACCTGCGCCGCGTCCGATTCTTCCGGTCGTGCCGTCGCAACCGCAATACAGCGCCGTGTTGGCGGTACAGCTGGGTTCGCAGGAGCAACTGCGTCGGCTGCCGCGCACGCGCCTGACCGAGCTGCTGGAGCGCTACCGTGACTGCATCGATCAGGCCGCTTCGCTCTACGACAGCGAGCTGCACACCCTGAACGACGGCAGTTCGCTGATGGTGTTCAGCACCCAGGACAGCGGCGATGACTACCTGACCAACGCGATCTGCTGCGGCGAGTTGCTGCGTGCGTTGAGCCATGCGTTGCAGATCGAAGTCGCCGACAGCGGCATCACCCTGCAACTGCAGCTGGGCCTGACACTGGGCGAAGGCTTGCATGGCATGAACCAGATCGATCTGTTGCTGACCGAAACCGCGCAAGACGCCCTGGCCCTTTCCCAACACAGCCGCAACCTGCTGCTGGTAGAGCGCAAGATCAGCGAAGATCCGACCATCCGCCAGCGCGCTCGTATTCGCCCGATCGCTAGCCCTGAAGGGGCCAGTTGCGTGGAGCGTCTGATGGAGCCATACCCGTCGATGCTGGAGCGCCAGCTGGCGCGCATGCACGAGGCGCGCAAGGTCTAAGCGTCACCCACAAAAAAGCCCGCATCGCTGCGGGCTTTTTTATGGGCGCTGATTCTAGAAGCGAAACACTTCCAGATCGGTGCGAATCGGTGATGCCATCGGGATCTTTGGCTTGTCCTGATCAGTGCGGGTTTTCGCCGGCGCTGCGGCCTTCTTGGGCACGTCCGCCACATACGGCTGGCTGGCGATGGGCTTGACCGCGACGCTCAGCTTGTCTGCCAGACGCTGCAGCAAAATCCCCTGAGCCTTGACCTGCGCAGCGGAAGAGCCTGCGTGGGGTTCTTCCAGGTGAATCAGCTTGCTGTCGCGGACATTGCCGCGACGGTCGAGCAAGCGCCATTGGGCATCGAGTACCGCCGGCTGCTTCTCGCCTGAATCCAGGCGGGTGATGGACAGCACCACCTGGACATCCGGCGTGAAGCTGGCCGCGGCAGGCGCCATGACCACGCGTTGACTGTCGAGCTTCCAGGCCAGTTGGCGCAGAAGCAGTTGATCGATATCGGCAGACAGGCTGCCAGCCCAGCGACCGTCGGTGGACGCCTTGAGGCTGCCGTCCGGCTGACGCTGCAATAATGTTTCACGTTGCAGGTAGTCAGCAATCGCCACAGGGCCCAGCAGAACTGCGACCCCGCCGGTGTGCTTCGGTTGCCCAGGATCGCCGCTGTCCAGCTGATAGAGCGACGTGGGCTGATGAACGCTGCAACCGGCTAAACCCAGAACGCCGGTCAACAACAGAACACAGGGAACACGTAGAAAATTCATCATCCCGTCCAAGTGAACGCCGTGCAATGCGTCCACGCTGTTAAATACTTTGAAAACATGAAGGCATTCCGCCATGGCGGCGCCAGAGGACGTCATATCATCCGTGAATATGCGCGTTGACTCCAGCGATTCTGCGTCGCTCTCATGACGAAACGAAGAGCGACTGCCGAACCAACCGCTTTAGCCAGCGGTTTCCACCAACAGCGAATCGACGCGCTGGAATCCACGCGGCAGCTTGTTGCCCCGTCGTCCGCGCTCGCCTTTGTAGTGTTCCAGATCGTCAGGCTTGAGCGACAGATTGCGCTTGCCCGCCTGCAGCACCAGCGTGGCGCCGTCAGGAACAACGGCCAGGTCGGTCACGTACTCTTCCCGGCTGGCAACGCGCTCGCCCGGAATGCCAATGATCTTGTTGCCTTTGCCCTTGCCCAGCTGCGGCAGATCGCTGATTTTGAACACCAGCAAACGGCCTTCGGTGGTCACGGCGGCGAGCCAGTTGTGCTCACGATCCGGCACCGGACGCGGCAGGATCACCTTGGCTCCGGCCGGCAGGCTCAACAGGGCCTTGCCCGCCTTGTTCTTGGCCTGCAGGTCTTCACCCTTGACCACGAAACCGTAACCGGCATCGGAGGCGATCACGTACAGCGCGTCATCTTCGGGCAACAGCACACATTCGAAAGTCGCACCGGGCGGCGGCGTCAAACGACCGGTCAGCGGTTCGCCTTGGCCACGAGCCGATGGCAAGGTGTGCGACGGCACCGAATAACTGCGACCGGTGGAGTCGATAAACACTGCAAACTGGTTGGAACGCCCCGGCGCCAGGGCCTTGAAGCCATCCCCGGCCTTATAGGAGAGCCCGGTGGCGTCGATTTCATGACCTTTGGCGGAGCGAACCCAGCCTTTTTCCGACAGCACGACCGTCACTTTCTCGTTCGGCAGCAGATCATGTTCAGTCAGGGCTTTGGCTTCGGTACGCTCGACGATAGGCGAACGACGGTCGTCGCCATAGGTTTCGGCATCCTTGATCAGCTCGGTGCGTACCAGTTTCTTCAGCTTGGCCTCGCTGCCCAACAGGGCTTGCAGCTTGGCTTGTTCCTTGAGCAATTCATCCTGCTCGGCCCGCAACTTCATTTCTTCCAGTCGCGCCAACTGACGCAAACGAGTGTCGAGAATGTAATCGGCCTGGATTTCGCTCAAGTCGAAACGAGCGATCAGCGCGGCTTTCGGGTGCTCCTCGGTGCGGATGATGTGAATCACTTCATCCAGGTTGAGGTAAGCGATCAACAAACCATCCAACAGGTGCAAGCGACGCTCAACCTTGTCGAGGCGGAATTGCAGGCGACGACGCACGGTCTGTACCCGGAACGCCAACCACTCGACCAGCAATGCGCGCAGGTTTTTCAGCTGCGGCTTGCCGTCCAGGCCAATGATGTTGATGTTGACCCTGTAGCTCGACTCCAGCTCGGTGGTCGCGAACAGGTGCTGCATCAGCGCATCGTGGTCGAAATTCTTGCGGGCGCCCGGGATGATTACGATCCGGCACGGGTTTTCGTGGTCGGATTCGTCACGCAGGTCAGCGATCTGCGGCGCTTTGGACGGCTTGGCCTGCATCATCGCTGCGATCTGCTCCAGCACCTTGGCACCGGACACCTGATGCGGCAGCGCGGTGACGATGATGTCGCCGTCCTCGATGTGGTACACGGCGCGCATACGCACCGAGCCCTTGCCGGTTTCGTACATTTTCAGCAGGTCGGCACGGGGCGTGATGATCTCCGCTTCGGTCGGGTAGTCCGGGCCCTGAATGTGCTCACACAGCTGTTCGACCGTTGCTTTGGGCTCATCGAGCAAACGCACGCAGGCTGTCGCGACTTCGCGCAGGTTGTGCGGCGGTACGTCGGTGGCCATGCCGACAGCGATGCCGGTGGTGCCGTTGAGCAGAATGTTCGGCAAACGCGCCGGCAACACCAGCGGCTCATCGAGGGTGCCGTCGAAGTTCGGCCCCCAATCCGCCGTGCCCTGGCCCAATTCACTGAGCAGCACTTCGGAGTAACGGGACAAACGCGCTTCGGTATAACGCATGGCGGCGAACGACTTGGGATCGTCCGGCGCACCCCAGTTGCCCTGGCCGTCGACCAGTGTGTAGCGATAGCTGAAGGGTTGCGCCATCAGCACCATGGCTTCGTAGCAGGCCGAGTCGCCGTGGGGGTGAAACTTGCCGAGCACGTCACCGACGGTACGCGCCGATTTCTTGTGCTTGGCGTCGGCATCCAGGCCCAGTTCGCTCATCGCATAGATGATGCGTCGCTGCACGGGCTTCAGGCCGTCGCCGATGTGCGGCAACGCCCGGTCCATGATCACGTACATGGAGTAGTTGAGATAGGCCTGTTCGGTGAAGTCAGCCAGCGATCGGCGTTCTACGCCATCCAGGCTGAGGTCAAGGGAGTCGCTCATGCGGGCCTCATCATTTTGTCGTCTGGCGCAGCAGCAATGTGCCGCCGCGCTGTGTGAATTCGAGTTGTTTCACGGCGCTCATGCCCAGCAGCACCTGTTCACCATCCAGACCGGGCACCACCAGGGCGCGCACGTTGTTCAGGACGATGTCGCCAATCTGCAACCGTTGCAGCGTGGTCCGGAACGCGTCGGTGCGTCCATTGGCCGTGCTCACCTGAACGCGCTCGCCGCGCTCGAGGCGTAGCGTCTGCGCGACGCTCTCCGGCACGGCGACGTTGGTCGCGCCGGTGTCGAGCATGAACTGTACGGGGCGGGTATTTATCTGCCCGCTCATGACGAAATGGCCGTCACGATTGCTCGCCAGTGTCACCTCGACATAGCCGTCTCCATGTTCGGAAGCGACGATGGTATTCGGATTTTCCTGACGCTGCTCCCACTCGCCAAAAAACCGCGTCGCCAGAAACAGCGCCGCCGCCCAGGCGATGATCAGCATCACCCGCCCGGCGCGCTTGCCGGGAGGTGCCTGGGTCAAGGCTTGCCGCTCCAGCCGCCCTCGGGCGCGGCAAAGCGCCAGACGACGGGACGTTTTTCGCCATCGGCGCGGACACCGAAATTGTTGTCCGTACCGACCCAAGCGCCTTTGTCGTCGACGATCAGGGCTTCGGTCAGGCCGTATTTCTGGTCATACAGCCGGTTGGGCTGAAGCGCCTCTTTGGCGAACGACCAGCAGGTTTCCAGCTGACCCGTCGCCAGCGTGCGCCGGCAGATTCGGTAGGCTGCGCGCTCCAGTGTGAACAGCTTGCCCTTGTACAGGGAGATGTCGGAAAAGTCCTTGGAGACCGCCTTGCCACCCAGCTCGGGCGGCAAAATTTCGTTGCCTGACTCGACTCGCAGGATGCAGCTGGCATCACAGGCCCAGCCGTCCTTGCCGAGCTTTGCGGTCAGCAGGCCGCGCTTGTCACGCTCGGCGGCGAGCCATAGTTGATCGCCTGCCGGGTTGACCGCGATGCCTTCGAAGATGGCATTGAAATGCTGCAGCATCCCGGCCGACTGCGCTTCCTCGACGACTTTTTTTGGCAGCTCCAGCCAAGCCGGCGCGCCGTCCACCGGCACTTTCAGCACGGCGGCATAGGCTTCGCTGACGAGGTAACGGTTGCCCGCCGCGTCGCAGCTCACGCCTTCGAAATCCAGGTCGCCGCCACGAATCAGCGCCGAAGCCTTGGCCATGCCGCGCAGGGTCGCAGACAGACCGCTGTCCGGAATGGGCGGGATTTCCAGCGTCTGCGCCTTGGCTTTCCAGACCGTCGCCGAAGTGTCGAGGCTGTAAAGCAGGGTGTCGTCGCGGTCCGAAACGGTCCACAGCACGCCGTTGCAGGACGCAAGGCCGGACAGGTTGCCGCCGATCATGTCGTCGACCGGATGCTCCGACAGCAGCTTGAGCTCGGGCAACGGCGCGGCGAAAACGGGCGTGGCGATCAATAACAGCGCTGCAAACCAGCCCCGCATCAGACCAGCACCTCGGCCAGGTTGCCTTTGGATTCGAGCCAGCTCTTGCGGTCGCCTGCGCGTTTCTTGGCCAGCAGCATGTCCATCATTTCCGACGTCGCCTCAAAGTCATCCAGGGTCAGCTGCACCAGGCGACGGGTGTTCGGGTCCATGGTGGTTTCGCGCAGTTGCGGCGGGTTCATTTCGCCCAGGCCTTTGAATCGGGTGACCTGCGGCTTGCCGCGCTTCTTCTCGGCCACAAGCCGGTCGAGAATGCCGTCGCGCTCGGCTTCGTCCAGGGCGTAATAAATGTCTTTGCCCAAATCGATGCGGTACAGCGGCGGCATGGCGACATAGACGTGGCCGGCGTCCACCAGCGGGCGGAAATGCTGGACGAACAAGGCGCACAGCAACGTCGCGATGTGCAGGCCGTCGGAATCGGCGTCGGCGAGGATGCAGATTTTGCCGTAGCGCAGCTGGCTCATGTCCGCAGCGCCCGGATCAACCCCGATCGCCACCGCAATGTTGTGCACTTCCTGGCTGGCGAGTACTTCGCCGCCGTCGACTTCCCAAGTGTTCAGGATCTTTCCGCGCAACGGCAGGATGGCCTGGAACTCCTTGTCCCGCGCCTGTTTGGCGGAGCCGCCCGCAGAGTCACCCTCGACCAGGAACAGCTCGGAGCGCATCGGGTCCTGACCCGCGCAATCCGCCAGCTTGCCTGGCAATGCCGGGCCTGACGTGATGCGTTTGCGCTCGACCTTCTTGCTCGCCTTGAGACGACGACCGGCGTTGCTGATCGCCAGTTCGGCCAGCTGCATGCCCATTTCCGGGTGCGCATTGAGCCACAGGCTGAAAGCATCCTTGACCACGCCGGAGACGAACGCTGCCGCCTCACGGGAGGACAGCCGCTCTTTGGTCTGACCGGAAAATTGTGGCTCCTGCATCTTCATCGACAGCACGAAAGCGATGCGCTCCCAGACGTCTTCAGGTGCCAGCTTCACGCCGCGGGGCAGCAGATTACGGAACTCGCAGAAGTCGCGCATCGCGTCCAGCAGGCCCTGACGCAGCCCATTCACGTGGGTGCCGCCCTGGGCGGTCGGAATCAGGTTGACGTAGCTTTCCTGAACGCTGTCGCCGCCCTCGGGCAACCACAGCAGCGCCCAGTCGACGGCTTCTTTGTTGCCTGCGAAAACGCCGCAGAACGGCTCGTCCGGCAGGCGCAGAAAATCGGCGACCGAATCCTGCAGGTACGAGCGCAGACCGTCCTCGTAATGCCACTCGACCTTCTCGCCGGTGCCTTTGTCCTCGAAGCTGACCAGCAGGCCCGGGCACAGAACGGCCTTGGCCTTAAGCACGTGCTTGAGGCGGCTGACGGAGAATTTCGGGGTGTCGAAGTATTTGGGGTCCGGCGCGAAGTACACGCTGGTGCCGGTGTTGCGTTTGCCGACGGTGCCAATCACCGCCAGTTCGCTGGCTTTGTAGCCATCGGCAAAGGTCATTTCGTATTCGTTGCCATCGCGCTTGACCCGTACCCGTACCTGGGTCGAGAGCGCGTTGACCACGGAGATCCCGACGCCGTGAAGGCCGCCGGAGAACTGGTAGTTCTTGTTGGAGAACTTGCCGCCGGCGTGAAGCTTGGTGAGGATCAGCTCGACGCCGGACACGCCCTCTTCCGGGTGGATGTCCACGGGCATGCCACGACCGTCGTCCGACACTTCCAGCGAGTTGTCGGCGTGAAGAATGACCTGGACCGATCGGGCGTGGCCGGCCAGCGCTTCGTCGACGCTGTTGTCGATGACTTCCTGCGCCAGGTGGTTGGGGCGTGAGGTGTCGGTGTACATGCCCGGCCGTTTGCGGACCGGGTCGAGGCCCGAGAGGACTTCGATGGCGTCTGCGTTATAAGAGCTAGCGCTGGGATTGGCCATGGGGTCTCGTCATCAAGTCGTTCATGAAATTTCGGAGTAGCACTGTTTTACAAGACTGTTCTACACATTTGTTGCAGCGATGGCTCGGGTCAGAGCCCGCTCAGATCGACGCCCTGAAGCAATGCGGGCGCGAACCCGGCGAAGCTCAACAGCGCTGGCATCTTTGCAGCGAAACCCTGAAACCCGTGATCGCCGCCCGCTTCGATGCGCAATGCACAAGCCCGGTAGAAGCTCTGCGCACGGCGGTAATCCAGCGTCTCGTCCCCCGTTTGCAGCCACACCTGGATACGTTGCGGATCCTGTGGAGCAGGCACTTCCAGCTCGGCCAGGGCCGCTACGTGGTCGTGCGTCAGCTCCCAGCTCTCGCCGGTATAAAGGTTTTGTTGGGTGCCGAGAAAGCCATCGAAGAGCTGGTGCGGATTGACCGCCGGGTTGATCAGCACAGCCTTGAGGCCATGGCGCTCAGCCAGGTGAGTCGCATAGTAGCCGCCGAGCGAGCTGCCGACCAGCAGCGGCCGACCGAGCTCTTTGATCGCGCCTTCCAACTGCGCCAGCGCCTGCCGCGGATGATGATGCAGCTCTGGCACGCGCAGATATTCGCTCAAACCCAGACGCGCCATCAGCGTCGTCAACTGCGTGGCTTTCTGCGACCTGGCCGAGCTGTTCAGGCCGTGAATATAAAGAAGCGTCGATTGATCCTGGTTCACTCAGTTGCCTCCCAAACGGCAATTGATACATCCCGGACGGGCTGGCCTGTCGGCACTCATCCGGGCAAAGCCACGCAGTTTACAGGGTCAAGTGCGCGAAGACTTGCTTGCCGATGAATCGCGGCAAATTGAGGAAATGTCTTTCAGTAGCCCGCGCCATTGATGTCGACGTCGAACAGGTCGGGGTCGATGCGCGAAACACCGGTTTCGATCCGGCCGTCATCGTGCAGACGCAGCCAGCGATAGCCGGGCGCGAGGTCATCGAGGCCGAAGTCCACGCTGTTCGGGGCGAACTGGATGCAGGTTGAAGGCGAAGCCATTAGCCGCACGCCGTCGCGAAGCTGATCGAATTCCTGATGCACATGACCCCAGAGTACCGCACGCACTTGGGGAAAACGCTCCAGCACCGCGAAAAGCGCCTCGGGATTGCGCAAACCGATGGGCTCCATCCATGCCGCGCCGATGGGCACCGGGTGATGATGCAGACACACCAGATGGTGCCGCTCCGGCGCTTCGCTCAAGGCCTGGGCGAGCAACTGAAGCTGGCCGTCTTGCAGATAACCGGGGACTGACCCGGAAACAGCAGAGTCGAGCATCGTGATCCGCCAGTGGCCGACGTCGACGACCGGTTCAAGAAAGTCGCTGTTCTGCGCAGCAATCGCCATCTCCCTCAGCTCGTCGTGATTCCCCGGAATCCAGCGCGCGGGCGCATTCAAACGGTCAATCGCGTCGCGGAACGCCTGATACGACTCGACCGAGCCGTCCTGAGACAAGTCGCCCGTTGCCAGCACCAGATCGATCGCCGGCTGCTCGATGAGGACACGCTCGACCACCGCATCCAGACTGGCGCGCGTGGGCATGCCCAGCAGCGCGCCGTCCGCTTCGGCGAACAGATGACTGTCGGTCAGTTGAACGACCAACACGGATGAGGGATGAGAGGATGCGCTCGACAATGGCCATCTCCTAGAGCGGATGTGGCCGGATTATGGTGTGAGATCGGTGCGGCGGCAAACCTGGAAATGAGTCGTGTATACCATTTGGAACATTCGGTTGGCATGCGTCAGCGCTTGCGATGCAGTCTGAGCAGTCTGCGCACAGCAAAGCCTCCAGCAAATAGACCGAAGACCGCGCTCAGGAGTAACCATGGGAGCGCCTGTTCGTAGCCGATTCCAAGGAATGCGACCATGAGCGACATAGGAAGGTAGAAGCCAAGAATTGCACCGGCACAACCGCCTGCAAACCGAACACTCCAAGCGATCATCTCTGACAACTTCAGCGCCACCGAACCATAATCATTTTCTCTTCCTGCAAGGTAAGCCGGCAGAACCTAACCTCAGGAAAACATTATGAAAAGCGCAAAGCCGTGCAGAAGCGAATTTTCAGAAATGCCCTTCGGAGTTTGCCTACAGCAACATAAGCGGTGAAGGGATCAGATCAGCGCACCGCCTCAAACTCATGCCCGCAGGCCAGGCAATGGCTCAGCCATTCGCCGAGAAATACGTTGAGCTGGGCCTTTTCGTCGGGTTGGTGCATGTCGGCATTGGGATAGGGATAGATACCCTGGAAACGACGCGCGTGTTCGGCGCCGATGACTTCGGCCATGCGCGCGTCGTGGTAGACCTGCACTTCGAGCACGGGCACCGGCAGCCACGGCAGGCTGTGTTCCTGACGCACTTGCAGCGTGGTGGTGTACGGGCAATCGAGGATAACCTCGACCGCCAGCACGCCCAGCATCTGGTCGCCTTGAGTGACGGCGACCCGGCGTGAGCGTTGTTGATTGCGCATATCGGGCAGCAAACGCATCAAGCGCGCGTAGTTCGCCTCGCAGGCGGCTTGCAGCCCGGCGAGGTCGACACGGTAGCGCTCGCGCAGAAGATTCACGACCATAGCCCCCTTACTTCGGCGCGATTGAGCGCCAGCCATTGCATTGCAATAATAGTTGCGGCGTTGACGATGCGCCCGTCCTTGACGGCTTGCATCGCGTCGTCGAATGACCAGACCGAAACCCGGATGTCCTCGGCTTCTTCCACCAGCCCGTGCAGCCCACCCGCTCCCTCGCTGTCGCATTTGCCCAGGTACAGATGCACGAATTCGTTGCTGCCGCCCGGCGATGGAAAGTATTTGGTGATCGGCCAAAGGGCGTTGAACGTCAGCCCAGCTTCCTCTTGTCCCTCGCGGTGAGCAACCTCCTCGGGCTCCTCTTTTTTATCGATCAGGCCGGCGACCATTTCAATCAGCCAGGGGTTTTCATGCTTGCCGATAACGCCGACGCGGAACTGCTCGATGAGCACGACTTCATCGCGTTTGGCATCGTAGGGCAGCACGCACACCGCATCGTGGCGAACGAACAACTCACGTTTGATTTCCGGGCCCATGCCACCCGCGAACAATTCGTGGCGCAACTGAAGACGGTCGAGCTGGTAAAACCCTTTGAAGCAGGTCTCACGGTGTTTAATTTCGTAATTCGTCGGCGTCGATCTGTTGCTATCCGTCATAGATTTCTCACTGCTTGAGCACTGTGTCCGGGCCCATCCTAACGCGCTGTGGTGCGGGATGCAGCCCTTTGAATTCGCAAAACCGGTCCCCGGGGTAGACGACCGCCGGGGAAAGCACTCTAATCCGCCCGATGGCGAACTGATTGCGCCACCCACAGTCGAAGGACGTTGCCGTTACCTCCACGTGACGCCCCCTTATGCCGATGCCAAGGATCAACATGTCTTTTCTGAAGATCATTTCACTGGCCTGCGTGGCCCTGATTTTGGGCGCCTGCCAAAGCCTGTTCCAACCCAATCTGCGCAGTCCGCTGACCGTTCAGCGCGACGCCTCCGAGCTGATCAAGCCCGGCTGCACCACCGATGATTGCCCGCTGGTAAACATCGACACCGTGCATTTCCCCGATGAGCCGAAACTTGACGAGATCGTTCAGCGCACGCTGCTGCAACTGACCCGCAGCGACAGCGATGGTCCGGTGCCGCCAACGCTGAAGGCCTATCAGGAGCAATACCTGAGCCGGGCGCCGGCTCGCAACAGCAGCTACTTGCAGGCCAAGGTACGTGAGCAGCATGACGGAATCGTGGTCGTCGAGCTGTCCAGCTACGTTGATTCTGGCAGCGGCCAGGGTAATCCAGGCCGCGCGTTCATCAACTATTCGCGCCAGCAACAGCGCGTGCTGACCCTGGCGGACATGCTGATCCCGGGTCAGGAAGCTGCATTCTGGGACAAGGCCCGCCTGGCTCATCAGGCCTGGCTGATCAGCAGCAAGCTGGACAAGGACACCGAGTTCCAGAACATGTGGCCTTTCAAGCAAACTTCCAACATTGCTCTGACGTACGGTGCGGTGATCCTCAAGTACCCGGTGACAACTATCGCCCCCTACGCCATGGGCCACATCGAGCTGAAGATCCCGTACCCGCAGTTGAACGGCATCATCAAGCCTGAGCTGTTTCCGGGTCGGAGCTGATCGGTAGAACGTGGGCCGGCGCTCGAAAAGGCGCCGGCTTTATCTTGTAACGCCCCTTCTTGCAAACGCCTCATTTAAATAACCCTTATACTTCGGCACTTCCTACATACACTTTCCCACCCGCAAACTAATACTTTAAACAGATACATTTCCCGACCTCGCCATTATTAAACCTCTTGTTTATTGACGCTATCCCGACTCAATCAATAAGTTCCGCACTGAACTTTTTGGAACTGTCAGGGAGACGGGATGCGCCTATGGAATATCCTGCCGTCATGGTTTGAGATTGAAGACCGGCTAAGAGATGAAATCAACAGCAGAGGCCAAGGTCACTTCAGAAGTTATCTGAATGAACACGCGCTTTCGGTCGAACTTGTATTGCGTCGTGTCGACAACATCAGAACTGCTTTTTACCGCGCCGAATTTGAAGCCAGCGCATTACTGCGACAGCAATTCGCAGACCTCGACATATCCGAAGTGCTGTTTGATCTGATGGGCGTCGTCGGCGACATGGCCATGATCATTGTCGGCAGCGTCCTGGCCGGCGCCGCGATGGGTGCGGGGGTGGGCGCTCTGGCAGGTGGCGTAGGCGCGGGGCCCGGCGCGATTGCTGGCATGGCGGCGGGGTTGCAAGCCAGCAGCTGGATTCTCGGGGTGCTTGGGCTGGCGTCGGTCGCGGAGTTTTTCGTACAAGGTCTGCCTGCGCTGCTGGACCACTACGTGCGCGGCATCCAGGTCGCATGGGACGGGACCCGAGGCAACGAGGGGCTGAACCCGGTCACACAGGACGACCCGTGGGTTGTCGACCAAGCGGCACACCACATCGCCCGAGGGCATGCGGAAGTCGTGATCCTGCTTCTCGGCGCGGTGGTTGAGTATTTGACCCGAGGTCGTGGCGACATGGCGCTTCTCGCCGGTCAAATGCGCGCCAGCAGCAAAGGCGCGCGGCTGGCACAGTGGATGGTCAAGCATGAAGAGGGCCTTAAGGGGCGGCCTGACTTGCAGCCCGCCGGGGCTCGAACGGGTAGCTCGACCACACCGGAGTCTAAGTCCGACAGCTCTCGGGAAGCTGATCGACCGGGCGGAAAGAAACCGCTGGGCATGCCGGAATACAAGGTGCCATGCTTTAACGCGAGCAACCTGCACTACAGCAAGATCCCCGAGTTCGACAGACAACTGGTGGGACAGGAAAGAGGGCTGAATGATTTGACGGTGGATGAGTATTTACGCGGGCGGGAGGCGTTCAAAGCTGGGGATAAGGTTAGGGATCCGAGGGTGGCGAAGCAGGCTAGGCAAAAACTCGCTAAGACACTTTCCCGAGAGATGAGTCGGGAATTTCAAAAAACAGGAATTAGCTATCGTGAAGCTGTAAAACTGGCCAAACCGTTGGTAGACCAGAAAATGGCCACACTGGCTGCTCTCCACAATCCAGACCTGCTCGCCGGAGGCAAGGATCTCATATCTGATTTTGGAGACAGATCCGTAAACGCCAGCATAGGAGCGCAGTGGCGTAAACGGATCGGAGGCCTCGATAAACTAGCAAAGGGAATCGCTACGCAGGACCTCGCCACGACCAAAATTAACGCTAGATTAGAACGCTGCAGATAGGGATGAATATGGAAGAATACTACGAGTATTTCCTCGAGACGTTGGGGCCAGCTATGGGGCGCAGAGAGGTGCCTCTCTCTTCGCTGAACAAATACGCAGATAAACTCCCCGAACAGCTATTGAAACAGTGGAGTGAATATGGCTGGAGTGGCTACGCCGAAGGGCTTTTCTGGACAGTCAATCCTGCGGAGTATCAGGAGATGATCCGCTCGTGGCTGGATGATTCAGGAATACCCGATTCGCACTTCTACAATGTGGTTGCCAGAAGTGCTTTTGGCGAACTGTATCTTTGGCATGAACACGCGGGGAATTGGCTGGAATTGAGCACGCCTTATGCGCGGTTTCATGCAACCAAACCTGCCTTAGGACGACACTGCTTTAATGACGAAATAGCGCTTTTCTTTGCGACTCAGGACCGAGAGTCCAACGATCTGGAAGACCTTTTCGAACAAGCGTTAAAAACTCTCGGCCCGCTACAGCCCGATGAAATGTACGGTTTCGTCCCTGCCCTCGCGCTCGGCGGGCCAGCCGATCTGAAGCATCTGCAAAAGGTCAAAACCATCGAGCACCTCACTTTCCTGTCCCAGCTCGCACCGCTGACAGACTGGGGATTCCCGGACCTCGACTCGCTCTGACTAACCTCAGGAAGCATTACTTGGTGAGACAGAAATCCGAGCAGGTGCGGACCAGTAACAAAAGAGAGATCGAATGGAAGAGTACTACGCATTTTTCCTTGAAGAGATGGGCCCTGCGCTGGGCAGAAGAGAGGTGCCTTTATCAACACTGGACAAGTACGCTGAGAAACTTCCTCAGCAACTCCTGAATCAGTGGCGCGCGCACGGTTGGAGTGGATACGCCGAAGGACTTTTCTGGACCGTTAATCCAGCGGAGTACCAGGAACTGATTACTGCATGGCTGGATGATTCGGAAATACCCGATTCCGACCTTTATCACACGATCGCCAGAAGTGCTTTCGGCGATCTTTATCTTTGGCATGAGAAAGCGGGGAATTGGTTGAACTTAACGATCCCATATGCACGCTTCCATAGGACCAAGCCAAACGTTGGGAAATATGATTTTGATAAGGTGATCGAGGTGTTTTTTGTGGCACAGAGTCGAGAAGCCAATGATCTTGACGACCTCTTTGAAAAAGCACTGAGAACACTCGGCCCACTACAAGTCGACGAAATGTACGGCTTCGTCCCTGCCCTCGCACTCGGAGGCCCGGCCGATCTGACGCATCTGCAGAAGGTCAAAACAATCGAGCACTTAACCTTCTTGTCTCAGCTCGCACCTCTAACCGACTGGGGGTTTCCGGATTTTGATAACCTTTAATTGACCCACAAGAAATGGATTGAAGCTCACCGCAGGATTACGAAACGATGCAGCCTGGACCGAACCGAACCGAACCGAACCGAACCGATCCGGTTCGACTGAGCGTTGGCCTAGGCATTCTTTTTATGCGGGTACCGAAGCGACCACTTGGATCTCGGCAAAACTCCGCTCACCGCGCCGGACAGCGTATTTCTAGCGCTACAAAAAACTAATGGACAAATTTTATAATATATTTCTGACTGAATTTGGTGCCCCCTTCTACCGAGAAGAGGTACCGATATCGAGTATTGCGAGATACAGGGGACGGCTTCCTGATCAGTTGGTGGCGTACTGGGAGGAGCACGGATGGAGCGGCTATGCGGACGGCCTGTTCTGGACCGTCAATCCTCAGGAGTTTGAGCCCGTCGTCACAGAATGGGTGAAACAAAATCCAACAATCGTCGGCGATAGCTACCATGTCATCGCGCGCAATGCGTTTGGCGACCTCCATTTATGGGGGGAAAACACTGAGACTTTTTTAACGATCGACGCTTGCTGGGCGCGCTACTCCTACACGCGGTCGAAGGTATCAAAGGATAGGAACATCTCAACGTTCTTTGCGATTCTTGATCGCGAACATTGCGATCCTTTAGCGTTTTTCGATGCTGCAAGGAAGCGCCTGGGGCGACTGAAACACGATGAAATGTATGGATTCGTCCCGGCGCTGGCTTTGGGAGGCTTGGCTCAAGAGAGAGCACTTGAAGTGGTCAAGATGATTTAGCACCTTTTATTTCTCTCCCAACTTGAGCCACTGAGACACATCGGCCTAGAAGATATTTAGCGAGTTCTCGCTGAGCGGATTAACACTGCCTGTAAACGACGGAAGTAGTGAAAGCAAGAGGATACATGGAAGAGTATTTCGAATATTTTTTAAAAAGAATGGGACCTTCTGTGCACCGAAGAGAGGTGCCCCTTTCCACACATGATAAATACAAAGACAGACTTCCGTCGCTGTTAATTTCCCATTGGGAAAAGTATGGATGGAGCGGCTACGGTGATGGTATTTTCTGGACGGTTGATCCTGCTGAATACGATGTGTTCATCCCCGATTGGCTAGCTGCCTCAGATATCACGGATCCAGATACGTTTCTCGTGATCGCAAGAAGCGCCTTTGGCGATCTGTACTTATGGCAAGAAAAAACGGGGAGTCGTTTGACGATCGGCTCTGTGTATGGACGTTACTGGCTCAGAAAAGCTAGCTCGTCTCCTTTCAATCCGGATATTAGCGTGCAGTCTTTCTTTGCGTCGAAAAAGCCAGAGAGTAATGATTTTGACGGGTTCTTCCAGAGGGCGCTTAAAACGCTCGGCCCACTACAACCCGATGAGATGTTCGGCTTCGTCCCCGCCCTCGCACTCGGTGGCCCCGCCGATCTAAAGCATCTACAGAAGGTCAAGACAATCGAGCACCTCACATTTCTGTCCCAGCTCGCACCACTGACAGACTGGGGATTCCCGGACCTCGACTCGCTTTGAGTCGCCCGCCGGCATTGAGCCTGGCTGTTCTGTTCCAGGCTCAGCCCACTGAGTTAACGCCGCACATCGGCCTCGAATGCAGATGCCCGCCCGCGCGCCAATACCCACTGCAGCACGCCAGCGACAATAAGCGCTGGCAGCGTCGCGCCGATGTCCGGATACAGGTTCGCCAGCAGATGGTAGGTGCAGATCCCGCCGATCCACGCCAGTAGCGTCATCCCGCGCAAGCCCGCTGTCGCAACGCCGTGACGGCGGCGGCGCAGGATGAAGTGATCCACCAGCACGACGCCGAAGAGCGGCGCGAACACGGAAGCGATCATCAGCAGGAAGTTCTGGTACTGCGCCAGCGGCGCAAAGCAGGCGATCAGTGTGCAGATGACGCCAATGGCCAGCGCCAGGTGCTCGACTTTGGCCTTCAGCAGAATCCCGCTCGATACCGCAGCGCTGTGAATGTCGGCAAACGCGTTTTCCGATTCGTCCAGCAGGATCAGCAGCAGCGGAATACCCATCCCCGCGCCAGCCAGCGCCAGCAACAGCGCATTGGCTTCACCACTCGGCGCGAAGGCCAGGGCGTATGCCACGCCAAGGGACATCAGCCAGAAATTGCCGATGAAGAAGCCCAACGCTGTGCCGCCGAACACCCCGGTGGCGCGCTTACCGAATCGGGAATAGTCCGCAATCAGCGGCAGCCACGACAGCGGCATGGCGATGGCAATGTCGAAGCCCACGGCAAACGGCATCGAGCCGTCCCCTGCCTGCGACCACAGCGCCGTCAAATCAGCCTTGCTGAACAGGTTGAACGTCAGCCAGGCGCACGCCGCCAAGAGCAGCCAGATGCCCCATTTGCGCAGGATTTGCCGAACGAAGGCCAAAGGGCCACTCACCGCCAGCAGGGTCGCGAGGGCGCCGAACACGATAGTCCAGAGCATCGGGCTGGCCCAGAGGCTGCCTTCGGAGAAAGCGCCCGCGCCCAACAGGCTGGCGGCGTCGCGCATGACGATGATTTCGAATGAACCCCAACCCACCAGTTGCAGCAGATTGAGGATCGCCGGAACGCCCGCGCCTTTGCTGCCCAAGCTGAGCTTGAGCGCCGCCATCGACGATAGCCCGGTGTCGCTGCCAATGACGCCAACGGCGGCGAGCAGCAATACGCCGACCAATGTGCCGAGCAGGATCGCCAGCATTGAACCGGACATCCCCAGCCCCGGCGCCAGCAATGCGCCGGTCTGCAGGACCATGAGGCCGATGCCGAGGGAAAACCACAGAGAGAACAGATCGCGCCCGCCAAATACCCGCTTGGCAGCGGGTACGGGGGCGTCGGGTGAATAGGTGCCGGGAGTGTTCACTTTTGTTGTCTCGCTGAAACTTAGGGTTGATCGTACCCACGCTCTGCGTGGGCACGCATACCTGGACGCTCTGCGTCCTCACCGACGCAGAGCGTCAGGGGCGGCATTCCCGCGCGGAGCGTGGGAACGATCACGCTTGCCGCTCACACTTTTTTATAAAGCTGACTGCCTTCCTGCCTGAACCGCTCGGCCTGCTCGCGCATGCCGTCCTCCACCGACACATCCACCGCGTCGATCTTCTGGTTGGCCGCGTACTCGCGCACTTCCTGGGTGATTTTCATCGAGCAGAATTTCGGCCCGCACATGGAGCAGAAATGCGCGACCTTGGCCGAGTCTTTCGGCAGCGTCTCGTCGTGGTAGGCGCGCGCGGTGTCCGGGTCCAGCCCGAGGTTGAACTGGTCTTCCCAGCGGAATTCAAACCGTGCCTTGCTCAGGGCGTTGTCACGGATCTGCGCACCGGGATGTCCTTTCGCGAGGTCCGCTGCGTGGGCGGCGATCTTGTAGGTAATGATCCCGGTCTTCACGTCGTCCTTGTTCGGCAATCCCAGGTGTTCCTTGGGCGTGACGTAGCAGAGCATCGCGCAGCCAAACCAGCCGATCATGGCGGCGCCAATGCCCGACGTGATGTGGTCGTAACCCGGTGCGATGTCGGTGGTCAGCGGGCCGAGGGTGTAGAACGGCGCCTCGTCGCAGCACTCGAGCTGCTTGTCCATGTTCTCCTTGATCAACTGCATCGGCACATGGCCAGGGCCTTCGATCATGCATTGCACGTCGTGTTTCCAGGCGATCTTGGTCAGCTCGCCGAGGGTCTCCAGCTCACCGAACTGCGCCTCGTCGTTGGCGTCGGCAATCGACCCCGGGCGCAGGCCGTCACCCAGGGAGAAGCTGACGTCATAGGCCTTCATGATTTCGCAGATGTCGTCGAAGTGGGTGTAGAGGAAGTTTTCCTGGTGATGGGCCAGGCACCACTTGGCCATGATCGAACCGCCACGGCTGACGATCCCGGTCACGCGCTTGGCGGTCAGCGGCACGTAACGCAGCAACACGCCGGCGTGGATGGTGAAGTAGTCGACGCCCTGCTCCGCTTGCTCGATCAGCGTGTCGCGGAACAGCTCCCACGTCAGGTCTTCGGCGGCGCCACCGACCTTTTCCAGCGCTTGATAAATCGGCACGGTGCCGATAGGCACGGGCGAATTGCGGATGATCCACTCGCGGGTTTCATGAATGTGTTTACCGGTGGACAGGTCCATGACCGTGTCCGAGCCCCAGCGAATGCCCCAGGTCAGTTTCGCCACTTCCTCTTCGATGGACGAACCGAGTGCGCTGTTGCCGATGTTGCCGTTGATCTTCACCAGGAAGTTGCGACCGATGATCATCGGTTCGAGCTCAACGTGGTTGATGTTGGCGGGAATGATCGCGCGACCGCGGGCGATTTCCTCGCGGACAAACTCGGGGGTGATCTCTTTCGGAATGCTGGCGCCGAAGCTGTGGCCGGGATGCTGCTGGGTGAGCAGGCCGGCGGCGCGGGCCTCCTGCAGCTTCATGTTCTCGCGGATGGCGACGTATTCCATCTCGGCGGTGATGATGCCCTGACGCGCGTAGTGCATCTGGCTGACGTTGGCCCCCGCCTTCGCCCTGCGCGGATTGCGCACGTGGGCGAATCGCAGCCGGGTCAGCTCGGCATCGGCCAGGCGTTGCTGGCCGAAATTCGATGTCAGACCTGAAAGGCGTTCGGTGTCGGCGCGGGACTCGATCCACGGCGAACGCACGTCGGCCAGGCCTTTGCGCACGTCGATGATGACGTTGGGGTCGGTGTAGGGGCCGGAGGTGTCGTACACGCAGACCGGCGCGTTGAACTCGCCGCCGCTGTTTGTCCCAGAGCTCTTTGTTTCAGAGAAGGCAGTCGGCGTAACGTCCAGGCTGATCTCGCGCATGGGCACACGGATGTCCGGACGCGAGCCCTGAACGTAGATTTTCTGCGAGCGGGTGAACGGCTGAACCGATCCCGAGTCGACTTGGGCGGATTCACTCAGATTGGCGTTTTTTAGTGTTGTACTCATCACGGGCTCTCCAGACATCATCCAGCAGCGGAATGAATTGTCGGAGCTTGAGCCTGATGGACACGGACGGATGCACCCTGAGACGGCATGGATGCTGAGAATCGAAAGGCGCGGACTGTTCAGAAAATGAACAAAGACGACCCCGGACGACACTCAAGAGGACTCGCCGGGAGACGAGAAATCTTGTTCCCTACGCAGGCGCTAACCTGATCAGGTTCAACGGGATCCGGATTATCCGATCTCAGCCTCATATCAAGGCACCCCGACAAGAACGGCGTCAGTCTAGTCGCGGCGCAGGCCAAACGCCAAGCGCGGAATTCAAACGCGCGTTAAATGGCTGATTTGCCCGATTGTTGTCCCTACCCGCTGGAACTACACTCGCTACGCGTCGCCAAAGCCATCTGGATCAGACGCAACGTCACCGTCTTCATACCGCTTCAATTACTAGGGAATGTCTATGCTGCGCAAACTTTCACTGGCCATTGCCGTGTCGTGTGCTTCGAGTGCGATGGCCGGGGCAGCAGACATGCCGCTGCCAACCAGGACCGGGTTGGTCAGCGTGTATCAGGAAGCGGTCAACAATAACGCCGACCTCGCGGCGGCCCGCGCCAGCTATGACGCGCAGAAGGAAATCGTGCCCCAGGCCCGCGCCGGCCTGCTGCCAAACATCTCCGGTGGCGCCGACATCAATGACACCCGCACCTCGATTGACCAACCCTCCGCGGTCATCAGCCGCAGCGGCACGGTCTATCGCGCGACCTTGAGTCAGCCGATTTTCCGCGCCGACCGCTGGTTCCAGCTCAAGGCCGCGAAGGACGTCAACGAGCAGGCGATCCTGCAGCTCTCGGCCACCGAGCAGAACCTGATTCTGCAAAGTGCCGAAGACTATTTCGCGGTGCTGCGTGCGCAGGACAATCTGGCCTCCACCAAGGCGGAGGAAGCGGCGTTCAAGCGCCAGCTCGACCAGGCCAATGAACGCTTCGATGTCGGTCTGTCGGACAAGACCGATGTGCTTCAGGCACAAGCCAGTCACGACACTGCCCGCGCGGCGCGGATCGTCGCCAAGCGCCAGGTGGACGATGCGTTTCAGGCGCTGATCACCCTGACCAACCGCGATTACAACTCCATCGAAGGCATCGTGCACACCCTGCCGGTGCTCGCGCCAACGCCCAACGACGCGAAAGCCTGGGTCGACACCGCAACGCAGCAGAACCTGAATCTGCTGGCCAGCAACTACGCCGTCAGCGCTGCCGAAGAGACGTTGCGTCAGCGCAAGGCGGGCCACGCGCCCACCGTCGATGCGGTGGCGCAGTACGAGAAAGGCGACAACGATCCGCTGGGTTTCACCAACCCCAACTACACCGGCCAGAGTTTCCATGGCAGCGTCGAGCAACGCACCATCGGCCTGCAGGTGAACATCCCGATCTACAGCGGCGGGCTGACCAGTTCGCAGGTCCGCGAGGCTTATGCCCGTCTTGGTCAAAGCGAACAACAACGTGAAGGCCTGCGCCGCCAAGTGGTGGAAAACACCCGCAACCTGCACCGCGCGGTGAACACCGATGTGGAGCAGGTGCAGGCGCGCAAACAGTCGATCATCTCCAACCAGAGCGCGCTGGAAGCCACGGAAATCGGCTATCAGGTCGGCACGCGTAATATCGTCGACGTGCTGGATGCGCAGCGCCAGTTGTATGCATCGGTGCGCGATTACAACAACACCCGCTACGACTACATCCTCGACAACCTGCGTCTGAAGCAGGCTGCCGGCACGTTGAGCCCGGGGGATTTGCAGGATTTGTCGCGCTTCCTGAAGGCCGATTACAACCCCGACAAAGACTTCCTGCCGCCTGATCTGGCGAAAGAAGCGGCGAAGAACTTTGAGCGGCCGACGGTGCGGTAACAGGGAGAACGTGCAGGAGCGCGCTTGCCCACGAATACGTCGCCACATTCAGCAGGTTGGCAGGCTGGCACACCGCGTTCGCCAGCAAGCCGGCTCCTACAGGTTCGCGTTGGTTCGTCGAATGAGGGCCAGCCGCCAGTGCATGCAGCGTCCCAAAATCGCGATGGTTCGTCGAATGCGGACAAGCGATCAGTGCATGCAGCGTCGTCCCAAAGATCGCATTCGCGGGCAAGCGCACTCCTACAATGGGTGGCGTCGAACGCATGATTGGCGTCATGCGCAAGACCTGGCGCCGTAGGGGGAAATGGCGCCCTGCGCAGGACCTGTAGGAGCCGGCTTGCTGGCGAAGAAGTCGGCACATTCGACATCGTCAGTGGCTGACACGCCGCGTTCCCCAGCAAGCCGGCGCCTACAGAGTGGTGTTGGTTCGTCGAATGCGGGCCGGCCGCCAGTGCATGCAAAGTCCCAAAAATCGTGCTGGCTCGTCAAATGAGGGCAACAATCAGCGCAACAACCGCCCAATCCCGTCCAGCAACTTCTCCAGCGCTCCCTGATTGGCCTTCATCACCGCCAACCCGGCATCGGCCATTGCCTTGGCTTTCTCTGGCTGTTCAATCAACCCTCGCACTGCAGCGGCCAATGCGGCCGCGTCACTGACCTCCTCCAACGCGCCGGCATGACGCAGCATCGTGGCGATTTCGAGGAAGTTGAACAGGTGCGGGCCGCTTAAAACGGGCTTACCCAGCGCCGCAGGCTCCAGCAGGTTGTGACCGCCATTGGGCACCAGGCTGCCGCCGACAAAGGCGATGTCAGCCAGCGCATACAGAAACAGCAGTTCCCCCATGGTGTCGCCCACCAGAACCGAGATTTCTCGCGTCACCGGCTCGGTCGTCGACCGCCGGACACTGGCGAATCCCTGCTGCTGACTCAGCTCAAACACGCTATTGAAGCGCTCGGGGTGACGGGGCACGAGGATCAACAGCGCGTCGGGATAGCTTTGCATTACCGTGCAATGGGCCGCCAAGACCACCTCGTCTTCGCCCGCATGGGTACTGGCGGCAATCCAGACCGGACGCTGCAGGGTCTGCCATTGCTCTCGCTGCTGAACGGCACGCGCCAGCAATTGCGGATCAATGGTCAGGTCGAACTTGATCGAGCCCGTCACGGTGACGCACTCGGGCCGAGCGCCCAGGTCACGGAAGCGTTGGGCCTCGGTTTCGGTCTGCACGGCAATCAGGCTCATCTCGGCGAGCATCGGTCGAGTCAGCCCGGCGAAGCGTCCGTAGCCGCGAGCCGAACGCTCTGACAACCGCGCATTCGCCAGCACCGTTGGAATGCCGCGTTTCGCACACTGATGAATATGATTGGGCCACAGCTCGGTTTCCATGATCACGCCGATCTTTGGCTGGATGTGATCGAGAAAACGCCCGGCTGCCCATGGAAAGTCATAGGGCAGGTAGCAATGCTGGACGCGCGGCTCGTGGGCGAACAGCGACTGAATACGGTCCGAGCCGGTCGGCGTCATGCAGGTGATGGTGATCGGCAATTGCGGATAGCGGGCCAGCAACGCGCGAATCATCGGCGCGGCGGCGATGCTCTCGCCCACCGACACGGCATGCACCCAGATCCCGCCGCGTTGCATGGCGGGCAGCCCCATCGCGAAGCGCTCGCCGATACGTTGCGCGTAGGCCGGGGCCTTGCGCGAACGCAACCACAAGCGCAGGGCGATCAATGGGAGGCCGAGGTGGAACAGGATGCTGTAGAGGGTTCTATTCATGGGCGCGGAGTTTATCAGCCAAACGCTGTCAGATTTCCATCGAGCTTCGCACATATCTTGGCCGGCCCATTCCGCCAGCCACCACCACTCCCCACATGAGGGTTCGGTTGTTACACGCCGGGTAAGCCGCTTTAATGACGACCATCGAAAAGGAGTCACACCATGTCTGCGTACTACCTGCTGGCCATCGCCATCTGTGCCGAGGTCATTGGCACAGTGTCCATGAAAGCCGTCAAAGGCCTGAGCACGCCGATCCCGCTGTTGCTGGTGATCGTCGGTTACGCCATTGCGTTCTGGATGCTCACGCTGGTGGTGCGCACCATCCCGGTTGGCGTGGCCTACGCGGTGTGGGCGGGCATGGGTATCGTCATGGTCAGCATCGCCGCGCTGTTCATTTATGGCCAGAAACTGGATCTGCCTGCCATCGCCGGCATGGGTCTGATCGTCGCAGGCGTCGTGGTCATCCAGCTGTTCTCGAAGACGGCCGGTCATTAAAGGGGGTTAATGAAAAGGGCCTTCCCCTATAATGCCGCCATTCGTTTCGCCATTTGAGGTGCCCATGTCATCTGCTATTTCCACTGACGTCCTGATTGTAGGCGCGGGCGTTGCCGGTCTCTGGCTCAACGCGCGATTGCGCCATCAGGGCTTTTCGACGGTGGTGGTGGAAAAGGCCAGCCTGGGTGGCGGCCAGACACTCAAATCCCAGGGGATCATTCACGGCGGCGCCAAATACGCCCTTCACGGCGCGCTGTCCGGCGCCTCCGAAGCCATTGCCGACATGCCCCGTCGCTGGCGCGAAGCGCTGGCCGGCAAAGGCGAGCTGAACCTGTCGGGCGTACGCCTGCTTTCGGAAGCTCACTACCTGTGGTCGCCCGGCACCATTGCCGGCAACCTCACCAGCTTCTTCGCCAGCAAGGCCGTGCGCGGGCGCGTTGATCAGGTCAAGGGCAGCGACCTGCCGCCTGCGCTTCAGGATCCGCGGTTTAAAGGCAAAGTGTACCGTCTGGCCGAGCTGGTCATCGACATCCCCAGTCTGGTGAAAAAACTGGCAGAGCTGGCAGGCGACAGCTTGCTGGCTGGCCAGGACATCGAGCCGCTGCGCGTTGATGGCGAACTGGTCGGCCTGCGCGTCGACGGTCGCGACATCCACGCTCAGCGAGTGGTGCTCAGCGCCGGTGAGGGCATGGCTGATCTGCTCAAGGCGCTGAACGTAAGCCAGCCGGCCATGCAACGCCGGCCGCTGCACATGGTGTTAGTCAAAGGTCCGACGCTCAAACCGCTGTACGCCCATTGCCTGGGCGGCGGGCCGAAGCCACGAATCACGGTGACGACGCATCCGGCCGCCGACGGCCAGTGGGTCTGGTACCTGGGCGGCGACATTGCCGAAGCCGAAGGCGTTGCCCGCAACCCCGCCGAGCAGATCGCCGCCGCAAAGAAAGAGCTCGGGAATCTGTTGCCCTGGGTTGACCTCAGCCAGGCGCAGTTCGCCACCCTCCGCGTGGACCGCGCCGAGCCCCAGCAAAGCGGGCTGGTGCGCCCGGACAACGCCTTTGTCGACGTGCAAGGCCGGTTGATGGTCGGTTGGCCCACCAAGCTGGCGCTGGCCCCCGACTTCGCCGATCGCGTGCTGGCCTCGTTGTCCCGGGATGACATTCACCCGACCCCGCAGCCGCCACACACCGACTTTCCCAAGCCGCCTCTCGCCATTCCTGTCTGGGATCAACTGCTGCCATGAACACCCTGCACGATCTGCATCGGCCGCTCGGCACCCTCGGCATCAACGTTTCCCCTTTGGGCCTGGGCACGGTGAAGCTGGGCCGCGATCAGGGCGTGAAGTACCCCAATGGCTTCACGATTCCCGACGACGTCGAGGCGCGGATGCTGCTGAAGCTAGCGCGGGATCTGGGCATCAACCTGATCGACACCGCCCCGGCGTACGGTCGCAGCGAAGAGCGCCTCGGCCCGCTGCTGCGCGGGCAGCGCAAGGACTGGGTGATCGTCAGCAAAGTCGGCGAGGAATTTGAAGCCGGCCAGTCACGGCACGACTTCAGCGCCGCCCACACGCGCCTTTCGGTGGAGCGCAGCCTGCAGCGCCTGGAAACCGACTTCATCGATCTGGTGCTGGTGCATTCCGACGGCAACGACCTGCACGTGCTCAACGATTGCGCCGTCTATCAAACGCTGGACGCGCTCAAGCGCGAGGGCAAGATTCGCGGGTTCGGCTTCTCCGGCAAAACCGTCGAAGGCGGGTTGCTGGCCTTGCAGGACGGCGACTGTGCGATGGTCACGTACAACCTCAACGAGCAGGGCGAAAAGCCAGTGCTGGACTACGCTGCTGCACACGGCAAAGGGGTACTGGTCAAAAAAGCGCTGGCCAGCGGGCACGTTTGCCTGACCCCCGGTGTCGATCCTGTGCGTGCCAGTTTCGAGTTGCTGTTTGAACATCCCGGCGTCACCGGTGCTATCGTCGGCACCATCAACCCGCTGCATCTGGCCCATAACGTGGCAACCGCCGCTGCCGTGATCCGTCGTCAGCCCTGAGACGCACGGCCGACCCCAACGCAAGAAGGAGCCGATATGCCGCGAACCCTGATTCGAAAGAACCCCAGCAACTTCAAGACCCTGCCGTTATTTGTCGAAGCCACCCCGGAAAGCCTGACCTACCAGAGCATCGGGATGCCGCTGAATTTCACCCAGACCCTGGCGCGGCGCCGCAAGATCGACGTAGAAGACAGCGAACGGTTTTCCACCGAGCTGGCCAATCTCGGCGTCTCGGTGCGCCTGACCCTGCGCTGGCAGAACCGCGATTACTGGGTGCTGGTTCGCCAGCGCCGTCAGGACCGTGGCGATGTGGTGCTCAAGCTGATCTCAGGCTACGTTCCCGCCCACGAGCTCAACCTGCCGTTGCACACCGCGGTGCAGGAAGTCGCCGAGGAATGCCTGATCGAGACGCCCCAAGGCTGGCTCGGCGGACGTTTCAACGACACCTGGCTGCCAGCGCCTTACGCGGCAGCGCTGCATTACCGAGAGGCCATGCCCTTTCGTCTTACGCCTCTGCCCGGTGCAGCGCTCCCGGTACGCTGCGGCAGCCTGACCCTGATTGAAAGTCCTCGCGCTTACGTGCACTTGCCGACCGCCTCGTTGCAGCTGATCTACGACATGCGTTTGGAGGTGCCGAAAGAGGCTCGTCCGCTGAGCCTTTTCCACGTCGATGAGAGCCTGGAGAACAACGAGCTGGTGGCGCGCCTCAATCGCAGCAAACCGGATCTGTACCTGATGCCGCTGGAAAACGGATCGCCCCTGCCCGAGCTGTACACCCTGAAGAACGACAAGCTTTCACCCGCCGGCACGCGCGGTCTTTATCTGGCCGAGAGCTTCGCTCCGCAAGAAGGCTGGGTGGTGCGCGAGGAGCGTATTCGCTGGAAGGACTGGCTGGTGCAGCAGGGCCTCACACCGAAGAAGAAGCCCAAGTCAGGGCTGACCAAGCTGCGGATCAAGGCACGGCGACTGGTCAGACTGGTTCGCAGCGGCCTGCACAAGTAAGGCGCCGCTCAGCTCTTGTTGGTGAGGCGTTTGTCACGCCAGGTCCGCAGCCGGGCGAAGAAGTGGAAGTAGCGGTTCTCACGCTTGCCCATGCCGCGCTTCGGTGAGAACGACTCTTCGGCGAAGGTGCCGGTGATGCGCACCCGCGAGGCGGTCGTCGGCAGCGTGCAAATGCGGGCGTCGGCCTTGAGTAGCGCATACTTGAGCAAGCGCTCCGAGTGCAACTTGCGGCCTGTCGCTTCGCAGAACTCGAAGATACGCTCGATCCGCTTGCCATAGGCGCGGTACACGTCGCGGCCGCAAATGGCGAAGCGATCGTTCAACCCGCCCCACCACTGCCAGTCCGGAATATAGGCGTTCAGCCGTCGTGCGTGGGGCGAATGAAAGACATGGCCCGGCAGCGGTGAATGGAAGAAGTTGTCCGGGCGCACGAACACCACGAAGTCCGGATCGAACGACTCCATCATGCCCGTGACCGTGTGCAGGGAATTGAGCTGATAGATCAGGTTGCGCAGGGACACGTGCTCGTCGCCCCAGGTGTCGCCCATCGCCTTGACCCGTTCGAAATCCCAGCGCTCAAGCACGCCGTCGGTGGCTTCAAGAACCCCCGTCATCGGCTGGAAAACGTCGTAGTTCTGCGCCTTTAGCTCGCCTTTCTCCGCCGAGCGCTGGTTGTGCACCTCGTCGATCTTGTAGAGGTGGTAAAAGCATTTGACGTTGCTGCCCTTCGGCAACTGGCCAAGGACGTTTTCCTCAATGGAGGGAAAACAGATTTCCGAGTTTCGCGGGATACCAAAAAACGCGACCGCAATGTTCAGCACTGACAAACTCTCCGGGATCAATGGCGATGCGCCTGGACACGCGCGCCCATGCGGCGGACGGGCTCGTTCATTTACGAAATAACAGCTTGCGCCACCAGCTCCGGGGCTTGAGGGCGATCACTTCGACGTCCGCGCCCAGCAGCCAGTTGCGCTCATAGTCCCAGGCGTGTCCGCCCCAGAGCTTGCCGGCTTCGTTGGAAAAACCCAGCGTCATGAGCCTGTAAGGGTAACCGGCATGGGCGCGCAGCCAGTCGAGCAGCACCAGCACGTTGAAACCCGTGGAAGGCCCGACGAAGCGCTTGCCGTTGGGGCGATCAACCGGGTAATGCTCGGCCAGCGCAGGCAACGGAATGCGGTCCCAATACAGCGCGACGTCAGGCAGCGGGCACAGCGGCACGGCGCAGCCCACCAGCAGCGTGAAGCAACGTGACCCAGGTTGGGCGGCAAGTTTTTGTACTTCAGCTGATGCGGGAAGTCCGAAGAAATAACAGTCCGGCGCATTGAAGCCGTGGACGAACAGGTTGACGCTTTCAGGCTTCAGCAGCGCGGCCTTGATGCACAGGTTGAAGCTGACCACCACATCGTCCGCGCCCACGCCCAAGGCATCGAAATCGGCCTGGGTGATGGCAGGGTTGTTGGCAATGAGAATGACCCGTGCAGCCTTCGCCAGACACTGGCGCAGCGCAGAGGGAAGCGCGCCGAACACGTCCTGATCGGCGCCCGGCAAGACAAGGGGTTCACTGGGGGCGGCGCTGTCGTGGTTGGACGGCGGCGACATCAGGCCGGCACCTGCATGCCATGGCGCAATTTGACCCAGGCACGAATCAACGCCGATGGACGCTGCCATGGGCGCATTGGCCGCTGAATTTCATCGGCCAGATCGCGGCCTACGCGGGCAAAGGCATACCGTTCTTCGGCGAATCTTTGCCCTTCGCTCGCGATACGCGCAGCAAGATCAGGGTCGCTCTGCAGCAGACGGATCTTCTCGACGGCTTCGTCTTCGGAGCGGTAGAACATGACGTTGCGCCCCTCCTCGAAACCCAGCAGATCGTCCTCTTCACCCTGGCTCCAGGCGAGCAGCACGCAACCGCAGGCCATGGCTTCGAAATTCTTGATCATGAACTCGCCCATGCCGATGTCGGCACTGACGAAAATCCTGATGCGATTGAGGGTTTCCAGGTATTCGGCGCCGGAGGCCGTGCGCGTCACCAGCATGCCGGCGCGCTGCGCGAGGTTTTCCACCAGTTGTTTGCGCTGGGAATACTCGCGGCTCTTCAGGCTGCCGAGAAAGCCCACAGGGATGTCCCGGGGCTGCCCGAGATTGCGCAGCATTTCCTGGTCATAGCCCTTGGAAACGAACACCGCATCGATGCCTTCGCCGCGCATGCGCCGCGCGACCACCGCGCCCGACAGCAGCGCGCGACTCCATGGCAGCTGCCGGTACAGGCGCGAATACATGCCGTGGTATTTGCTGGCGCTCATGTAATTCTGATACGCATCATGCTCAAGAAAAATCAGCCCCGGAATGCACTTGAGCACCGCGCGCTGGCGAGCAAGCCGTTTGACCCGGGAGAAGATCACCACCCGGTCGTAGCTCTGATAGTCGACCGAGGCCAGAAACGGCCCGAGATTCAGCTGCTGTTGCTTGCTCAGGCGAAAGATGACGCAGTCGTCACAATGCTGCCGTACGGTGTCGTACAAGCCGTCCAGTATGACGCGCTGTTCATCCATCACCAGTAACATGACTTTCATACGTTCATATACCGAACTGCGAATACAAAAATGGCAGCGGCAAGGGGTGCCACTCTGCGCTGCGGGCGTCGGATCAGTCCTGACTGCGGATCTTGTCGACGATGGCTGTCGTGGAGCTGTTGGCGACCAGTCCCAGCACTTTCACGGTGCCGCCATAAGAGCCGACGATGTCGGCGCCGACGACCTGATCAACCGAGTAGTCCCCACCCTTCACCAGTACGTCCGGCCGCACATGGGCCAAAAGGTTTTCCGGGGTGCCTTCCGGGAAGCTGATGACCCAGTCCACCGCGCCCAGACCTGCCAGCACGGCCATGCGTCGATCTACGCTGTTGATCGGGCGGCCCGGGCCTTTCAGGCGACTCACCGACGCGTCATCGTTGACCGCCACGATCAGCCGGTCGCCCTGCGCGCGGGCCTGTTCCAGATAGGTGACATGACCGGCGTGCAGAATGTCGAAGCAGCCGTTGGTGAACACGATGGTTTCGTTGTGGGCACGGGCATCGTCGATTGCCAGCAGCAACTGATCGAGGGTCAGCACACCCCGTTCGGAACCTTCGGCGCGCTGGATGGCGCGACGCAACTCGGGGGCGCTGATCGCCGCCGTGCCAAGCTTGCCCACGACGATGCCTGCCGCCAGGTTTGCCAGCGCGACCGCATGCGGCAATTCCTCGCCCGCCGCAATGGCGGCTGCCAGCGTGGAAATAACCGTGTCGCCAGCGCCGGTCACGTCGAAGACTTCGCGCGCGCGGGCTGGAAGGTGCAGCGTCGGTTGGTCCGGGCGCAGCAGGGTCATGCCGTGTTCGCCACGGGTGACCAGCAACGCACCCAGATCGAGGTCCTTCATCAACGCCGCGCCTTTGGCGACCAGCTCTGACTCATCGACGCAATGGCCGACGATGGCTTCGAACTCACTGAGGTTAGGCGTGATCAGACTGGCGCCGCGATAGATCGCGAAGTCTTTGCCCTTCGGGTCGGCCAGAACAGGAATACCACGGTCCCGGGCTGCTTTGATCAGGACTTGATGATTCTTCAGCGCGCCTTTGCCGTAGTCGGACAGGACCAGGACTTTGATGCCGTCGAGCAAGGCATCGACCTCAAGGCTCAGGGCTTCGGGGTCAGTGGTAAAGGGTTCTTCAAAGTCGATTCGCAGGAGCTGCTGGTGCCGGCTCATGACGCGCAATTTGACGATGGTGGGCTGATGGGCGATGCGCTGGAAACAGGCGGTGACGCCAGCGGCCTTGAGGCTGTTGCTCAGACTGTCGGCGGCCTCGTCGATGCCGGTGACGCCGACCAGTGAGGCCTTGGCGCCCAGCGCTGCAATGTTCAACGCCACGTTGGCAGCACCGCCCGGACGGTCTTCGATCTGGTCGACTTTGACCACCGGAACCGGCGCTTCAGGGGAGATTCTGGAAGTGCCACCGTGCCAGTAGCGGTCGAGCATGACGTCGCCGACAACTAACACTTGAGCCTGATCAAAACGCGGCATGGACAACTTCATCGAACAACCCGTGACAGAAATGGACAAGGACGGAATCTTAGCACAGCGATCAGCGCTGGCTGGCCGGTTGGCCTCGAATCCCTTAGTGCTTCAAACAGCGCTTCAAATGGCGCTTTAAATGGTGCAACGAATGGCGCATCGACTGTTGCAGTTACGGGCGCGGAAAGCGGCGGACCCAGAACACCTCATGCCGCCGTACGGCCTTGCGGAAGAATTCGTCGTCGCCCGTCAGCGGCCATTCGCGACCGGCCAGCCAGCGTTGAATCTGCCGGCGCAGGCGCTTCTTCAAAGGTGGCGGTCCCTGAAGATCATGCTGCATCGCCAGTGCCATGGCCTTATCCAGTTGCACGTCCGACCCGAGCGACATACTCCAGAGCTGATCAACCGACGGCGCTTCAACAAACGGCGGCAGCGCGACACCCTTACCGGCCAGCCCCATCGGCCAGCGATCGTTGTCGTGCAAGTGATTGGCGTAGAACAGCGCCACGTCCGGCGTGTGCGCGCTTCTGCTCACTGCTTCATATAACGCTTGAGTCGTGGCGATGTGGTCGGCGTGGGGATCAAGTTCCGGGTGCGGCATGACAATGACGTCCGGCCGACAGGCGTCCAGCAGTGCAGCGAGGTCGGCCACGAGATTGTTCCAGGTCGGCGCGCCGTCCTGGTCACCCGGCAACGGCAATGGGTTGTGCTGCCGCGCGCTGCGGATGTCGGTCTCTGCCGAATCGCGAGAACCAAAAGGCTGATCCGGTGACTGGGCCATGGCCGGCAATTGCAGGCAGTAGTAGCCCAATTGCACGCATTGGCTCTGGGGCACACCGCCCCACAGCGGAATCGCCAGACTGTCCCAGGTGCGCAAGCGCCCCTTGAGTCGCGCGGCATCGGCGCGGTTCAGCCCCAATTGTTCGTAGCGTTCGGCCTCGATTTCGCCCTGCGTCACCGTCACGATGCTGCAATCGGCGGCCTGGCTGTACAGGCCAAACGCTGCCAGTTCGGCATCGTCGGCGTGGGGCGCGAGGATCATCAACCGCTTCTGGCGGTAATCCGGGTTGCTCAGCACGTACAAACGGGCCGCGCTGGAGATGCGACAGAAACCACCTTTAAGACGCAGCGTACTGTCGGCAACGACGTCTCGCTGCCCGGTCAGGTTCACGTAGCGACGCCCGGCAAAACCTCGTTCGAAATCCTGGCGGTCGTCGCCTGCCAACACGTATGGGTCCAGCCAGCGACCGAGCCAGCTGCTGCGCAGGTCGAGCTCCAGCAGCAGCGTTTCGCCTTCGCCCAATGGCTCGCTCAGTTGCAGCATGCCGTTGACGACCGAGACAGCTTGCGCCTGAACAGCGTCGGGAAACTGATAGAGGTAATCGCTTTTGGGCGAATAAAACAAATGGTCGGAGAACCAGGCTTCATGGGCCACCCAAGCGGCGACGATCAGCAACGGCACCAGCCACCACGCGACCCAGATGCCAATGACGATCAGCAGCACGAGACCGATGATCAGCGCCAGGCGCTTGTTGCGCCGATGTCGTTTCAGAAGCTGCTGCTTGCGCCCGGACATGTCATCCAACCTTGTAGACAGGCACCGTCTGGCACCAGCGGTCTTTGTATTCGCGATCGGAGCGGCCAAAGGAATAGCGCAATGGCTTGTTCACCGCCCTCGCGTCAGCCCAGGCGTTCTGGGTGTTGACGAAGCTCAGCACGCTGCCCGCGCTCAACGCCTGATGGGCCGGATCGACACCGCCGTTGATGTATTCCACCGACACCCAGCGTGGCGACTCGACCCTGTACAGCACCTGAGCGGCAATGGGCTTGCCTTCCAGCAGGATCATCGAGCCGGTCATGAACTCGCGCATCAGCTCGAACACATTCGCCAGGTGATCCTTGCCCGGCACGTCGAAACCCCAGCGCGCGTGAAACAGGCTTGAATAAATACGGGCTTGTTCCTCGGACGTGAAATCCAGCATCGGCTGCACGACCCCGCCCGCTTCCTCAAGCAAACGCTGCTCGCGGCGCTGGTTGTAGCGGAATTTCTTGGAATAGTCCTCGGGCGCGCGGGCGATCGCCAGGCTCTCGGCTTGCGGCTTGAGGGTGTCGATCTGGCCGGCGTTCAGCTCCGACACATAGCTCATGCGCTGGCGTAATGGCACTGTCACGCCAGGGGCAACCGGCAGAATGATTTCTGCGTTGCCCAAGTCGAACACCCGCCGATCACGTTGCTTGAGTACCTTCTTGGCCAGCGCCAGATCACGGCCCCAACAGGCAACGGCAGCGACGACGTTGCCGTCTTGCAGCCAGCCCAGGTAACGCACCGGAATATCCGCAAGCCCGGCCAGACGCTCGATCACCTGCGGGTGCGTGGCAACGCTGCCGCCGAACTGCTGCCACGCGGTGGCGTAAGTCGTTGCATCGATCGGGGTCCAGCCTCGCTCACGCCATGCGCGCAAGTGACTCAGCATGCATCGACTGCCCGGTCGATTTCGACAGGCTCGTCTTCTTCGAACTGTTTGGCATGCAGGCGGGTGTAGTAGCCGTTCTTCGCCAGCAACTCGGCGTGGGAGCCGCGTTCAACGATGCGGCCTTCGTCCATGACCAGGATCACGTCGGCTTTTTCGATGGTGGTCAGGCGGTGGGCAATGACCAGCGTGGTACGGCCCTGCATGACTTTCTCCAGCGCCTTCTGGATATGACGCTCTGACTCGGTATCCAGCGCCGACGTCGCTTCATCGAGAATCAGCAGCGGCGCGTTTTTCAGCAGCGCGCGAGCAATCGCCAGACGCTGGCGCTGGCCGCCGGATAACAGCACGCCATTCTCGCCGACGAGGGTCTGGTACTGCTGAGGCAACTTGTCGATGAACTCGTCGGAATAAGCATCGGCCGAGGCTTTCTTGATGTCTTCCAGCGGCACGCCGGCCAGATCGCCATACGCGATATTGTTGGCGATGGTGTCGTTGAACAGCGTGACGTTCTGGTTCACCAGGGCGATCTGACGGCGCAGGCTGCGCAGGGTGTATTCCTGGGTTTCGACGCCATCAAGGAGGATCTGGCCCTGCACGTGATCGTAGAATCGCGGAATCAGGCTCGCCAACGTGGATTTACCGCTGCCGGAGCGGCCCACCAAGGCGACCATCTGGCCGGCTTCGGCGACAAAACTCACGTCGTCCAGCACGCGTTTTTCCGTGCCCGGGTAGGTGAACGTGAGGTTTTTGACCTCCAGACGGCCTGAAACCTTGTCGCGTTCTACGGTGCCCAAGTCCTGTTCGGTCTCCTCATCCAGTTGCTCGAAGATGCTCTCCGCACCGGCGACGCCTTTCTGGATGGTGGAACTGACTTCTGACAACTGGCGGATCGGTTTGGGCAGCAGGCCGGCCATGGTGATGTAGGCCACCAGATCGCCCGCCGAGGAGTCGCCGCGCAGGTAAAGGACCAGAAACATCACAACGGCCATGCCGCTGTAGGTCACCAATTGCAACATCGGCGTGTAAACGGCGCCGGTCTTGGTCATCGCCAACTGCTTTTTGGTATTGCTGCGGCTGGCCTTTTCGAAGCGGGCCTTTTCGTAGTCTTCGCCGCCGAAGCTGCGAACCACGCGATAGCCGTGGATGGTCTCGGACGCCACGTGGGTCACGTCGCCCATGGCCACCTGAATCTTCTTGCTCTGCTTGCGAAACTTCTTGCTGGTGCTGTTCACCATGACCGCGATGAGCGGCAGTATCGCCAGCATCACCAGGGTCAGTTTCCAGTTCATCCACAGCAGCGCGCCGAACAGGAAAATGACCGTCATGCCTTCACGAATCACGACTTTGATCGCGTCGGTGGCAGCGCCGGTGACCATGGTCACGTTGAAGGTGATGCGCGAGATCAGGTGCCCGGAATTGCTGTTGTCGAAGAAGCGGTTGGGCAGGGTGAGCAATTTGTTGAACAGCACGACACGCAGGTCATGCACCAGCCCGAGGGAGACACGGGCCAGGAAGAAGTTGCCCAGATACGAGCCAGCACCTTGCCAAGCCGCGATCAGTACGATCATCAGCGGCACCGCCTGCAGCAATTGCAGGTGGCCAATATAGGGGTTGCCGGGGAACAGGCTGGCCTCGGGATTGGCGAGGCCATCGACGAAGTATTTGAGGATGTAGGCGAGCATCGGCTGGGTGGACGCAAAGATAAGAAAGCCGACAATGCTCAAGCAGAAAAGGCCTATATACGGCCGCACATAGGTCAATAGACGAAAGTAAATCGCCAGGGTCGTTTTAGCTTGAGGATCAGGACTGCTCATGGGAATCCGCACGAAAAAATTAGGCGGGCATGGTAGCACAACCCATATTTGTCGACCCCTGCCGCGACCCAAGCGGGGCCGACTCGGGTAACATGCCGCATTTGTTCAGGTAAGTATGCCGATGCACCCAATGGAACACAGCGCCTATCTGGCCTTGCGAGAAAACGCCACCGTGCTCGAAGCGGACGGATCCGGAGACAAGGTTCTGTTGCTTGAGGACGACACCATTCTCAAACTGTTCCGCCGCAAGCGCCTGATCAGCTCGGCCTTGCTGTTTCCCTACGCGCAACGCTTCGCCGACAACATCGACGCTCTTAAAAAGCGCAGCATCCCCTGCCCTGAAGTGATCGCCACCTACCGAATTGCCAGCATCAGCCGCGACGCCGTGCGCTACACGCCGCTGCCCGGCCTGACAGTCCGCCAGGTGCTGAAAGAGCACGGTGAAAGCGCGCCACTGCGGGCCGAGTTGGGTACGTTTATCGCCCATTTGCACGATCGTGGCGTTTACTTTCGCTCGCTGCATCTGGGCAACGTGATCCTCACCCCGGAGGCGAAACTGGGGCTGATCGATATCTCTGACATGAAGTGCCAGCGCCGCCCGCTAAGCGATTCGAAGCGGCTGCGCAATTTCCAGCACCTGCTCAGGTACAAGGAAGATCGTGCGTGGCTGGTGGAAAGCGATGGGGGCGTAGCCTTTATTTCGGCTTACACCCAAGGCCGGAGCGCCCACTTCACGGCGCGGTTGAAGGCGCTGTTTGCGTAGAAGGGTCGGGTTGATCACCCAACAGTTCGTCGAGGCGCTGCAGGGTGATTTTGGGAATGACCCGCTCCGGCATGCGACTCACGCTGGATAGATTGAACACCTGCATGCCGGTTCGGGGCAGGATCTTGCTTGCCATCAGCGCGAAGCTCGGCAGGATGTACTGCTCGAAATCCTCGTCCAGGCTGCTGGGCAAAGCCGCCTCTCCTTTCTCGTAAAAGCGCCCCCCGCCCTGACGCAGGTCCATCCCGACCACGAACACCTGACGAAACCCGAGATGACCGACCAGCTGCAAGGCACCGAAAGGAATGGTTCGGCTGCCGAAATAGCCGCGTTTGAGGTTCAGGCTGAAACCGATGCGGTTGGGTTTACGACGCAGCAGAGAGAAATTCGAGATCAGCTCGTCGTCGTTGCGGATGGACCACGCATAGGCTCGATCCGACATGACGGCCTTGCCTTCCTGCCGATTGACCCGCTCCAGCAGATAGATCTTTTTCCCGTTAAGCGCAGTGGCGTCGGCCGAATGAATGGCTTGAAGCACATCCAGACTCATCGCCAGATGCTCGCCGTGGCTGACACCCATCAGCGCCAGCGCGGGCCGGCCGATCACGAAATTCGGGTCGTCACACAGGTAGTAGAAAGGCCGGATGCCTTCGTCGACGCAGCGCACGATCGAGCCGTTCATGGCGACGACCGGCAGGCTTCGGTAACGGGGAAGCGGGAACTCGTTCGCCGAGGGTCCGGACGCCAGCAGCAACACCGGCCCTGTCACAGAACTCCGGGATTGCGCAAAGTCCTGCAGGCAAACTTCCAGATCCTGCCCTACTAGCCAGCGTTGCTCGCCCCGCGCTTCAACCCTCAGCACGCCGCGCCTCCCGAGAGATCGCGACCGCGCCGGCCAGCGGCAGCCAGAGCCATTCCCACACCAGATTGGGTGAACCAACGAAGGTGTGCAGCTCCACGGTCATGACCACGCCGCCGGCGCAGAGGATCGCCAGCCAGAGCCGCGCGATCTCCGAGGTCTTGCGCGCTCCCGCCAGGCAGGCGCCGGCGTGCAGCATCGTCGCCAGCAAAAGCGCCAGACCGACGATGCCGAACTGGTAGAGCACCTCGAAATACAAGCCATGGGTGTTGCGCACGACTTGACCGGTGGAGAGGTGAACTTCCCCGAGCGGCGTCCCCGCGCCAACCCCGAACCACCAATGGCCGGCCAGTCGCTCGAACACGGCGAGCCAGACTTCGTTGCGCCCCGTCACGCCGCGGGTCTGTACCTCATAAGCCAGCTCGCTGAAGCCGAATATCAGCACGAGCGCGATGACGATAGCCGCAGGGATCAGGATGTTGCGGCGCAATTTGCCACTGGTCATGGTGCCGAGCAGGACCATCCCGCCGACCGATGACGCCAGCCAGGCACTGCGCGCGAAAGTGAAATAGATGTAGGTGGCAATAAGGGCGCAGCACAGCAGCCAGAGAACGATTTCGGCACGGCGTCTGGAACGTAATGTCAGCCAGATCCCTGCCAGCAGAAACAAGCCGTAGTTCATGCCGGCGACGATGGTGTTGCCGAAGTCCGCCACGTCGGTAATGCCCGAACCGGCCAGTGACATCTGCCGATAGCCCAAGACGAACGCGCCGTGAATGGCGAGGTTGAGCATCGAAAACGCGGCGAACAGCGCGACCACTGCCACCGATATCTTGAGGATCTTTTCCCAGTCGAAGGTGCCGCTTGCCCGTATCACGCCAACGCCGATGAAAAACACCAGGATGAGCAGAAGCCGCCGCATGGATTTCATGTCGTCGTCTGCCATGAGGCTGTTGATCAGCAGATAGGCGAACAGGAGCAGAACGGTGTAGGTCAACGGACTGACTGAAAATGATCGCCGACTCAGCGCCGGCGCCGCGCAGAGCAAGGCAATCACCAGCGCCGCGCGAATGAACGCCGCCCAGGAACTTGACTCACCGGGCCACCAGAACGGCCCGAGAAACAGGATCACCATCACCACTGCAAGCAGTAAACCTGCAATGTAACCCGCACGTGCCGGCAAATTTCTTACAACCATTCCAATCCATATCCTGTGCTATGCAGCCGGGTGTTCATTGCTATCAGAGGCCAATGGCTGCCAGCGGTTCGAATGAAATCAGGTTTCCGAGGTGAGCGCGACGACTTGCGGCAACTGCCAGAAAACCGCTTTTACCGCCTCGTCACTGAAACGGTCGTGCAGCCGTTGCAGCATCGCATCCGCACAGGACTGACGCAGCTCGGCGTCCATCCGCGATAGATGTATCAGCCCCTGAGCCAGAGGCTCGGCACCGCCCAGGGGAAACAGAATACCCACGCCTTCAACGACCTCTTTCGCGCCGCCACAGGCGGTTGCCAGCAGGGGCACGCCGGCCACCATGGCTTCCAGCAGCACCATGCCGAAGGGCTCGTGATCGGAACTCAGTGCGAACACGTCGAAGGCCTTGAAGTAGCGACTGGCCTGAGTCACCTGCCCTGCCAGCATGACCTCGTGGCCGATTCCCAGTTCGACCGCCAGGTGCTTGAGGTCCTGTTCCAGCCGGCCCTGACCCAGAATCACCAGTTGGCTATCGGCGGGCAGGTTGGGCAACGCCTGAGCGAATCCGCGCAGCAGCGTCGACTGGTCCTTGTCGGGGTGCAGCCGGCCGACATTGCCCACTACCCACGCATCCGGCGCCAGCCCCAACGCATCACGGGCTTCCTCACGGGACAGGAGCGTGGCGGTCAGCTGATCGACGTCGATGCGGTTATAAAGGGTCTGGATACGGTCGGCCGGCCATTTCGGCAGGCAGGCACGAATGTCATCACGCACGGCATCGGACACGCCCAGCAGGCTCAAACGGGAGCGGAACAGGTTCGCCAGCACCTTGCGGCTGCGGCGCCGATAATCACCAAACGCGTGATGTACACCGATCACCGGCAATCGGGTCGCGACCAGCGCAATGTAGGTCGGCTTGAAACGGTGGGTGATGCAGAACTGAAAGCTGCGCGACGCCGCGATCTTGCGCAGATCGCGGATCGCTCCCACCTTCATGCCGCCGATGGCTTTGGAGCTGTACTCCATGAACAGCACTTCGTCCGACGCGCAGCTGGCTGCAACTTCGGCATCGGCGGCGCCGGTCAGGAATACCGTGGTAACACGGTATCCCCTGCCCACGAACAGGCTGGCGTATTGACGGGCGCAGTCGAGGAACGGCCCGTCATAGCCGTGGCAGAACTGGAGAACATGGCGCTCAGCTGAGCGTGTCATGGGTATCCACGCCGTCTTTGACCACCAGAATGTCTTCCATGATCAGGTACTCCAGATCGGAGCCGAAGAACATATTCAGCGCATCGGTCGGCGAGCAGATCATCGGCTCGCCACGACGATTGAGCGACGTATTGAGGGAAACCCCGTTGCCGGTCAGGTCTTCGAGTGCCTTCATCATGTCGTAGTAGCGCGGGTTGTACTCGCGCTTGAGCACCTGGGCGCGGGAGGTACCGTCTTCGTGGACGACTTCCGGCACGCGGGTTTTCCACTCTTCCGCCACTTCGAAGGTGAAGGTCATGAACGGCGCCGGGTGATCGATCTTGATCATCTGCGGGGCGACGGTGTCGAGCATCGACGGGCAGAAAGGCCTCCAGCGCTCGCGGAACTTGATCTGATGGTTGATGCGATCGGCCACGCCGGCAATGCTCGGGCAGCCGATGATCGAACGACCACCGAGGGCGCGAGGACCAAATTCCATGCGGCCCTGGAACCAGGCGACCGGGTTGCCCGCGACCATGATTTTGGCGATGCGCTCCGGGGTGTTGTCGATCTGGCGCCAGGCCGGCTTGCTCGGGTGGCGGGCGCAGGCGGCAATAACGTCTTCGTTGCTGTAGGACGGGCCGAGGTAGACGTGCTCCATCTTCTCGACCGGCACGCCACGCGCGTGGGAAACGTAGGCGGCGGCACCGACTGCAGTGCCGGCATCACCCGACGCGGGCTGAACGAACAGCTCTTTGACGTCAGGGCGCGCAATGATTTTCTGGTTCAGTTTGACGTTCAGCGCACAGCCACCGGCGAAGGCGAGCTTGCCGGTTTCCTTGAGGATGTCACCCAGGTAGTGGTCGATCATCTGCAGCGACAGCTTCTCGAACAGCGCCTGCATGCTGGCGGCGTAATGGATGTACGGCTCGTCGGCAATGTCGCCTTCGCGCTTGGGACCCAGCCATTCGATCAGTTTCGGCGAGAAGTAGAAGCCTTTGCCCTTCTCTTTGTAGCGACGCAGGCCGATGACGTTGGCGTATTCGGTGTTGATCACCAATTCGCCGTTTTCGAACGTCGCCAGCCGCGAGAAATCGTATTTGGTCGCGTCGCCGTAAGGCGCCATGCCCATGACTTTGAATTCGCCGTCGAGCATCTCGAAACCGAGGAACTCGGTGATTGCGCCATACAGGCCACCGAGAGAGTCCGGATCGAAGAATTCCTTGATCTTGTGAATCTTGCCGTTTTCGCCGTAGCCGAAGAACGTGGTGGCGTACTCACCCTTGCCGTCGATCCCGAGGATCGCGGTTTTCTCCTGGAAGCCGGAGCAGTGGTAAGCGCTGGAGGCGTGGGCCAAGTGGTGCTCGACGGGTTCGATCTTGATCTTTTTCGGATCGAAACCCAGTTGTTCCAGGCACCAGACGATCTTGTTGCGGTAGCGCTTGTAGCGGCGGTTGCCCATCAGGATCGCGTCGAGGGCGCGGTCCGGTGCATACCAGTAGCGTTTGGCGTAGTGCCAACGCGCTTCGCCGAAAAGGCTGATGGGCGCGAATGGAATGGCGACGACGTCGACGTCGGAAGGCTTGATGCCTGCTTGTTCCAGGCAGAACTTCGCTGATTCATAGGGCATGCGGTTCTTGGCATGCTTGTCGCGAACGAAACGCTCTTCTTCGGCCGCAGCAACCAGCTTGCCGTCTATGTACAGGGCTGCGGAAGGATCATGGCTAAGGGCGCCGGACAGGCCAAGGATCGTCAATGCCACTAGGGTCTAGCCTCTTAAGTCTGCATGCAGGCATCACGCGCCTGACAAATAAGGTGTGTCTGGCGCCACGGCGGCAGACAGCTAAAGGGCGGGATTATAGCGTAATGGCTCTGGAAGTGGTCGCAGGGAATGAAGTGCTGCGCGATGCTTGTGTGGGACCGGCTTTACCCGGGAAGAGACCCGTGTGTACGCCGTCGATTTTGTGACATGGCACCGGACGCCTTCCCGGCTGAAGCCGGCCCTACACGTTCACCCCTCACCGCGTGCGTTAACTATTTAGCACCACGTGCCCCGGCGTTCTGATTGATTGATCGCTCGACGAATCATCGGGTTTCTCGCCCGGCTCTTGCGCAACCTTACCGCGCGGAGATCACTCAGGAATGCTGCACCATGGAAACATTTTCCCCCAACCCGCCCGCACTGGATCGGCTGACAACGCTTGCCGCTGTTCTCGACGCCGAATGCCAGCAGCTACCGGACGCAAAGAATTTCATTAACGCTTCACCCGGCCTCACGCCCCTGGAGCAGGCAACGCCTCTGCACTCGGCCATCGAGCGCTTTTGGGCGCAGGCCAGTGCGCGTGACATTTCGCGGCGCGAGCTGTTCGTGACCTGCCTCGAACTGACCCTGCGCGACGACCTGCTACTGAACGTCGAAGAAGGTGAATTGCACCGCGACTATTCCCGCTGCCTGCCGGGCATGGATGCGCAGGAGCACGTGGTGTTCAGCGCCCTCGAACTCCAACTCGATGCACAGCGTCGCATCGAATTCGCCGGCGCGATCGTTGCGACCGCCCAACCGGGGCAGACACTGCTCTGGTTGCCCGGACAAGGCGTTGAAGGCTTTGTGTCGAACGAGGCATTGCAGCACGCACTCGCCCGTCGCATCAATCACCCGCTCCTGCGCCTGCCTCTCCTGCGCCTGATGCCCGACACCACGCGCGATGCATGGCTCGATATATCATCCGGTGGCGATGTGTTTCTGGAAACCACTCACCCTTCGGACTTTCAACTAAATCTCATCAAGGGATCACCCTACGATCACGCCTTTGATCGCCTGCTGGCCAGGCAGCGTGTAGACATCGACGCGCTGTTCGAGACCGCCCACAGCCTGTCGCCTCAGACCCTGATCGCCAGACTTGACGACCTGCTCCGCCAGCCGAAATCCTGGGGCCCCGACGGCGCCATTGCGGCTGCAGAGGATCGCCTCGCACAACGTGAAGCGCGTCGCGCATGCCCCGACTGGCTGGAAATGGCGAGTGTCGAGCAGCGCGAGCGTTACGCTTCTGGCCTGCTGAATTACGAGCGCGCGCGCAGCGCATTGATGAGTGTCATGGACGGTGCCGCGTCCCCGCAACAGTTCGCGCGAAGCCGTCTGCGGGCACGATTGGCCAATGATCTGGGGATTGACCTTGATCCGGATGAGGTCCTGATCAGCACCGAACGAACGCAGCCCATCACCGGTGAAGCCTTCACCGTCAGCCGAACGCTGACGCATCTGGCGCTTTACGGCCTGCACCCCGGTGACACAGCGCCAGGTTCGGTCTTCCAGAGCCACAGCCGAATCACCTGCAACCGCCTGCCGCTTGACCCTGAGCACAGCGACCTGACTGCGGCCTACCTCGCCGAGGTCATCAATGAGCAAGACTTGCGAAGCCGTTTCGGACCCGCCCAGCGCCAGGCGCTCGGCTCGCCAACCACCCAGCGCCTGATGAGCGAAGCGATGCATCATCAGCTCATCGCGCAGGCCCGTGGGGCTGAGTTACAGGGGCACATTCAGCCCTCTGACCTGGCCCTCATCGAGTCACTGAATCCGGACACCGTCGCCCCGAGAAACCCCGCCGTTACCGTGCAGCAGATCAAGCTCAATGGGCGTGACACCCTGAGCAGCATGCTGCTGTTGCGCAAGCTCGATGCGTCGGGGCAGTCGGACGGTTTGCTGATGTTCACCCCGGACAGCCCACGCCCCCGGCATTTCCAACGTTTCGACAACGAACGTCAGCTGCTCGGCGAGCTTGTGAGCTGGAGCCGGTCCGCCGACATGAATCAGTTCCTGCTGGAACAGATCACCGCGGGCAGAAGGGATGCCCTGAAAGACCAACTGCATGATTTGAGCGAAAAGCCCGCGCCGACCCAGGACTGGATCAGCTACGCAACCCTGCCCGATTACAACAGCGGCTTGCGCGCGCTGGTGTCGGCACGCGTTGAGGTGATGCTCTCCGAGCAACGGCTGCACACACCGGACTGGTTCCTGCGGGCATCCACGGAGCAGCGTCAGAAAATGGTGGCCCTGGAAGAGGCGATCGTCGCGGCGGGTGACGCCTACCAGGCCGCCCCACACACCCAGGTGACCGACTTCAACACCTACGTTCATCAGACTGCCCGCCGCAGGATCAACGCGCTGCTGGGCCTGCCGCGCGACACAGTGGACCCTGACCGCATCATCATTCATACACCCCGCGAAACCCTGTCCTACACCCAGATGCTGCGCGACGGTTACGACGACACACTTGGCCTGCTCAACCCGGCTGCCGATACCACCGCCACCTTCAGCGGTCCCGAGGGCGTCGACCTCACGCCACTGAGCCCGGAAAAAGTGGCCGGCTCGGTTCGCGGTCAGTGGCTGGCCGATCAGTACATCGCGATGATTCGTGGACAACTGCTGGCGCCTGCAAGCGAGGGCTACGACTGGCGCCGTCAACAGAGCCTGCTGCTGACGCAACTGCAAATGCGCGCCGATGCCTTGCGCAGCTTCCTCGAAGGCCACATCGACGCCTCGCAACTGAGCTGGCTCACCATTTCCATCCTCAACATGCATCACAGCAGCCCGGCGGAGCGCCTGCGCTATCCGGTCTATCCCCTGCAATTGAACGTGGATGTGATGGTCATCGCCTCCCGTGCAGAGGTCATTCACGGCTGCTTCCTGCTCGCGCCGCCTGAGGCGAGCACGCTGGACCAGGTTCTGCTGTATACGCCGCAGGCCCCGGACGGCCGCGCCTTCCGACCGCTAAGCGCATTCAGTAACACGTTGCTGAGTGCAGGCATGGGCGATTACTACCTCAGCCGTGCCCGCTTGAAGGCAGGGATGCCGCTGGCATTTGCCCTGGCTGAACTGAAGAAAGGCGGTGGTCGCAAACCCGCGTTGCCGAACCAGCCGTTCAGCAATCTGTATGACGCGTGCTTCAACCAAGTGATCGAGCGCAAGATCCAGGATGTCGCGGACACCCAGACCGGTCGCGCAGACATGCTCTTGCGCCAGGTCTGGAACAGCCTTGAGCTGATCGCCACTGCAGTGACCTTGCCCTTCCCGCCCGCCAGTTTTGCCGTCGGCATGATCATCGCAAGCGCAGACGGTTATCGCGCATTAAAAGCCCTCGACGAGCGGGATCACGCCACCGCCAGCTTCTATGTGCTGAGCGCCTGGCTCAACACGGCGGGCGCTGCGGGCGATCTGCACTCTGGAATCAAAGGGCTGGGCGGCGTGCTGAGGGACCTGCGCGGACCAAAAGCCGCCGGCAGGCACGCCCGCTCGGTTGCCCATGCCACCGACGAGACGCTGCAGCCAGTGGCCGTAGAGAACGAACTGTTCTGGGCTGCGCCTCAATCCGCCCACCACCATGTCCCGCTGTACCGGACCCGAGCGCTGATCCCGGAAACCCTTCAGCCCACCGGCCGCTACGCGCAAACCGACGTGACTGGCGTATGGAGAGCATTGCAGCAGGACAACCCGCCGGTGGGGGTCGCAGCAAATACCGTCGCACCTCCGCTGCACGCGGTGGATGTGTCTCTGGCGGACGCCCTCCCCTTGAACCGCCCGCATGGGCAAGGGGTCAGCGTTGTTAATGGCAACTTCTACATCGCCATGCAAGGGCAGACATACCAGGTCCAGTACGACGTCCGGCTGGCCGCCTGGCAGATCGTTGACCCAGGCAACCCGTTTGCATTCTTCGGCCGGCAAACAGTGCGCCTCGACAACCAGGGGCAATGGCAACTGCTTGAGGCTGCAGGGTTGCGCGGCGGCGTGTTCCCGTCGTTCAGCCGTCTGGATGAAACCCCGGCAGGCCCCACCACAGCAGTGGGCGACTTGAGCGATTACGAAATGCCGGAATCGCTGCAGCCCTACGTCTTCGGCATCGTGAGCCCGCAGCAGGCTGAGCGCTTCGATGAGGGACCCTTTGGCCTGCATGAGTTTTTCGAGGACATTTTCCAGGGAGGTCGCTCGACCTATCAGACCCTGCGCCAGAACCTTTACCGCGACGCCAGGGCATTCTTCGAGCAGCCGCCGCTTCCGGGTAAACCCGACTTGCCGGTCCTGGCAGATGACGTGACGCCCCAGGCGTTCTTCGAGGCCGCACTGGAGAAATCCAGCGGTCTGGTGATTGGCGAAGCACCGACGTCCATCGCCAGCAAACAGCTGCTGATCGACAACATGCCGTTGCTGGCAGAACGCAAGGTCGAGGTCCTGTACATCGAGCATCTGCAAACCGACCAGCACACGCACAAGCTGCAGAAATACAAGGCGCTCGGCAGCAAGACACGCAGCGGCTCCCACACGCTCAAGCATTATCTGGAGACCGTGAACGAGGGCGCACTCAAAAACGGCAGCGACAGGTACGACTATTACCACCTGATCAAAACGGCGCACCGGAACGGCATCGAGGTTCGGCCGTTCAGTTCTTCGGTCAGTTATGACTACGCGGGCAACGAGGTGGCATCCGCTGCAGGTGACCCCCTCGCACAGCAAAAGATGGCGGTTTTCTTCGGTAACAAGGTCATCAGTGGCGACGTACAGGCGCACCCTGGCCGACGCTGGATCGCCCTGCTCGACCACCGGACCGCCAACACCTGGCAGCAACAGCCCGGCATCAGTGAACTGCAGGGCGTACTGAGCGTGCGCGTTGAAGACGTGCCGTCGGGCACGCCGACCCAGATCTCCGTAGACAGTGATGCCGTCATCAGCAGCGCTGCATCGCGTGCGGATTTCAAGGCGCAGGTCGGCAACCCGAACATCGACAATGTGGCCGGCGCCTCGTCACCTGTCAGTCCATCCGGCACCTCGCTGGACGATGCACTGTATGGTTTGCTTGAACGACGCTCGCCCATGGCATGGGGCCTGGACCCTAACCGCCGCGCCATCGTTTCCCATCGCAGGAGCGAGGTGAAACCTTACACCGGTGACCACGGCTTTGAATGGAATCCGGCCGGCTACTGGACCCGCGCCGATGTCGCCACCTGGAGCAACGACTACCCGCTGGGCGCCATTCAGCAGTCACTGATCGACAACCGCTACCAGATGCCTGTCGACATGCAGAGCCTCTTTCATGACCTGGCAAACTTCCGTCACAGAGGCCTGAACCCCGACTACTTCTTCGTGGAAAGTCATCTGGTGGAGGTCCGTGAGAGGTTCTTTGAACTGGCAAGTACGCTGCAGAAAGACGCGCGCTCGGTCCTGAACCTCGCCCTCCCTGAGCGCGTGATTCTGCCCGAAGTAAAAGCTGACACGCCATTGAGCATGTTCATCGAAGAGTTGTACGAAAACACCTCGGGAGTGGTGATTGGCGAATCCCACTCGGCGCTCGCCAGCAAGCGCTTCATTCTCGACAACATGGAGCATCTGGCGCGCCAGAACGTAAAGACGCTGTATATGGAGCACTTGTTGACCGATCTCCATCAGGCCGACCTGGATCGCTTCGCCGAAACCGGGCTGATGAGCAAACGTCTGCTGCATGACCTCAAGCGCATGGACAAAACGTTTCGGACCGACCCGACAGGCGCCTTCTCATTCGAAAGGCTGGTGGTCCAGGCAAGGCGGCATGGCATTGAAATCCGCGCGATCGACTGCGCCGCCAGTTACTTCATCCGCCATCTGCCGACCCACTCCAGCACCACGCGCCAGCAGGTGTTCAGCTATTTTGCTTCACGCACGATACGCAAGCATCAGGAGGTGATGGGAGCGCACAAGTGGATGGCACTGGCGGGTGAAACCCATGCCAACACCTTCAAAAACAGCGTGCCGGGCATTGCCGAGCTGGAACAGGGGATTGGCGTGCGCGTGATGGACGTGGCGCATGGCAAGGGCCGCGGCATCCTGATCGATCCGGGAGAGCAGGTTCCTGCGGGACTGGGCCACGAGGCGGCGCTGGTGAAGAATGACTTCCTTGTGGAGATCGAACTGCCCAAGCGCCCTCAGCTTGCCGTACCGGCCAGCGCTAGATTGCACAGTCCGGGTATGTTCCTGCTCGACGAATCCGACCCCTCGCGACCGACGATCGTGCATCGCTCGAGAGACCGCACCCTCAAGCACACGCCGATACGGTTCAATACCGCAGGCAAAGCCTACGTCGAGCGCGAGTCATGGCCGCAGATTCACCGCCAGCCGTTCGACAACGTGCAGGCGCTGATCGACGCCTTGGTGGAGATGAACCTCAATCAAGTGAGCTGACGGGTCAGTCCGGCGTTTTTGAAACCGTCGGAATGCGCTGCTCCAGCACTTGGTGCAGCGCGCTGTCCGCCGGCCAGTTGCGCATGAAACGCGCGCGGTCTCTGGCGAACGCGGTCGCGAACGAGGCCTGGGATCCATGCTGACACATGGCGTCCAGATCAATGAGCGACCAGCGATCGTTGTGCCAGAACACGTTGTGGCCCTTCAGATCGCCGTGGCTGATGCGCTCGCGGATCAACTGCGCGAACAAAATATCCAGCGCCTGCAGTTCGGCTTCTGGCGCATCGCCCGAGGCCACATAGGGCGCAAAACGCTCGATGATGTCGGGCCCCGGCAGAAACTCGGTCACCAGATACGCCTCGCGGCGCAGCCATACGAAGCGTTTTTCCAGCAGCGCCAGCGGTTTGGGCGTTGCAATGCCGAGGAAACGCAGCCGATTGCCTTCACGCCATGAGTGCCAGGCGCGGGACGGTCGCCAGAAACGCTTTAGCCAGTGCGCCAGGCTCTTGATGTTGTAGCGCTTGATCACCAGCTCGCGGCCGGCGACGTCCACCTTGGCGACGCTGGCCGCCCCCCCGGTCTTGTACAGGTGGCCGCCATCGACCAGCGCGTCGGCCTTTTCCAGCACCGGCAGCATTGCGCCAACTTCCTCGCGACGAATCGCCCGCAGTGCAAACGGCCCGTCTTCGACACTGAACAGGCTGCATTCACGGCCGATCTTGATCAGGTAATCCCGCAGGCGCCAACTGCGTACCTTGTCGATCTGCTTTTGCAGCGCCTCGACCGGCAACCCATGCTCGCCGTTGCTCAGCAGGTAATAGACCAGTAATTCCTCGGTGAACGGCTCAAGCGACTTCGGCAGCTGGGCGAAGAACACGCCAAGGTTCTCCAGCACCTTTTGCCGGGACAACGGTTTGCCGGCTTCCTCGACGCGAATGCCTGCGCCGTCGATCACGTACAAGGTCGAACCCTGACGCAGCAGGTTGTCCAGGTGCAGGTCTTCCTGCCATACGCCTTTGGCGTGCATCTGACCCACGGCGGCCAGGGCATCACCAAGCACCGACTGCTGCTCATCGGCCAGAGGCGGCAGGTTTTCCACCGTTTTCCAGGCATCGCCCAGGCTTTCGGCCTGATCCAGAAACTCGAACAGCAGCCAGCCGCCCTCACCTTCCTGCAGCCCGTCGGCCAACAGCAACGGCGTCGGCAAGCCTTGCTTTGCCAGCACCTGTACGCCGTCGCGCTCACGCTGGAAATGCCGAGGGGCTTTGGGACCGACCAGTAATTTCGCCAGCACCGTGCGCCCGCGCCAAATACCGGCGCCCACGTACCGTTGACCGGGCAGGACGCGGAGCAGGCTGAGCAACTGCAACTCGGCAGGACCGGCCGCATCCTCCAGCGCAATGTTCATCGGCAGCGCCGGGGTGCGACCGGCGTTTTTCAGTTCAGACAAACGCATCGGCGCCCTCTTTGATCAAGCCAGACCCAGATCGCAGACCTGACAGGCAGTGAATCTCGTGTGCATCAAAAACCAAAAATCACCGATCCCGGCGCTTGTGGCTGCCGCGTTTGGCGACGCGCTGCCACCAGGCGTCAACCAGCCCGCTGTCGGTCGGGGCGTGCAGGTAAGCCGCGAGCAGCTCGCGTATTTCCGTTTCGTTCCAGACCGGCGCGCGACGCAGCAAAGGCTCGATGTCCTTGACCCGGTCGCGCTGGCCGAAGATCGACTTGCGCGTCTTCTCAAGGTCGATCAGCTGCGCCCTATACTCGCCGCCCCGCGCCCGCATGAAAATATGCTTGGGGTAGAAACAGCCATGCACCTGACCGGCCTTGTGCAGCGTGCGCGCCAATTGCCCGCACGCCTGCAGAATCGCCAGACGCTCGACGGCCGGCCGCTCGTGCCAGTCCTGCAACAGGGTGTCCAGATCGGTCCAGCCATCCAACGCGCGGGTCATCAGAATCGCGCGGCGCTCGCCGTCGACTTTTCTGTCTGCGTAAAACACCGCATGCAGCGCCGGGATGCCCAGCTTCTGATACAGGCTGATGTTGCGAAATTCACGGGAAAACGAAGGCTCGCCAAACGGGTGATGCAGGGTGTAAGTCAGGTAGTTGCTCTGGCGCTTGAGGTAATAACCGGAGCCTTCCAGCTCCAGGCGAAACACACTGCTCCAACCGCCGCGACCGGTGTTGGGCTCATCCACCGCGTCGAGTTCGACGTTCCACAACGCATCGAAGTCCGCCAGACCGTGCCGCTCCAGCAGCCCCCGATCGGCGTCAGCAATGAAAACACTCATTCGCGGCCCTCAAAAAAACTGACGATGTGGCGGATGCGCTTTTTGTCAGAATCATTCAAGCGTTCGCGCCCACGGTATTGCAGATAGAACCTCAGGCGCTGAGTGGCCGACAGGTGATATTTAGCCACCTTGTCCAGGCAGGCGAGGTCTTTGGTGATGCGGTAGCGCAGCATGAAGCTGACCCAGAACGCGCCGTTGGGGCAGTCGATCAGGAACACCGTCGCCTGATCGTCCACCAGCAGGTTGCGCCACTTCAGATCGTTATGGGTGAAGTGATGGTCGTGCATGGTTCGGGTGTAGCGCGCGACCTGCTGGCTGACGCCATTGACCCATGAGCGGCTGTCCAGGCGCGTGTCGTTGACCCGTGCCAGTTCGGACAGGTCTTCGGTGCGCGGCAGTTCGCGGGTGATCAGTGCGCCGCGATCGTACGCAGCGCCGTTGCGCTCAAGGCCCCAGGCGACGACTTCCGCCGTCGGGATGCCCCACTTGGCGAAGCGCTTGAGGTTCTGCCATTCGGACTTGACCCGTGGCCGTCCCAGGTACCGTCGCAAACCCTTGCCCGCTGCGACGTAGCGCTTGACGTAGTAATTCACGCCACCGCGCTCGACGCGGATGACTTCCGACAGCGGATCCCGAGTCAGGCGCTCGCCTTTGAGGGCGAACACGGCGTCGAGGGTGCCGAAGTCGTCCGTCAGCGCGGCGTAGCCAGGCTCCAGATTCCAGCCCGCCATCAGAGCGCGTCCCCATAGCGCAGCTTGCGCTGATAGAGCTTCTCGGCCTTACCTTCCAGCCAGCTCAACAGCGCCGATTCCTGGGCCAGGATCTGCCGCAGCGGCTGCTGGAAATAGCCCTTGAGAAAGCGCAGTTTGTCGCGCCGGGTCAGGCCAATGTCCATCGCCGAGAAATACAGCGCGGCCAGGTCCTTGTTGCGCCAGCGCTGGGTGATCGCCGGGCGCGTCTGGGCGCGGTGCAGGTCGATCACCGAGAGCCTGAAATCATCGGGCGTGACAGGCGTGTCGGTGTGCAGCAAGAAATGGCAGATGTAGCAGTCGCGGTGATTGACTCCGGCGCGGTGCATCATGCCGACCAGCCGCGCCACTTCGGCGATGTACGCGCGCTTCATGCGTGGCTCGGGCGGTTCGGTGCGCCAGTTGAGGCTGACGTCTTCCAGGCTCTCGGTCGGCGCCAGCTCTTCGGTGATGATGAACGAATGCTGCATGGCCGGATTGTTGCCGCGCTCGCCATACGCCACGGCGGTCATGGTCGGAACGCCAACCTCATGCAGACGATTGACCGCATCCCATTCTTGACCCGCGCCGAGCACCGGCAATTTGGCGGTCAGCAGGTTTTTCGCCACTTCACCCCAGCCGATGCCGCGATGGATCTTGACGAAATAGCCGCGCCCGTCGACCTCAGTCCGCAACGTGCGCCGGTTCTCGAGTTCGCGGTAGACCTGGCCTTCCAGCGCCTCGACGGCCTCGAACGCATCGCGCCCGGCCCAGAGGCTCTTGAAGGGTTCAGCAAGGATCAGTTTCATCCGTGGTGCTCCGCCAGAATCACATCCGCAGCGTGCTGCGGCATGCTGTAAAGATCAGCCGTGTCGGCGAATGTCAGCCCGTTACGGCTCCAGGTGCTGCGCGCGGCGTCGTCCTTGAGGATGCGGGCCAGATATTGATTGAGCTGGTTCTGTTCGAACGGCTCATCGAGCACCAGACCGCTGTCGGCTTCGGCGATGTAATGGGCGTACCCGCACACGGCGCTGACCAGCACCGGCAGTCCTGCCACCAGCGCTTCAAGCAGCACGGTGCCGGTGTTTTCGTTGTACGCCGGATGAATCAACAGGTCGGCGCCCAACAGAAAACGCGGGATGTCGCTGCGCCCTTTCATGAACGTGACGTGATCGCCCAGGCCCAGCGTTGTGCTTTGCAGCTGGAATACTTTGGGGTCGTCCTGGCCGATTACAAACAGCCGCGTGCGTTTCTTCAGTTCAGCAGGCAGCGCCGCCAGCGCCTTGAGGCTGCGATCAACGCCCTTGGTCTTGAAGCCGGAGCCAATCTGCACGAGCAGCAGGTCATCGTCAGCCAGCTTGAACTCGCGACGGAATTCAGCACGGATTTCGGCGGCATTCGGCGGCGCGCGGCGGTCCTGTGAGATCCCCGGCGGCAACAGATGAAAGCGCGCAAGCGGCGTGTCGTAGTGTTTGATAAAAAGCGGCTGCTGGACTTCGGAAATCATCAGGACTTCAGTCTTCGCGTCCTTGGCGAACACCGCCCGCTCGTAGTCGGCGAAGTGACGGTAGCGACCCCAGTATTTGTACAGACCGTGGCGCAGGTTCTGCGCCTTGTCTTCGTAACAGCCGTCGGCGGCGTAATACACGTCCAGGCCGGGCATCTTGTTGAAGCCTATCAGCCGGTCCACGGGACGCTTGGCCAGATCGGCATTCATCCAGTCGGTGAGCTTTTCGTTGCGGCGGTGATTGAAGATCGCCTTGACCGGCGCCACCAGAACTTCGAAGCCGGGCGGTACGTCACCCTCCCAGATCAGCGTGTAGACGCGGATTTGATGGCCGCGCTGCTGGCACTCCAGGGCGATGCGCATGAAGTCGCGCTGCAGGCCGCCGAAGGGGAAGTATTTATAAAGCACGAAGGCCAGTTGCATCAGGGATGTTCCTTTGCCAGCAATAGCGCGCCTAACTGGCTCGCTACCCGCTCGGGATTCAGGCGAGTGAAGCACATGGGCCACTCGCGTTCGGTATCGACCTGGCGCTGATCTTCAGGCGTCGGTCGGTAGGTGCATTTCTTTTGCAGGCACGGCGCGCAGGCAGGGTATTCCGCCGCCAGATGCACCTGCGACCGGCCGTAGGCGCCGGTCAGGCCCGGATTGGTCGGGCCGAACAGCGACAGGGTCGGGATGTCCAGCGCTGCAGCCAGATGGCCGAGGCCGGTGTCCACCGCGACGCAACCCTGGGCGCTCGCCAGTACGCGAGCGACCCCTGCCAGATTGAGTTTGGGCAACACGACGGCATTATCAAGGCCATCGGCAATGCGTTCGGCCCGCGCTTTCTCGGCCGGATTACCCCACGGCAGCCGCACTTCAAGCCCCTGACCGATCATGCGCTCGGCCAGTTGGCGCCAATACAGTTCGGGCCAGTGCTTGGTGTCCCACGTGGTGCCGTGCAGAAATAGTACGAAGGGCGCGTCATTTGTGGCGGTGAGCAAACGGCTACGATCAAGGCCGTAGTCGCCCAGTCCTGCAGGCACCTGATAGCCCAGCGCCTGGCCGAACAACTGACGCAAACGCTCGACCGCATGCTGGCCGCGGGCAACGGCGAAGGGGCGATCGTAGAAGCGAGCGGCCATGGGCTCCCGCGCAGAGGTCTTGTCCAGCCCGGCGATGGGCGCTTTCACGTAGCGGGTCAACCAGGCACTTTTCAGCAGGCCCTGGGCGTCGATCACCAGATCGTAGCGGGTGTCGCGCAGGCGCTGTTTGAACTGGCGCCATTCGCCATTTTTGAGGGTCTGCCAGAGGTTCTTGCGCCAGCGACGGATCGCCACCGGAATCACGTTGGCGACCGCCGGGTGCCAGGTCGGAATCTCGGCAAAGCCCTCTTCCACCACCCAGTCGAACTGGATGCCCGGCAGAGCGCCCATGGCGTCAGTCAGCGCAGGCAAGGTGTGGATCAAGTCACCCAGTGACGAGGTTTTGATCAGCAGTACCCGCAAGTCAGGCGACCTCGACCGGGGCGGCGCCAATACGGCCGAGGGCCTGGATCACCGAATCCGGCTCCAGCAGGCGCAGGCAGTTGTAATGACCGAAGCGGCAGGTGCGTTCGAAGCACGGGCTGCACTCGATGCCGAGGCGTACGATCTCGACTTCATCGGCCAGCGGTGGCGTAAAGCCCGGCGAGGTCGAGCCGTACACTGCCACCAGCGGGCGATTCAGCGCGGCGGCCACGTGCATCAGCCCGGAATCGTTGGAGACCACGGCATCCGCACAGGACAGCAGGTCAATGGCTTCAGCCAGTGAAGTGCCCCCGCTGACGTTCATGGATTCTTCGCGCAGGCCCGGAATCAGCCGCTCGCGAATGCTTTCGCCCACGGCATGGTCGTTCTTCGAGCCGAACAGCCAGACCTGCCAGCCTTCACGAATCTTCGCTTCGGCGACCTTGGCGTAGTGCTCGGAAGGCCAGCGCTTGGATTCACCGAACTCGGCGCCCGGGCACAGCGCGAGCACCGGCCGATCAAGGCTCAGGCCGAATTTGGTCAACGCCGCGTCGCGGCTCGAGGTTTCAATTTGCAGGCTGGGTTTGGGATACGGGCGCGGCAGCTCGGCGCCTTTGTCGTAGGCCAGCGCCATGAAGCGCTCGATCATCAGCGGGTAACGCTGTTTGTCGAGGGTACGCACGTCGTTGAGCAGGCCGTAGCGAAACTCGCCACGCCAGCCGGTGCGCTTGGGAATGCCGGCGAAGAACGGCACCAGCGCCGACTTCAGCGAGTTGGGCAGCAGAATCGCCTGATCGTACTGGCCCTTGAGGGATTTGCCGATGCGCCGGCGCGTGGCCAGCTCCAGCGCGCCATGGCCGAGCGGGAAACTCAAGGCCGTGCGCACTTCGGGCATGCGCTCAAGGATCGGCCGGCTCCATTCGGGCGCCAGCACATCGATTTCGCACTGCGGGTGACGCTGCTTCAGGCATTGAAACAGCGTCTGCGCCATCACCATGTCACCGACCCAGCTGGGCCCTACGATCAGAATTCTCATGCTCATCCAAAAACGACCAGAAACGAGCAGGGAGGCCCATCAGACTGCGCGATGCTTGCACACGCCGCCTGACGCCTCCCTGTCATAGCTATATAGAACCGGATGGGATCCACCAAACTCCGGATCCGGTTGCGCACCCTCTGACGCCATCGCGGGCAAGCGCGCTCCTACAGGAGACCGCGCTCAACTGTGGGAGCGCGCTTGCCCGCGATGAGGCCAGCGAGTTCAATGAAGAATCCTTCATTTATTAACTCAGCCCCAACTGCCCCCAGATCCGCATCACTTCACGCCGCTCGGTGGCGAACTGGTCGCCGGCCACAACACCCGGATCGTTCTGCAAGGCCTGTCGGTGAGCGGCAGAGCGGTAGGCCTTGTAGGCCTCACGCAGCAGACCGGCATCAGCGGCGGCCATCAGACCGGCCTCTTCAAGGCCTTCGAGAATACGGATGTTATCGGTGTAACGAAGCAGCGAGGGATGCTCTCTGGACCACGCCAGGGCCGCGTATTGCACCATAAATTCAATATCGACGATACCTCCGGCGTCCTGCTTGAGGTCGAACCGGGCCGTCGGTTCAAACGCATTCGCCCCCTTGCCTGCCGCCGTTGTGCGGGTGCCGAGGTTGTCGCGCATCTTGGTGCGCATCTCGCTGACCTCCTGAAGCAGCTTCGGCAGATCCCGCTCACGCCCCAGCACCGACGCGCGCACGGCCTCAAACTGCCGGCCGACATCGGTGCTGCCCACCAGCACCCGCGCGCGCACCAAGGCTTGATGTTCCCACGTCCAGGCCTCGTTCTCCTGATAGCGGGAAAACGCCCCGAGCGAACTCACCAGCAAACCCGCCGCGCCAGACGGGCGAAGGCGCATGTCGACTTCGTACAACTGGCCGGAGTTGGTCTGGATGGTGATCAAATGGATGATCCGCTGACCGAGCCGGGTGAAAAACTGCGCGCCATCGATCGGTTTGGCGCCGTCGGTTTCAGCCTGGGGATCGCCATCGTGAATGAACACCAGGTCCAGATCCGAGCCGTGCCCCAGCTCGATGCCGCCGACCTTGCCGTAGCCGACGATGACAAAGCCGGGGTCGCACAACGTCCCGTCCGGTCGGCGTGGCGAACCATGGCGGGCGACAGTGTGGCGCCAGGCGAGCGCCAGCACTTGTTCGAGAATGGCTTCGGCCAGCCAGGTCAGGTAATCGCTGACTTTCATCAGCGGCAGGCTGCCGGTGATTTCCGACGCAGCCACCCGCAGACGGTGCGCCAGTTTGAAATGCCGTAGCGCTTCCATTTGCTGTTCGAGGTCGTCTTCGGGAATACGCGTCAGACGCTCTCGCAGCTCGGCGGCCAATTCTAGCGCCTGGGGCGGGCTGAACAGGCGACCTTCGTTAAGCAGCTCATCGAGCAGTAGAGGGAAACGGGCGATCTGCTCGGCAATCCACGGACTGGCCGCGCACAGGGTCAACAATCGACGCAGCGCGCCGGGGTTCTCGGTGAGCAAAACCAGGTACGCCGAGCGCCGCGCCACTGCTTCCACCAGTGGCAGCACCCGCTCCAGCACCAGATCGGGATTGTCGTGCTCAACCGCTTGGGCGAGCAGGCGCGGAATAAAGGCATCGAGCCGTTCGCGCCCCAGACGCTGCATCGAACGCAACTGCGAACTGTTGCGCAGGTTGCTCAGATTTTTCAGCGCTTTTTGCGCGTCAGCGAATCCGCCCTCCTGCAACTGGAGGCAGGCGCTTTCTTCGTTTTGCGATTCTTCCCACAGCGGCAGCCACTCGCCACCGACGATTTCTTCGCCGTGGTCCTCTTGGCCTTCTTCCTCATCCGGGTCGGCGATGACCTGACGAAAGTGCCACGCGACGCGCCCGCGCCAGTACATTAGCTGCTCATGGAAGCTCGTCCAATCGGCAAAACCCATCATGAAGGCGATGCGCGCCTGATCCTGCGGGTCGTCGGGGAGCATTTGGGTTTGCCGATCAGCGATCGCCTGAATGGCGTGCTCGGTGTAGCGCAGAAACTGATAGCCCTCACGCAGTTCATCAATGACGGCAGCGGGCAGATAGCCCTGGCCTTCAAGGGTTTTCAGCACCTTGAGCAGCGGCCGTTGTTGCAGGCTCAGGTCGCGACCGCCGTGAATCAGCTGGAACGCCTGGGCGATGAACTCCACTTCACGAATGCCGCCGGACCCCAGCTTGATGTTTTCGGCCATGCCCTTGCGCCGGACTTCCTGCTGGATCAGCTGCTTCATGGTGCGCAGCGCTTCGATGGCGGAGAAGTCCAGATAGCGGCGATAGACAAACGGCCGCAGCATGTCGAGCAATTCGCTGCCCTTCTCCTGATCGCCGCCGACCACCCGCGCCTTGATCATGGCGTAGCGTTCCCAGTCGCGGCCCTGGTCCTGGTAATACTGCTCCAGCGCGTTGAAGCTGAGCACCAACGCCCCGGAAGACCCATACGGGCGCAGACGCATGTCGACGCGAAAGACGAAGCCATCGACGGTGACCGGGTCCAGCGCCTTGATCAATCGCTGACCCAGTCGGATGAAAAATTCCTGGTTGTCCAGGGGGCGCTTCACGCCCTGGGTTTCGCCGCCTTCGGGATACGCAAAAATAAGATCGATGTCGGACGACAGGTTCAGCTCGACGGCGCCCAGCTTGCCCATGCCGAGGATCACCATCTGCTGCGCCTCGCCGGTCCGACGGCCGGTCGGCGTGCCGAATTGCTGGCAATGCCGCTCGTACAGCCACTTGTAAGCCAGATCGATGCAGCCATCTGCCATGTCCGAGAGATCGCGGCATGTTTCCACCAGATCGGCCTGCCGGGTCAGATCCCGCCAGATAATTCGCACTTGCTGGCGCGTGCGTTGACGACGTAGATTACGCCCCAGTTCATCCTCGCTGGCAGCCTGAATGACTGCATTGGCGATGTGCCCAAGCAGCTCGCCGGGCGCAAAACTGCGCTCCAGCTCACCGGATTCAGCGAGGTCGAGCAGCATCAGCGGATCGCGCGAAACCTGATCGGCGACAAAATCGCTGGCCGCACAGACGCGATCAAACGCCTGCAGCCGCGACTCGGGCCAAGTCTGGAATGGGCGCCTGGCTTCATCTGTCAGGGAATCGAGCGCGGTGCGCCAGGATTGGCGGGCGCGAGTGAGCAACGGCAGAAGGACAGCCGGCAGCTCGGCCAGCAGGGGAAGGCTCATGGTCTATCCTTGATCGGCGTTCAAATGCCAGTCCACCCCGTCGGTTGTACACACGCACCGGACGGACTGTCGAACAAAGGTTAAAAATTGCTGATGGCTAGCGATTCTTGGCTGCCAGCATGATCTATCAGGCGACTCGTCAGATTTTTGCACCGACAACACTGCTTTACCGGACACTGCACCACGAGCGAAAACAGCGCTCCGCTGTAGTTTTACTACTGTATATACAAGTCAAAAAGCTGAATTAGCCCGAGATTTGTAGTAAAACTACACAACGCCGGGAACCGATCCGGCCATCCAAGAATTTACATCGTCTGCCCACAAGGCCAGTCGTAACAAACTCAGGCAACCGATTCTGGAAGCCTTTCCGCCCTGGAGCAAGCCATGCAAGACCTCGATCCCGTCGAAACCCAGGAATGGCTGGACGCCCTGGAATCGGTTCTCGACAAAGAAGGCGAAGACCGTGCTCATTACCTGATGACCCGCATGGGTGAGCTGGCCACACGAAGTGGTTCGCAACTGCCTTACGCCATCACCACGCCTTATCGCAACACCATCCCCGTTACCCACGAAGCACGCATGCCCGGCGACCTGTTCATGGAACGCCGCATTCGCTCGCTGGTACGTTGGAACGCTTTGGCGATGGTGGTCAAGACCAACATCGGCGACCCGGATCTGGGCGGCCACATCTCCAGCTTCGCTTCCAGTGCGACCCTGTACGACATCGGCTTCAACTACTTCTTCCAGGCCCCGACCGACGAACACGGCGGCGACCTCATCTACTTCCAGGGTCACGCATCGCCAGGCGTCTACGCCCGTGCGTTCATGGAAGGCCGCATCACCGAAGACCAGATGAACAACTTCCGTCAGGAAGTCGATGGCAACGGTCTGTCGTCCTATCCGCACCCGTGGCTGATGAAAGACTTCTGGCAGTTCCCGACCGTTTCCATGGGTCTGGGTCCTATTCAGGCGATCTACCAGGCGCGCTTCATGAAGTACCTGGAGCACCGCGGCTACATCCCTGAAGGCAAGCAGAAAGTCTGGTGCTTCCTGGGCGACGGCGAGACCGACGAGCCGGAATCCCTGGGCGCCATTGCCCTGGCCGGTCGCGAGAAGCTCGACAACCTGATCTTCGTCGTGAACTGCAACCTGCAGCGTCTGGACGGTCCGGTTCGCGGCAACGCCAAGATCATCCAGGAACTGGAAGGCGTGTTCCGCGGTGCTCAGTGGAACGTGACCAAAGTCATCTGGGGCCGTTTCTGGGACCCACTGCTGGCCAAGGACGTCGACGGCATCCTGCAACGCCGCATGGACGAAGTCATCGACGGCGAATACCAGAACTACAAAGCCAAAGACGGCGCTTTCGTGCGCGAACACTTCTTCAACTCGCCAGAACTCAAGGCGATGGTTGCGGATATGTCCGACGACGAAATCTGGAAACTCAACCGTGGCGGCCACGACCCGTACAAGGTCTATGCGGCTTACCACGCAGCGGTGAACCACAAGGGTCAGCCGACTGTTGTTCTGGCCAAGACCATCAAGGGTTATGGCACCGGTGCCGGTGAAGCGAAAAACACTGCGCACAACACCAAGAAGGTCGACGTCGACAGCCTGCGTCACTTCCGTGACCGTTTCGACATCCCGATCAAAGACGATCAGCTCGAAGCCCTGCCGTTCTTCAAGCCTGAAGAAGGCAGCGCCGAAGCGCGTTACCTGGCCGAGCGCCGTGCTGCACTGGGCGGCTTCGTGCCACAGCGTCGCGCACAGAGCTTCAGCCTGCCGACTCCGCCACTGGAAACCCTCAAGGCGATCCTTGACGGCTCAGGCGACCGCGAAATTTCCACCACCATGGCCTTCGTCCGCATCCTGACCCAACTGGTCAAGGACAAGGAAGTGGGTCAGCGCATCGTTCCGATCATCCCGGACGAAGCCCGTACTTTCGGTATGGAAGGCATGTTCCGCCAGCTGGGCATCTACTCGTCCGTAGGCCAACTGTACGAGCCGGTCGACAAAGAACAAGTGATGTTCTACCGCGAGGACAAGAAAGGTCAGATCCTCGAGGAAGGCATCAACGAAGCCGGTGCGATGTCGTCGTTCATCGCGGCGGGTACTTCGTACAGCAGCCACAACCAGCCGATGATTCCGTTCTACATCTTCTACTCGATGTTCGGTTTCCAGCGTATCGGCGACTTGGCATGGGCCGCAGGCGACAGCCGCACCCGTGGCTTCCTGATCGGCGGCACCGCGGGTCGTACCACCCTGAACGGTGAAGGTCTGCAGCACGAAGACGGTCACAGCCACATCCTGGCCTCGACCATCCCGAACTGCCGCACCTTCGATCCAACGTACGGCTACGAGCTGGCGGTGATCATTCAGGACGGCATGAAGAAGATGTTCGAAGAACAACAGGACGTCTTCTACTACCTGACCGTGATGAACGAGTCCTACACGCAACCTGCCATGCCGGCCGGTTCCGAGGAAGGCATCATCAAGGGCATGTACCTGCTGGAAGAAGACACCAAGGAAGCCGCGCATCACGTGCAGCTGCTGGGTTCGGGCACCATCCTGCGTGAAGTACGCGAGGCGGCGAAGATCCTGCGCGAGCAGTTCAACATTGGCGCGGACGTCTGGAGCGTCACCAGCTTCAACGAATTGCGTCGCGACGGCCTGGCCGTAGAGCGCAGCAACCGTCTGAAGCCGGGTCAGAAGCCACAGTTGAGCTACGTTGAAGAATGCCTCAACGGCCGTAAAGGTCCGGTGATCGCTTCGACCGACTACATGAAACTGTTCGCTGACCAGATCCGTCAGTGGGTTCCGACCAAGGAATACAAAGTGCTGGGCACCGACGGTTTCGGCCGTAGCGACAGCCGCAAGAAGCTGCGCAACTTCTTCGAAGTTGACCGTCACTTCGTGGTGCTGGCCGCCCTGGAAGCCTTGGCCGATCGCGGCGATATCGAACCTAAAGTCGTGGCGGAAGCCATTGCCAAGTTCGGCATCGATCCTGAAAAGCGCAACCCGCTGGACTGCTAAGGTCTGCGTAACGATCGAATAGAGCGCTGAAATGTGCGCGAAACAGCCGCCGATGCGGAATTTACTTCGGTAAATGAGCATCCAGGCTGTTTCGTTGCAGATGAATCGGCGCAGTCGAGGAACAGGTTCTCCTAAGGAGAGACATTGTGAGTGAGTTAATTCGCGTACCCGACATCGGCAACGGTGAAGGTGAAGTCATTGAGTTGATGGTCAAGGTCGGTGATCGCATCGAAGCTGACCAGAGCGTGCTGACGCTGGAGTCGGACAAGGCAAGCATGGAAATCCCTGCGCCTAAAGCCGGTGTCATCAAGGCGATGAAAGTGAAGCTGGGCGACCGCCTGAAAGAAGGCGACGAGCTGTTTGAGCTGGAAGTGGAAGGCGAAGCGGCGGCCGAGCCTGCTGCTGCACCTGCTGCTGCCGCGCCTGCCGCTGCCGCTGAAAAACCTGCCGAGAAGCCAGCCGAAGCCGAACCTGCGCCTGCCGCAGCGGCTGCACCTGCTGCTTCCGATACCGTTCAGGACATTCACGTTCCGGACATTGGTTCGTCGGGCAAGGCTCGCATCATCGAGCTGATGGTCAAAGTGGGCGACAGCATCGAAGCTGATCAATCCTTGATCACCCTGGAATCCGACAAAGCCTCGATGGAGATCCCGTCTCCCGCCGCAGGCGTTGTCGAAAGCATCAGCGTCAAGGTCGAAGACGAAGTCGGCACCGGCGATCTGATCCTGAAATTGAAAGTGGCGGGTGCTGCACCTGCTGCTGCGCCTGCTCAGACTGCTGCCCCGGCTCCGGCCAAGGCTGAAGCGGCGGCTCCAGCGGCCGCGGCTGCTCCGGCAGCGAAGGCTGACAGCGCGCCCGCGCCTGCCGCTGCACCTGCGAACAATGGCGCCAAGGTTCACGCTGGCCCGGCTGTTCGTCAGTTGGCGCGCGAGTTTGGCGTCGAGCTGAACGCTGTTTCGGCAACCGGCCCCCACGGTCGCGTGCTGAAAGAAGACGTGCAGGCGTACGTCAAATCGATCATGACCAAGTCCAAGGACGCGCCTGCTGCTGGCGGCGCTGCCGGCGGCATGGGCATCCCGCCGATTCCGGAAGTCGATTTCAGCCGTTTCGGCGAAACCGAAGAAGTGCCGATGACGCGTCTGATGCAACTGGGCGCAACCGGTCTGCATCGCAGCTGGCTGAACATTCCGCACGTCACGCAATTCGACCAGGCCGACATCACCGACCTGGAAGCTTTCCGTATCGCGCAGAAAGCCGTGGCTGAAAAAGCCGGTGTGAAGCTGACCGTACTGCCGCTGCTGCTCAAGGCGAGCGCGCATCTGCTCAAGGAACTGCCGGACTTCAACAGTTCGCTGGCGCCAAGCGGCAAAGCGATCATTCGCAAGAAGTACTTCAACATCGGCTTCGCGGTGGATACGCCGGAAGGCCTGCTGGTCCCGGTGATCAAGAACGTCGACCAGAAGAGCCTGCTGCAACTGGCGGCCGAAGCGGCGGAGCTGGCGGAAAAAGCACGCTCCAAAAAGCTGTCGGCCAACGACATGCAAGGCGCCTGCTTCACCATTTCCAGCCTGGGCCACATTGGCGGGACCGGCTTCACGCCGATCGTCAACGCGCCGGAAGTCGCGATCCTGGGTGTGTCCAAGGCCACCATGCAACCGGTCTGGGACGGCAAGGCTTTCCAGCCACGCCTGATGCTGCCGCTGTCGCTGTCCTACGATCACCGCGTGATCAACGGCGCCGCAGCTGCACGCTTCACCAAGCGTCTGAGCGAATTGCTGGCGGACATCCGCACGATTCTGCTGTAAGCCTTACAAGGCCCGTTTCACGCGAAACGGGCCTTCGCTTTCTCGAGCTGCCACGCTCGTACCTCAACCCCGCTCACTGGCGGGGCTTTTTTTGCCTTTTTTAAAGGTGACTCATCAGCGGCTACAAAGGCCCTACAGTATTCGGTAGCGCTGCCGATAACTGATCATGCACAAACACCAGCCGCTCGACCCTCACCCCGACAATCCGACCAATTACCTCCAGTAAATCAACCGTCTGCCGACAGATTTATAGCACTAAGCCATCGCGCTGACTTGTCAGCCCGTTCGCCATGATGCAACCTTGCGGCACGCGACTTAAAGACGGGCTCCTTGCCCGTGCGCGACAGCACCCTGAAAGCGAGTTCCTTCATGAAAAGCCAACCTGATGCTGCCGGTAGACCGGCGGCCGAGGTCGTGACGCAATTACCGGTGCCCTCGCGGCTCGGCATGCTGCGTTTCGAGCGGCTGAATGAACCCAGCTGGGCCATGCTCTATCTGGATCCGAATTGCGAAAAACAATTCAGCATGCCCGCCGTCGAACTCTGCGCGCTGGTGGGTACGCCTTACGCCAGCCTCATGGAGCCCGAAGCGCGCTATCAACTGCACGACGCCGTGCAGATGCAACTGGCGGGCGGCACTCATTACCTGATTCGCTACACCCTGCACACGACGCGCGGCCCGTTGGGTCTGGTGGAGATCGGTGAAGGGTACAAGCAACACAATCGGCACCTGCTGCGCGGCTACCTGATGGTAGTCGGTGAGCAGGTCGAACCCGGCGAACTGATCATCAGCCCCGATCTGGAAGTACAGAACTCGCGTCTGCAGATAGCGCTGGAGCTCAATCAACGGGCCCAGCACGAACAGTTGCTGCACCTGGAGCGGGTCCGCGGGCAGCAAAGCCTGATTCTGCGCCTGGCGCGCCATCGCTACAGTTCGAACAATTCGCTGCAGGAAGCCGCTGAGCTGATCACCAAAAGCGCCTGCGAGATCTACAACATTTCCTGCGCCAGCTTGTGGAACCTCAACGGCAAGACCCTTGAGCCGATTGCCGAGTATCGCCGCGATACCAGCACGTTCCCCAAGACCGACGCGATCGATATCAGCGAATTCCCCAGCTACCTGGACGTGCTGCACACCAGCCGCGCCATCGACGTCAACGATGTCGAGCAGGATCCGCGTACCCGCGAGCTGGTTCAGCGACTGCGCACCCAGGACATCACCGCCATTCTCGACGCCGCCGTGCGCATTGATGGCCAGGTCGTCGGCGTGCTGTGCCTGGAGCAGACCGGGACGCCACGGGAATGGCAGTCCGATGAGATTGCCTTTGCCGGTGAGCTGGCAGATCAGTTTGCCCATGCCATCAACAACCACAACCGCCGCACCGCCACCAGCGCCCTGCACCTGTTTCAGCGTGCGGTGGAGCAGAGCGCCAATGCGTTTTTGCTGGTCAATCGCGACGGCGTGGTCGAGTACGTCAACCCGAGCTTCACCGAGATCACGCAGTACCCGGCCGATGAGGTTCATGGGCATCGCCTTTCTGAGCTGCCGGCGCTGGAAAATCTCAGCGCATTGCTGCTCGACGCGAATTCGAGCCTGGTCAGCGGAAACAGTTGGCAGGGCGAGTTCAAGAGCCGACGCAAAAACCTGGAACCGTACTGGGGCCAGCTGTCGATTTCCAAGGTCTACGGCGACAACCGCGAGCTGACCCATTACATCGGCATCTACGAAGACATCACCCAAGCCAAGCTCTCCCAGCAGCGGATCGAGCGCCTGGCGTACACCGACAATCTGACCAGTCTGGGCAACCGCCCGGCGTTCATCCGAACCCTGGACGAGCACTTTGCCCGCGACGTCGCGACGCCGATCAGTCTTTTGCTGGTGGACATCGACAACTTCAAGCGCATCAACGACAGCCTCGGTCACCAGACCGGCGACAAACTGCTGATCAGCCTCGCCCGCCGCCTGCGCAATAGCCTGAGCCCGACCGGTATTCTGGCGCGCTTTGCCAGTAACGAATTCGCTGTACTGCTCGACGACACCAGTCCCGAGGAAGGCCAACGGGTGGCCAGCCAGGTATTGAGCACGCTGGACAAGCCCATGTTCGTCGACAATCAGTTGATCAGCGTCACCGGCTCGGTGGGGCTGGCCTGCGCGCCGATCCATGGCCGCGATCCGCAGACGCTGATGAAAAACGCAGGCCTGGCGCTGCACAAGGCCAAAGCCAACGGCAAGCATCAAGTGCAGGTGTTCACCGAAGCGCTGAACGCCGAGGCGAGCTACAAGCTGTTCGTCGAGAACAACCTGCGCCGCGCCCTGACGCAGAACGAACTTGAAGTCTTCTACCAGCCGAAACTGTGCCTGCGCAGTGGCCGTTTGCTGGGCATGGAAGCGTTGCTGCGCTGGAATCATCCGGAGAAAGGCATGATCCGCCCGGACCAGTTCATCAGCGTCGCCGAAGAGACCGGCCTGATCATCCCGATCGGCAAATGGGTCGCGCGCCAGTCCTGCCGCATGAGCAAACAACTGACCGCTGCCGGATACGGCAAATTGCATGTGGCCATCAACGTGTCGCCGAAGCAGTTTTCCGATCCGGAGCTGGTCTCGTCGCTGGCCGGCATTCTGCGTGACGAACAGCTCGACCCGTCGCTGCTGGAGCTGGAATTGACTGAAGGCCTGCTGCTGGAGGCGACCGAGGACACGCGACTGCAACTCGAGTCGCTGAAGACCCTCGGCCTGACCCTGGCGATGGATGACTTCGGCACGGGCTATTCGTCGTTCAGTTACCTGAAGAAATTCCCCATCGACGTGATCAAGATCGACCGCAGCTTCATTCGGGACATTCCGGATGATCAGGACGACATGGAAATCACCTCGGCGGTCATCGCCATGGCCCACAACCTCAAGCTGACCGTAGTCGCCGAAGGCATCGAGACGGCGGCACAGCTGGCCTTCCTGCGTCGCCACCGCTGCGATGTCGGTCAGGGCTATCTGTTCGACAAGCCGATTCCGGGCGAAGAGCTGATCGAGAAATTGCGTCGCTACCCGCGTGGCCCGCTGGCCTGAGCCCCCCTTCCCCGCATCACATCAGTGCGGCACACTTGCCGCCCTGCATTTGCATCAGCCGATTCTGACCCCATATACGGTTTTCACTGACAACGCATGTTGGTTGTCCTGCCCCAGAGAGGATGTGCCTCATGGTCTTGCGCTCGGAAATTCTTGTGAATAAAAACGCTCTCCCTACCGCCCAGCAGGCACTGCCTGGTCGCGAAACACCCATGGCTCTGCCAGAAACCCATTTCGTCAACGGCAGTCCTCTGCTCGGGCCGTTCTTCAACGACGTCGAGTTCGCCATCTTTGGCCTGGGTTGCTTCTGGGGTGCGGAACGTCGCTTCTGGCAGCGGGATGGCGTGGTCAGCACTGTCGTGGGTTACGCGGGCGGATTCACGCCGAACCCGACATATGAAGAAGTCTGCTCGGGGCTGACAGGCCACGCTGAAGTGGTGCTCGTGGTGTATGAGCCTGCGAAGGTCAGCTATGAGCAACTGCTGGCGATGTTCTGGGAATTGCACAACCCGACACAGGGCATGCGTCAGGGCAACGACATCGGCACCCAGTATCGCTCGGTTATTTACGCCACAACGCCTGAGCAACTGCAGGCGGCCAAGGCCAGCGCCGAGGTGTATCAGGCTGAACTGGCCAAGGCCGGCCTGGGAGAAATCACCACCGACATCGACCAGGCGCCCACCGTGTACTTCGCCGAGGCGTATCACCAGCAATACCTGGCGAAGAATCCCCAGGGCTACTGCGGTATTGGCGGCACCGGCGTATGCATGCCGCCGAGTCTGGCGGGGAACTGAGCCAGAACCGCTGACACACCGCATGGACTGGGTGGGATTGGCTTAAGCCAGGAAGGCGTACACAAAACCCGTAGGAGCCGGCTTGCTGGCGAATGCGTCGGATCAGTCAACATCATCGTCGCTGACCCAACGCCTTCGCCAGCAAGCCGGCTCCTACAGAGGTTAGAGCGAATCAGTCACCCAGACTGGCCTATTCCCGGCTGAAGCCGGTCCCACTGAAACGAGTGGCGGGCGGTTATTCCGCAATCAACCAATTCATCTTCCAGTCGCCCTGGGTCTGGCCGAGCTTCTTGGCCAACCATGGCATTAACTCGCGCAACTCTTCTTCCAGTCCCCAAGGCGGATTGGCGATTGCCAGGCCGGAGCCGTTGAGGCTGTTCGGCGTGTCCAGCGGATGCACGAACAACTCGACCCTCAGCAGCTTCGGCGCGCCGGTTTCGGCCAGTTCCTGATAGAAACGCTTGAGCGCGCGCTGGTCCTTGATCGGGTACCAGATGGCGGCGACGGTCTGGCGCATCCGCGCGATGGTTTCCTTGAGAGCGACGGAGCAGCGCTTCATCTCGTCCAGTTGCTCGAACGGCGGATCAATCAGCATCACTGCGCGCTTCTCGTGAACCGGCAACAAGGCGCGGGGCACGTGCCAGCCTTCGCCCAGGTGCACGGCGACACGGCGGTCGTATTTCATGTTGTCTTTGAGCAGCGCGCCGTCTTCGGGGTGCTTTTCGTTGAGCAGTACGCGGTCCTGTGCGCGGGTGATGCGGCGGGCCAGTTCGGGCGAGCCCGGGTAGTAACGCAGTTCGCCGGTCTTGCGGTTCATGTGGCGGATCGCGTCGATGTAACCCGCCGCCATTTCAGGCACATCGTCGGCATCCCAGAGGCGGCCGATGCCTTCGATCCATTCGCCGGTGCGTGTGGCCTGATCGCCCTGCAAGTCATACAGGCCGATGCCCGCGTGGGTGTCGAGATAAGCGAGTGGCTGCTCCTTGCGCGACATGAGCGCGATCAAGCGAGTCAGAACGATGTGTTTGAAGACGTCGGCGTGGTTGCCGGCGTGAAAGGCGTGACGGTAATTCATGGCGGCTCCTGGAAGGCTGCGGAGTTTATCAAAACAGCCGAAGTTGCGCAGACCGCTCATGCCCTGCCGAGGGAGGGAGCCCAAACGGCAGGCAAAAAAATCCCCGGTTAAGCCGTTACAAAACCGGGGTGAGGCAGTTGCGCGGTCCAGAGGGTGACCAAACCGTAGTCTGCGCAATGTAAGTGGGGCGATTATGCCGAATGAACTAAACGGTTACATAGCCGAAAACGACACGGTTATACGCATGCCAGACATCCACCGAGCCAGCCCTTGCCGAGCCAACACGCACGGCACCAGAATCGGATCAATCTCAACAGACGGAGCGCACGTCATGATGCATGCAGACCTGATCGACCAGGACGACCTGATCAGCCAACTCAGGGCGATCGGTCTCGACGTGCCCTCCGGCGTCAGTGCCGAACAGGCGTGTAGCCAAGCGGTGTGCGGTCTTAACAACGACCGCGCGCGGGCATTGCGGCAACTGGTTGAGAAACTGCTGACCGGCAGCGCGACAATTCTACCGGCCGTTCGCCAGGCGATTGATCAACAGTTGTTGCCGGCGCTGGCCGCTTACAAGCAGGGCCAGGCGCAGGCCTGAGCTAACCTTACGCGGTGATACGGAAGGGAACGTCGCCCTACAACCGCACACTCGCAAACGTTGATTCATTACGCGCCTGACTCAGCGCTGACAGCGGCCCGGACAACGGCGCGAGAACAAGCGACGGCGGGATCGGTAGCATTGCCACCTGTTGGGCGGTGTTGGAACCGACGCGCTCGTCCCGGGGCGGGATGCCGAAGTATTCGCGGTAGCACTTGGAGAAGTGCGGCGTGGACACGAAGCCGCAGACCGAGGCCACTTCGATGATCGACATCGGCGTTTGCTTGAGCAACTGGCGGGCGCGGATCAGGCGCAGCTTGAGGTAATAGCGCGATGGCGAGCAGTGCAGGTATTTCTGGAACAGCCTTTCCAGCTGACGCCGGGACACGGCGACATACACCGCGAGTTCGTCCAGATCGATCGGCTCCTCCAGATTGGCTTCCATCAGCGCGACGATTTCCTGCAGCTTCGGCTGATTGGTGCCGAGCATGTGCTTGAGCGGCACGCGCTGGTGGTCCTGCTCGTTGCGGATGCGTTCGTAGACGAACATTTCCGAGATGGCGGCGGACAGTTCGCGGCCATGATCGCGGCTGATCAGGTGCAACATCATATCCAGTGGCGCGGTGCCGCCGGAGCTGGTGAAACGGTTGCGGTCGAGGGTGAACAGGCGCGTGCTCATGGCAACGCGCGGGAACGCTTCCTGCATCGCGGCCAGACATTCCCAGTGCACGCTGCAGTCGAACCCGTCCAGCAAACCCGCGCAGGCCAGTGCCCAGCTGCCGGTGCACACCGCGCCCAGACGACGGGACTGGCGCGCCTGGCTCTGAAGCCAGCTGACGTGTTCGCGGGTGACGGTGCGCTGAATGCCGACGCCACCGCAGACGATCACGGTGTCGAGCACCGGCGCCTTGTGCATGGCAGCGTCAGGGGTGATCTGCAGACCGTCGCTGGCCCAGACCTGGCCGCCATCAGCGGTCAGTGTGGTCCAGCGATACAGCTCACGGCCCGAAAGCTGATTCGCCATACGCAATGGCTCGACCGCTGACGCGAGGGAGATCAGTGTGAAGTTGTCCAGCAGCAGGAAGCCGATGGATTGGGGCGCACGGTTCTGGGGTTGAGCCCCGGAGTTGAACGTAGTCATCACACTTTCTCCTCACGCGTAAAACGGTTGAAGGCCTCGGCAGAGGCTTTCGTTGTATCGCCCTCATCTGTGGAGGGCTTATTCATTGCAACGCAATTGCCATGCCTAAACTTGAATGAGCATTCAACAACTCCCGATAGCGACGTCGCGAAGCGTCTATTCGGGAGCGACACCACGATTCAAATCGCGACCTCGTGATGGCTGAGCCGTAGACGCTGCGGGAGGGATGAGCAAATCCGTAGCACTTGTGTGAACCATCGAATCGGCAGGCGGTCCGGGAGTGTCACCCGACGCACGGGGGTGATCGGCGGCGAGCGTCAGGCCGCAGATTCAGAGGGCATCCTGCCAGCTCAAGGGTGAGCACGCGCCAAAACGTAGCGGCCTCATTGGGCCGTGGGCGAAAAGCGAGCAGGCGGCTACGTGCGTACCTGCTTCTACCCTGGGAGGGACGTTACCGACTCAACATTCGACGGCGCTGACCGCCAGCCCGCCGCGCGAAGTCTCTTTGTATTTGTCGTGCATGTCGGCGCCTGTGTCGCGCATCGTGCGGATGACCCGGTCCAGCGAGATAAAGTGCTGACCGTCGCCGCGCAAGGCCATTTGCGCAGCATTGATGGCTTTCACCGCAGCGATGGCGTTGCGCTCGATGCACGGCACCTGAACCAGTCCACCCACCGGATCGCAGGTCAGGCCCAGGTTGTGTTCCAGACCGATTTCAGCCGCGTTGCACAGCTGCGCCGGGGTGGCACCCAGGATGTCCGCCAGACCGGCCGCCGCCATGGCGCACGCCGAACCGACCTCGCCCTGACAGCCGACTTCGGCGCCTGAGATCGACGCGTTCTTTTTGCACAGAATGCCGATGGCTGCGGCGCCCAAGAGGTAATCGACCACGTTGGCTTCGCTGACCTCGTCGCTGAATTTGACGAAGTAATGCAGTACCGCCGGAATGATCCCCGCCGCGCCGTTGGTGGGCGCCGTGACCATGCGCCCTCCTGCGGCGTTTTCTTCGTTGACGGCCAGCGCGAACAGGTTGACCCACTCCATCGCGCTGAGCGTCGAGCCAATCACGTTCGGCTTGTTCAATTCCAGAAGGCTGCGATGCAGACGCGCCGCACGACGACGTACGTTCAGGCCGCCCGGCAGGATGCCCTCGTGCTTCAAGCCCAGCTCGACACATGCCTGCATGGCACGCCACAGGTGCATGAGCCCGGCGCGGATTTCGTCTTCGCTGCGCCAGACCTTCTCGTTTTCCATCATCAGCTGCGACACTCGCAAACCGTGGGTTTCGCAAAGCATCAGCAGTTCATCGGCACTGGAGAAATCATAGGGCAGCACGGTTTCGTCGCGATCCAGCACGCCGCTGGCGGCCTGGGCTTCATCGACGACAAAACCGCCGCCCACCGAGTAATAAGTGTCGCGATGAAACTCGCCCTGCTCATTGAACGCGACCAGCGTCATGGCGTTGGGATGGAACGGCAGGTTTTCGTCGATGAGCAGCATGTCGCGCTGCCAGATGAAAGGGATCGGGCAATCGCCATTGAGCTTTAGGGTGTCGGTTTCACGCAGTTCGGCAATGCGCTGGCCGATCAGTGCAGGGTCAATCGCATCGGGCCATTCGCCCATCAGGCCCATGATCACCGCGCTGTCGCTGCCATGGCCGACGCCGGTTGCCGAGAGCGAGCCGTAGAGCCGTACTTCGAGACGTTGCACCTGAGTCACTTGATCGCGTTCGCGCAGCCCCTGAACGAACAAGGCTGCCGCGCGCATGGGGCCGACGGTGTGTGAGCTGGAGGGGCCGATACCGATCTTGAACAGGTCGAACACGCTGATAGCCATTAACCGCAAACCTCCGAAAACAGGGCTCCCGGCGCGCCGCGCGGCCGGCGACGGAGCTGCTACGCTCAAGCAGCGATCCATCGAGATGGCGGCATCATCAGCCTTTTGTTTTGCAGGGCGGCGTCTCACACCGACTCACCCATGCCCACCAACGTCGCGCCTGCTTTAACCGGCGCCTGAGCACGATCGGCTGCCGATTCGGGCACTTTTTGCCGTATCGTCACTCTGCTTTTGTCCCGGGAATCATTCGGCGAGCAGGGAAAAAACCTGTAAGCGACGTCACTGATACTGGATACGACGCCCTGTGTACTGGATACGACGCCCCCTGTAGGCGTTTGTTTTTCCCTGTTACATGATCGTTGTCGACTCAATCGCCAGACGCAGTGATGGAGCTGTTTTCCCAACTTGACTCGCCGACACCATAAAACGCATCAACTGCGGTTGATGCCGAGAAAAAAACACCAAAGGAGTCCAACATGAAAGGTTCACAAAGGCTGTTACTGGGCGTTGCGCTGAGTCTCCCTGTCCTGGCCCAGGCCGCAGAGCCTGCTGCTTGCCAGATGGTCAATTTTTCCGATGTGGGCTGGACCGACATCACGGCGACCACCGCCGTTACCAGCGTCGTGCTGCAGTCGCTGGGCTACAAAACCAAAACCACGATGATTTCCGTGCCGGTGACCTACAAATCGCTGGCCGATGGCAAGAACATGGACATCTTCCTCGGCAACTGGATGCCGACCATGGAAAACGACATCAAGGCCTACCGCGACGCCGGCACCGTCGAAACCGTCCGCGCCAACCTCGAGAACGCCAAGTACACCCTCGCCGTTCCCCAGGCCCTCTACGACAAGGGGCTTCACGATTTCGCCGATATCGTCAAATTCAAGAAAGAACTCGACGGCAAAATCTACGGCATCGAGCCGGGGAACGACGGCAACCGCCTGATCCAGAGCATGATCGACAAGAACGCCTTCGGCCTGAAAGACGCGGGTTTCAAGGTAGTCGAATCGAGCGAAGCCGGCATGTTGTCCCAGGTCGACCGCGCTTCGCGACGCAACACCGACGTGGTGTTCCTCGGCTGGGAACCGCACCCGATGAACACCCGCTTCAAAATCAAATACCTCACCGGCGGCGACGACTTCTTCGGCCCCGACTTCGGCAAAGCCACCGTTTATACCAACGTGCGCAAGGGCTACACCACCGAGTGCAGCAACGTCGGTCAACTGTTGAAGAACCTGTCTTTCACGCTGCCGATGGAAAGCGCGCTGATGGGCAACATCCTCGACGACAAGATGAAGCCTGAAGCGGCCGCCAAGGCGTGGCTGAAAACCAACCCTCAAGTACTCGACACCTGGCTGGCGGGTGTCACCACCGTGGACGGAAAACCTGGCCTGGAAGCCGCAAAAGCCGAGCTGACGAAGTAACTCGACAGGCAGGCGGGTACGCCCGCCTGTTGTCCTCTTTTCATCCCGCACGCGGACAACCGACATCATGCTGACTGATCATAAAATCCCTCTGGGCGAGTACATCGCCGGCTTCGTCGAATGGCTGACGCAGCACGGCGCCAGTACCTTCGACGCCATCGCTTCGTCACTGGAAACCATGATTCACGGTCTGACCGGCGGGCTGACCTGGTTCAACCCCTTCGTGCTGATCGGCCTGGTTGCCCTGCTCGCCCACTTCATTCAGCGCAAATGGGGCCTGACCGCATTTGTGATCATTTCCTTTCTGCTGATCCTCAACCTGGGGTACTGGCAGGAAACCATGGAGACCCTGGCCCAGGTGCTGTTCGCCACGGCAGTCTGTGTGGTGATCGGTGTGCCGCTGGGCATCATTGCCGCGCACAAGCCGATGTTTTACACCTGCATGCGACCCGTCCTCGACCTGATGCAGACGGTGCCTACTTTCGTTTACCTGATCCCGACCCTGACCCTGTTCGGTCTCGGCGTGGTACCGGGCCTGATTTCGACGGTGGTGTTTGCGATCGCTGCGCCGATCCGACTGACGTATCTGGGCATCTGTGATGTCCCGCAAGAACTCCTCGACGCCGGCAAAGCCTTCGGCTGCTCGCGCCGTCAACTGCTCTCCCGCATCGAACTGCCCCATGCCATGCCAAGCATCGCGGCCGGCATCACCCAGTGCATCATGCTGTCGCTGTCGATGGTGGTGATCGCCGCGCTGGTGGGCGCAGATGGCTTGGGCAAACCTGTGGTCAACGCACTGAACACTGCTGATATCGCACTGGGCTTCGAAGCGGGCCTGGCGATCGTATTGCTGGCGATCATGCTCGACCGGATCTGCAAACAACCGGACGCCAAAGTGAGGGCCGACGCATGAGCATCATCAAATTCGATCAGGTTGACGTCGTCTTCTCCAAAGACCCGCGTGAGGCACTCAAGCTCTTGGACCAGGGCCTTACGCGGGCTGAAATCCTCAAGAAAACCGGCCAGATCGTCGGCGTCGAAAAAGCCACGCTGGAGATCAACAAAGGCGAGATCTGCGTACTGATGGGGCTGTCGGGCTCCGGCAAATCCAGCTTGCTGCGGTGCATCAACGGCCTGAACACGGTCAGTCGCGGCTCGCTGTTCGTCGAGCACGAAGGCAAGCAGATCAACATCGCTGCCTGCACCCCCGCCGAGCTGAAGATGATGCGCACCAAGCGCATTGCGATGGTGTTCCAGAAGTTTGCGCTGATGCCCTGGCTGACGGTGCGCGAGAACATCAGCTTTGGTCTGGAAATGCAGGGCCGTCCCGAGAAAGAGCGGCGCGCACTGGTGGACGAAAAGCTGGAGCTGGTCGGCCTGACCCAATGGCGCAACAAGAAGCCGGACGAGCTGTCGGGCGGCATGCAGCAGCGTGTCGGCCTGGCCCGGGCGCTGGCGATGGATGCTGACATTCTGCTGATGGACGAGCCGTTTTCGGCCCTCGATCCGCTGATCCGTCAGGGCTTGCAGGATGAACTGCTGGCGCTGCAGAAGAAGCTGAACAAGACCATCGTCTTCGTGAGTCACGACCTGGACGAAGCGCTCAAGCTCGGCACCCGCATCGCGATCATGAAGGACGGTCGGATCATTCAATACAGCGTGCCGGAAGAGATCGTGCTCAACCCCGCCGATGAATACGTGCGGACATTCGTTGCCCACACCAACCCGCTCAACGTGCTGTGCGGTCGCAGCCTGATGCGCCCGATCACCCAGTGCACGCGCATCAACGGTTCTCAGGTCTGCCTGGACCCGAGCGACGACACATGGATTGATCTGTCCGACGGCAACGCCATCACCGGCGCCCACCAGCATGGCGCGACCCTTGATCTGCAAAGCTGGGAGCCTGGCCAGTCGGTGGAAACCCTCGGCCGCAAACCGACCGTCGTCCATTCAGACATCGGTATGCGTGACGCCCTGCAGATCCGCTATCACACCGGCAACAAACTGGTCTTGCAGGAGAACAACCAGCTGGTCGGCATCCTCGGTGACAGCGAGCTGTACCACGCATTGCTGGGCAAGAATCACGGCTGAGGCGGCGCCTGACGCACGCATTCGCCAGCAAGCCGGCTCCTACGGATTCGCGTCGAATACCCATCGCCGAACGCCAGAAGTCTGTAGGAGCGTGGCTTGTCCCGCGATCGATGGGAACCCGTCGCAGATTGGATGACTGCGGGTATGAGCCTTACCGCATTTCCACACATTGCTGCCGGTGCCCGGCAGATCGCGGGACAAGCCACGCTCCTACAGTTGCCAGTTTCGAAAAGTGTTCCGAACGAACCTCAAACAAACTGCGCACGCCTGCAACTTTTTGTTGATTGAACGTTCAATTAAAAAGCTTTACAGTGGTTGCCGTTTCCAGCCACTCACGATCACCCGGCACATCAAGGAGCCCCACAGATGCCCAAGGTCGGTATGCAACCCATTCGGCGTCAGCAGTTGATCCAGGCCACCCTGACGGCGGTCGATCAGGTCGGGATGGGCGATGCCAGCATTGCGCTGATCGCCAAACTGGCGGGGGTCTCCAACGGCATCATCAGCCACTATTTTCAGGACAAGAACGGCCTGATTGCAGCGACGATGCGCCACCTGATGAATGCGCTGATCGCCAGCGTCGCCGAGCGGCGCCGGGCATTGAACGACGACAGCCCGCGGGCTCACCTGAAAGTGATCATCGAGGGCAACTTCGATTCCAGTCAGGTCAACGGTCCGGCGATGAAAACCTGGCTCGCCTTCTGGGCAACCAGCATGCACTCGCCCTCGCTGCACAGGCTGCAGCGGATCAACGATCACCGCCTGTATTCCAACCTCTGCTGCCAGTTCCGTCGCGCATTGCCGTTGGACGAAGCACGCAGCGCAGCCCGGGGGCTGGCGGCATTGATCGACGGCTTGTGGCTGCGCGGCGCGCTTTCGGGCGACGCCTTCGACACCGAACAAGCGCAACGGATCGCCTACGAGTACATGGACTTTCAACTGGCAAAAGCGCCGAGCTGAAGCAGCCGGCATCACGACCAAGGCAGCGCACGGCGCACTCGGTCGTCACCCACCCAGATTACTGCGAGGATTTTATGGCCCGTTTCGAACTGCAAAAACTCTACATCGACGGCGGCTACGTGGACGCGAGCAGCAACGCGACCTTCGACGCCATCAACCCGGCCAATGGCGAAGTCCTGGCCCAGGTGCAGCGCGCAACTCAGGAAGACGTCGAACGCGCCGTTGTCAGCGCTGAAAAGGGTCAGAAAATCTGGGCCGCCATGACCGCCATGGAGCGCTCGCGCATCCTGCGTCGTGCCGTCGACATCCTGCGTGAACGCAACGATGAGCTGGCCGAACTGGAAACCCTGGACACCGGTAAAGCGATCTCCGAAACCAAATACGTCGACATCGTCACCGGCGCCGACGTGCTGGAGTATTACGCCGGCCTGGTGCCCGCCATTGAAGGCGAGCAGATTCCGCTGCGTGACACCTCGTTCGTCTACACCCGCCGCGAGCCGCTGGGCGTCACCGTCGGCATCGGCGCGTGGAACTACCCGATCCAGATCGCCCTGTGGAAGTCCGCCCCGGCGCTGGCAGCCGGCAACGCGATGATCTTCAAGCCAAGCGAAGTCACCTCACTGACCACGCTGAAACTGGCCGAGATCTACACCGAAGCCGGCGTGCCGGACGGCGTATTCAACGTGCTGACTGGCGCCGGCAGCGACGTGGGCAGCTGGCTGACCGAGCACCCGCGCATCGAGAAGATCTCGTTCACCGGCGGCGTGCAGACCGGCAAGAAAGTCATGGCCAGCGCTTCGAGCTCGTCGCTCAAGGAAGTGACCATGGAGCTGGGCGGCAAATCACCGCTGATCATTTTCGACGACGCCGATCTGGATCGCGCCGCTGACATCGCGATGATGGCGAACTTCTACAGCTCGGGTCAGGTCTGCACCAATGGCACTCGCGTGTTCGTACCGAGCGCCCTGAAGGCCGACTTCGAAGCGAAAATCCTTGAGCGCGTCAAACGCATCCGCGTCGGCAACCCGCAGGACGACAACATCAACTTCGGCCCGCTGGTGAGCTTCGCGCACATGGAAAACGTGCTCGGCTACATCACCAAGGGCAAGGAAGAAGGCGCGCGCCTGCTGATCGGCGGCGACCGCCTGACCGAGGGCGAGCTGGGCAACGGTGCATTCGTCGCGCCGACCGTGTTCACCGACTGCACCGATGAGATGACCATCGTCAAAGAGGAAATCTTCGGCCCGGTCATGAGCATCCTCAGCTACGACACCGAAGAAGAAGTGATCCGTCGCGCCAACGACACCGAAATGGGTCTGGCCGCCGGCATCGTAACCAAGGACCTGAACCGCGCGCACCGCGTCATCCATCAACTGGAAGCCGGTATCTGCTGGATCAACGCCTGGGGCGAGTCCGACGCGAAAATGCCGGTCGGTGGCTACAAGCAGTCGGGCGTGGGCCGCGAAAACGGTATCAGCTCCCTGGCGCAGTACACCCGGATCAAATCGGTACAGGTCGAGCTGGGCGATTACGCGTCGGTGTTCTGATCTGGCCGCCGCGCTTCCACAGACGGCCGCGACGTCCTTGTAGGAGCCGGCTTGCTGGCGAATGCGATGGATCAGAGACATTTCCGTTGACTGACCCACCGCGTTCGCCAGCAAGCCGGCTCCTACGGGGCTTAATCCACGTACATCCGCTTCATACCTGACAAATCTCAAAGAGGGAACATTTCAATGTCCCAGGAATTCGACTACATCATCATCGGCGCCGGCTCGGCCGGTAACACCCTGGCAGCCCGTCTCACCGAGGACGCAGGCGTCACCGTGCTGTTGCTTGAAGCTGGAGGCCCGGACTATCGCGCCGACTTCCGCACGCAGATGCCGGCCGCGCTCGCGTTCCCGCTGCAAGGCCGTCGCTACAACTGGGCCTACGAGACCGAGCCAGAGCCACACATGAACAACCGCCGTATGGAATGCGGTCGTGGCAAGGGTTTGGGCGGCTCGTCGCTGATCAACGGCATGTGCTACATCCGCGGCAACGCCATGGACTACGACGGCTGGGCGAAAAACCCGGGGCTGGAAGACTGGTCTTACCTCGATTGCCTGCCGTACTTCCGCAAGGCCGAAACCCGCGACATCGGTCCGAACGATTACCACGGTGGCGAAGGCCCGGTCAGCGTCACCACGCCGAAAGCCGGCAACAATCCGCTGTTCGCCGCGATGGTTGAAGCAGGCGTGCAAGCCGGTTATCCGCGCACCGACGACCTCAACGGTTATCAGCAGGAAGGCTTTGGCCCGATGGACCGCACCGTCACGCCGTTCGGCCGTCGCGCCAGCACCGCCCGTGGCTACCTGGACGAAGCGAAGAAGCGTTCGACCCTGACCATCGTCACTCACGCGCTGACTGACCGTATTTTGTTCGACAACAAGCGCGCCGTCGGCGTGGCCTACATGGTCGGCGACAGCGACACCCGCATCGAAGCCCGCGCTCGCAAGGAAGTCCTGCTGTGCGGCGGCGCAATTGCCTCGCCGCAGATCCTGCAGCGCTCCGGCGTCGGCCCCGCGCCGCTGCTGAAGAAGCTCGACATTCCGGTCGTTCATGACCTGCCGGGCGTCGGTGAAAACCTGCAAGACCACCTCGAAATGTATTTGCAGTACGCGTGCAAAGAGCCGGTCTCGCTGTACCCGTCGCTCCTGTGGTGGAACCAGCCGGCCATCGGCGCCGAGTGGATGTTCCTTGGCAAAGGCATCGGCGCCAGCAACCAGTTCGAAGCGGGCGGTTTCATTCGTTCGCGCAAGGAATTCGAGTGGCCGAACATTCAGTACCACTTCCTGCCGGTCGCGATTAACTACAACGGCAGCAAGGGCGTGCAGGAGCATGGTTTCCAGGCGCACGTCGGCTCGATGCGTTCGCCGAGTCGTGGTCGCGTGCAGTTGAAGTCGAAGAATCCTCGCGAGTACCCGAGCATTCTTTTCAACTACATGGCGTCCGAGCAGGACTGGCAGGAATTCCGCGACGGCATTCGCCTGACCCGCGAGATCATGCAGCAGCCAGCGCTGGACCAATACCGTGGCCGCGAAATCAGCCCGGGCATCGATGTGCAGAGCGACGAGCAGCTGGACACGTTCATCCGCGAGCACGCCGAGACCGCGTATCACCCGTCCTGCTCGTGCAAGATGGGCACCGATGAAATGGCTGTCGTCGATGGTCAGGGCCGTGTGCACGGGATGGAGGGACTGCGTGTGGTGGATGCGTCGATCATGCCGCTGATCACCACCGGCAACCTCAACGCACCGACGATCATGATGGCCGAGAAAATCGCCGACAAGATCCGCGGTCGTGCCCCACTGCCACGCAGCACTGCTGATTACTACGTCGCAGGCGACGCGCCAGTGCGTGGCAAGCCGATGCGTGAAGTGGGTCCGTTGGCGCAGTAATAAACGCCAATCACTGGGATCGGATAAAACCGGTCCCGCTAGCGGCGCACATTTCTCAGCAGGACCGGCTTCAGCCGGGAAGAGGCCAGTGGCTACACCCTCGGTTTTGCGGTGTGACGCCTGACGCATTCCCGGCTAAAGCCGGTCCCACAGTGGGTAAATCCCATGCCCGCGTCGTACAACCCTCCCCCGCTGCAGTGATCATCCGCGCTATGATTCGGGCCGTTGCCTCTCCGAATCGCCAAGGAGCCTTCCTGCATGTTCGACTTCTCCGCTCAGCTCAAACAGCGGTTCGCCGCCCTGCAGAGCAGCGCCCCGTTTTTCTCCCTGCGCTACGTCAAACAGACCAGCCAGCATCTGTCAGTGCGCAAGAACGTCGCCGAGCCGCCGCACTTGAGCATCGACGAAGGCGCGATGCTCTCCGTGCGCGTCAATGGCGTTGAAGCCTACGCGGCGACCAACGACATCTCCCTGCGCGGGCTTCAATCGGCGCTGGAGCAGGCTGAGATTCAAGCGCGGCAACTGGCCCCGCACTTCCTCCTCGACCTGCGCGACCATGCTGTCGCCACTGCTCGTGCCGATTACCTTTCCCCCAACTTGCAAAGCGCATTTCCCTCGCTGAGCGATTGCTACGCGCTGCTGAATGCCGAATCGGCATCGGTGCCCAGGGACGAGCGTCTGGTCAACTGGCAGGTGAGCCTGGGGCTCGAGAACGTCGAGCAGATCTACCTCAACAACGCCGGTGCCGAAATTCGTCAGGCCCAGCGTTTCGTCTTCCCAGGCTTGACCGTCACAGCGTATGACGGGCAGGACAGCCAGACCCGTAGCCTCGGCCGCGAAAACTTCGGCCAGCAAGGCGGCGCGGAAGTCATCGCGTCGTGCGGGATCATTGGCGCGGCGGTCAACGTCGCCGATCAGGCGCTGCAACTGGTCATGGCGCCGAACACGCCCTCCGGCCCGCGCGATCTGTTGCTGACACCCGACCAGATGACCCTGCAAATCCACGAATCCATCGGCCACCCGCTGGAGCTGGACCGCATCCTCGGCGATGAGCGCAATTACGCCGGCACCAGCTTCGTCAAAGCCAGCGACTTCGGCAGCCTGCAATACGGCTCAAGCCTGCTCAACGTGACGTTCGATCCTGAAATCCCCGAGCAACTGGCGAGCTACGGCTTTGATGACGACGGCACGCCAGCCAGCAAGCAGTTTCTGATCAAGAACGGCGTACTGGTGAGGCCGCTGGGCGGCGCGCTGTCGCAATACCGCAGCGGCATGGAAGGCGTCGCCAACAGCCGCGCATCCAGCTGGAACCGCGCACCCATCGACCGCATGGCCAACCTCAATATCGAACCGGGCGACAAATCGATGGCGCAGCTCATTGGTGGCATCGAGCACGGCATTTTGATGAGCACCAACCGCTCGTGGTCGATCGATGATGCTCGCAACAAATTCCAGTTCGGCTGCGAGTGGGGTCAACTGATCGAGAACGGTGAAATCAAGGGCGTGGTGAAAAACCCCAACTACCGCGCGATCTCCGCCCAGTTCTGGCGCAACCTCAGCGCGGTCGGCGACGCCAGCACCTTCAAGGTCCTCGGCACACCCAACTGTGGCAAAGGCGAGCCCAATCAAGTGATACGCGTGGGGCATGCCTCGCCCGCTTGCGTGTTCGCGAGCGTTGATGTTTTCGGAGGTGACGCATGATGTCCCGTCAAGCGCAATTCAAGGCCCTGGCTGAATGGCTGCACGGCGCAGTCACGGCGGACGAGCGTTACACCCTCAGCTACGACGCCGAAGCGTCGGACTTCATCCGCTTCAATCACGCCAAAGTGCGTCAGGCTGGCCATGTGCAGCAGGCCAGCGTGACCTTCAAACTGATTGCCGCAGGCCGCCACGCCAATCTGAACCTCACGCTGTCGGGCGATGGCGAGGTCGATCGACAGCGCCTGAGCGAAGCCCTGATTCAATTGCGCGAGACGCTGACGCTGTTGCCGGAAGACCCTTATCTGCAACTGAACGACGAGGCCTGGCAGAGCAGCAACGTGCAGGAGACGCCGTTGCCGGACAGCGCCCATGTCGTCGAGCAGATCGCGCAACTGGGCGAGGGGATGGATCTGGTCGGTATTTACGCGGCCGGGCCGATCTATCGCGGCTTCGCCAGTTCCGGCGGTGCGCTGGGCTGGCATCAGGCCAACAGCTTCAATTTCGACTGGAGCCTGTTCCACGAGAACGGCCAGGCAGTGAAAGCCAATTACGCCGGCCACACCTGGACTGACGAAGGCTTCGCACGGCGCTTTGCGCTGGCCCGTGAGCAACTGACGTTCCTTGGACGCCCGGCACATGCCCTTGCGCCCGGGCAATACCGCGCCTATCTGGCGCCTGCCGCGTTGGAAGAAGTCATGGGCATGCTGTGCTGGGGTGGATTCTCCGCGCAGTCGCTGGCGGACAAGACCAGCCCCTTGCAGCGGCTGTACGACGGCCAATCCACGCTGAGTCCGCTGGTGAGTTTGAACGAGCAGGTCAGCGGCTCGTTGTCGCCCGCGTTCTCCAGTGAAGGTTATCCGCGGATGGACCTGACGCTGGTGGCCGAAGGCGTGGCCCGGGATCGCATGATCGATTCGCGCAGTGCGGCCGAATATGACCTTGTCGCCAACGGCGCAGGCTGGGGTGAGTCGCCGAGCGCGCTGAGCATGGCGGGTGGTTCGCTGGCGCTGGATGAGGTGTTGAAAGCACTGGGCACGGGCCTGTACATCAGCAACCTGTGGTACCTGAATTTCTCGGACCGCACCGCCGGGCGCATCACCGGGATGACCCGCTTCGCCACGTTCTGGGTCGAAGACGGGCAAATCAAGGCACCGGTCAACACCATGCGCTTCGACGACAGTATCTTCGCGCTGCTGGGCACGGCGCTGGAACAACTGACCACAGAAAGGGAACTCCTGCTGTCGACGAGCACCTACAGTCAGCGCCAGACCGCCTCGAATCTGCTGCCCGGCGCGCTGTTGAGTGGGTTGACGCTGACGTTGTAACGCCGACGTCTATCTGTAGGAGCCGGCTTACTGGCGAAAGCGGAGGGTCAGTCACCTCAAGCGTGTCTGGTGTAATGCGTTCGCCAGCAAGCCGGCTCCTACGGAATGCGACCACAAGCGGGACATGCCGCGCGACAGGCAGCCCGCGATAGCAACAACCGATCAAGCACGAGCAACCACAAGGACCCTCGATTCACATGCCGACCTCAACACCGCAGCTGGACGCCCGCACCCTGCGCTGGATGCCATGGGTCATCGCCATCGCCTTTTTCATGCAAAGCCTGGACGGCACGATCCTCAACACCGCGCTGCCATCCATGGCTCGCTCGTTGTCTGAAGACCCGCTGCGCATGCAGTCGGTGATCATCGCCTACATGCTGACCATCGCCCTGCTGATCCCCGCGTCGGGCTGGATTTCCGACCGCTTCGGCATCAAGCGCATCTTCTTCAGCGCAATCCTTTTGTTCAGCTTCGGCTCGTTGCTGTGCGCGGTGTCCAACTCCGTCGGCATGCTGGTCGGGGCACGGGTGATTCAGGGGCTCGGCGGCGCGTTGATGATGCCGGTCGGCCGGCTGATCGTGCTGCGCGCCTATCCAAGGACCGAGCTGGTGCGCACGTTGAGCTTCATCACCATGCCCGCCCTGCTTGGCCCGCTGATGGGCCCGACCGTTGGTGGCTGGCTGGTGGAATACCTGAGCTGGCACTGGATCTTCCTGATCAACCTTCCGGTGGGGATTCTCGGTTGTTTTGCGGTGCGCAAATTCATCCCCGATCTTCAGGGCGGCGGACGTACACGTTTTGATCTGGTCGGGTTCGGCCTGTTTGGCGCGTCGATGGTGCTCATCACCATTGCCCTGGAAGGCCTGGGCGAACTGCACTTGCCGCACTTGCGGGTGGTGATGCTGCTGTTCGGCGGCATGGCGTGTCTCGCCGCGTACTGGTTGCGCGCCAGTCACGTGGACGCGCCGCTGTTCTCTGCGCAATTGTTCAAGACCCGCAGTTTTGCGGTGGGCATCATGGGCAATCTGTTCGCGCGTCTGGGCAGCGGCGCCCTGCCCTTTCTGCTGCCGCTGATGCTGCAAGTTGCCCTGGGTTACTCGCCGTCTCACGCGGGCATGAGCATGATTCCCCTGGCCCTCGCGGCAATGTTCGCCAAGCCGCTGGCGACCAAAGCCATCGAACGGCTGGGTTATCGCATCGTGCTGACCGGTAACACCCTGCTGCTGGGTATTCTGCTGGCGAGCATGGCGCTGATCAGTGCCGACACGCCGTACTGGCTGCTGCTGATTCATCTGGCGTTTCTCGGCGGGGTCAACTCGCTGCAGTTCTCGGCGATGAACGCGGTAACGCTGATCGATCTTGACGACGCCAGTGCCGCCAGTGGTAACAGCTTGCTGTCGGTGGTCGCGCAGTTGTCCTTGAGTCTCGGCGTCGCCTGCGCGGCCGCGTTGCTGGGCGGATTCAGCGACGACGTGGCGACGGGTGAGGTCAGCGACGTGCTCGGCGCGTTTCAGCTGACCTTCCTGTGTGTCGGCGTGCTGGCAATGCTGGCAGCGTCGATCTTCCTGCAACTGTCGCCCCGCATGGCGCCCGAAGCACCGGCGCGCAAACCACAACCGGAGCCCGAGATCGAGGCGTGATGCACTCACCATTTATCGCGCGCCGCCCCAAGGCAGGGGTCGCGACCTGATACACTGCGCGACATTTTGTTTTGCAGGCCCGTCCCGTGACTAACACCGCTTTTAACTCACTGCCCCTTTCCGCCGCCATGCTGGCTAACCTGGAGTCCCTTGGTTATGCCGAGATGACGCCGATTCAGGCGCAGAGCCTGCCGGTGATCGTCAAGGGGATGGACCTGATCGCCCAGGCCAAGACGGGCTCTGGCAAAACCGCTGCATTCGGCATCGGCCTGCTCAATCCGATCAATCCGCGTTACTTCGGCTGTCAGGCGTTGGTGCTCTGCCCTACCCGTGAGCTGGCCGATCAGGTGGCCAAGGAAATCCGTCGTCTGGCGCGTTCCGAAGACAACATCAAGGTGCTGACTCTCTGTGGCGGCGTGTCTTTCGGCCCGCAAATCGGCTCGCTGGAGCACGGCGCGCACATCATCGTCGGCACACCGGGTCGCATCCAGCAGCATCTGCGCAAGGGTTCGCTGGTGCTGGATGGCCTGAACACACTGGTGCTGGACGAAGCCGACCGCATGCTCGACATGGGTTTCTACGACGCCATCGCCGACATCATCGAGCAGACGCCCAAGCGTCGCCAGACCCTGCTGTTCTCGGCCACGTACCCGGTGGGTATCAAGCAGCTGGCCTCGAAATTCATGCGCGATCCGCAGACCGTCAAGGTCGAAGCGCTCCACGCCGACAGCCAGATCGAGCAGATCTTCTACGAAATCGCCCCCGAGCAACGTCTCGAAGCGGTGGTCCGAGTGCTCGATCATTTCCGTCCGCAGTCCTGCGTGGCGTTCTGCTTCACCAAGCAGCAGGTTCAGGAAGTGGTCGATCACCTGACCGCCAAGGGCATGTCTGCCGTCGGCCTGCATGGCGATCTGGAACAGCGCGACCGCGACCAGGTGCTGGCGATGTTCGCCAACCGCAGCACCTCGGTGCTGGTGGCCACTGACGTTGCTGCGCGCGGTCTGGACATCGATGGTCTGGACATGGTGCTGAACGTCGAGCTGGCGCGGGATTCGGAAATCCACATCCACCGCGTCGGCCGTACCGGTCGTGCGGGTGAGACCGGCATCGCCGTCAGCCTCGTCGCGCCCGGCGAAAGCCAGCGCGCCCGCGCCGTTGAAGAGCTGCAGAAAGCGCCGCTCAACTGGCAGCAGTATGACCAACTGGAACGCAAGGAAGGCGGCAAGCTGCTGCCGCCGATGACCACCCTGTGCATTGGCTCGGGCCGCAAAGACAAACTGCGCCCTGGCGACATTCTGGGCGCGCTGACGGGCGAGGCAGGCATTCCCGGCACCCAGGTGGGCAAAATCGCGATCTTTGATTTCCAGGCCTACGTCGCCGTGGAACGCAGCATGGCCAAGCAGGCGCTGGAGCGTTTGAACAACGGCAAGATCAAGGGCAAATCGTTGCGCGTACGGATTCTTTAACCCACCCAGTACCGCGTCGCCCCCTGATCGCGAGCAAGCTCACTCCTACAAGGCCGCGCACCCCCTGTAGGAGTGAGCTGATCGTTCCCACGCTCTGCGTGGTAACACCGGGCCGGGCGCTCTGCGCCCAAGGGTGACGCCGAGCGTCACGGTATGCATTGCCAACGCAGAGCGTTGGCACGATCTTCTTCCCGATACTCCGAGGACACCGCTTTGCCCGTTACTGACGTTGTGATCATCGGCGCCGGCGCCGCAGGTTTGATGTGTGCATTCACGGCGGCCCAGCGCGGGCGCAAGGTCATGTTGATCGATCACGCCAACAAGCCGGGCAAGAAAATCCTCATGTCGGGCGGCGGTCGCTGCAACTTCACCAACCTGTACACCGAGCCCGCCAACTTCCTCTCGCAGAACCCGCATTTCTGCAAATCGGCGCTGGCCCGCTACACACAGTGGGATTTCATCGAGCTGGTGGGCAAGCACGGCGTGCCGTACCACGAGAAGAAACTCGGCCAGCTGTTCTGCGACAACAAATCCAGCGACATCCTCGGTCTGCTGCTCGCTGAATGCGACACCGCCAGCGTGAGCCTGCACATGGACACTTCGGTGCAGAGCATCGAGAAAGTCGAAAACGGTTACCTGCTGAAAACCACCTTGGGTGAACTCCGTTGCGAGTCGCTGGTGATTGCCACGGGCGGCCTGTCGATTCCGACACTGGGCGCTACCGGTTTCGGCTATCAGGTCGGCACGCAGTTCGGCCACACACTGTTGCCCACCCGGGCGGGCCTGGTGCCGTTCACCATCACCGATCAGTTGAAAGAGCTGTGCACCGAACTGACCGGCACGTCGGTCGATTGCCTGGTGAGCTGCAACGACGTCAGCTTTCGCGAAAACATCCTGTTCACCCACCGTGGCTTGAGCGGGCCGGCGATCCTGCAGATTTCGTCCTTCTGGCAGCCGGGCGATACGGTCGAAATCAACCTGATGCCCGACCACGACGCCCACAGCTGGCTGACCGAGCAACAGGCCGAACGCCCGAACAGCGAACTGAAGACGCTGCTCGGCGAGATTTTCACCAAGAAAATGGCCACCCTGATTGCCGAGCAGTGGTTTGTGTCCAAGCCGATGAAGCAGTACACCCACGCCGAACTGGCCGACGTCGCCGCCAAACTGGCGAGCTGGCAGGTGGTGCCGGCGGGCACCGAAGGGTATCGCACGGCCGAAGTGACACTGGGCGGCATCGACACCCGTGAAGTGTCGTCGAAGACCATGGAATCCCTTAAATCGCCCGGCCTGTACTTTATCGGCGAGGTGCTGGATGTCAGCGGGCATCTGGGCGGCTTTAACTTCCAGTGGGCCTGGGCCTCGGCGTACGCGGCGGCGCAGTTCGTTTAGCTTGCGGCGACATCAAACACTGTAGGAGCGCGCTTGCCCGCGATTGAGGTGGGTCAGCCAACACCTGTGCTGAAGTCACTGACGTCTTCGCGGGCAAGCGCGCTCCTACAATGACCGAGACCAGCACTCAGAACCCTGTTTCAGAGACGCCACGGTGAGCATCACGGAATAAATTTTGCTAACCGGATGTACAGCGCGCATCCGGCGCTGTACATATCCCTCAGCAAAATCAATCGCGAACAAGGCCGTCAGCGTTCATGGCATCGACATCGTTGCGCAATACATTCCGCCGTCTCTGGGCGCTGGACAAGTTTTCCTACAGCGTGCGGGTTTTCATCGCGCTGACCGGCAGCATGGCGCTGTGCTGGTACCAGAACGAGATGTCCCAACTGATCCCGCTGTTCCTCGGGATTATCGCCAGCGCCCTGTCGGAAACCGATGACAGCTGGCAAGGCCGCCTCAATGCGCTGGCCGTGACGCTGGTGTGTTTCAGCATCGCGGCGTTGTCGGTGGAGCTGCTGTTCCCCTACCCCGTGATATTCATCTGCGCCTTTGCCTTCGCGGCCTTCTGCCTGACGATGCTCGGCGCGCTGGGCGAGCGCTATGGCGCCATTGCCTATGCGACGCTGATTCTCTCGGTCTACACCATGATCGGCGTCGATCAGCGCGGCGGCGAAGTCACCGATTTCTGGCACGAGCCCATGCTGCTGGTCGCGGGCGCGGCGTGGTACGGCCTGCTGTCGGTGCTGTGGCAGATGCTGTTTTCCAATCAGCCGGTGCAGCAGGCGCTGGCCCGCCTGTTTCGCGAGCTGGGCCTGTACCTGAAGCTCAAATCAGAGCTGTTCGAGCCGATCCGTACGCTGGATATCGAAGCCAAGCGCCTTGAGCTTGCCAAGCAGAACGGCAAGGTCGTCGGCGCGCTCAACGTGACCAAGGAAATCATCCTTAACCGCGTCGGCAGCGGTCGCCCCGGCTCGAAGGTCAGTCGCTACCTGAAGCTGTACTTCCTGGCGCAGGACATCCACGAGCGCGCCAGTTCGTCGCACTATCCCTACAACTCCCTGGCCGAAGCGTTCTTCCACAGCGACGTGCTGTTTCGCTGCCAGCGCCTGCTGCGCCAGCAAGGTCGCGCCTGCCGTGACCTGTCGGCGTCGATCCAGCTGCGCCAGCCGTTCATCTATGACGACAGCTTCGCCCACGCGCTGAATGATCTGCGCGCCTCCCTCGAACACCTGCGCATTCAGAGCAACCCGGCGTGGCGCGGGCTGCTGCGTTCGTTGCGGGCGCTGGCCAATAACCTCGGCACCCTCGACCGGCTGCTCAGTGATGCGAGCAACCCCGACGCCCTGGCGGACGCCACCGACAGCAGTCTGCTCGACCGCTCGCCGCGCAACCTCAAGGACGTCTGGACGCGCCTGCGCCTGCAACTGACCCCGACCTCGCTGTTGTTCCGTCACGCCCTGCGCCTGCCGCTGGCGCTGGTCATCGGTTACATCATGGTTCACCTGATTCACCCGTCCCAGGGCTACTGGATCATCCTCACCACGGTGTTCGTCTGTCAGCCAAGCTACGGCGCCACGCGGCGCAAACTCGGGCAGCGGATCATCGGCACCGCGATTGGCCTGACGGCGGGCTGGATTCTGTTCGACCTGATCACCACGCCAGTCCTGCAGTCGATGTGCGCGGTGCTGGCCGGCGTGGTGTTCTTCGTCAACCGCACCACGCGCTACACGCTGTCGACGGCGGCGATTACGGTGATGATTCTGTTCTGCTTCAATCAGGTCGGCGACGGCTACGGCGTATTCCTGCCGCGCCTGCTGGACACGCTGCTGGGCAGCCTCATCGCCGGCCTGGCGGTGTTCCTGTTCCTGCCCGACTGGCAAGGTCGCCGGCTGAACAAGGTGCTGGCCAACACGCTGTCGTGCAACAGCATTTACCTGCGCCAGATCATGCAGCAATACGCAAACGGCAAGAGCGACGATCTGGCCTATCGACTCGCCCGCCGCAACGCCCATAACGCCGACGCGGCGCTTTCCACCACGCTGGCCAACATGCTCATGGAGCCGGGGCATTTCCGCAAAGAGGCCGACGTGGGTTTCCGCTTCCTGGTGCTGTCACACACCTTGCTCAGTTACCTGTCGGGTCTGGGCGCGCATCGGGACGCACCGCTGCCGCCCGAAGTACGCGAGCATCTGATTGAAGGCGCCGGTGCCAGCCTTGCCGCGAGCATCGATGAAATCGCCCAAAGCCTGGCGATGCGTGAGCCGGTGGCGGTGCAAAGCGATGCCGAAGAAGCGCTGGCGACGAGCCTGGAACAGATGCCGGAAGAAATCGACGAGGGGCAACGGCTGGTGCAAACCCAACTGGCGCTGATCTGCAGTCAGTTAGGGCCACTGCGCACCCTGGCAGCGCACTTGATCAAAGAACCGGTCAAAGAACCCGACATCACAGACCGTGCAGCTTGATGAGCCTGTCGTACGTGCCGTCGGCTTTCATGTCGGCGATTGCCTTGTCGAAATCCAGAACGATCTGCTGATGATCCGCCCGCTTGATGCTGACCAGCATGTGCAGACTGTTCTCGCTCAGTGACCTGGGCAGGAATTCAACGTTGGCCTGCACGTCCGCCGGCTCGCGATTGAGGGCGAACCGCGCCGCGTACTCGTCTTCCACCGTCAGGTCGACCCTGCCCGCTGCAAGCATTCTGACGGCGGTCGAGAAACCCGCCACCGGCACCTTTTTCAGCTCGGCATCGGCGTCGAATTCAGGCGAATAGGCGTATCCGCGCACGACGGCGATCGAATAGCCGTGCAGCTGCGACAGGTTCTGAAAGTCGATGGAGGCGTCTTTGCGCTTCAGGAAGCGCAGGCGGTTGATCAGGTACGGCGCGGAAAAAACCCCGATGCGCGTGCGGTCTTCGCTGTACCAGGCGTTGATAACGATGTCGTATCGCCCTTCGCTCAGCCCGTGTATCGCCCGCGCCCAGGGGACCTGCTCGTATTCGGTGTCATAGCCGGCGCGGCCCAGCGCGGTGCGAATCAGGTCGGTGGAAAGCCCGTCGTGCAGCAATGACACGTCGGCATAAGGCGCCCATGCATCGCCGGCAAGACGCAGTGTCTGCGCGACAGCGCCCTGGGCTATCAGCATCATTCCCAACAGCCCTGCGGCGCACAGCAAACGCGACATGCTCAGCTTCCTTGTGGCAACTGGCCTTCAGTGAAGACGCATTTTGCGCATTGCACAACTCATAACACGGCGATGTTTGTGCCGCAGTTCAACAAAATGACGCACCGTTGATTGAATCAGTGTCGAGCCCTGCTCGCCGCGAATTTGGGCTGGCGCCGATATGCGTTTAGTATCCTGCATCCACTTCTTCTCGCAGGCCGGCGTCATGTCTATCAACTGGATTTGCAAACACCATACCGACCTTGGAAAAGAGCAGCTGTACGCCGTTCTGCAACTGAGGGCGCAGGTGTTCGTGGTGGAGCAGAAATGCTGGTATCTGGACGTCGATGGTCAGGATTTGCTGGGCGATACTTGCCATCTGATGGCCTGGCAGAATGATCAGTTGGTCGCTTACCTGCGTTTGCTTGACCCGATCCAGCAGAACGGCGACGTGACCATCGGCCGCGTGGTGACCGCACCGTCAATGCGCAACAAGGGAATGGGCCATGAGCTGATGGTTCAGGCGTTGGTGCACGCGGAACGCCAATGGCCGGACCAGCCGATCTTTCTGTCGGCCCAGGCCCATTTGCAGGGTTACTACAGCCGCTACGGCTTCAATCCGGTGGGCGAGGTGTACGTCGAGGACGGCATTCCCCACATCAGCATGCGTCGGGATCTGGACTGATCCGGCGCGCGGGCCCTGGCGCCCTTCGTAGGACCGGCTTTAGCCGGGAAGCTCTTGAGTCAACGCCCCTGACACGCCGTCACGGATACCCCAGCACCATCTTGAGGGCCTGCAGATTGCCCTCGATCCAGCGGCGGTCAATCGCGCCCCAGTCACGAATCCGGTAACCGCCGGCATGATTGCGGGCGCCATCGAGTTGTTCGAATTCGCAGACAATATCCAGATCAGCCAGCGCCGCGATGGTGTCCTGGGCGGTGCGACGGGGCATGCCGGTGACATCGGTCAGGGCCGGTACGCTGCTGGCGATGCCGCTGTCGATCAGATACGCGACATACAGGCGGCGGTAAAAACTGCTTTTGGTCTTGCTGACTTCCATCAAAACTTCCTTGAAAAGCGTTAGCGGCTGATCAGCGCGCCGTCGTCTGCATGTCCCGCCAGGTCAGGTAGATGCGCAGGTCGAATTCCAGCTGGTGATAGCCCGGCTGCATGTGTTCGCATAACTGATAAAAGGCCTTGTTGTGATCCGACTCTTTGAAATGCGCCAGTTCGTGGACCACGATCATCTTCAGAAACTGCGGCGCGGCCTCCTTGAACAACGCCGCCACGCGGATTTCCTTCTTGGACTTGAGCTTGCCGCCCTGCACCCGCGACACGGTGGTGTGCAGGCCCAGCGCGCGGTGGGTCAGGTCCAGGCGGTTATCGAACAGCACTTTGTCGATGTTCGGCGCGTTGCGCAGGTATTCCTGTTTGAGCGACAGCGCATAGGCGTACAGCGCCTTGTCGCTCTGGATTTCGTGACGATCGGGATAGCGCTGCTGCAGGTAATCCGTCAGCCGGTTCTGCGCGATCAGTTGCCGAACCTGATCCTGCAGACCTTCAGGATAGGCCTGCAGGTATTTGAGCGGCATGGGCGTGGTGACAGTCATGGTCGGATCGGGTAGCGGGAAAAGCGCGAGTCTACCGCGTCAGTCCTGCCCGAGCAGCTGTAACGCGACCGGCAGATCGACCGGCTCGACAAAACGCTCTGCCTCAAGGGGCGGCATCGGATGAGCAATAAGGAAGCCCTGAATGATCTGACAGCCGTTGTCGACCAGCCACTCATACTGCTCGTAGGTTTCGACGCCCTCCGCAACCACCTCGATATCGAGCATGCGACATAGGTCAATGATGCTGCGCGCGACGGCCAGGTCGCGGGACGATCCCAGCATGCCGCCAATGAAGTGCCGATCGAGTTTCAGGGTGTCCAGATCAAGGTTGCGCAGATGGGCAAGGGAGCTGTCGCCTGCGCCGAAATCGTCCAGCGACACACGCACGCCGATGTCATGCAGGTCCTGCAGTTGCTTGCGGCTGTGCACCAGATTGTGGACCAGCGACGGCTCGGTGATCTCGACTTCCAGCTGCCGAGGTTTCAGGCCGTGTATCTGCATCGCGCGCTGCAGCTCCGCCGCCAGGTTCGGCAGGCTGAATTGCGCAGGGCTTACGCTGACGCTCATGACCAGATCGTCCGGGAATACGTCGCTCCAGCGTTGGCGCTGCGCCGCACCCTGTTCGAAAATCCAGCTGCCGAGCTTGTTGATCAGCCGCGTCTCTTCCAGCAGCGGAATAAACACACCTGACGGCACGTCGCCCGCGTCCGGATGATGCCAGCGCAGCAGCGCCTCGAAGCCCCGCGTCTTGCCGGTGACCACGTTGACCTGCGGCTGGTAGACCATGGAAAAGTCTTTGCCATCAATCGCCGTGCGCACGCTCTCTTCGAGCATCAGACGGGAGCGTGCGCGGCCATTCATGTACTGATCGAAGAAACGGTACTGCTGGCGCCCTGCGCGCTTGGCTTCGTACATCGCGATGTCCGCCGCACGCAGCAGGCCATCCAGATTGGTGCCGCAGTCCGGGTAAACCGCGATGCCGATACTCGCGCCGAGTGTGGCCTCTACCCCGTCAATCATGCGCCGCGCGGAAACCCGCTCGATGAGTTTCTCGGCGACCTTGGCGGCGTGCTCGGGGAAGTCCAGCCCGTCGATGACCACCACAAACTCGTCGCCGCCCATGCGCGCAAGCACATCGTAAGGACGCAGGCAGTCTTTCAATTGCGCGCCGACCCATTGCAACACCTGATCGCCGGCGTCGTGGCCCAGGGAATCATTCACATCCTTGAAGCCGTCGAGGTCCAGGTACAACACGACCAGGTATTTGCCCGCGTGCTCGTTGCGCAGCAGCATCCCTTCGACCGTCTGATAGAAACCACGGCGGTTGAGCAGGCCGGTGAGGGAATCCGTCACGGCCTGATGTTCGAGCTGACGGTAGAGGTCACGCACCACCGACATGTCGAGCACGCTGAGCACCATGGCGCGCTGCTCGGCGGGCAGCGGCGCGCACGACAACGCGACCGGGACCTGGCGACCCTCGGGCGTTCGCAGCACGGCATCGTGGACGCGGTAGGTGTCGGCACGGCGATAGTGATGATAAAAGCCGGAGTCGGACCATTCGCCGACGCTGGGCTCGTGCAGATAAGCGCACAAACCAGTGCCGCGCAGCTCGCCGTCGGTCATGCCCAGCAAACGGCAGATCGCCGGATTGGCGAAGCTGATGACGCCGTCTTCGGTGACGACAAGAATGCCTTCGGCCACGTTCGCCAGCACCGATGCATTGAAGGCCCGCGCCGATTCCAGCTCGCGGCTCAGCTTCTGCAGGGCACGCCGATTTTGCTGCTGCTCCAGAAGCGCCTGTACCTTGGGTCTGAGAATATTGGGGTCGAACGGTTTGAACAGGTAATCGACTGCGCCGCTGGCGTAGCCCTTGTGCACCGAATCGCGGGATTGTTCGTTGGCCGTGAGGAAGATGATCGGCGTCAACCGGGTTCGCAGGCTGCCACGCATGAGGCGGGCGACTTCGAAGCCATCCATGTCCGGCATCTGCACATCGAGAAGCACCAGATCGACATCTCGGTCCAGCAAAATACCCAACGCTTCCATGCCTGAGGCGGCAGTGATGATTTCCCGATCCTGTCGCTGCAGGACAGCGCACATGGTCACCAGATTTTCCGGGTAATCATCAACGACCAACAATACTGATTTGCCACTTTGTGGCAGGGACTGCACGCATTCCATGCTGCTACTCATCATTCACTTGACTGCCCGGGGAACGGCCCCGCTGATGGACTGATTGGCCATTACTCTAGCTTCGATTGACGAAAAAAGAAGGCGGCCATAGCAGTGCCCTTTAAAAAGTGCCATTCAACCGACTAACGGTAATGGCGCTCAATGTCAGCACCGCCCTGAGCTGCAGCAAAAGTAGCGGCACTTTGACGTCAACCGTTCGACGGAATCGCATTAACAAACGCGGCGGTGAACCGTATAAAAAGCGCCCCACAACCCCTTGCGCCCGCGACTTTGCTGGCATTGAGACATACCGGACGACTAGACATGATTGATTTGGGAACGTGGAATCTGAGCATTCCAGTGGGCTCGCCCCCCGCCACTATCGAGACACAACAACTGCTTCAAGGTTACGACGGCAAGTACTTCAAGTCCGGCTCATCGAACATCACATTCTGGGCACCGGTCACCGGCAGCAAGACCGCCAACGCGATCTACCCACGCACCGAACTGCGAGAGACCTGGTCCAACGGCACGCTGCACAACTGGTACTACCAGGACGCCGATAATTACCTGAATGCCAAGCTCAAGGTTCTTCAGGTGCCGTCTTCCGGCAGGGTTGTCATCGGTCAGATTCATGTCTACGAGAGCACCCAGCCGCTGTTGAAGCTCGAATATCAGTACCTGGAAGCGACGCACATGGGCAACATCGTCGCCAAGGTCCGCTACCACCCCACCGACAAAAAAGCGCGTGTGATCACGGTGGCGGAAAACGTCAGCCTTAACGAGACGTTCAACTACGTCATCCACCTTAATAAAGCCGGGCTGCTCAGCGTGACCGCCCATGGCATGGCCTGGAATGACCGGATCAGCGCCACCTGGAGCAAACAGCAGCTGTACTTCAAGGCCGGGGTCTACACCCAGGACAACACGGGCTACACCAGCGAAGGCGGCAAGACCATGTTCTTCAACCTGGACGCCGACCACAACAAGAGCTGATGCGCGCGCAAGGGAGCCCGAGCGTGTGTGTCGCTCGGGCTCCTGAGCAGGCAGCCCTTACGCCGCCCTGTACTCTTTTTCCGCTGCTTCAAATCGCGTCAGCATGCCCGGCGTCGGGCCTTTGCCGATCGTGCTGAAGACCACGATGGCGATACTGGCGAAGATAAAGCCGGGGATAATTTCGTACAGGCCCAGCAGTTCGAAATGCTTCCACACCACGACCGTGATCGCGCCGACCAGAATCCCCGCCAGCGCGCCGTTGCGGGTCATGCCTTTCCAGATCACCGAGATCAGTACCACCGGCCCGAATGCCGCGCCGAATCCGGCCCACGCGTAGCTGACCAGACCCAGCACGCGGTTTTCCGGATTCGCCGCCAGGGCGATCGCGATCAGCGCCACCAGCAGGACCATGGCCCGGCCGACCCACACCAGCTCTGTCTGGGACGCGCTTTTGCGCAGAAAGGCTTTGTAGAAGTCTTCGGTCAGCGCACTTGAACACACCAGCAACTGACAGCTCAGCGTGCTCATGACCGCCGCCAGGATGGCCGAGAGCAGGACGCCGGCAATCCAGGGATTGAACAGGATCTTGGCCAGCTCGATGAAGACGCGCTCGTGGTTTTCGGTCACCGGCCCCGCCACCTCAGGGTGCGCCGAAAAGTAGGCGATGCCGAAGAAGCCCACGGCGACGGTGCCGCCCAGGCAGAGGATCATCCAGGTCATGGAAATACGACGCGCCTTGGCGATCGACCCGACCGAGTCCGCGGCCATGAAGCGCGCCAGAATGTGCGGTTGACCGAAATAGCCCAAGCCCCAGCCCATCAGCGAAATGACGCCGATGAAGGTGGTGTTCTTGAGCATGTCGAAGTTGCTCGGGTCCTGCGCTTCGATCGCCATGAACGTGGTGTCGACCCCGCCTGTCGCCAACAGCACGATGATTGGCGTGAGGATCAGCGCGAAGATCATCAGGGTCGCCTGCACGGTGTCTGTCCAGCTGACGGCCAGGAAACCGCCAACGAAGGTGTAGGCAATCGTCGCCGCAGCGCCCGCCCATAATGCGGTTTCGTAGGACATGCCGAAGGTGCTCTCGAACAGCCGCGCGCCGGCGACGATGCCGGAGGCGCAGTAGATCGTGAAAAACACCAGAATCACGATGGCCGAAATCACTCGCAGCAAACCGCTGTTGTCTTCGAAGCGGCTGGAAAAGTAATCCGGCAGGGTCAGCGCATCGCCGTTGTGTTCGGTCTGTACCCGCAGGCGACCGGCAACGAACAGCCAGTTCAGGTAGGCGCCGATGATGAGCCCGATGGCGATCCAGCTTTCCGACAGACCGGACATGTAGATTGCGCCCGGCAGGCCCATGAGCAGCCAGCCGCTCATGTCCGATGCACCGGCTGAAAGCGCCGTAACCACACTGCCGAGGCTGCGCCCGCCGAGAATGTAGTCCGAGAGATTGTTGGTGGAGCGGTAGGCCATGAGTCCTATGAGGACCATTGCGGCGATGTAGATCACGAAGGTGATCAAGGTAGGGTTGCTGACACTCATCGGTTAGGTTCCGGCGTTGTTTTTATAGGCGCGAGCAGGGCGAAGTTCGCCTGAGGCATCAGGTTTGCGCAAGGCCGCTCGCGTATGTCGCGGGCTGGCAAAGAGCTTGCCGCTGCACACCGCTTGAATGCACCAAAGCGGCGCATCCTAGAGGACATTCCGGAGCAGGTGCAACCCGAAAACCGGCATTCCGGGGCTTTTTTACAATTTAGATCAAAATGCCATCGGCGCAGTATTTGCGGGGGAATTGCCCAATAGAGCCGAGATTCAATGGGCACCCTAACCGGGCGCGCCATGGCCACTTTGGCTCAATACGGGGCACTCTGGAAACACTTTGAAAAAAGCGGTTGCACCCGGTTGCACCCTTTCGATCCCGCAGCTAATCTTGCCGCAGCTAAGCCACATGACCGTGGCTGTCATGAGGATAAGAAATGGCCACCACCACCCTCGGTGTCAAACTCGACGACCCCACCCGCGAGCGCTTGAAAGCGGCGGCGCATTCCATTGACCGGACGCCCCACTGGCTGATCAAGCAGGCGATCTTCAATTATCTGGAGAAGCTCGAGGGCGGTGCGACCCTGAATGAACTCAGTGGTCAGGGTGGCAAAGATGCCGATGATCAGGGTGACCTGCCCGCCGACAACGGCCATCAGGCATTTCTTGAATTCGCCGAGAGCATCCTTCCCCAGTCAGTCCTGCGTGCGGCGATCACCTCCGCCTACCGCCGTCCCGAGCCTGAAGTGGTGCCGATGCTCATCGAACAGGCGCGCCTCCCTGCGCCGATGGCCGATGCCACCCACAAGCTGGCGGCATCAATCGCTGAAAAGCTGCGCAATCAGAAGAGCGCTGGTGGCCGCGCCGGCATCGTTCAGGGCCTGCTGCAGGAATTCTCGCTGTCATCCCAGGAAGGCGTGGCGCTGATGTGCCTGGCCGAAGCCCTGCTGCGCATCCCCGACAAAGGTACCCGCGACGCATTGATCCGCGACAAGATCAGCACCGGCAACTGGCACCCGCATCTGGGCAACAGCCCGTCGCTGTTCGTCAATGCCGCCACATGGGGCCTGTTGCTGACCGGCAAACTGGTCAGCACCCACAACGAGGCCGGCCTGACCTCCTCGCTCAGCCGCATCATCGGCAAATCCGGTGAGCCGATGATCCGCAAAGGCGTGGACATGGCCATGCGCCTGATGGGCGAGCAGTTCGTCACTGGAGAAACCATCGCCGAAGCCCTGGCCAACGCCAGCAAGTTCGAAGCGAAAGGTTTCCGTTACTCCTACGACATGCTCGGCGAAGCGGCGCTGACCGAGCATGACGCGCAGAAATACCTGGCATCCTACGAGCAAGCCATCCACTCGATCGGCAAAGCGTCCCACGGCCGTGGCATCTATGAAGGCCCGGGCATCTCCATCAAGTTGTCCGCCTTGCACCCGCGTTACAGCCGGGCGCAATACGAGCGCGTGATGGACGAGTTGTACCCGCGTCTGCTGTCGCTGACCCTGCTGGCCAAGCAATACGACATCGGCCTGAACATCGACGCCGAAGAAGCCGATCGCCTGGAGCTGTCGCTGGATCTGCTCGAACGCCTGTGCTTCGAACCGCAACTGACCGGCTGGAACGGCATCGGTTTTGTGATTCAGGCGTATCAGAAGCGCTGCCCTTACGTGATCGACTACGTCATTGACCTGGCGCGCCGCAGTCGCCATCGCCTGATGATCCGTCTGGTGAAAGGCGCGTACTGGGACAGCGAAATCAAACGCGCTCAGGTCGAAGGCCTGGAAGGCTACCCGGTCTACACGCGCAAGGTTTACACCGACGTTTCCTACATCGCCTGCGCACGCAAACTGCTGTCGGTGCCGGAAGTCATCTACCCGCAGTTCGCGACCCACAACGCCCACACGTTGTCGGCCATTTACCACATCGCCGGTCAGAACTATTACCCCGGCCAGTACGAGTTCCAGTGCCTGCACGGCATGGGCGAGCCCTTGTATGAACAGGTCGTAGGCAAAGTCGCTGACGGCAAGCTGAACCGACCGTGCCGCGTGTACGCACCGGTCGGCACCCACGAAACGCTGCTGGCGTATCTGGTGCGTCGACTGCTGGAAAACGGCGCCAACACGTCCTTCGTCAACCGCATCGCCGATCAATCGATTTCAATACAGGAATTGGTGGCCGATCCAGTGTCCAGCATCGAGCGCATGGCCACCCAGGAAGGCGGATTCGGCCTGCCGCATCCACGCATTCCGTTGCCCCGCGACCTGTATGGCAGTGAGCGCGCCAACTCCGCCGGCATCGACATGGCCAACGAACATCGCCTCGCCTCGCTGTCTTCGGCCCTGCTCGCCACGGCGCACAACGACTGGAAGGCCGGCCCGATGCTGGGCAGCCCGGTCAGCGCTGGCACTGAAACGCCGGTCCTGAACCCGTCCGATCTGCGTGACGTGGTCGGTCACGTGCAGGAAGCGAGTCTGGAAGACGTCGATAACGCGCTGCTCAGCGCCCTCAGCGCCGGACCGATCTGGCAAGCAACACCGCCCGCCGAACGTGCCGCGATCCTCGAGCGTGCCGCCGACCTGATGGAAGCCGAGATTCAACCGTTGATGGGCCTGCTCGCTCGCGAAGCTGGCAAGACGTTCGCCAACGCCATCGCCGAAGTGCGCGAGGCGGTGGATTTCCTGCGTTACTACGCGGTACAGGCACGCAACGATTTCAGCAACGATGCTCACCGCCCTCTGGGGCCGGTGGTGTGCATCAGCCCGTGGAACTTCCCGCTGGCGATTTTCAGCGGTCAGGTCGCGGCAGCGCTGGCGGCCGGCAACCCGGTACTCGCCAAACCCGCCGAGCAGACACCGCTGATTGCCGCACAGGCTGTCCGCATTCTGCTCGAAGCCGGTATTCCCGAAGGCGTGGTGCAATTGCTGCCGGGCCGGGGTGAAACGGTCGGCGCGCGGCTGGTCGGCGATGATCGCGTCAAGGGCGTCATGTTCACCGGTTCCACCGAAGTTGCCCGTTTGCTGCAACGCAACGTCGCCGGCCGTCTCGATGCCCAGGGCCGGCCGATTCCGCTGATCGCTGAAACCGGCGGCCAGAACGCGATGATCGTCGACTCCTCGGCCCTGACCGAACAAGTGGTCATCGACGTGGTGTCTTCGGCGTTCGACAGCGCCGGCCAACGCTGCTCCGCGCTGCGTGTGCTGTGCTTGCAGGAAGATTCCGCAGATCGCGTCATCGAGATGCTCAAAGGTGCGATGGCCGAGAGCCGCCTCGGTAACCCGGAGCGCCTGTCGGTGGACATTGGCCCGGTGATCGATCAGGAAGCCAAGGCTGGTATCGAGAAACACATTCAGGCGATGCGCGACAAAGGCCGCAATGTGTATCAGGTCGCCATTGCCGACAGCGACGAGATCAAACGCGGCACTTACGTGATGCCGACGCTGATCGAGCTGGACAGCTTCGACGAGCTGCAACGGGAAATCTTCGGCCCGGTGCTGCACGTCGTTCGCTACAAGCGTCGGGAGCTGGATCAACTGATCGCACAGATCAACGCCTCCGGGTACGGCCTGACACTGGGCGTACACACACGCATCGACGAGACCATCGCCAAGGTCATCGACAACGTCAACGCCGGCAACATGTACGTCAACCGCAACATCGTTGGCGCCGTGGTGGGTGTGCAGCCGTTCGGTGGCGAAGGTTTGTCGGGCACCGGCCCGAAAGCCGGCGGCCCGCTCTACCTGTACCGTTTGCTGTCGACGCGTCCCGCCGATGCCGTGCAGAAATCCTTCGCCGCCCGCGATGCGCAACAGGCGCCGGACACCCGCATGCGAGAGGCAATGCTCAAGCCGCTGAATGCGCTCAAAGCCTGGGCAAGCAGCCAGCAACTCGGCGACCTGGAGGCTCTTTGCAGCGAGTTCGCCGAGCAATCCCAAAGCGGCGTGACCCGCACGCTCGCGGGGCCGACGGGTGAGCGCAACAGCTATAGCATCCTGCCGCGTGAGCACGTGCTGTGCCTGGCCGAAGACGAGACGGATCTGCTGGCGCAACTGGCCGCCGTGATGGCGGTGGGCAGTACAGCTATCGTGCCGGACATTGAGCCGGGCAAGTCGCTGCGCAATCGCCTGCCGAAGGACGTTCAGTCGCGCATCAAGCTGGTCGCCGACTGGAACAAGGATGAGGTCGCCATCGATGCGGTATTGCACCACGGTGATTCCGATCAACTGCGCGCCATCTGCGAACAGGTCGCTCAACGAGGCGGCGCTATTGTCGGCGTTCACGGCCTGTCCAAAGGCGAAACCAACATCGCGCTGGAGCGTCTGGTGATCGAGCGTGCGCTGAGCGTCAACACTGCGGCAGCGGGCGGTAACGCGAGCCTCATGACGATCGGGTAACGCAGCCCCATTGTAGGAGCGCGCTTGCCCGCGAATGCATTCGGTCAGACACCCCAGCAGTGTTTGACCTGACGCGTTCGCGGGCAAGCGCGCTCCTACACCGAATTCGGCGAGCCTGCCTTGATCGTTTGATACCTCCATCACCCGCATCAATCATCCTGTTCACCCCTCCCCCTCGGCCCTAGACTCGAAGGCATTCCCAAGAAAGGTATGCCGCCATGTCCGAGACGCTGCTCAGTTCCCGCAATCTGGCTTTCGAGCTGTATGAGGTGCTGGACGCCGAGGCGCTGACCCAACGCGAGCGTTTTGCCGAGCACAGCCGGGAAACCTTCGATGCGGCGATCAGCACAGCGCGCAGCATTGCAGAGAAATACTTCGCCCCCCACAACCGTAAAAACGACGAGAACGAGCCGCGCTATGAGAACGGCGCAGCGGTGCTGATCCCGGAAGTGAAACCCGCCGTGGATGCCTTTCTGGAAGCCGGTTTTCTCAACGCCGCCCGGGACTTCGAAGCGGGCGGCATGCAGCTGCCGACGTTACTGTCCCAGGCCTGCTTTGCCCATTTCCAGTCAGCAAACACCGCGACGTCGTCCTATCCGTTCCTGACCATGGGCGCGGCGAATCTCATTGAAAACTTCGGCACCGACGAGCAAAAGCGGCGCTTTCTGCAACCGATGATCGAGGGTCGTTTCTTCGGCACCATGGCCTTGACCGAACCCCACGCCGGCTCGTCGCTGTCGGACATTCGCACCCGCGCCGAGCCCGCCGAAGATGGCAGCTATCGCCTGCGCGGCAACAAGATTTTTATCTCGGGCGGCGATCACCCACTCTCCGAAAACATCGTCCATCTGGTCCTCGCCAAACTGCCCGACGCACCGGCGGGGGTGAAAGGCATTTCCCTGTTCATCGTCCCGAAGTTTCTGGTTAACGACGACGGCAGCCTCGGCGAGCGCAACGACGTCATTCTGGCCGGCCTGTTTCACAAGATGGGCTGGCGCGGCACCACGTCCACCGCGCTGAACTTCGGCGACAACGGCAACTGCGTCGGCTACCTCGTGGGCAAGCCCCATCAGGGCCTGAGCTGCATGTTCCAGATGATGGACGAGGCACGTATCGGTGTCGGCATGGGCGCAGTCATGCTGGGTTACGCCGGTTACCTCTACTCGCTGGAATACGCCCGCGAACGTCCGCAAGGCCGACTGCCTGACAGCAAATCACCGGACGGCTCGCCGGTGTCCATCATTCAGCACGCCGACGTCAAACGCATGCTGTTGACCCAAAAAGCTTACGTCGAAGGCTCGTTCGACCTGGGCCTTTACGCCGCTCGTCTGTTCGACGACACACAAACGGGCGAAAGCGAAGATGTGCGAAAACACGCCCACGAGCTGCTTGATCTGCTGACGCCCATCGTCAAATCCTGGCCCTCGGAGTTTTGCCTGAAGGCCAACGAACTGGCGATCCAGATTCTCGGCGGCCACGGCTACACCCGGGAGTACCCGGTGGAGCAGTACTACCGCGACAACCGCCTGAACCCGATTCATGAAGGCACCCACGGCATTCAGTCGCTGGATCTGCTGGGCCGGAAACTGGCCCAGAACGGTGGCGACGGGCTCAAGCAACTGATTCGCCTGATCGCTGACACCTGCGAGCGCGCGCAGGCACATGAATCGCTGACCGCTCTGCGACAGCCGCTGGAGCAACTGGTCGCCCGCCTGCAAGCGGTCACCCTCGGCCTGCTCACCGACCTGAGCCAAGGCAAGGTCAACGCGACACTGGCCAACTCCGCGCTGTACATGAAGGCCTTCGGGCACGCGGTGATTGGCTGGCGCTGGCTGGAACAGGCCATTCGTGCGCAGGAAGGTTTGAATCACGGGCGGGATGTCGACACCGACTTTTACAACGGCAAACTGCAAGCCGCACGGTTCTTCCTGACGTGGGAAGTGCCGGGCTGCCATCACGAACTGGCCATTCTCGAGCGGCGCGATGACGCGTGCCTCTCCATGCAGGAAGCCTGGTTTTAAGCGACTGAGCTCTGCGTAACTTACAAAGTTGGGCGCAGGAGATCGGGATCATCAGCAACGTAGCGCCTGGCTATCTGCTTGAGCTGTCGCTCGTCTGAAGAGGCAGCTGTTGCTGTGCTTGAAACCTGCATGGCGCGGATCGCTGCCTGCTGATGAACACCACACGTGATCAGATTTCCCCGCTTTATCTGCCCTGCATATTTATCGTTGCCATGGCGCCGTCACCCCCGCAAGTGGGCGCTGAACGGTTGACCAACCGTTGCGCAGCGGCCTCTTGATATGAGTCTATCTCGCGGCACCCAGTGCCCGGCCGTCAAGAATTACGCTTTGACAGCCATGCAATTCAACAGGTTAAATCCCTTGGCACGCGGACTGCATGGTCAGTTCGCGCCCTCGTCTGTTCGAATTCGTTTCTGGAGTACCGCCCTTGGATGCCACGACCATCAACAGCCTGTTCCTGATCGGCGCGTTGCTGGTGGGTGCAAGTATTCTGGTCAGCTCGCTGTCCTCCCGCCTTGGCATTCCCATTCTGGTGATCATCCTGGCGGTCGGCATGGTCGCCGGTGTCGATGGCGGCGGCATCATCTTCGATAATTACCCGACGGCCTATCTGGTCGGCAACCTCGCGCTGGCGGTCATCCTCCTCGACGGCGGCCTGCGCACACGGGTGGCGAGTTTCCGGGTCGCACTCTGGCCAGCCTTGTCGCTGGCGACAGTCGGGGTGCTGATCACCACGGGGCTGACTGGCATGGTCGCCGCCTGGCTATTCAACCTCAACATCATTCAGGGCCTGCTGATCGGCGCCATCGTCGGTTCCACAGACGCCGCTGCCGTCTTCTCGCTGCTGGGCGGCAAAGGCCTCAACGAACGGGTGACGGCCAGCCTTGAAATCGAATCCGGCAGCAACGACCCGATGGCGGTATTCCTCACGGTCACGTTGATCGACATGCTGTCCAGCGGCCAGACCGGCCTGCACTGGAGCCTGCTGGGCCACCTGATTCAGGAATTCGGCATCGGCGGCATCGTCGGGCTGGGCGGCGGCTGGATCATGCTGCAACTGGTCAACCGGATTAACCTCGCCAACGGCCTGTACCCGATTCTGGTGGTGGCCGGCGGTCTCGTCGTCTTCGCACTGACCAACGCCATTCACGGCAGCGGCTTTCTCGCGGTTTACCTGTGCGGCCTGGTACTGGGCAACAAGCCTATTCGCAGCCGCCACGGCATTCTGCACATGCTCGACGGCATGGCCTGGCTGGCGCAGATCGGCATGTTCCTTGTGCTCGGCCTGCTGGTCACGCCCCACGATTTGTTGCCGATCGCGCTGCCGGCCCTGGGCCTGGCGCTGTGGATGATTCTGGTGGCGCGGCCGCTGTCGGTGCTGGCCGGGCTGCTGCCTTTCCGGGTGTTCCACGGTCGCGAAAAAGCCTTTATCGCCTGGGTCGGTTTGCGTGGCGCGGTACCGATCATTCTGGCGGTGTTCCCGCTGATGGCCGGGCTGCCCCATGCCCAGCTGTACTTCAATCTCGCGTTCTTCATCGTGCTGGTGTCGCTGCTGGTTCAGGGCACGAGCCTGCCGTGGGTGGCGAAGTGGCTGAAAGTGACGGTGCCGCCTGATCCGGCGCCGATTTCCCGCGCAGCGCTGGAAGTGCATGTCACCAGTGAGTGGGAGCTGTTCGTGTATCGCCTTGGCGCCGAAAAGTGGTGCATCGGCGCCGCACTGCGCGAGTTGAAAATGCCGGAAGGCACGCGAATCGCAGCCCTCTTTCGTGGCCAGCAACTGCTCCACCCGTCGGGTAGTACGGTGCTGGAAGTCGGCGATCTGCTGTGCGTCATCGGCCATGAACACGACCTTCCTGCCCTCGGCAAGCTATTCAGTCAGGCGCCGCAACGTGGTCTGGATCTGCGCTTCTTCGGTGACTTCGTACTGGAAGGAGACGCTGAGCTGGGGGCTGTCGCGGCACTCTACGGTCTTAAACTCGACGGGCTGGATCCAGGCATGCCGCTGAGTCAGTTCATCATTCAGAAGAATCGCGGGGCGCCGATCGTGGGTGACCAGATCGAATGGAATGGAACTATTTGGACGGTTGCGGTTATGGACGGGAACAAGATCCTCAAAGTGGGCGTCAGATTCCCCGAAGGAAGCAGCCCGGGACCCGCGCTGTTCCTTTAAACTGCCCCCCATTTCTGCTCGCTCGACCCGGTGTCTATGTCCACGCTGCGTAACCTTTTTGCCTCGGCCCTGCTTGGGCTTTGCCTGTCGTCCGTACCGGCCCACGCCGCCGATACGCCTCCCCTGTCCAGCGAGGCCGTCCAGCGCAGCCTGGACAAGATCGCCGACCGCAAACTGACCGCTGACGATCAGAAAGCGCTGCAGCAGGTGCTGGAACAGACGCTGACGTTCCTGTCCAGCCAGAAGGACAACCAGCAGAAGCTGGAAGACCTGAAAAAGCAGCTCGCCGATGCACCTCGGGAGACCACCGAGAACCAGCGCGAGCTGACCAAGCTCAAGGCCAGTAAAGTCATTCCGGTCGCGCAGCGTTACGCCAATGTGGACGTACCGCAGCTTGAGCAAGTACTGAGTCAGCGCAGCGCCCAGCAGGCTGATCTGCAAAAAGCCCTCAATGACGCCAACAGCCTGACCATCAACGCGCAGACCCGGCCCGAACGCGCCCAGGCCGAGATCAGCAGCAGCCAGACGCGCATTCAGGCCATCAATGGCATCCTCAAGTCCGGCAAGGACGGTGGCAAAGCCATCAACGCCGACCAGCGCAACGCGTTGAACGCTGAACAGGCCTCATTGAACGCATTGATTGCACTGCGCCGTCAGGAGCTTGCCGGCAACAGCCAGTTGCAGGACCTGGGCGGCAGCCAGCGCGACCTGCTCACGGAAAAGGTCAACCGACAGGATCAGGAAATCCAGGACCTGCAAACGCTGATCAACGAGAAGCGTCGCGCCCAGTCCCAGGAAACCGTGACGCAGTTGTCCCTTGAAGCGCAGAAAGCCGGGGGCAGCAGTCTGCTGGCGACCGAAAGCGCCGCCAACCTCAAGCTCTCCGACTACCTGCTGCGTGGCACCGACCGCCTCAACGAGCTGACCCAGCAGAACCTCAAGACCAAGACCCAGCTGGATGCCATCACGCAAACCGATCAGGCGCTCGACGAGCAGATCAACGTATTGAGCGGCAGTCTGCTGCTGTCGAAAATCCTCTACAAACAGAAGCAATCCTTACCCAAACTCAAGCTCGACAGCGGTCTGGCCGACGAAATCGCCGACATCCGCCTGTACCAATTCGAGGTCAATCAGCAGCGCGAGCAGATGAGCAGCCCAAGCGCATACGTCGACACACTGCTGGCGACGCAGAAGCCGGAAGACGTCACGCCCGCGCTGCGCAAGACGCTGCTCGATCTGGCCACCACCCGCAGCGACCTTTTGGAGCGGCTGAACCGAGAGCTCAGCGCCCTGCTCAACGAATCCATCACCCTGCAGCTCAATCAGAAACAGCTGGTCAGCACGGCCAACAGCCTGCGGGCCACCCTCGATGAGCAGATGTTCTGGATTCCGAGCAACAAGCCGCTGGACCTGGAATGGTTCGAGCGCGTCCAGCCGCGACTCGTCAAACAGGTCACCACCCTGCCATGGACGTCCAGCGTCAGCGAACTCTACGACGGGCTGACCCAGCGCCCGCTGATCTTCCTGCCGCTGTTTCTGGTGATCGGCGCGCTGATGTGGAAACGCAAGGCGCTGTACGACAAGCTCAATCGACTGCACGCCGACATCGGCCACTTCAAGCGGGACAGGCAGTGGCAGACGCCGCTGGCGATTTTCATCAACGTGCTGCTGGCGATGCCGTTGTCGCTGACCTTGGCGGTGTGTGCGTTCGCGTTGCAGATCGACGCTCGCGGGCAGAACGTCAATCTGGGCTCGGCACTGCTGCAAGTGGCGCTGGCCTGGCTGGTGTTCTACACCGCCTACCGGATTCTTGCGCCGGGCGGCGTGGCGCAATTGCACTTCCGCTGGGAAAAACCGCAGGTGGAATTCCTGCGCGGCTGGATCCGCCGTCTGGGTCTTGTGGTGCTGGCGCTGGTGACGGTGGTTGCGGTAGCCGAGCACGAACCCTCGGCACTGGCCGACGATGTCATCGGCATCGCCGTGGTGCTGACCTGCTACGCCCTCATGACCTGGCTGCTCGCGCGCCTGCTGCTCACCAGCCCGACCCACCACAGTGCCTCGCTGTTTCGCCGCGCAGTGGGCCTGGCTTTCACCGCCCTGCCCGTCGCGCTGTTCGTCGCCGTGTGCTTTGGCTATTACTACACGGCGCTGAAGCTCAGTGATCGCCTGATCGACACACTGTATCTGCTCATGCTGTGGCTGGTGATCGAAGCCGCTTTCGTACGCGGGCTTAGCGTCGCCGCGCGCCGTCTGGCGTATCAACGTGCGCTGAGCAAACGTCAGGCCGCGAAAGAAGCCGGCGAAGGCGAGACGCTGATCGAGGAGCCGACGCTGGACATCGAACAGGTCAACCAGCAGTCGTTGCGCCTGATTCGTCTGGCCCTGATCGCCGGCTTCATCGGCGCGCTCTACTTCGTCTGGGCCGACCTGATTTCGGTGTTCTCGTACCTCGATAACATCACGCTGTACGAGTACACCAGCGGCACAGGCGCCAACATCAGCATGGTGCCGATCAGCCTGGGCGACCTTATCGGCGCGCTGGTGATCATCGGCATCACCTTTGTGCTGGCCGGCAACTTGCCGGGCCTGCTGGAAGTGCTGGTGCTGTCGAAGCTCAATCTCAAGCAAGGCAGCTCATACGCGACCACCACGTTGCTGTCGTACACCATCGCTGGCGTGGGCTTTGTTTCGACACTCTCGGCCCTCGGCGTGAGCTGGGACAAGCTGCAATGGCTGGTGGCGGCGCTATCGGTGGGCCTGGGTTTCGGCATGCAGGAGATCTTCGCCAACTTCATCTCCGGGATCATGATCCTGTTCGAGCGCCCGGTGCGGATCGGCGACACCATCACCATCGGCGCGCTGTCAGGTACGGTCAGCAAGATCCGCATTCGCGCGACCACCATCACCGACTTCGACCGCAAGGACATCATTGTCCCGAACAAGACGTTCATCACCGGGCAGCTGATCAACTGGTCGCTGACGGACACCATCACCCGCGTCACGCTCAAGCTGGGCGTGGATTACGGCTCGGATCTGGACCTGGTGCGCAACCTGCTGCTCAAGGCCGCCCGTGACAATCCGCGAGTCTTGAAAGAGCCCGAGCCGATCGTCTACTTCCTCAATTTTGGCGAAAGCACCCTCGATCACGAGCTGCGCATGCACGTACGTGACCTGGGCGACCGCAACCCGGTGCTCGACGAGATCAACCGGTTTATCAATAAGGAATTCAAGAAGCAGCACATCAATATCTCGTTCCGGCAGATGGAGGTTTACCTCAAAAACATGCAGGGACAGGAGTACAAGATGGTACCCGTTGAACCCGAGCAGAAAACCATCACACCGCCTGCTGCTGTGCCCCCTGCGCCAAAAGATGCACCGGAGCCGCCGGAAGTCAGGCTCGACTGACCCGGAAAATCCCAGCAGAATGGTCGGACATTCTGCTGGAGGCATCCCTTGAAAGCCCTCGACGAGCTGACCTTCGATAATCGTTTTGCCCGTCTGGGCGATGCGTTTTCCACCACCGTCCTGCCCGAGCCCATTGCCGACCCGCGGCTGGTGGTTGCCAGCGAGGCGGCACTCGCGCTGCTCGATCTGGACCTCGCTCAGGCACAAGACCCTCTGTTTGCTGAAATTTTCAGCGGCCACAAACTGTGGGCCGAGGCCGATCCGCGGGCGATGGTTTATTCGGGTCATCAATTCGGTTCGTACAACCCTCGCCTGGGTGATGGCCGCGGTTTACTGCTCGGCGAGGTCTACAACGACGCCGGCGAACACTGGGATCTGCACCTGAAGGGCGCCGGGCAGACGCCGTATTCGCGCATGGGCGATGGTCGCGCTGTCCTGCGCTCGTCGATCCGCGAGTTTCTGGCGTCAGAAGCCCTGCATGCCTTGGGTATACCGACCAGTCGCGCGGCCTGTGTGATCGGCTCCAGCACCCCGGTGTGGCGTGAAACCCAGGAGCGTGCGGCGATGGTGCTGCGATTGGCGCAAAGCCACGTGCGCTTCGGCAGCCTCGAGTATTTCTTCTACACCAAACAGCCGGAACAGCTGAAGCAACTGGCCGATCACGTATTGTCCCTGCACTACCCCGAGTGCCTGGAACAGCCCGAACCGCATCTGGCGATGTTTCGCGTGATCGTCGAGCGTCAGGCCGAGCTGATTGCGAAATGGCAGGCCTATGGCTTCTGTCATGGCGTGATGAACACCGACAACATGTCAATTCTCGGCATCACCTTCGACTTCGGTCCGTTCGCGTTTCTGGATGACTTCGACCAGCATTTCGTCTGCAACCATTCCGATCACGAAGGCCGCTACTCCTTCAGCAACCAGGTGCCGATTGGCCAGTGGAACCTCAGCGCGCTGGCCCAGGCGCTGACACCCTTCATCAGCGTCGAGGCATTGCGTGAGGCGCTGGGCCTGTTTTTGCCGCTGTATCAGGCGCATTACCTGGACCTGATGCGTCGGCGTCTAGGCCTGACAACGGCAGAAGAAGATGACGCTGATCTGATCGCACGCTTGCTCCAACTGATGCAGAACAGCGGCGTCGACTACACCTTGTTTTTCCGCCATCTGGGGGAAGAATCAGCCGAAGTCGCGGCAGGAAAGTTGCGCGACGACTTCGTCGACATGCTTGGCTTCGACGCTTGGGCCGAAGCCTACCAAGCCCGCATCGCCCGCGAACCCGAGTCCAGCCAAGAGGATCGTCGTGCGCGCATGCACGCGGTCAATCCGCTGTACATCCTGCGCAACTACCTGGCCCAACGCGCCATCGAAGCCGCCGAACAAGGCGACGACAGCGAAGTCCGCCGTTTGCATCAGGTGCTGTGCAACCCGTTCGAGGAGCAGCCCGGAATGGAGAGTTATGCACAGCGGCCGCCGGATTGGGGCAAACATCTGGAGATCAGTTGTTCGTCGTGAGTGCGAATGAGTCAAGGTCAGATAAAGACCTCTACCGGCACGCCGAAACGTTCCGAAATCTTGCGGATCTGCTTGAGGCTCAACTGACGCTCGCCTGAGAGTATTTCGGAAATGACGGACTGCGTCCCCACTTCAGGCAAGTCGCCTTGGCCAAGGTCGTGCTCGTGCATCAGGTAACGCAGTGTCTCCGCGCCTGAGGCCATAGGCATGGGCCGATGCTCATGGTCATAGGCTTCAATCATTTCGCTGACCAAAATGGCGAGACGATTCAGAGGGTGCTGCTCATCCTCCCCGATGATCTCCAAAAGTTCGTCGAGCCCGCTGACAAGCAGATCATATTCAGCTTCCGTTTCAGGCCGAGTCAGTAATGGCGCCAAATGATGCCAGTGCTCCGCAGCCTGCTTAATGAGCGCGCTCATTGCTCATCCCTCCATTTACCTTTGTCGTATTCACGATGGTCGAACACATGCTTTATGTACAGCCTCTGTGCTGAGTAGTTAACCGACGCAATCAACCGGATCTTGTTCCCGCCGATATCAAAAACATGAAATTTCCCCACTTTATCTGTCGAAGGCAGCATCGCTCTCATCGCACTAAAGTCGTTCAGCCTGGATGCTTTGATTAAGCGGTACCAAGCGTCAAGAGCCGTTGCCGATTGTGGCCATTTCTTCTTTGCCTCCCAGATTCGCTTTTCAGTGATGACGTGCATTTCCCTACCGTTGTGCGTGCAATATCAAGCTTAGCCACCCATACGGCCATCACACACTGCGATGGCCGAAGCATTCTTTTATCCCGCTGCCTTCTCATCCCTGGACGTAGCACCCGCTTGCTCAACTCGCGCATCCGCATTCACAGCCGCTGGCTTTTCAACCCCCTGCGCAGCCGCCGTAGCTGGCTCAGGTGAAGTACGAGGCGCGAACTTCTTCGTGTAGGCGATGTTTTTTGGGTCAGCTTTCTTGTCTTTGCTGGTGTCGACGATGCCGGCGAGGATGTCGTAGAGGGTCAGCTTGCGGTCTGGCGCCTGGCGTCCGAAAGCGCCCGGTAAACCGGGCAGCGTGAGGTCGCTTTTGATCCGCGCTTCCACGATCGCTTCTGCTCCTTTGGGATAGCTCACAGCCTTTTCAATCGCAGGCAGCGACTTGAGGTAGCTCAGGGCGTTGTTGCAAAACCGGGAGGCCTTGCCCGTCCGAGCTTGCTCGATCACCCCCTCGTTTATCGCAACCTTGCGCCAGCTCTCGTCCATCTTCTGCACGCCCTGCCAAGCCGCGCGCCGCTCGTTGAGCGTGAAGCTTGCGCTGTCGTCAAAGGCAATCAGGTTCAGTTGTTCACGGGAAAGGTTCTCGAACGGGCTTTTGGCGTTCTTGTCACCGGCCAGTGTTCGGGTCACGAACGCGCTGGCTTCGCGCGCCCGGTCCAGCAATTCGGGGTCATTTGTCTTGGGCACTTCCATGGCCCGGGTGCCGCTGTTGACTGTGCGGCCTTCGATCAAAAACTCATTGATGCGATTACGCCCGTATTGCCCCAGCTCGGCGTGGGTCATCCCTGCGTCCCTCTTCTGGGCTCGTGCTGCGCTCTCGTTCAGTTGTGCCGCCAGTGTCGAAAACGTCGCTTTGTCGGCAGTCGCCGGTGCGGCCTCGTCGACAGCTTTTGGATCGCTGGTCGCGACAGTGCCGAGGGCTTGCGTTTTGTTCGAGACAACCGCTGCAACCGCGGCCTGGATCTGGCTGATCATGGGCGACTCCCTGGCTATGAGATGGCGGGAGCCAACACGCATCGTCGTCAGTCAGCCCCTCGCATCGACACTAGCGACAGGCAGGCAGGGCGAACAGTTGGGCAAACGGGGGGTGCTTTCGGAGAGTCAGCGTTTGGGAATTTGGCGTAACGCGCGGAGTTGGCGGCTGGGACGATGGATTAAAAAGGAATCCGTTGCGTCTTCAGGCTTGAGTTTTTTACCCGTAGGCGCTTAGACGAGCGTCTAAATTTGAGACAGATCACACCTCAGCTCGCCGCAATCAGTCTTGTAAGTCGATGACACTCAGCACTTTCGAGACAATGTCGTTAGTCGTGATCTTGTCCAGACTTTCGATGAGCCTTGCGGACCCCGTTTGCACTCGGCTCTCTATGTCAAAGCTGCGCACCTGATTACACACCGCGACGCCATTTGTTTCGTGACCGCCGATGACGACTGCCAACCCTGACTCTCGCGCATGCACGCCAGCACTAGTTACCGGAACGGTCATACACAAACCCAACTGATTTATACGTTGGGAGGTGATAATGATGAACCGGTGCCGCCCTTTCATTTCACGACCTGAAACCGGATTTGGATCTATCCAGTACACGTCGCCTTGACGAGGTGCCTTGCGACGAACCATCAGGTTATTTCCCGTCCTACCGAATCACCCTCTCTGGCCCATGCCGTTTCGCTGTTGAGTTCAGCCACATGCTCCGCGCCTTTGAGCAGCTCGGTGGCCGTATATCGTCTGCGTGCAATGTGCGTGAGAGGCTTTGCGACCAAGCCTCCTGCCTCCACGCTCAGCTCGACTTGGGATCCGATATCCAGGTCAAGCAGCTTGAGGAACGCGGGCGGAATGGTCATGACTGCTGCGCCACCGTGGCGCCGGATTGTAGAGTTCATCGTCATCTTATTTCTCTTTCGGTTCATAACAGGGCCTCACCAGAAGTGCTACGAACGTAGCACTCGCTACATCTCGATGCGAGCGATGGAGGCAGGGGCGAAGCATACTCAGGAGCCGATTCGTCACCAATGAGAAGCCACGACCAAGGTCGTAGGAATTCGCTGAATCCCCCGTCGCCTTAACCAATCCATATAAAACATAGCTACCGCGATAGAGTGGAGCCCTGTAAAGCTTGATAACTCACCCCGCCAGCTCCACCTAGTAGTCATCAATCCTACTCAGGCCTCTGTCATGTCCGATTCCCTGCTGATCCCCTGCCCGCACTGCAACGGGCTCAATCGCATCCCTGCCGGGCGGCTGTCCGACCAGCCGAAATGCGGGCGCTGCAAGCAGCCGGTTTTGCTGAGCAAGCCGTTCAACCTGACGCAGGGCGATTACGCCAGCCAGATCAAGGGCGATCTGCCGTTGCTGGTGGACGTCTGGGCAGAGTGGTGCGGGCCGTGCAAATCCTTCGCACCGACGTTCGAGCAAGCGGCCACTCAGCTGAGCGGGCGGGTTAGGCTGGCGAAGCTGGACAGTGAGGCCAATCAGCAGCTTTCCGCACAGTTGGGAATTCGCTCGATCCCGAGCCTGATCCTGTTCAAGGACGGCCGTGAAATCACTCGGCAAAGTGGCGCAATGCCGTTGCAACAGCTGATGGCCTGGCTGAGCAGTCAGGGAATCTGAAAGGCGTTTCTTCAGCGATTGAAGCGCGTGGCAGCCAGCGCTGTAGGCATGTTCTGAAAACACTCTTTTGCCCCGAATTCGTCGAACTCTGGGTCTAGGCTTCGCCACTCCTATCGGTACCCTGGAGTGGTTAGCAATGACATACGTGGTCAGAGAGGGCGATTCAACGACAACCGGCGGCATGGTTTTGAGTGCTACAGGCTTGCACACTTGGGAGGACCGGCGCCTGGCGCGCATGGGTGATCCGGTCTGGTGCGAGCGGTGCGCTCAGATCGGCTTCATTGCCCAAGGCAATCCGACCTTCATCGACGAACTCGTGGCCGTGGCAACGCACGGCCAGACAGTGCGCTGCGGCTGCGCGGAAGGCACCCATCGTTTGATCGCCAGCCAGACCGAGCTTCAAGCGGACATGGACGCGACCATCGACATTCCCAAGGACATGGCTGAAAAGGCGCGCAAGCGAGCCAAACACATGACCCGAGCCCGACGGGAAAGCCACGCGCCGCTCGCTTAGCCGTCAGCGATTACCCGCACCCGTTTCCAGCAAGTGATGCAGTTCGACAAATTGCTGAGTCAGCTTATGCCGCGGCTCCAGATGGATCAGCGGCATATTGGCTTGATGAGATTCACGCATCTTGATCGAACTGGTGAGGTAGACGGGCAACACCGGCAGCCCTTCAGCGATGAGTTCATCAAGGATCTGCTGGGGCAGGCTCGCCCGCGCCTGGAACTGGTTGACGATAATGCCTTCCACCTCCAGATCCTCGTTGTGATCTTCCTTGAGCTCTTCGATTTCCTTGAGCAGCCCGTAGAGCGCCTGGCGGGAGAAACTGTCGCAGTCAAACGGAATCAGCACACGATCCGCCGCGATCAACGCCGACACTGCGTAGAAATTCAGCGCCGGGGGCGTGTCCAGATAGATGCGCTCGTAATCTTCGCTCAGCTCATCCAGCAGTTTGCGGAGCTTGTTGATCTTGTGCTTGGCTTCCAGCTTGGGCTGCAGATCGGCCAGCTCTGCCGTGGCGGTCACGACATGAAGGTTGTCGAAGGGCGTCTCGTAGATGTCGACCTGATTCTTTTTGGCGCCAGGCCCAGACGACAAGGTCTGCTTGAAGAAATCGGCGATGCCCATGGGAATCTCCTCACCGGTCAGGCCGGTGAGGTACTGCGTCGAGTTGGCCTGGGCGTCCAGATCGATCAACAGCGTCCGATAACCTTCATGAGCACTGACAGCCGCCAGATTGCAGGCGATGCTGGACTTGCCAACGCCGCCCTTCTGATTGAACACCACACGCCGCATGTAAGACTCCCTGTTGCTGTCTAGCCGTGAAGGATCGCCTGCGACCCGATGAATGGTCTCGAGTCTAGGCAATCGCGAAGAGTAGGGCGAGCCTCTTGGAAAAATCTGACTGTAGGATGAGGACCACGTCGTCGAAAGACCGGTCGCGCCTACAGCACAGTGACAGAGGCTGCTGCTGCACCCGTAAGAATGATCGTCAGTAAACACACTATTTGTTTCAACGTTTGCCTCAGTGCGCCGGCATCGAGATAATGCCCGTCACTCGGTGATGGCGCCGCGCCATAGCCGGTGTCATTTCGGCGACTCGAAGCCCGGGAATAAACATTGTCGGCACACCTGGAAGGTAAAGCTTCATGATTCGCGCTTTCTTGCTGTTATGCGTGCTGTTGGTGAGTGGCTGCGCCAGCCATGCGCCGCTGCCTGCGCAAATACCTCACATCAAATTTCCCGTGCAGTTGCACGTCCAGCGCGAGCAAGCCGGTCAGCGCGAAGAGTGGCTGATGACGATCCAGAAGGAGCGCCACGGCCTGCGCTTCTCGTTGATGGACACCCTCGGTACTCCGGTAGCGCGGCAGCAGCTTCGCGAAGAGCGCTGGAAGGCAGACAGCCAGCTGCCGCCCAACCACGAGGCGAGGGAGCTGTTCGCCGCCGTGCTGTTCGCCCTGACGTCCCTGGAAGAAGTGCGCTTTGACTATCCTGGCGTGCAGCTGCGTCCCTACGGTCGCAGCCTGGACGATCGCTGGTTCGTCGATTACGCCTCCGAAGGTATCTTCCGTATCAGCATGGAAAGCGGCGAACTGAAATACGTGGTCGGTCCACTCCAGGGCAAGGCGAGCAAATGACGGGGTAGCTCAGCTACCTTGGCATTGCGCTGCACATTGGGCTCCGTGCAACCACCCCCGCATTTTTGCGCTGTGGCTCTGCGTTATCCCGCCTTGCGCGTCACCAGCTCGACAAACGCCTTGGCCATGGGCGACTTCTGGTCCTTACGTTGCACCAGCCACACCGCTGACGTCGCCTGGGCATCCAGCAGCGTCCGGTACACCACCCCATCGATGCGCATGCGTTGGTAAGACGCCGGCAGCACCGTCACGCCCAGTCCCGCCGCCACCAGACCAATGATTGTCATCGCCTCGCCCGCCTCCTGGGTAAACAACGGGCTGAATCCTGCTTCCCGAGCCAGATCCAGCAACTGCGCGTAAAGCCCGCTGCCATAACTGCGCGGAAAGAACACGAACGGCTCACTGGCCAGTTCCCGCAGATGAATGCCGCGTTCCGAGCCCTCGGCCAGTGGATGGTCCGAGCGCAGAATCGCCACCAACGGTTCGTGCAGCAGTTCCACGGCCACCAGTGAATCCGGCAACGGCAGGGGCCTCATGATGCCCACTTGCATTGACTCGTTCTCCAGCCGCTCGGCCACTTCCCGGCTGCTCATTTCCTGAAGTGCCAGATGCACCGCCGGATAACGCTGGCGAAACGCGAAGATGGCCTGGGGGATGCTTGAGGTGAACGGCGCGGATGCCGTAAAGCCGATCTTCAGCTCGCCCAGTTCGCCCAACTGTGCGCGCCGCGCCACGTCAGAAGCCTTCTCGACCTGCGCCAGCACCAGGCGCGCTTCGTCGAGGAACAACCGGCCCGCTTCGCTGAGTTCCACCCGTCGATTGGTGCGTTCAAACAAACGCGCGCCGAGTTCCTGCTCCAGGGCCTGAATCTGCTGGCTCAACGGCGGTTGCGAGATGCCGAGCGCCTGAGCGGCCCGACCAAAATGCAGCTCTTCAGCGACAGCGATGAAGTAACGCAGGTGTCGTAATTCCACGGTCATTCCATTAGGTCGTCAAACCTATCAAACAGGTCGAACAATATATTGGAAGCAATCGTTAGGCGGCTATATTCTTTTGCCACTGCTCCCCGCTCTCCCGTCTGAGGTCACCCGTGAATACTGCTGCATCTCCTTCTGCGTCCGCCGCGTTCACCACTGCGGCCATTCCGTTGGGCGACACGTACATCGAGAAGGACACGCCCGCATTCATTCGTACCGTACTGGCGCTGTTCTCTGGCGGTTTCGCGACGTTTGCGCTGCTGTACTGCGTGCAACCGATGATGCCGGTGCTGTCGCGGGACTTCTCCATCAACGCCGCCCAGAGCAGCATGATTCTGTCGGTGTCCACCGCGATGCTGGCGATCGGATTGCTCATCACCGGCCCCATTTCCGACCGCCTCGGGCGCAAGTCGGTCATGGTGTTCTCGCTGTTCTCTGCCGCCCTCTTCACCATCGCCAGCGCATTGATGCCGACCTGGGAGGGCGTGCTCATCACGCGGGCGTTCGTAGGGTTGTCGTTGAGCGGACTCGCCGCCGTCGCCATGACCTACCTCAGCGAAGAAATCCACCCGCAGCACATCGGCTTGGCAATGGGCCTGTACATCGGCGGTAACGCCATCGGCGGCATGAGCGGCCGGGTGATCACCGGGGTCTTGAGCGATTACGTCAGCTGGCACACAGCGCTGTTGATCATGGGCATCATCGCGCTGGGCGCGGCCGGCGTGTTCTGGAAGATCCTGCCGCCGTCGCGCAATTTCCGCGCACGACCGCTCAATGGCCGCAGCCTGCTGGAAGGCTTTGTCCTGCAGTTCCGTGATGCCGGGCTGCCGTGGCTGTTTCTGGAAGGCTTCCTGCTGATGGGCGCGTTCGTAACGCTGTTCAACTACATCGGCTACCGCTTGCTGGCCGACCCGTACAACTTGAGCCAGGCCGTGGTCGGCTTGTTCTCGGTGGTGTACCTGTCCGGCATCTACAGCTCGGCGAAGATCGGCGCGCTGGCCGACCAACTGGGCCGACGCAACGTGTTGTGGGCCGTAATCGTGCTGATGCTCGTCGGCGTGGCGCTAACCATGTTCACCCCGCTGGTGGTGGTGATCGTTGGCGTGCTGATGTTCACCTTCGGCTTCTTCGGCGCCCACTCCGTCGCCAGCAGCTGGATCGGCCGCCGCGCCATCAAAGCCAAAGGCCAGGCCTCGTCGCTTTACTTGTTCAGCTATTACGTGGGCTCCAGCGTTGCCGGCACCGGCGGCGGCGTGTTCTGGCACTACGCCGGCTGGAACGGCATAGGCGCCTTCATCGGTACCCTCCTGCTGATTGCCCTCGCCGTGGCGCTGAAACTGGCGAAAGTCAAACCGCTGGCGGTGAATGTGCAGGTCTGAGCCAACAGCCGCACATGCAAATTGTAGGAGCGCGCTTGCCCGCGATCGGGCGGGAACCGGCCGCAGACCTTAGAGCACCGACTTGCCGGTCCACCACAGAGGTGCAGCCACTGCCGCTTCGCGCCAGATCGCGGGCAAGCGCGCTCCTACGCCTTCGGCAGACGCGATCCTGCGCCCAACGCTCAGCATCGATAGATCTGTGCGCTTTGCGGGTATGAACCCCACATGAAAACGCCCGACATTAGCCGGGCGTTTTCGTATCTGCGAACCGCTTACTGGTGATATTTCGCCGACATTTCGTGCACCGCTTCGATGAAGGCGCCGGCGTTGGCCGGGTCGACTTCGGGGGTAATGCCGTGGCCGAGGTTGAAGACGTGGCCGGTGCCGCTGCCGTAGCTGGCGAGGATGTTCGAGACTTCCTGGCGGATGGCGTTTGGATTTGCGTAGAGCACGGTCGGGTCCATGTTGCCTTGCAGCGCGACTTTACTGCCGACGCGACGGCGGGCTTCGCCGATGTCGCAGGTCCAGTCCAGGCCCAGTGCGTCGGCGCCGGCGTCGGCGATGCTTTCCAGCCACATGCCGCCGCCTTTGGTGAACAGAATGACCGGCACTTTGCGCCCGTCGTGCTCACGGATCAGGCCGTTGACGATCTTGCGCATGTAGGCCAGTGAGAACTCCTGGTACGCCGCGGCCGAGAGGCTGCCGCCCCAGCTGTCGAAGATCTGCACCGCTTGGGCGCCCGCGAGAATCTGGCCGTTCAGGTACGCCGTGACCGATTGCGCGAGCTTGTCGAGCAGCAAGTGCATGGCCTGCGGGTTGTCATAGAGCATGGCCTTGGATTTGCGGAAGTCCTTGGACGAGCCGCCTTCAACCATATAAGTCGCCAGAGTCCACGGGCTGCCGGCGAAGCCGATCAGCGGCACGCGACCGTTGAGCTCGCGGCGGATGGTGCTGACCGCATCCATGACGTAGCCGAGGTCTTTCTGCGCATCAGGGATCGGCAACGCTTCGATGTCAGCCAGGGTGGTGACGGTTTTGCGGAAGCGCGGGCCTTCGCCGGTTTCGAAGTACAGGCCCAAACCCATGGCGTCGGGAACGGTGAGGATGTCGGAGAACAGAATGGCGGCGTCGAGCGGATAGCGCTCAAGGGGCTGCAGGGTGACTTCGCAGGCAAACGCCGGATTCATGCACAGGCTCATGAAGTCTCCGGCCTTGGCGCGACTGGCGCGGTACTCCGGGAGATAGCGGCCGGCCTGTCGCATCATCCATACAGGCGTGACGTCAACAGGCTGCTTGAGCAGGGCGCGAAGGAAACGGTCGTTCTTCAGGGCAGTCATGTCGGCATCCGGAAAAAAAGTGCGGGCATTTTCTCAGACACCAACATAAAAGGCACGGTCGGTGCCGTGCCTTTTATTTATCGGGGCGATTTGTCGCATCAATGCGCGACTTAGGTTCTGTAGGAGCCGGCTTGCTGGCGAACCCAACTAACGCGGTGCATCTGGCGAACCGCGTCGGCCTTATTCGCCAGCAAGCCTGCTCCTACAGACGGCAGCGTCAACTAGACGCCCAGGTAATCCAGAATCCCTTCAGCCGCGTTGCGGCCTTCAAAGATCGCCGTCACCACCAGATCAGACCCGCGCACCATGTCGCCACCGGCGAAGATCTTCGGGTTGCTGGTCTGGTGCTTGAACTGGCCCTGCTCCGGCGCCACGACGCGGCCCTGGCTGTCCATCTGGATGCCCTGCGGATCGAACCACGACGCCGGGCTTGGACGGAAACCGAAGGCGATGACCACGGCATCCGCCGGGATGATCTCTTCGGAACCCGGGATCGGCTCGGGGCTGCGACGACCTCGCGCATCCGGCTCGCCCAGACGCGTTTCGACGACTTTCACGCCTTCGACCCGATCTTCGCCAACGATGGCGATGGGCTGACGGTTGTAGAGGAACTTCACGCCCTCTTCCTTGGCGTTCTTCACTTCCTTGCGCGAGCCGGGCATGTTTTCTTCGTCGCGGCGATAGGCGCAGGTCACTGACTTGGCGCCCTGGCGGATCGACGTGCGATTGCAGTCCATCGCCGTGTCACCACCGCCCAGCACCACAACCTTCTTGCCCTTCATGTCGACGAAATCTTCCGGCGACTTTTCAAAGCCCAGGTTGCGGTTGACGTTGGCAATCAGGAAATCCAGTGCATCGTGCACGCCCGGCAGGTCTTCACCGGGGAAGCCGCCCTTCATGTACGTGTACGTACCCATGCCCATGAATACCGCGTCGTACTCTTCCAGCAACTGCTCGACGGTGATGTCCTTGCCGATCTCGGTGTTGAGGCGGAACTCGATGCCCATGCCGGTGAACACTTCGCGGCGATTGCTCAGCACGCTTTTCTCAAGCTTGAACTCGGGGATACCAAAGGTCAGCAGACCGCCGATTTCCGGGTTCTTGTCGAACACCACCGGCTTCACCCCGCCACGCACCAGAACGTCAGCGCAGCCCAAACCCGCCGGGCCTGCGCCAATAATTGCCACGCGCTTGCCGTTTGGCACGACGCGGGACATGTCTGGGCGCCAGCCCATGGCGAACGCCGTGTCGGTGATGTACTTCTCGACCGAACCGATGGTGACCGCGCCGAAGCCGTCGTTGAGGGTGCACGCGCCCTCACACAGACGGTCCTGGGGGCACACGCGGCCGCAGACTTCCGGCAGGGTGTTGGTCTGGTGCGACAGCTCGGCAGCCGCAAGGATGTTGCCCTCGGCCACCAGCTTCAGCCAGTTGGGAATGAAGTTATGCACAGGGCATTTCCATTCACAGTACGGGTTGCCGCAACCCAGGCAACGGTGCGCCTGATCAGCCGACTGCTGCGGCTTGAAAGGTTCGTAGATTTCCACGAACTCTTTCTTGCGTTGACGCAGCAGTTTCTTTTTCGGGTCTTTACGCCCGACTTCGATGAACTGGAAGTCGTTACTGAGACGTTCAGCCATGGTGTTAAAACTCCTGACTACAGCCTCAAGCGTCACGCTTGAAGCTGCAAGAAAATCATGTTCGCAGGCACTCGCGCGCTGCCGTTAACTTGCGGCTTGAAGCTTGCCGCTCGCAGCTGCTGTTATTGCGGATTCGCGCGGGTGCTGGACAACAGCGACTTCAAGCTCGCGGCCTTTGGCTTCACCAGCCAGAAGCGGCGCAGGTAGTCGTCCAGGTTTTCCCAGAGGTTGCGGCCCCATTCGCTGTCGGTTTCGGTCACGTATTCGGCCAGCACGCGCTCCAGGTGGCTGCGATAGGCTTCCATCGCTTCGCCGCTGATGCGCTGAATCTCGACCAGTTCGTGGTTGACCCGGTCAACGAAGGTGTTGTCCTGATCGAGCACGTAAGCGAAGCCGCCGGTCATGCCTGAGCCGAAGTTGTAGCCGGTCTTGCCCAGGACGCAAACGAAACCGCCGGTCATGTATTCGCAGCAGTGGTCGCCCGTGCCTTCCACGACGGTGTGGGCGCCGGAGTTGCGCACCGCGAAACGCTCGCCCGCCGTGCCCGCCGCGAACAGCTTGCCGCCGGTCGCGCCGTACAGACAGGTGTTACCGATGATGGCGCTGTCCTGGGTTTTGAACGGGCTGCCTTTCGGCGGCACGATCACCAGCTTGCCGGCGGTCATGCCTTTGCCGACGTAGTCGTTGGCGTCGCCTTCCAGGTACATGTTCAGGCCGCCGGCGTTCCATACGCCAAAGCTCTGCCCGGCCGTGCCCTTGAAGCGGAAGGTCACCGGCGCATCGTTCATGCCCTGGTTGCCGTGGAGCTTGGCGATTTCGCCGGAAATCCGCGCGCCGATGGAGCGGTCGCAGTTGCAGATGTCCAGTTCGTAGTCGCCGCCGCTCTTGGCCTGAATGGCGGAGATCGCCAGTTCGACCATCTTCTCTGCCAGCAGGCCCTTGTCGAACGGCGGGTTGCGCTCGACCTGGCTGAACTGCGGTTTGTCGGCCGGAATATGGTCGCTGCCCAGCAGCGGCGTCAGGTCCAGGTGCTGCTGCTTGGCGGTTTCACCCGGCAGGATCTCCAGCAGATCGGTACGCCCGATCAGTTCTTCCAGCGAACGCACGCCCAGCTTGGCCAGCCACTCGCGGGTTTCTTCCGCCACGTAGGTGAAGAAGTTGATCACCATGTCGACGGTGCCGATGTAGTGGTCTTTGCGCAGCTTGTCGTTCTGGGTCGCCACGCCGGTGGCGCAGTTGTTCAGGTGGCAGATGCGCAGGTACTTGCAGCCCAGCGCAATCATCGGCGCGGTGCCAAAGCCGAAGCTTTCGGCGCCAAGGATTGCCGCCTTGATCACGTCCAGGCCGGTCTTCAAACCACCGTCGGTCTGCACCCGAACCTTGCCGCGCAGGTCGTTGCCGCGGAGGGTCTGGTGGGTTTCGGCCAGGCCGATTTCCCATGGCGAGCCCGCGTATTTGATCGACGACAGCGGCGACGCACCGGTGCCGCCGTCATAACCGGAAATGGTGATCAGGTCGGCATAGGCCTTGGCCACGCCGGCCGCAATCGTGCCCACGCCTGCTTCCGCTACGAGCTTGACCGATACCAGCGCGGCCGGGTTGACCTGCTTGAGGTCAAAGATCAGCTGCGACAAGTCTTCGATGGAATAGATGTCATGGTGGGGCGGCGGCGAAATCAACGTCACGCCCGGCACTGCATAACGCAGCTTGGCGATCAGGCCGTTGACCTTGCCGCCCGGCAGTTGCCCGCCCTCGCCCGGCTTGGCGCCCTGGGCGACCTTGATCTGCAGCACATCGGCGTTGACCAGGTACTCAGGCGTCACGCCAAAACGGCCGGTCGCGATCTGTTTGATCTTGGAGCTGCGGATGGTGCCGTAGCGCGCCGGGTCTTCGCCGCCCTCACCGGAGTTGGAGCGCGCGCCCAGGCGGTTCATCGCCTCGGCCAGCGCTTCGTGAGCTTCCGGCGACAGCGCGCCCAGCGAGATGCCCGCCGAGTCGAAGCGCTTGAGAATGCCTTCCAGCGGCTCGATTTCATCGATGCCCAGCGGCGTGTCGAGCTCTTTGACCTTGAGTAGGTCACGAATCATCGACACCGGACGGTTGTCCACCAGCGCTGTGTATTCCTTGAACTTGCTGTAATCGCCCTGCTGAACGGCGGCTTGCAGCGTCGCCACCACATCGGGGTTGTACGCGTGGTATTCGCCGCCGTAGACGAACTTCAGCAGCCCACCCTGCTGGATCGGCTTGCGCGGACTCCAGGCTTCGAACGCCAGGGCTTTCTGCTCGGCTTCGATATCGACGAAACGCGCGCCCTTGATACGGCTCGGCACGCCACGGAAGCTCAGGTCGCAGACTTCTTCCGACAGGCCGATGGCTTCGAAAAGCTGCGCGCCTCGGTACGAAGCGACGGTCGAGATACCCATCTTCGACAGGATCTTGAGCAGGCCTTTGGTGATGCCTTTGCGGTAGTTCTTGAAGACTTCGTAGAGATCGCCCAGCACTTCCCCGGTACGAATCAAATCGCCCAGCACTTCATACGCCAGGAACGGATACACCGCCGACGCGCCGAAGCCGATCAATACGGCGAAATGATGCGGGTCACGCGCCGTCGCGGTCTCGACAAGGATATTGCTGTCGCAGCGCAGGCCTTTTTCGGTCAGGCGATGGTGCACCGCGCCAGTGGCCAGCGATGCGTGAATCGGCAGTTTGCCCGGCGCGATATGGCGGTCACTCAAGACAATCTGGGTCTTGCCCGAACGCACGGCTTCTTCAGCCTGATCGGCGATGTTGCGCACGGCCGCTTCAAGGCCCATGGCTTCGTCGTAGTTCAGGTCGATGATCTGACGATCAAAGCCAGGACGATCCAGGGTCATCAGCGAGCGCCACTTGGCCGGGGAAATGACCGGCGAGCTGAGGATCACGCGAGACGCATGCTCTGGCGACTCCTGGAAAATGTTGCGCTCGGCACCGAGGCAGACTTCCAGCGACATGACGATGGCTTCACGCAGCGGGTCGATCGGCGGGTTGGTGACCTGCGCGAACTGCTGACGGAAATAGTCGTACGGCGTGCGGACGCGACGGGACAGCACCGCCATCGGCGTGTCATCACCCATGGAGCCGACCGCTTCCTGACCCTGCTCACCCAGCGGGCGCAGGATTTGATCACGCTCTTCGAACGTGACCTGGAACATTTTCATGTACTGCTTGAGCTGATCCGGATTGTAGAACGCCGAACCGTGGTCGTGGTCTTCCAGCGTCGCCTGAATACGCAGGGCGTTCTTGCGCAGCCATTGCTTGTAGGGGTGGCGCGACTTCAAACGGCTGTCGATGGCGTCAGTGTCGAGGATCTGGCCGGTTTCGGTATCCACAGCGAAGATCTGACCCGGACCGACACGGCCCTTGGCGATAACGTCTTCCGGCTTGTAGTTCCACACGCCGATTTCCGAGGCGAGGGTGATGTAGCCGTTCTTGGTGGTGACCCAGCGCGCAGGGCGCAGGCCGTTGCGGTCCAGCAGGCAGACGGCGTGGCGACCTTCGGTCATGACGATGCCGGCCGGGCCGTCCCACGGCTCCATGTGCATGGAGTTGAATTCGTAGAACGCGCGCAGATCCGGGTCCATGGTTTCGACGTTCTGCCACGCCGGCGGCACAAGCATGCGAACGCCCCGGAACAGGTCGATGCCGCCGGTCACCATCAGCTCAAGCATGTTGTCCATGCTCGAAGAGTCGGAGCCCACTCGGTTGACCAGCGGGCCCAGCTCGTCGAGATCCATCAGGTCGTTGGTGAACTTGGTGCGACGGGCCTGGGCCCAGTTGCGGTTACCGGTGATGGTGTTGATCTCGCCGTTGTGGGCGAGGAAGCGGAACGGCTGAGCCAGCGGCCATTTTGGCAGCGTGTTGGTCGAGAAGCGCTGGTGGAACACGCAGATCGCGGTTTGCAGGCGCTCGTCGTTGAGGTCCGGGAAGAATGCCGTGAGGTCACGCGGCATCATCAGGCCTTTGTAGATGATGGTTTTGTGGGAAAAGCTGCAGATGTAGTGGTCGGTGTCGGCGGCGTTGGCCACCGAAGAGCGACGACGTGCACAAAACAGCTTGATCGCGAACTCCTGATCGCTCAGGCCTTCGCCGCCGATGAACACCTGCTCGATTTTCGGCAGACGCTCAAGGGCAAGACGACCCAGGACGCTGGTGTCGATCGGCACCTGGCGCCAGCCGATCAGGGTCAGGCCGGCCGCGAGGATTTCACGGTTCATGTTTTCGCGGGCCGCTTCGGCCTTGGCGTCGTCCTGATTGAGGAAGACCATACCTGCGCAATACTGGCGCGGCAGCTCGACGCCAAAGTGCTCGGTGGCCACCGCACGCAGGAAGGTGTCAGGTTTTTGCATCAACAGCCCGCAACCGTCACCGGTCTTGCCGTCGGCGTTGATACCACCACGGTGGGTCATGCAGGTCAGGGCTTCGATCGCCGTCTGCAACAGGTGATGACTGGGCTCGCCTTGCATGTGGGCGATCAGGCCGAAACCACAGTTATCCTTGAATTCTTCTGGATGGTACAGACCTGCTTTCATAGACACATTCTCACCAGGCTGCCTCTTAACGAGGCAAATTTCTTTTCAATTCAACCATTTACCATCCACGCCGAACGTATGCCGGCTTTGCGGGAGCAAAAGGGAGGTCATTGTACACAGCGACATAAGTCCTCACAAATTTGACGACGAAGTGTCGCAAATTTATGTCGCATTCATGAAAGGTTTTATATCGATTCTCGTGCTAGCCGGAGCTTTTTTGCGAGTCTGACCAATGAGAGCCCGAAGATCAATGCGTGTCTGAGACGCAGACACCACAAGGCGCGCTGCTCGTTGGCAGCACGCTCATGCGTGATTTCGGGAGGGCCAAGCGAGGGACCTGGATAAGGTCCCTGCGTCATTAGCGGGCGGCGGCGAGTTCCTGTTGGATACTGCCGACGGTACGAGGCCAAGGTTTACCAGCCTGAACCTTCTCTGGCAAGGCCTTGATAGCGGTCAGTGCCGCATTGCGGTCAGCGAAGCTGCCGTAAGTCACCACGAACAGAGGCTTGCCCTGCAGGGTTTTCTTGAAGTAACGGTACTCGGCGCCCTGCTCTTTCACGTAGCTCTGAGCGGTAGCTTCAGAGCTGGTGCCGAGGATCTGCACCACGTAGTGCGTCGGTGCCTGACCCGCGTACCAACCGCTGCCAGCCGCGCCAGAGGCTGCAGCGGCTGGTTTGGCCGCCGGTGCCGGGGCAGGTTTGGCGGTGGCCACTTGAGTCGGCGCTGGCGCAGGTTTCGCGGCAGGGGCCGGGGCAGGCGTTGGCTTGGCGGCAGGGGCCGTACGCGTTGCCGGGACCGGCTGCTGCGCCACGGTCGGCGCAGGACTTGCCGTCGCGCCCACCGGTGGCGCAGTGGTGGTCACGGTCGGCGGCTGCAGCGATTGATTGGCCGCAGGGCCGCCATCTTCGCCGTCACCCTCGCCCGAACCCGCCGCTTCCGCCAGCGGCGCGCGGGTCGCCGGTTGCGAGCCGTTCATCGGCAGCGGCATCGGTTGCGAATTACCGGCAAACTCGATGGCCGGGCCTCCGTTGTTCGATTGTTGCGCCGGCGCCTGGCCCTGACCCAGAGGCAGTTGAGCCTGAGAGTTGGCTGGCGCAGTGGCAGGTGCGTTGCTGCGGCCTGGAATCAGCCACGCCGCGAGAACGGCTGCGACCACAACCCCACCCAAAGCCAACACGTGTTTCTTAGGCATTTTGAACCCCATACTTGGACGCTTGACCGCAGAGCGGCTGGCAATCATGGCTTCGATCATCGAATCGCGCGCGACCTGATTGATCGCGCCTGGCCATCCACCGGACTGCTCGTGGATATCAGTGATCTGTGCGGCGCTGAACAACTCAACGCCCTGCCCTGCGCCATCAAGACGCTGAGCCAGATACTCACGGGTTTCTTCTTCGGTATACGGCGCCAGCTCGATAACGTGGAAGCGTTCTTCCTCGGTACCGCTCTCGGCGCACAGCTGATCCAGGCGATCAATGATCGAAGCCTCGCCGAACAGGAAGACATGCGGACGCCCTTCCGGGGTGCCTGCTGCCAATCCCAACAACGCTTCGAGTGCGGATTCGCCCAGTTGTTCGGCATCGTCCACCAGGATGTAAACTTCCTGACCGGTCAGCGCCAACTGCACGACCTGCGCCAGGATCGGGCGCATTTCTGCTTGAGCGACGTTCAGTGCCTGGGCCACCTGGCGCAACACGCCCGTCGCATCTCCGGCGCCACGGGCCGACACCACCACGCTCTGCACCGACTGCTTGTTGGTGCTCGCCACCAGCGCCTGACGCAACAGCGTCTTGCCACTGCCGTGCGGCCCCGTCACGACCAGCAACAGCTGGCTGTAGCGCGCGAGGTGATGCAGCTGGCCCAGCACGGGCTTGCGCTGTGCGGGGAAGAACTTGAAGCCGGGAACCCGCGTTGCAAAGGGGTCATGACTCAACTGGTAATGACCGAGGAAGGCCTCATCGGCGTGCAAACTAGTCATGGATTTCTCATTAACCTCTAAGCTGATCCACCAAGGCGCGGTAGTCCGCGACCAGTGTGGCCTGTAGTACTTCTTGTGGATATTCGTCAGTTACCACTGCTTCACCGATGCGACGCAACAGCACCAGGCGCAGACGACCGTCAATGACCTTCTTGTCCACCGCCATGTGCTCGAGGAAGTGCTCGGGCGTCATGTCTTCCGGCGGAACCACCGGCAAGCCGGCGCGCTGAAAAATACGGATGCCACGGTCACGTTCCTGCTCGCTGATCCAGCCCAGACGCGCCGACATCTCCAGCGCCATCACCGTGCCTGCTGCCACCGCCTCGCCGTGCAGCCACACGCCGTAACCCATGTGGGTTTCAATGGCGTGGCCGAAGGTGTGGCCGAGGTTCAGCGTGGCACGCACGCCGGACTCGCGCTCATCGGCGCCAACAACCGCAGCCTTGGCGGCGCAGGAGCGCTCGATCGCCGTGGTCAGCGCGGCCTGATCCAGCCCGCGCAGTTTGTCCACATTCTCTTCGAGCCACGTCAGGAAGGGTTCGTCACAGATCAAACCGTATTTGATGACCTCGGCAAGCCCGGCGGACAGCTCGCGCTCAGGCAAGCTGTTCAGCGACAACGTGTCGATCAGCACCGCGTTGGGCTGGTAGAACGCGCCCACCATGTTTTTGCCCAGCGGGTGATTGATGCCGGTTTTGCCACCGACCGAAGAATCGACCTGTGAGAGCAGTGTGGTCGGCACTTGAATGAATTCGACGCCGCGCTGGTAACAGGCAGCGGCAAAGCCGGCCATGTCACCGATGACGCCACCGCCCAGCGCAATCACAGTGGTGCGGCGGTCGTGGCGTGCGGTGAGCAGCGCATCGAAGATGGTTTGCAGGGTTTCCCAGTTCTTGAAGGCTTCACCGTCGGGAAGCACGATGGGCAAGACGCTGTAACCGGCGAGGGATCGGGTGAGGCGGTCCATGTAGAGCGGCGCAACGGTGGCGTTGGAGACGATCGCCACCTGCTTTCCGGCTATGTACGGCTTGAGCAACTCGGGCTGATCCAGCAAGCCTTCGCCGATGTGGATCGGGTAGCTGCGTTCGCCAAGCTCGACCTTGAGTGTCTGCATGTGTCCCCACGCTGTTAACAATTGGTTGCCTGTGCGGGTCTTGAAAAACGCCGACACCGGCTATGGCGCAAGGCCATGTAGCGACCCCACTTTTTATGGTCGCCGAGGATAGCGCATTTCCGTCTGCGCTTTAACGGGGAGGAAGCTCGGCCAGCAGGGCGAGGATGTCGATAACCACCATTCGCGGCGGCCGCTCATCGGTTTCGATGATGACATCGGCGATCTCGCGGTACAGCGGATCGCGGATGGCCAGCAGTTCGCGCAACACGCGCGCCGGGTCAGCAGTGCGCAGCAAGGGGCGATTGCGGTCCCGCGAGGTCCGGCCTACTTGCTGCTCTACGGAAGCATGCAAATAGACCACCCGACCACCGGCATGCAGGGCACGACGGTTTTCTTCGCGCATGACTGCGCCACCGCCGGTGGCCACGACCACGCCGTCCAGAGCACAGAGCTCGGCGATCATCGCCTGTTCACGATCACGAAAGCCCGCTTCACCTTCCTTGTCGAAGATCCAGGGAATATTGGCACCCGTTCGCAGCTCGATTTCCTTGTCGGAATCCTTGAACGGCAGTCGAAGCTCTTTGGCCAGCAAGCGACCGATGGTGCTTTTGCCAGCCCCCATCGGCCCCACAAGAATTAAATTTCGCACAGAATCAACGACTCACAGCAATCGCCTGGTTATTCATGATACGCGGAGTGAGAAACACCAACAGCTCGGATTTTGACTCCGAAACCACATCGCGCCGGAAAAGGCGGCCAACATACGGTACATCGCCCAAAAATGGCACCTTGTCGACGACTTTACTCTGCGTATTCGAGAACACGCCACCAATTACGATGGTCTCTCCGTCGGCCACAAGGACCTTGGCGTTGACTTCGTTTTTCTTGATCGGTGGCACACCCAGCACCGTGTTCACGTAGTCCGGCTCATCCTTCGTGACCTTGACCTCCATGATGATGCGGTTATCTGGCGTGATCTGCGGAGTCACTTCCAGAGACAGCGACGCCTCTTTGAACGACACCGAGGTCGCGCCGCTGGAACTGGCTTCCTGATAAGGCACTTCCGTACCTTTCAGGATTTTCGCGGTCTCCTTGTCCGACGTAACGACCTTCGGCTGCGAGACCACTTCGCCGTTGCCGCTCTTCTCCATCGCGGTCAGCTCAAGGTCGAGAATCGTGTTGTTGGTCAGAAAGCCCAGGCCGATCGACGAGGTGGCATCCGTCACGCCCATATCGACGTAGGGACCATTGGTCGCTGATGCACCCGAGACCGTGCCATTACCGCCAGTAGTGAAATTGCCCTTGTTGCTCGAACCACCCCAGCGCACGCCCAGGGCCTTGTCGTAATCGACGTTGGCTTCAACGATGCGTGCCTCGATCATCACTTGCCGTACCGGGATGTCCAGTTGCGACACGATGCGGCGCAGCTCGTCCAGACGATCCTGGGTCTGGTAGGCAATGATGTTGTTGGTGCGCTCATCGACCGTGATCGAACCACGCTCGTCGGTCTTCGATTCAGCGCTGGTCACTGACTGAAACAGCTTGGCAATGTCAGCAGCCTTGGCGTAGTTCACTTGCAGCAACTCGCGACGCAGCGGGGCCAGCTCTGAAATCTGCTTGAGGGATTCCAGCTCCTGACGCTCCCGCGCGGCGATCTCGTCAGCCGGTCCGACCAGCAAAACGTTGCCGATCTTGCGCTTGTCCAGGCCTTTGGTCTTGAGCACCAGATCCAGCGCCTGATCCCATGGCACGTTCTGCAGGCGCAGGGTGATGCCGCCTTGAACGGTGTCGGAGGCCACCAGATTGAGGTTGGTGAAATCAGCGATCAGTTGCAGCACCGAACGCACGTCGATGTCCTGGAAGTTCAGCGACAGCTTCTCGCCGGTGTAGACCAGTTTTTCCGAGTTGCGGCGCTCCTGATCTTCGTTGGTCAGGGGACGCACGCTGATGGTCAGCTTGTTGTCGGTCTGGTAAGCGGAGTAGTCGAACGCACCGGACGGCTCGATGGAAATACTGGCCTTGTCACCCGTGGCGCTGGAATTGACGAACTGCACCGGAGTCGCGAAATCCTTCACGTCCAGACGCACGCGCAGCGGTTCAGGCAATTGCGTTTTGGCGAAGTCGACGCGGATCTTGCCGCCCTGCTCCTGAATGTCCGGGGCAATGCCGGTGTCGCTCAGTTCGATGATGACGTTGCCTTCACCCAACTCGCCGCGCTGGAAGTCGACGTTTTTCACCGACCGTGGGCCTGGCGTATACGAACGGGCAACGGGTTTGGATTGCGCGGCAGGTCCGCTCGGCACACTCACTCGCGCCGCGCCCATGGCGGTGCTCGGTTGCGAGCTCTGGGCCGCAGCGGCGCCCTGGCCCACGACCACGAACAGGTTGTTGCCGTCGACACGCGAGCTGTAGGGCGCAAGCGTGGTGAGGTTGATGATCACCCGCGTACGGTCCTTGGCTTCGACGACCACCACACTGTGGGCGTTGCCTGAACCCAAGTCACGGCTCTTGATCGCCAGTTGGCTGGTCACCCCCGGCAGGTCCAGCGCAATGCGCGCCGGTTGCTCGGTGGTGTAGCCGCGCGGCGCCGCCACCGGACCGTCGAAGGACAGTTTCAGTTCGACTCGATCCCCCGGCAATGCGGCGACATCCAGCGTCTTGAGGTTAGCCGCCTGGACAACCGGTGAAAGCATCGCCATCCCTAGCGACAGGCCGATAATCGAAAGAATCCTGTTCATGTTCACATTCCACCACTGTGCAGATCCGAAGGTGCTTCGCTTGCTTGCCGTCTTCATGAGCGTTCCTTGAGGGAAATACTGAGCGGACGCTCAAGCCAGGCCCCCTCTCCATCCGGAACGATTTCCATCACTTGCACCGCCGAGTCGGTGATCGCCGTAATCCGGCCATCGTTACGTCCCAGGTAATCGCCCACTTTCACCCGATGCACGCCACCCGCCCCGCGAAGCAGTGCGAACGTGCCGGTTTCATTGCTCAACGTGCCGACCATTTCAAAGGAGTCGATGTTGAAGCCTTCGAGGAACTGCTTCACCCGCGTCGGATCAGGCTGCACCAGGTGCGAGCCCTTTGGACGGTTGACCAGATCGATCTTGATCGGCGGCTGAAACGGACTCCGCAAACTGGCCGCCGCATAGGTAAAGGCCTCATACGGCCTGAACTTGGGCATCGGCTCAATGGTTCCCACTGGCCGCGCGCGCACCTCGGCCATGAACTGCTTGAGATCATCAAATTCGTTCGAGCTGTCGCAACCCGCGAGCCCCATCAGCGTGATGCCGACGCACAACCAACGCATCGCCCTCATTTCGCTGGCCCTTTCGTATCAACGTTCTGAAGACCTTTGTCGTTATAGCGGTAGGTCTTGGCAAGGATGCTCATGCGCAGCTTTCCGGGGGACTTGGCGTCCAGCGGTTTGATCTCGAAGTCATGCAGCGTCACGATTCGCGGCAGGCTGGCGACGCCACTGGCGAAGGTCGCGAGGTCGTGATAACTGCCTGTCACGGTAATCTGGATCGGCAATTCGATATAAAACTGCTGAGCCTCTTCAGGGAGCAGCTTGATCTCCTCGAACTCCAGGCCGCTGCCCAGACCGGTGCGGGTGATGTCTTCCAGCAGGCCGGGGACTTCGGTGTCACTTGGCAACTGCCGCAGCAAGGCGCCGAAGGTGTTTTCCATTTCCACCATCTGGCTCTTGTAAGCCGCGAGGTTGGCAGCCTGATATGCCTTGGTCGCGAACTGCTCTTTCAGCGCCGTCTCTTCGCCACGGGCTTGATCGAGCTGAGCCTGCATGTCCTGGATATAGAAGAAGTACCCACCGGCCAGCACCAGCGCCAGCAACAGCGCGCCGGCGATGGTCTTCACCGCGGCGGGCCATGAACCCAGGTTATTGATGTCCAGGTCGTTGATGTCGATCTTTTTCAGGCTATCGAGCCAATCATTCATGTTCATGGCCTGACCCCCTCAACCGCTGGCTGCGTCTGACGCACCGTCAACTGGAAGGTGTTGGTCTGATCCACGCCGCCCGCCGCAGTGTTTGCCTTGACCTCGGTGAGACTCGGCGACTCCAGCCAGTCAGATGCATCCAGATTACGCAGCAGATCCGAGACCCGGTTATTGGATTCGGCAGCGCCGGAAATGCTGATCATCTGCCCGGTCATCTTCACGTCGTTGAAATAGACGCCATCGGGAAGGGTGCGAGCCATCTGATCGAAGATGCGCCCGATGATCGGCCGGTTGCCCTGCAGGTCCTGAATGATCTTCATCCGCTCCAGCAGTTGTTTACGACGTGCCTTGAGCTCGCTGATCTCCTTGATGCGCGCGTCGAGCTGGACGATTTCGGTTCTGATGAACTGATTGCGGGCGTTTTGATGGGCAATGGCACTGCTCAAATATTGATCAGCTAAAAGAATGGCGCCGATGCCCAGCACCAGCACACCCACCAGCGCCAGGATGAAGCGCTTCTTGCGCTCCTCGCGCTGCTGTTCACGCCAGGGAAGTAAGTTGATTCGTGCCATTAGTCGAAGCTCCTCAGGGCCAGACCGCAAGCGATCATCAGTGCGGGAGCATCGCTGGCGAGTGCGCCGGCGTTGACCTTGGCGCTCAGCGCCATGTCAGCAAAGGGGTTTGCCACCAGCGTCGGCGTGCCGAGACGTTCCTGGATCAGGCGATCGAGGCCCGAGATCGAAGCCGTGCCGCCGGCCAGCATGATGTAGTCGACGCGATTGTACTGTCCGGCCGCGAAGAAGAACTGCAGCGAACGGGACACCTGTTGCACCACAGCGTCCTTGAACGGCTGCAGCACTTCCATGACGTAGTCGTCGGGGAGCCCGCCCTGCTTTTTCGCAAGCCCGGCCTCGCCCACGGACAAACCATAACGGCGCTGGATCTCTTCGGTGAGCTGGCGACCGCCAAATAATTGTTCACGGGTATAGATGATGCGGCCATTGTGCAGCACGCTGAGGGTGGTCATAGTCGCGCCGATGTCGATGACGGCGACCGTCAACTGCTCGTGGTCCTGGCCCAGCTGCGCAGACAACAGCCCGAACGAGCGCTCCAGCGCATAGGCTTCGACATCGACCACACGAGCCGTCAGACCGGCCAGTGCCAGCGCGGCTTCGCGTACTTCGACGTTTTCCTTGCGGCAGGCGGCCAGCAACACTTCGACGCGTTCGGGATTGCGCGCCGAATAGCCCTGGACTTCGAAATCGATGGCGACTTCTTCCAGCGGATAGGGAATGTACTGATCGGCCTCGATTTTGAGCTGGTTTTCCATCTCGTCGTCGGAAAGGCCTGCATCCATCTCGATGGTCTTGGTAATAACAGCCGAACCGGCGACGGCAACCGCCGCGATTTTGACGTTACTCTTGGCTTTTACGAGCAGACGCGTCAAAGCACTGCCGACACCTTCGAGCTCCGCGATGTTCTTTTCGACCACTGCGTTGGCGGGCAGTGGCTCGACCGCATAAGACTCGACCTTGTAACGGTTGCCGGACCGACTTAGCTCCAGGAGCTTGACCGAGGTGGAGCTAATATCGATCCCTAGAAGGGTGTTGGCCTTCTTACTGAAGAGTTCGAACACAACCGATTCCCTATGCGTTTCCGTCACTTACGGATGATTTCTAGTCCAGTGCCACTGTCGGCTGACTTGACAGTAGCGCAAATAACGCTCGACGACGAAAAATGCTTATAATGCCCAGCGTTTTTTTCGTGTACCAAAGCTTCAAGGCGTGTTCATTTGTAAATGCCTGCGTCTAACTCATTCTTTTTTCTGGAAATCCAAAAGCCTTGATACGCCTGCTGAAGTTTGTCTGGTGGTCCATCGTCGCGGTCGTCTGCGGGCTGCTGCTCGGCCTGAGCGGCGCCTTTCTCTACCTGGCCCCGAACCTCCCATCGGTCGATGCGCTGCGCAATATCCAGCTGCAGATCCCCCTTCGCGTCTTCAGCAGCGACGGCAAATTGATCGCAGAGTTTGGCGAAATGCGCCGCTCTCCCATCCGTTTCGCCGACATTCCCCCCAATTTCATTCACGCCCTGCTGTCGGCCGAAGACGACAACTTCGAGAACCACTATGGGGTGGACCCGAGCAGCCTGATGCGCGCGGCCAGCCAACTGGTCAAGAGCGGTCACATTCAGTCCGGCGGCTCAACCATCACCATGCAGGTCGCGAAGAACTACTTCCTGACCAGCGAGCGCAGTTTTTCGCGCAAAACCACCGAGATTCTCTTGGCCTTGCAAATCGAGCGCCAACTTACCAAGGACGAGATTCTCGAGCTGTACGTCAACAAGATCTATCTGGGTAACCGGGCTTATGGCATCGAGGCGGCAGCGCAGGTTTACTACGGCAAATCCATCCGTGACCTGAGCGTTGCGCAGATGGCGATGATTGCCGGCCTGCCCAAGGCGCCGTCACGATTCAACCCACTGGCCAACCCGGTGCGCGCCAAAGAGCGACGCGACTGGATTCTGGGCCGCATGTTCAAGCTGGGGAAAATCGACCAGAACACCTACCAGACCGCCCTTGTCGAGCCGATCAACGCCAGCTACCACGTTCAGAGCCCTGAAGTGAACGCGCCGTATATCGCCGAAATGGCACGCGCCGAAATGGTGGGTCGTTATGGCAGCGCAGCCTACACAGAAGGCTTCCGCGTCACCACTACCGTGCCGAGCGGCTTACAGGAAGACGCCAACAAGGCGGTGCAGGACGGCTTGATCGAATACGACCAGCGCCATGGCTATCGCGGGCCTGAGAGCCGATTCCCGGGCCTGACCCGCGAGGGCTGGGTGCAGGAACTGAGTAAACAGCGTCCGATCAGCGGTCTGGAGCCGGCCATCGTCACTCAGGTCGACAAGACCGGCATCCGCGTACTGACCCGCAGCGGCGAGAACGAAGAAACCGTCGCTTGGGACAGCATGAAGTGGGCGAAGGCGTTCCTGAACACTAACAGCGTCGGCGCCAATCCCAAGCAGCCTGGCGATGTCGCCCACGTCGGCGACCTGGTGCGCTTGCAGCGTCAGCCGGACAACTCGCTCAAGTTCAGCCAGCTTCCCGTGGCACAGAGCGCGCTGGTCTCGCTGGACCCGCAGAACGGCGCGATTCGTGCGCTGGTCGGCGGTTTCGCGTTCGAGCAGAGCAACTACAACCGAGCGATGCAGGCCAAGCGCCAGCCGGGCTCCAGCTTCAAGCCGTTCCTGTACTCGGCAGCGCTGGATAACGGCTACACCGCCGCCAGCCTGGTCAACGATGCGCCGATCGTGTTCGTCGACGAAGCCATCGACAAGGTCTGGCGTCCGAAGAATGACACGGGCACCTTCCTCGGCCCGATCCGTCTGCGCGAGGCGCTGTACAAGTCACGTAACCTGGTCTCGATCCGCCTGCTGCAAAGCCTGGGCGTCAACACCGCGATCAACTACATCACCCGATTTGGCTTCAACAAACAGGACTTGCCGCCAAACCTGTCCCTGGCCCTGGGCACAGCCACCCTGACACCAATGGAAATCGTCAGCGGCTGGAGCGCGTTTGCCAACGGCGGCTACAGGATCAGCCCGTACCTCATCCAGAAGATCGAGGACCGTGAAGGTAAAACCCTGTTCGTCGCCAACCCGCCGACAGTGCCGGCCAACGACCCGAACCCGAAGGCGGTCAGCGAAGCGGCCATCAGCAGCGCATCGACCTATGCCGCGCCAGAAGCCCCGCCACTGACTGCCAACGTCGTGCCGAACGCGCTGGATGCATCCCCTTCGGCGCCAGCACCCGTGGTGGCGGAACGGATTGTTGACGGCCGCACCGTTTACATCCTCAACAGCATGCTGCAGGACGTGATCAAACGCGGCACCGGCCGCCGCGCCCTGGCGATGAACCGTCCGGACATCGCAGGCAAAACCGGTACCACCAACGAATCGAAAGATGCGTGGTTTACGGGTTACAACGCCGATTACGTGACGACGGTCTGGACCGGTTTCGATCAGCCAGAAAGCCTCGGTCGCCATGAGTTCGGCGGCACGGTCGCGCTGCCGATCTGGATGAAGTACATGAGTGCTGCATTGAAGGACAAACCGCCGCATGTTCAGGCAGAACCTGAGGGCATCCTCAGCCTGCGGATCGACCCGGTCAGCGGCCGCTCTGCCACGCCGAGCACGCCGGGTGCGTTCTTCGAGCTGTTCAAGAGCGAAGACACGCCGCCTAGCGTGAACGAACTCGGCGGCAGCCCGCCTCCAGGCAGCCCGCTGCCGGCGGACGAATCAGCGCCGATCGACCTTTTCTGATGAGGGCATAGTCCGCTGCCGGCTGCGCTACAGACGTTGGTGTACCCCAGCTCTGTAGGATCTGGCTTGCTCGCGAACCCGGCGAATCAGCGACAAAGGGTGTCGACTGACAAGGCCGGTTCGCCAGCAAGCCGGCTCCTACGGTCATTCGAGGCAAGGTTCCAGCGATCCGCCAGGCTGCAAAACAAGCACCCACAAAAAAGCCCTGCATCTGTGCAGGGCTTTTTTTGTGCAGCGTTCAGCTATCAGCCGTTAAACACTTCATCCACGCTCTTCAGCGGGTAGTGCTTCGGATACGGCAGGGTCGCGACGCCGCTTTCGATGGCGGCTTTCGCCACGGCATCGGAAACGACCGTCAGCAGGCGCACGTCCAGTGGTTTCGGGATGATGTACTCACGACCGAATTCCAGGGCGATGCCGCCGTAGGCGTCGCAAACTTCCTGAGGCACCGGCAGCTTGGCCAGTTCACGCAGGGCGTTGGCCGCTGCGATCTTCATTTCTTCGTTGATGCGCTTGGCGCGAACATCCAGTGCACCACGGAAAATGAACGGGAAGCCCAGCACGTTATTGACCTGGTTCGGGTAGTCCGAACGGCCGGTGGCCATGATCACGTCGTTGCGGGTGGCGTGAGCCAGTTCTGGCGAGATTTCCGGATCCGGGTTCGAGCAAGCGAACACGATCGGGTTGGCGGCCATCGACTTCAGGCCTTCAGCGCTCAGCAGGTTCGGACCGGACAGACCGACGAACACGTCGGCGCCCTCCAGCGCATCGGCCAGCGTGCGCTTGTCGGTGGAGTGCGCGAACTGGGCCTTGTACTGGTTCAGGTCGGTACGCCCGTCGTGAACCACGCCGCTACGGTCGATCATGAAGATGTTTTCGATCTTCGCGCCCATGCTCACCAGCAACTTCATGCAGGAGATGGCCGCAGCGCCAGCGCCCAGGCAGACGATCTTCGCCGCCTCCAGGGTTTTGCCTGCGATTTCCAATGCGTTGATCATGCCGGCTGCGGTAACGATCGCGGTGCCGTGCTGGTCATCGTGGAAAACCGGGATGTCGCACTGCTCGATCAGCGCCTTTTCGATCTCGAAGCACTCAGGTGCCTTGATGTCTTCCAGGTTGATGCCACCGAACGTGATGGAGATGCGTCGCACGGTGTCGATGAAGGCCTGCGGGCTTTCCGAGTCGACTTCGATATCGAACACGTCGATACCGGCAAAGCGCTTGAACAGCACGCCCTTGCCTTCCATGACCGGCTTGGACGCGAGAGGCCCGAGGTTACCCAGACCCAGAATCGCGGTGCCATCAGAGATGACCGCTACCAGGTTGCCTTTGCCGGTGTACTTGTAGGCAAGTTCCGGATCGCGACCGATTTCGCGGACCGGCTCAGCCACACCCGGGCTGTAGGCCAGCGACAGATCGCGAGCGGTGGCAGTGGCTTTGGTGAGCTCGACGCTGAGTTTCCCTGGACGGGGATGAGCGTGATATTCGAGAGCGGCAGTTTTCAAATCTGACATGGGGGCATTCCGCTTTTTTGCTGTTGGACAGACGGACCGCCGAGCATACGCAAGTCATAAAGTCCTAACAAGACTGGCGGGTCACCTGTGTCAAGAGGCCGCATCTACGACTTTCAGCGTAGAGCCGCAGGACACAAGGCCTCCAGCGGCGACAATCCCCGCTAGAAATGTCTACAATTTATTTATTAACTGTATCCAACATTGCAGGGTGAGTGATCGCCATCATCCAGCGCGGTTGGCCTGATTTCAGACCGCCCCGACGCGAACGATCGACCACCCAGCCACGGGCTTCGATTCGCTGACCCTTCAAGCGCTGCAGCGCGGCAGTGTCAAACTCGCCGAGCAGCTTGGGCGCAATGCGCAGCACCAGCGCATCGCCGAATTCGATCCACAGGCCGCCGCCATTGCGCTGCACGCTAGTCACGCGCCCGCTGACCAACGCGAACCCGCCGGTGTTGATCTGCTCGACCGGCTGAACCGGCGAATTTCGCCACAGGCCCAGGCCGGCCTGGCGAGCTGACCTCTCTGCGGCCTGCTGGCAGCTGACCAGCGCAACGTTCGGAGAGACTGCGACGAGATAGCCAAGGCCTTCCGCCAGCAGTTGAGCCTCAAGGTTGGCGCCATCGCGGCCATACACGTTGGCGAGGGTGCGCCCGTAGTGATCGGCCGGCTCTTCACCAACGCGCAGCCTGACCTGCCCGTCGCTGGCCTCCACCAACGCCTGCAAACGACGTTTGGCCGCTTCGGCAAACGGCTGGGCGGACCGACCCTTTTTGCCGGTTTCGGGCGTATTCAGGCCAATCATGCGAACGCTGCGACCATCGCTCAGGCGCACCGTGTCGCCATCGACCACTCGCTGTACCTGAGCCACAGGCAGCGAAGGCGGCGCCGGGCACAAGGCCTGGGCCGTCGAAAGCCAAATCGCGGACATAAAAAAGGCGCCCACGAGGGACGCCTTTTTAAGCAGCCTGGAGAAACGCATCGGCGACTCCAGAACGGCCAACCTTACTCTGCAGCAGCAGGAGCTTTGGTAGGACCGAACGCACCGAAACGCGACTTGAACTTGTCGACACGACCGCCGACGTCCAGAGTTTTTTGCTTGCCGGTGTAGAACGGGTGGCACTCGTTGCACACGTCCAGGCTCAGAGGCTTGGCCAGTGTGGAACGGGTTTTGATGACATTGCCGCAGCTGCAGGTTGCGTCAATGGCTTCGTAAACTGGATGGATATCAGCTTTCATGGGTATTTCCTCAGGCTATCGTGCCGCCACCCAACACTATTGTTGAATACCGCACGGAATTAGGCCGCGCATATTAACAGACAACGCCAATCACGCAAGGGAACGTTCACGCCGGTCGTCTGCTAAGATCGCGCCCTTCGTCATACTCCGTAACAGGATATCCCCCGCGTGCCCGACGCCATCTTGCGCCTCGCCCTGCCCTCGCCGCTGCGCCGCCTGTTCGACTACCTTGCCCCCGCAGGTGTGGCGCGCAGTGCCTTGCAGCCGGGGATGCGTCTGCGCGTGCCGTTCGGCCGTCGGGAAATGATCGGCGTGCTGGTGGAGGTCGTCGATCACAGCGACGTGCCGGCCGACAAACTCAAGCCGGCCATTGCCGTGCTGGACGCCGAAGCGCCCTTGCCACCGGCCTTGTTCAAGCTGTGCCTGTGGACTGCCCAGTATTACCAGCACAGCCTGGGCGACACGCTCAGTTGGGCGTTGCCGGTGCTGCTGCGCCAGGGCGAACCTGCGGAAGCGCGGCAAGAGCGGTTCTGGCACGCGGCGCCAGACGCCAGCGTCGATGACCCGCGCATCGTCCGGGCGCCGAAGCAAAAGGAGGCGCTGCGCACCCTGGCCCAGCACCCCCACGGCGTGGCTCATCAACTGCTGAGCAAGCTGATGCTCAACCGGGACAGCCTGAATCTGCTGCTCGCCAAGGGACTGGTCACCGTCGAGGTGCGCGGTCACGGACCGGTCGAACGGCACGAGCACTGGCTGGCGCAGCCGGAGCTGCCGCTCAACACTGAGCAACGGGCCGCCTATGAAGCCATTCGTTCGGGTTTCGGCAGCTTTCACGCGTCACTGCTCGCGGGCGTCACCGGCAGCGGCAAGACCGAGGTGTACCTGCAGCTCATCCGCGAGACGCTGGAAGCGGGCAAGCAGGCGCTGGTGCTGATTCCGGAAATCAACCTGGGCCCGCAGACCCTCGCGCGTTTCGAGCAGCGGTTCAACGCGCGCATCGCGCTGCTGCATTCGGCTGTGAACGACCGGGATCGACTGGACGCCTGGCTGGCAGCACGCGATGGCGAAGCCGACATCATCATCGGCACGCGCTCGGCGCTGTTCACCCCGATGAAAAATCCGGGGCTGATCATCATCGACGAGGAGCACGACGGCTCCTATAAACAGCAGGAAGGCCTGCGCTATCACGCCCGGGATCTGGCGCTGGTGAGGGCGCATCAGGAGGACATCCCGATCGTGCTCGGCTCGGCGACGCCTTCGCTGGAAAGCCTGCACAATGCCCACACCGGTCGGTATGCGCTCCTGCGTCTGAATCAGCGCGCGGGCGGTGCGCAGCAACCCCGCTTCCTGCGGCTGGATGTCAAAAGCCGCCCCCTCGACAGCGGCATTTCAGGCCCCATGCAGCAAGCCATTGGTCAGACCCTGGCGGCGGGCCAGCAAGTTCTGGTGTTCCTCAACCGACGTGGGTTTGCCCCGACGCTGCTGTGCCACGACTGTGGCTGGCTGTCGGAATGCCCTCGCTGCGACGCACGCATGACCGTTCACCAGCGGTCGGGCGAGCTGCGTTGTCACCATTGCGGCCATGTCGAGCGCGTGCCACGCAACTGCCCGGCATGCGGCAAGGTCGATCTGCGCCCCGTGGGTGCAGGGACCGAACGTGCCGAGGAGCGGCTGGCGATTCTGTTCCCCGACTACCCGGTGCTGCGCGTCGATCGCGACAGCACTTCGCGCAAGGACGCGATGAATCAGCTGTTCGCGACCATCCAGAAAGGCCAGCCGTGCATTCTGGTGGGCACGCAGATGCTCGCCAAAGGGCATCACTTCCCGCGTGTGACGCTGGTGTCGATCCTCGACGCCGATGGCGGGCTGTTCTCCGGTGACTTCCGCGCCAGCGAACGCATGGCGCAACTGATTGTGCAGGTCGCAGGCAGAGCCGGTCGTGCCGAAGAGCCGGGCAAGGTGATCATTCAGACTCACCTGGCCGATCACCCTTTATTGATTCAACTCACCGAGCAGGGCTACTTCGCCTTTGCCGAGCAGGCGCTGAGCGAACGTCGCGCCGCCGGGCTGCCGCCGTTTTCACACCTGGCGCTGCTGCGCGCCGAAGCGCACAAGCCGGGTCAGGCCGAGGGGTTTCTGGACGAAGCCTGCACCGAAGCCGAGCGATTGCTGAAGGACATGGCCTTGGGCGGAATCGAGCTGCTGGGGCCGGTTCCGGCGCCGATGGAGCGACGTGCCGGGCGCTATCGCGCTCAGTTGCTGGTGCAGGCCAACGCCCGCGCGCCGCTGCACAAGCTGCTCGCGACCTGGCTGCTGACACTGGAAAACATGCCGAGCGGGCGCCAGGTCAGATGGTCGCTGGACGTGGACCCGGTGGACCTTTATTGATTCGCATTGGCTGACCGCGCATCCAGCGCGGTTGGCAAGGTGGCCCCGGCCACGGATAATGCCCAGTTTTTCCACCCGCGCATCCAGGCGCGGCCGCGCTTGCGGTCGAAAGAGAGCACCATGAAAGACACCATCCGCCAGCTGATTCAACAAGCTCTGAGCCAACTCGTCACCGATGGCGTCTTGCCGGAAGGGCTGACGCCGGCGATTCAGGTGGAGAACGCCAAGGACAAGAAAAACGGCGACTTCGCCAGCAATATCGCCATGATGCTGGCCAAGCCCGCCGGCCTGAAACCGCGCGATCTGGCCGAGAAAATCGTCGCTGCGTTGCCCGCCGACGAGCAGATCACCCAGGTCGACATTGCCGGTCCCGGCTTCCTCAATTTTTTCCAGAACACCCAGGCCCTGGCGGCGCGTCTCGACGAAGCCCTTGCGGACGCGACCCTGTCCGTGCGCAAGAACGGCCCCGCCCAACGCGTGGTGGTCGACCTGTCAGCGCCGAATCTGGCCAAAGAGATGCACGTTGGCCACTTGCGCTCGACCATCATTGGCGACGGCGTGGCCAGCGTCCTTGAGTTTCTCGGCGACACCGTGATCCGCCAGAACCACGTCGGCGACTGGGGCACTCAGTTCGGCATGCTGCTGGCCTATCTGCAGGAAACCCCGGCAACCAGCGACGAGCTGGCTGACCTCGAAAACTTCTACCGCGCCGCCAAGGGCCGCTTCGACGAGTCCGAAGAGTTCGCCGAGCGCGCACGTGGGCTGGTGGTCAAGCTGCAAGCGGGCGATGCCGAGTGCCTGAGCCTGTGGACGCGCTTCAAGGACATCTCCCTGTCTCACTGCCAGGAAGTGTACGAACGCCTGAACGTCAAACTCACGCCGAAGGACGTCATGGGCGAAAGCGCCTACAACGACGACCTCGCCAATGTCGTCGCTGACCTGAAGAAAGCCGGCCTGCTGGTCGAGAGCAACGGCGCGCAGTGCGTGTTCCTTGAAGAATTCAAAACCGCTGAAGGCACGCCGCTGCCGGTGATCGTGCAGAAGGCCGGTGGCGGTTATCTGTATGCCACCACCGACCTCGCCGCCATTCGCTACCGCAGCAACGTGCTGAAAGCCGACCGCTCGCTGTATTTCGTCGATCAGCGTCAGGCCCTGCACTTCCAGCAGGTCTTCGAAGTGGCGCGCCGCGCAGGCTTCGTCACCAACGGCATGCAGATGGAGCACATGGGCTTCGGCACCATGAACGGCGCCGATGGCCGTCCGTTCAAGACCCGCGATGGCGGCACGGTCAAGCTGGTCGACCTGCTCGACGAAGCCGAAGAGCGCGCCTACACGCTGGTCAAAGAGAAAAACCCGGACGTCGCCGAAGACGAGTTGCGCTCGATCGCGAAGGTCGTGGGCATCAGCGCGGTGAAATATGCCGACCTGTCCAAGCATCGCGCCAGCGATTACAGCTTCAACTTCGACCAGATGCTCAGTTTCGAAGGCAACACAGCGCCATACCTGCTGTACGCCTACACCCGTGTGGCCGGCGTGTTCCGCAAGCTCGAAGAAAAGGGCGATACCTTCGACGCGAGCCAGGGCCAAATCATCCTGGACGCACCCCAGGAGCAAGACCTGGCCGCGCGTCTGGCGCAGTTCGGCGAGACCGTCAACACCGTCGCCGACAAGGGCACGCCCCATGTGCTCTGCGCGTATCTGTACGACCTCGCCGGTCTGTTCTCCAGTTTCTACGAGAACTGCCCGATCCTGGCGGCAGAAAACCCCGAACAACAGCAAAGCCGTCTGCGCCTCGCCGCCCTGACCGGTCGCACCCTCAAGCAAGGCCTGCAGTTGCTGGGTCTGGACACACTGGAGCGTATGTAAGTTGGCCGTTAAAAAGAAACCTGCTCCCAAGCGCGGCGCCAGCCGGTATCAGGCTCCCGCAAAGACGCCGATTCCGGGCTGGGTGTGGATGGCGATCGGCCTGACCGTCGGCGCTTTCGTTGTTTTCCTGATGAAGCTTGAGCCCGGCAGTGGCGACGACATCAAGCGCGTCAAGGCCGAAGCCAAGGCCGCGAAGATTGCCGAAGCGAACAAGACGCCGCCCAGCCCGACCGCACCGGTGAAGCCGAAGTACGACTTCTACACACTGTTGCCTGAGTCGGAAGTCATCGTGCCGAACGAAGCGGTGCCGGAGAAGACGCCACCGGTCGTGGCGCCAAGCACCCCGGTTACGCCTGAAGTGGCCGCGAAGATCGACACGGCTCGCGCACAGGCGGCGCTCAGCGGTTTGACGCCACCGCCAGCACCTCCGGTGACCAAGCCGGCAGCGGTGACGACGTTCTTCCTGCAGGCGGGCTCGTTCCGCAAACAGGCCGACGCCGAGAAAGTGCGCGCGCAGATCATTCTGTTGGGGCAAACGTCGACGGTGGAGTCGGGCACGGTGAAGGATGAAACCTGGTACCGCGTGCTGGTCGGCCCGTTCAGCAACCGCGAACAGCTGACCACAGCTCAGAAGCAACTGGCGGGCGGCGGCTTCAGCAACCTGCTGCTGCAACAGCGCCAGGCTCGCTAGGGCACGCCACCCACCGCAGGACCAACGATCGGTCCCGCTCCACGCGGGCACGATCAGTTGTAGGAGTGAGCTTGCTCGCGATGACATTGGCATATCCAACATAATGGGTGCCTGGTTCACCGCAATCGCGAGCAAGCTCACTCCTACAGCACTCCTACGCAACGCCATTCATCCCTCAACCCACTCAACGGTTGAAATACCCGCCCCCACCCCCATATGAGTTTCCATCAGGGCATTTTCGCCCCGCAGCGTGGAGACTCTCCCCTTGACCACCATCGTTTCAGTGCGCCGCCAAGGCAAAGTCGTCATGGCCGGTGACGGCCAGGTTTCCCTGGGCAATACCGTCATGAAAGGCAACGCCAAGAAAGTCCGGCGCCTTTACCACGGCCAGGTCATCGCCGGCTTCGCAGGCGCCACCGCTGACGCCTTCACCCTGTTCGAGCGTTTCGAAGCCCAGCTGGAAAAACACCAGGGTCACCTTGTGCGCGCCGCCGTAGAGTTGGCGAAAGAATGGCGTACCGACCGCTCTCTGAGCCGCCTTGAAGCCATGCTGGCCGTTGCCAACAAAGACGCTTCGCTGATCATTACCGGTAACGGCGACGTGGTTGAGCCCGAAGACGGCCTGATCGCCATGGGTTCCGGCGGCGCCTTTGCCCAGGCCGCGGCCCGCGCACTGCTGCTGAAGACCGAACTCTCTGCCCGTGAAATCGCTGAAACCGCCTTGCACATTGCCGGCGACATCTGTGTCTTCACCAACCACAACATCACCATTGAGGAGCAGGACCTCGCCGAGTAAGCCGCTGGTGATGGCCGCCATTCATCGCGGCCTGCCCGACTTGCATTCTGCCGAGGACCGTTGAAAACCATGTCCATGACTCCCCGTGAAATCGTCCACGAACTCAATCGCCATATCATCGGCCAGGACGATGCCAAACGCGCCGTCGCCATTGCGCTGCGTAACCGCTGGCGCCGGATGCAGCTGCCTGAAGAGCTGCGCGTCGAAGTCACCCCCAAGAACATCCTGATGATCGGCCCGACCGGCGTCGGTAAAACCGAAATCGCCCGTCGTCTGGCCAAGCTCGCCAACGCGCCGTTCATCAAGGTCGAAGCGACCAAGTTCACCGAAGTCGGCTATGTGGGCCGCGACGTCGAGTCGATCATCCGTGATCTGGCCGATGCCGCAATGAAGCTACTGCGCGAACAGGAAATCACCAAGGTTCGCCATCGCGCCGAAGACGCTGCCGAAGACCGCATTCTCGATGCCCTGCTGCCCCCGGCACGGGCGGGCTTCAACGAGGACGCGTCGTCAGGCAGCGATTCCAACACCCGTCAGCTGTTCCGTAAGCGTCTGCGCGAAGGCCAGCTGGACGACAAGGAAATCGAGATTGAGGTCGCCGAGATGGGCGGCGTCGATATTTCCGCGCCGCCAGGCATGGAAGAGATGACCAACCAGCTGCAAAGCCTGTTTGCCAACATGGGCAAGGGCAAGAAGAAAAGCCGCAAGCTAAAAGTCAAAGACGCTCTGAAGATGGTTCGCGATGAAGAAGCGGGCCGCCTGGTGAACGACGAAGAGCTCAAAGCCAAGGCGCTGGAAGCGGTTGAGCAGCACGGCATCGTGTTTATCGACGAGATCGACAAAGTGGCCAAGCGCGGCAACGTTGGCGGCGCCGATGTGTCCCGCGAAGGCGTGCAGCGCGACCTGCTGCCGCTGATCGAAGGCTGCACCGTCAACACCAAGCTGGGCATGGTCAAGACTGATCATATTCTGTTCATTGCGTCTGGTGCGTTCCACTTGAGCAAGCCGAGCGATCTGGTGCCTGAGCTTCAGGGTCGTCTGCCGATTCGCGTTGAGCTGAAAGCGCTGAGCCCGCAGGATTTCGAACGCATTCTGACCGAACCCCATGCGTCGCTGACCGAGCAATACCGCGAACTGTTGAAGACCGAAGGCCTGAACATCGCGTTCCTGCCGGACGGCATCAAGCGTCTGGCCGAGATCGCCTGGCAGGTCAACGAAAAAACCGAGAACATCGGTGCGCGTCGCCTGCACACGCTGCTTGAGCGGTTGCTGGAGGAGGTGTCTTTCAGTGCCGGTGACCTGGCGGGTGCGCAGGACGGCGGGACGATTCAGATCGACGCTGAATACGTGAACAGTCACCTGGGTGAGCTGGCGGAAGACGAAGATTTGTCGCGCTATATCCTCTAACGCGCTGCACCACGATTTGTAGGAGCCGGCTTGCTGGCGAAGGCAACCTGTCAGGCGCTGATCTGCGTCTGATACACCGCATTCGCCAGGAAGCCGGCTCCTACAGCTCATGCAGCCTGTCTACGTTGCAAGGCCTTACCCCAATGTCGAGAATCCCCACCGCTGTCCAGCTGCACAAAGCCTCGAAAGTCCTCAGCCTGAAATACGGGCCGGATGAGGAGTACCGCTTGCCGGCGGAATTTCTGCGGGTGCACTCGCCTTCGGCGGAGGTGCAGGGCCATGGCAATCCGATTCTGCAATTCGGCAAGCTGGGGGTCGGGCTTACCAAAGTGGAGCCCGCCGGCCAGTACGCGCTGAAGCTGACCTTCGACGACGGTCATGACAGCGGGTTGTTTACCTGGGAATACCTGGAGCAACTGGCGCAACGCCAAGCGCAACTGTGGGATGAGTATCTGGCCGAGCTCAAGGCCGCCGGCAAGTCCCGCGACCCTTCCGAGCAAGTCATCAAGCTGATGCTCTGATACCCATGGATGTCCCCAACCGCACCTTCCAACCCGTAGGAGCCGGCTTGCTGGCGAACCGACCTGCCTGACGAAGCGGCGCTGACTGACAAACGCGTTCGCCAGCAAGCCGGCTCCTACAGATTTAAGCCCCTCCAGAAATGACTCCGGCGGCAAATGCGGCGTGGCGTCTGCGATGATTCAGCAGGTGTATCTCTGCTCACGGCCCCTCAGGCGGTCAGCACTTTGTCCAGTTGCCGTTCAACTTCGGTCTGAATCGAGCTGCTCATGGGGGAGAGGAAGAAGTTGAGGTCGATATTCACCCGCACCCATTCATCTTCGACGGCGACAGTGCCTTTGGCGCCCTTGCCTTCCAGGGCCACGGTGTCGCCTGTCCACTCGTGCTCGATGCCGTACTTGTCGGACAGTTTCTGAAGCATGATCTCAGCCTTCTCGCGGGCCTTTTCCTTTCCCAGCGTGTGCTGGCGTTCCACGGTAATTCTGGCCACTGACGGGCTCCTGCTTCGGCTTAAATCGTCGGCGCACTATACCAGCGGCCCGGACCGAAGAAACTGTTGGCCGTGCGCCTTGTCAAGACAAAGCCAGCCCCGACGATTAGAATGGCGCCACTTTATTCCGGTGACAGCGATATGAATGATCCGCGCAAAGGCAGCGATGCCGAACCCATCACCCACTTCGGTTACAAAAACGTACCGGAAAGCCAGAAGGCCGAGAAAGTCGCCGAGGTGTTTCACTCCGTCGCGGCCAAATATGACCTGATGAACGACGTCCTGTCCGGCGGCATGCATCGCCTCTGGAAGCGCTTCACCATCGAACTGTCCGGCGTTCGCAGCGGCAACCGCGTGCTCGACATCGCGGGCGGCACTGGCGACTTGGCGAAGAAGTTTTCCCATCTTGTCGGCCCGACCGGCGAAGTCGTGCTGGCCGACATCAACGCGTCGATGCTTAAGGTCGGTCGTGACCGCCTGCTGGATCGCGGCGTGGCCGGCAACATCAAGTTCGTCCAGGCCGACGCTGAAAAGCTGCCGTTCCCTGACAACTACTTCGACTGCGTGACCATCGCCTTCGGCCTGCGCAACGTGACGCACAAGGAAGACGCGATCCGCTCCATGCTGCGCGTGCTCAAGCCGGGTGGTCGTTTGCTGGTACTGGAATTCTCCAAGCCCACCAGCAAAGTCATGTCCAAGATCTACGACGCCTATTCGTTCGCTTTCATGCCGCTGGCCGGCAAGCTGATCACCAACGATTCGGAAAGCTACCGTTATCTGGCGGAGTCGATCCGCATGCACCCCGATCAGGAAACCCTGAAGTCAATGATGGTCCAGGCCGGTTTTGACCGCGTGACCTACCACAACATGACCTCCGGTATCGTTGCGCTGCATCGGGGCATCAAACCCTGATGCTGATCAACGGCTTGCTCGCCAGTGCCGAACACGGCATCAACCGCGTGCTGCGCATGGACAGCACCGCCCTGCCGCGCCTTGACCGGCTGAGCGGCAAGGTCATCGCGATCGAGTGCACCAGCCCGACGTTTCATCTGCACGTGCTGCCCAGCGACGACGGCCTGATGCTGGCCGCGAACTGGGAGGGCGGCGCTGACGTGACCTTGCGCGCGCCCGCTGCGAGCCTGATGCGCCTGGCGATGAGCAAAGACAAAAATGCCGTGCTGCACAGCCCGGAAGTCGAGCTGGATGGCGAAAGCGCCGTGCTGCTTGAGCTGGTGGGTGTGCTGCAGGATCTCGACCTCGACTGGGAATACGAGCTGCAACGCTGGCTCGGTCCTGTCGCGGCGCCCCTGATCGGCGGGCACTTGCGCAACAGCGCGCGCTGGACTCGCGACAGCGCGGCCAGCCTCAGCCACAACCTGGCCGAATACCTGGCCGAAGAATCCCGCACGCTGGTCGGCAAACGCGAGGCCGAAGCCCGCTTCGCCGAACTGGATCAGACCAAACAAGACCTGGAACGCCTCGAAGCCCGCTTCGAGCGTCTGGCCCACTCCCTCAAATCCAGCGATAACGCATGAGCCTGCTTGCCGTCCGCCGCCTGTTTCGCATCCAGCGTGTCGTAATCCGTTACCGCCTCGATGATCTGCTGTTCGCCCTGCCCCTGCCGTGGTGGCTGCTGGCTGTGCGCTTCGTGCTGCCGTGGCGCTGGCTGCCGCGGCGCAAGAACGAACTGAGCCGTGGCGCCCGTCTGCGCCTGGCGTTGCAGGACCTGGGGCCGATCTTCATCAAGTTCGGGCAGTTGCTGTCCACCCGCCGCGACCTGCTGCCTGAAGACATCGCCGACGAGTTGATGATGCTGCAGGACCGCGTGCCGCCGTTCGACTCCGCCAAGGCCGTGGCGCTGATCGAATCGCAGCTGGGCGCAAAGATCAGCGAAGTATTCAGCCGTTTCGACGTAGCCCCGCTGGCCTCTGCCTCTGTCGCCCAAGTCCACGCCGCGCGCCTGAAGACGGGCGAAGAGGTGGTAGTGAAGGTCGTACGGCCGGGCTTGAAGCCGATCATCGGTTCCGATCTTGCGTGGCTGTTCATTCTGGCGAAGATTGCCGAGCGGGTCTCCGCGGACGCGCGCCTCCTGCATCCGGTGGCCGTGGTCGCCGATTACGAAAAAACCATTTACGACGAACTCGACCTTTTGCGCGAGGCGGCCAACTCCAGCCAGTTGCGCCGTAACTTCGAAGGCTCGACCATGCTTTACGTGCCGCAGGTCTATTGGGACTGGTGCCGGCCGAAGGTGTTGGTCATGGAGCGCATCTACGGCGTGCAAGTGACCGATCTGGCGACCCTCGCCGATCAGCGCACCGACATGAAGAAGCTGGCCGAGCGCGGTGTCGAACTGTTCTTCACCCAAGTCTTCCGTGACAGCTTTTTCCACGCCGACATGCACCCCGGCAATATTTTCGTCAGCACGGTCACGCCGTGGGATCCGCAGTACATCGCCATCGACTGCGGCATCGTCGGCAGCCTGACCCCTGAGGATCAGGACTACCTGGCGCGCAACCTGTTTGCCTTCTTCAAGCGCGACTACCGCCGCGTTGCACAGCTGCACATCGATTCGGGCTGGGTGCCCGCCGAGACCAAGCTGAATGAATTCGAAGCGGCCATCCGTACGGTCTGCGAGCCGATTTTCGAGAAGCCGCTGAAGGACATTTCCTTTGGGCAGGTGTTGATGCGCCTGTTCCAGACCGCACGCCGCTTCAACATGGAAGTGCAGCCGCAACTGGTGCTGCTGCAAAAAACGCTGCTCAACATCGAAGGCCTCGGCCGTCAGCTGTACCCCGAGCTGGATCTCTGGGCGACTGCACAGCCGTTCCTCGAACGCTGGATGCGTGAGCGCGTCAGCCCGAAAACCCTGCTGGGCAACCTGCAATCCCAGGTCGAACAGATTCCGCATCTGGCCAACATGACCCGGGATTTGCTCGAGCGTCTGTCGCAGCCCCATCGTCACGATCCGCCTCCGCCGTATCGGCGCGATGGTGATCATTGGGCCCTTCGCTTGCTCGGCGCTGGCCTGCTGGCCGGCGGCGTACTGTTGGCGATCACCCATACCCAGACCGGCGCAGCGCTGAACACCCTGAGTGCCTGGCCTGCCTTGCTGATGCTGGCGGCAGGCGTCTATCTGGTCGTTCGCCGATAGCCATCGGCGCGAGCCGCTGGCACACTAACCCTCCCCTGGAGCGGCCGGAGCCGATGATGAAAGACTGGCTGGACGAGATTAAGTGGGACAAGGACGGTCTGGTGCCCGCCATCGCGCAGGACCACAAGACCGGTCGCGTGCTGATGATGGCCTGGATGAACCGCGAAGCCTTGAGCCTGACTGCCAGCGAACAGCGCGCTATCTATTGGTCACGTTCGCGTGGCAAGTTGTGGCGAAAGGGCGAAGAATCGGGCCACGTGCAGAAGCTTCATGAACTGCGCCTGGACTGTGATGCCGACGTCATTATCCTGATGGTCGAGCAGATCGGCGGCATCGCTTGCCATACCGGCCGCGAGAGCTGCTTCTACCGCGTCTATGACGCCGCCGGCTGGAAGACCGTGGACCCGGTGCTCAAAGACCCGGACGCCATTTACCAAGCAGGACACTGAACATGACTGATACCTTGTCACGCCTTGCCGAGGTGCTTGAATCACGCAAGGGCGCGGCTGCCGACTCGTCTTACGTCGCCAGCCTTTATCACAAGGGACTGAACAAGATTCTGGAGAAGGTCGGCGAAGAGTCGGTCGAAACCATAATCGCTGCCAAGGACGCTGCCATCAGCGGTGACTGCAGTGATGTCATCTACGAAACCGCCGATTTGTGGTTCCACAGCATGGTGATGCTTGCCCAACTGGGCCAACACCCGCAAGCCGTGCTCGATGAGCTGGACCGCCGTTTCGGCCTGTCCGGCCACGCCGAGAAAGCGTCTCGCTCGGCGGAATAAACACCTGGGCTGCGGCCCGAAATTTCTTGTGAGGAACGCGTCATGGGCATTTTTGACTGGAAACACTGGATCGTCATTCTTGTGGTTGTCGTGCTGGTGTTCGGCACCAAGAAACTCAAGAACCTGGGCACTGACGTGGGTGAGTCGATCAAGGGCTTTCGCAAGGCCATGAATGACGACGACAAGCATCCGGAAGAGCCGACGGTTCAACCGCCGGTTCAGCCACAGCCGACTGCGCAGCCTGTGCCTCCGGCTCAGCCGCTGCACCAGCCGCACACCATCGACGCTCAGGCACAACGAGTCGAAGACCCCCTCCGCAAAGACTAGGTCGTGACGCATGTTTGGTATCAGCTTTTCTGAACTGCTGCTGGTCGGCCTCGTTGCCCTGCTGGTCCTGGGCCCCGAGCGTCTACCCGGCGCAGCACGGACGGCCGGGCTCTGGATCGGCCGCCTGAAACGCAGCTTCAATGCGATCAAACAGGAAGTTGAGCGCGAAATCGGCGCTGACGAGATTCGGCGTCAGTTGCACAACGAGCATATTCTTTCGCTGGAAGAAGAGGCTCGCAAGATCATGCAGCCTCAGCAACCGCCTGCTGCGCCTGTAGCGCCTGTCACGCCGGCGCCGGCTGAACCTGCTGCCGAGACGCCGGTTTCGCCTGCTCCGGTATCGACAGCACCATCCACGGCACCGGTCATGGGTGCGGCCTCACCGGTACAGAGCGCCGACATTGGCCCGGCCGCCCCGGCCGAAAGCGCGTCGGTCACGCCGCCACCCGTTCATGTCGAGCCTACCGCGCCTGCGTCGGCACCTTCGCCTGCCGGGCCAGGATCTGTACCCGTATCTGCGCCAGTCATCACCCCTGCGACTGCGGTGCAAAGTGCGCCTTCCGCCAACGATTCGTCACTGCCACCACGAGCCCCATGAGCGAAATTCCCGAAAACGACCAGCAAATGCCGCTGGTCTCGCACCTGACAGAACTGCGCTCGCGTTTGCTGCGCTGCGTGCTGGCGATCTTCGTGATCTTCGGCGCGCTGTTCTACTTCACCCAGAAGATCTATACCTTCGTTTCTGCTCCGCTGCGCAAGTTTCTGCCTGACGGTGCCACGATGATCGCGACCGATGTGGCCTCGCCGTTTATCACGCCGTTCAAGCTGACGATGATGGTGGCGCTGTTCCTGGCGATGCCGGTGATCCTGTACCAGATCTGGGGGTTTATCGCCCCAGGCCTGTACAAGCATGAAAAACGCGTGGCGGTGCCGCTGTTGATCTCCAGCATCATCCTGTTCTATGCCGGGATGGCGTTTGCCTACTTCCTGGTCTTCCCGCTGATCTTCCACTTCTTCGCCAGCGTCACCCCGGAAGGCGTTTCGATGATGACGGATATCGCCAGTTATCTGGACTTCGTCATGACGCTGTTCCTGGCGTTTGGCGTTGCTTTCGAAATCCCGGTGGCGGTTGTGCTGCTGGTGTGGATCGGCATCGTCGACGTCAAATACCTGAAGAAGATTCGCCCGTACGTGGTGATTGGCTGCTTCGTGGTGGGCATGATCCTCACTCCGCCGGACATCTTCTCGCAGACCCTCCTCGCTGTGCCGATGTGGCTGCTGTTTGAAATCGGTGTGCTGTGCAGTTCGATGATCACCAAGCGTGGCGATCATGAAGACGACGAAAAAGCCGAAGACGAACAGAGCCAACCGCCAGCGACCCAGCCGTGAACCTGCTGTTGCTTGAGGACGCCGACTTCATCGCGGCGGACCGGGTGGTGCTGCGTGACCGGCGCCTCAAGCACATGCAGGAAGTGCATCGCAGCGAAGTCGGCGATAGCCTGCGGGTTGGTCGGGTGAACGGGCTGCTCGGTAGCGCACAGCTGCTGCGGCTGGAGCCTCGGGAGGCCGAGCTTTCGGTGAGCTTCGCGCACACCCCGCCGGCCAAACTCCCGCTAACGCTGATCCTCGCATTGCCACGCCCGAAAATGCTGCGTCGGGTGTTTCAGACCGTGGCGACGATGGGTGTTCCCAAGGTCATTCTGGTCAACAGTTACCGCGTTGAAAAAAGCTTCTGGCAGACACCCTTTCTGGAGCCTGCGGCGATTCGCGAGCAGTTGATTCTCGGGCTGGAGCAGGCCCGCGACAGCGTGCTGCCGGAGATCGTTATCGAAAAGCGCTTCAAGCCCTTCGTTGAAGACCGCCTCCCCGCGGTTGTTGAGGGCACGCTGGGATTGGTCGGCCATCCGGGTGATTTCCCGGCCTGCCCGCGCGCGGTCGAGCAGCCTGTCACCCTGGCCATCGGCCCTGAAGGCGGCTGGATTCCCTACGAAGTCGATCTTCTGCAGGCCTCCGGCCTGAATCCAGTCCAGTTGGGCGCGCGGATCCTGCGCGTCGAAACCGCCGTGACTGCGCTGCTGGCCCGATTGTTTTAATGCTGCGTTGAGCCTGCCTCGAGCGAGGCGCCTGGTTTGCTGCCGCTTCGCGGCAGTTCGCGGGCAAGCGCGCTCCTACGCCCTTCGGGCAAAATCCAAGGCAAAACGCCGACATCCGGACGCGCAGCACTCGCAATGAGCATCCGCGCCAGCGGCACTCCGCCTGACAATCAATACCGAACCCATCTCTGCCGATCAATGCCTGACCCGCTTCTGCCGAAGGCGTAGGAGCGCGCTTGCCCGCGATCGGCTGCGCAGCAGTCGTGAACCTGTCCACCCAGCCCTTCATCACCCCACGCTTCAGTTCCTCGCGCAGCGGCCGATGCACAGGCGTCCATAAAAACAACTCGCAAGGAATCATCATGTCTCGCTGGTTTGCCCAACGCCTTGGAAATATGAGCGTCCGTCTCAAACTGGGTATCGGTTTCGGCCTTGTGCTGTTGCTGACGCTGCTCATCACGGCGACGGGCTGGTCAAGCGTGAAGGCGGTGATCGAGCGCGGCGACAAACTGGGGATGATCTCGCAGATCAGTGAGCGGACGATGGATCTGCGCACGGCACGCATGGTGTATGAAACCCAATACAGCGCTGAAGCCGCGACGGCTGTCATGACCGCGCTGGACAACCTCGACGCTGACCTGAAAACCGCGCAGGGCATGGTAAAAGGCCTCGGCGATCTCAAGCTGCTGGACGCTCAGACTCAGGCCGCGGGCGATTACCGTCGCGCTTTTGTCGACATGACCAAGGCTATCCAGACTCGCGAAGCCAGCCGAAGCAACCTGGGCGCTGCCGCCGACGCCGCTGTTGATGTCGTCAACAAGATCGAACAGGCGTTGCTGCAGCACGACAACATCCTGCAATTCAACAGCGCGGTGGACGTCAGCAAGCAGATTCAGCAGGCACGCTTCCAGGTGCGTGGTTATACCTTCAGCGGCAATCCGGATTTTGAAAAGAACGCCACTGCGGCCATCGACGAAGCGATCATCGGGGTCAACACGCTGGCGGGCGATGTCTCTTCCCAATACATCTCGCAATTGCAAAAGGCCAACCTGGCGCTCAAAGGCTACCGCGCCGCTGTCGGCCAATATCGCGATGCGCAACAACTCAGCCGTCAGGCGCTGGAAAAGATGACCGGACTGGGGCAGCAGTTGCTCGATGTCAGCGATCAGTTGAGCGCCTCGCAAAATGCCAAACGTGACGCCGACACCGGTCAGGCCCAATCGACCCTTGGGATCGTTACGATAGTGGCGCTGATCCTCGGTGTTCTCGCCGCCTGGGTCATCACCCGGCAAATCACGGTGCCGCTGGGCCAGACGCTCGTTGCGGTCGAGCGCGTGGCGTCCGGTGATCTGACCCACAACTTAAGCGTCGACCGGCGCGACGAGCTTGGCCAGTTGCAGGGCAGCATCCAGCGCATGACCGTGGAGCTGCGCCAATTGATCAGCGGCATCGGCGAAGGCGTGACCCAGATCGCCAGCGCCGCCGAAGAGCTGTCGGCGGTCACCGAGCAGACCAGTGCCGGGGTCAACAGCCAGAAGATCGAGACCGATCAGGTGGCGACCGCGATGCACGAGATGACCGCTACCGTGCAGGAAGTGGCGCGCAACGCCGAAGAGGCGTCCGAGGCTGCCGTAGCCGCCGACCTTCAGGCGCGCGAAGGCGACAAAGTGGTCAATGAGGCCATTGCGCAAATAGAGCGTCTGGCGACCGAAGTCGGTCACTCCACCGAGGCGATGGCTGAACTCAAGCGCGAGAGCGACAAGATCGGCAGCGTCCTCGACGTGATCAAGTCCGTCGCACAGCAAACCAACCTCCTCGCCCTGAACGCAGCCATCGAGGCCGCGCGGGCTGGCGAGGCCGGGCGTGGATTTGCCGTGGTGGCGGACGAAGTGCGAAGCCTGGCGCAACGCACGCAGAAGTCCACAGAAGAGATCGAAGAGCTGATTTCAGGCCTGCAGAACGGCACCCGGCAGGTGGCGACGATCATGGACAACAGCCGCGAGCTTACCGTCAGCAGCGTCGAGCTGACCCGCCGCGCCGGCACCTCCCTGGAAAGCATCACCCGCACGGTTTCTGCGATTCAATCCATGAACCAGCAGATCGCCGCCGCGGCCGAGGAGCAAAGCGCCACCGCCGAAGAGATCAACCGCAGCGTGCTCAACGTGCGCGATGTGTCGGAACAGACCTCGGCGGCCAGCGAGGAAACCGCGGCGTCGAGCGTCGAACTGGCGCGCCTGGGCAGCCATCTGCAAGCGTTGGTGGGCCGCTTCCGGGTCTGATTAATCGCCCGGAGTGGTTCGCACAACCTTGCTGGCTGTATGCAATTTGTACTGCGGATACCGGCTTGCCAGCGAATGCAATTTCTCCTGTGGATACTGGTTTGCCAGTGAATGCAATTTCTCCTGTGGATACCGGTTTGCCAGTGAATGCAATTTCTCCTGTGGATACCGGTTTGCCAGTGAATGCAATTTCTCCGTGGATACCGGCTTGCCAGTGGATGCAATTTCTCCTGTAGGAGCCGGCTTGCTGGCGAATGCGGTGGATCAGTAGCAAAGATGGTGACTGAACCAACACATTCGCCAGCAAGCCGGCTCCTACGGATTTAGCGTACTGCCGCTCAGCCATACCGCTGCGGAAAACAGCCTTCCGAGCGGGTGGAATCTGTGACACGCGTCACCTCTTCCCTCCCCTCGGAAATCTCCTACGACCTGATCAGGTCACGCCTCCGCTTTCCCTGCCGATGCGCGTTTATCGCTCATCCGCAGGAGACGCATCATGCTGCAAGGCATCAATCAGGCGCTGGCCAATACCAGTGTCAAACTCAAACTGTCGCTGGGCTTTGGCCTGGTTCTGCTTCTGACCCTGGCCATAACCCTGACCGGCTGGCACGGGCTCGACACCATGATCGAGCGCTCGGAGTCATTGACCTCCATCGCCCAACTCAACGCGATGACCAAGGACCTGCGCGCCGAGCGCATCGTCTTTCGAGTCGAAAACACCGCTGAAAGCGCTTCTCGGGTCGTTGACCGCATCAACGAGATCGAGGCGCATCTGGTGGTATTGCGTGACGACGCCCCGCCTGCCGACATTCTCAAGCTGCTCAATGGGCAGAGCGACACTGTCAGGGCGCTCGAAGCCACCTTTGCCGATCTGACCAAGCTGTTAAGTGCGCGGGCTGATTCACGTGCGCAACTGGCCGCTCTGTCTGAGGAGGCAATCACGTCCATCGGCCAAGTGGAAGGCGAGGTCCTGAAAGCCGTCAGTCAGGAGCAGGACAGCAGCGAGCGCCTCGGGGAGTTCACCAACATTCAGCAATTGCGCGGGCAGGTGCAGAACGCCCGTTACGAAGTCCAGGCGTACGTGTTCAGCGGTAAAGAGTCCTACGAGATCGCCGCTATTACCGCCATCGATGAAGCGCTCAAGGAAGTCGAGCAGATCGCCAGCGATCAGGCCGATGGCAATGTCAGTGAATTGCTCAACGCCCGTAAGACGCTGCTCAAATACCGCGAGCACATGGGCCAGTTCAAAGACCTGCAGGTCAAGGTTGAAGCGGCTCAGGAGTCTATGGAGGAGCTAGGTGAGAGCCTGCTCACCTCGACCGGCGAGATTAGTACGCTGCAAGGCCAGAGGCGTGATGCCGAAGCCACTCAGTCGCGGCAGACGCTCAGTGCCGTGGCCGGGCTGGCAATGCTGCTCGGCCTGCTCGCGGCATGGCTGATTACCCAGCAGATTATCGCTCCACTGCGGCTGACCTTGAGTGCCGCTGCGCGCATCGCCAAGGGTGATTTGAGTCAGGACATAGACGTCGGCCGTCGCGACGAGATGGGCATGCTCCAGTGCAGCATGCAGGACATGACACTGAGCCTGCGCCAGCTCATCAGCGGCATCAGCGAGGGCGTGACCCAGATCGCCAGCGCGGCCGAGCAGCTGTCAGCCGTCACCGAGCAGACGAGTGTGGGCGTCAACAGCCAGAAAGACGAGACGGACTGCGTCGCCACGGCGATGAACCAGATGACCTCAACCGTGATTGAAGTGGCCCGCAATGCGGAAGAAGCCAGTGAAGCCGCGCGGCAAGCTGATCAGCAAGCCCGGGACGGCGACAAGGTGGTCAACGACGCCATCGCGCAGATCGAGCGCCTGGCGCTGGAGGTGAATAATTCCACCCAGGCCATGGGCAAACTCAAGCTGGAGAGCGACAAGATCGGCGGGGTGCTCGACGTGATCAAGTCGGTGTCACAGCAGACCAATTTGCTCGCCTTGAACGCCGCGATCGAAGCCGCCCGGGCAGGCGAAGCGGGACGCGGTTTTGCGGTCGTCGCCGATGAGGTTCGCGGCCTGGCGCAACGCACACAGGAGTCCACCGAGGAAATCGAAGTGCTGATCGCGGCTTTGCAGAGTGGGACCCAGCAAGTGGTCATGACCCTTGATGCCAGCCGAACCCTGACCGACAGCAGCGTCGAGCTGAGTCGTCAGGCCGGAAGCGCGCTGGGGCACATCACACGTACAGTGTCGACGATTCAGGCGATGAACCAGCAGATCGCTGCGGCGGGCGAGGAACAGAGCAGCGTGGCGGAGCAGATCAACCGCAGCGTGCTGAACGTGCGGGATGTGTCCGAGCAAACCGCGGCATCCAGCGAAGAAACCGCCGCTTCCAGCATCGAACTGGCGCGGTTGGGCGTGCAGTTGCAGGAGCTGGTCGGCAAGTTTCGGGTGAGTTGATCGCGCAGGTACCACCGCCTTACCTGTAGGAGCGCGCTTGCCCGCGATTGCGGTGGATCAGACGACTCATTATTTGCTGACGGAATGCTTTCGCGGGCAAGCGCGCTCCTACAATTGATTTGCGCATGGCCATGGGCCCTGCGCAGACGTCCGAAGCCCAGACACAAAAACGCCGCCGAAGATCACTCTTCGGCGGCGTTTTGTTTAGCGCATGAATCAGGCGTGGACGGGGGTCACGTCTTTCACATGGGTCGCTGGCTGCAGGGGCAGCAGCGGCGCATGGGGATCGGCGTCCACCGAAGCGCGCCAGGCATTGAGCCAGGCAGAATTACCTTCGCTCCAGACCAGCTCGTGCAACCGAGCCAGCGCAACCGGATCGCTCAGCAATTGCAGGCGCTCGTGGTTGTTCAGTAGCTCAGGGCCACCCTTAATCGCATGACGTACACGCTCGACACGCATCCACTCGATCGGCTCGGCTTCGCGATGGCGAGAGGTCGCCAGCGCGCAGGCCAAAGCGTTCTGCTGTGGATCGACCACGGCGCGAACAAAGCCATCATTCAGCGCGTGCCAGCGGTTCTCGTGGGTGTACTGGTCAGTGGACACCAGTTCTTGCGGCGGCGTGTGCTCTTCCGGAATCAGGAACAGCTTGTTGTCGCGCGCCTTCAGGCCCAGATTCGTACGGCTGGAAATCACCGACACCGGGATCGACAGCATCAGCGAACCCACGATCGGCACCAGCCACCACAGGAAGCTCGGATTCAGCCAGGCCACCAGCAGCGCCCAGCAAAAGCCCAGCAGCGTCTGCGGCCCGTGACGCTTGACCGCTTCGCTCCACGGCGTCGAGTCATCGTCACGCTGCGGCGAGTTCCAGGTCGCTGCCCAGCCCAGGAAGGCAGCCAGTACAAAGCGGGTGTGGAAGATCATGCGCACCGGCGCCAGCAGCATGGAGAACAGCATTTCCAGCAGCATCGACATCGTGACCTTGATGCGACCGCCAAAGCCGGTCGCGCCCTTGGCCCAGATCAGAATCACGCTGAGCAACTTCGGCAGGAACAACAACACGACTGTCGTGGAAAACAAGGCAACGGCTTTTTCCGGGTGCCACTGCGGCCACAACGGATACAGCTGACGCGGCTCCATGAAGTAGGTCGGCTCCATCAGCGTGTTCACCGCCAGCAGCGCCGTGGACAACACCAGGAAGAAGAACCACAACGGCGCCGACAGGTAGGACATCACGCCGGTCAGGAACACCGCACGGTGTACCGGGTGCATGCCCTTGACCAGGAACAGGCGGAAGTTCATCAGGTTACCGTGGCACCAGCGACGGTCACGCTTGAGTTCGTCTAGCAGGTTCGGCGGCAGCTCTTCGTAACTGCCCGGCAGGTCGTAGGCAATCCACACGCCCCAGCCGGCACGGCGCATGAGCGCTGCTTCGACGAAGTCGTGGGACAGAATCGCACCGGCAAAAGCCCCTTTCCCGGGCAGCGGCGCGAGGGCGCAGTGCTCGATGAACGGCTTCATGCGGATGATCGCGTTGTGACCCCAGTAATGGGATTCACCCAATTGCCAGAAGTGCAGGCCGGCCGTGAACAGCGGGCCGTATACGCGAGTTGCGAACTGCTGCATGCGGGCATACAGCGTGTCCATGCCCGAAGCGCGCGGCGCGGTCTGGATGATGCCGGCGTCCGGCGTCGCTTCCATCAAGCGCACGAGGCTGGTCAGGCATTCGCCGCTCATGACCGAGTCAGCGTCAAGCACGACCATGTAGCGGTATTCACCGCCCCAGCGACGGCAGAAGTCATCGAGGTTACCGCTCTTGCGCTTAACGCGACGGCGGCGACGACGGTAGAAGATCTTTCCGAAACCACCGGTTTCACGGCACACATCCAGCCAGGCTTGCTGCTCGGCCACACAGATGTCGGTTTCGTTGGAGTCGCTGAGGATGAAGAAGTCGAACCGATCCAGATCGCCCGTGGCTTTGACCGATTCGAACGTCGCCCGCAGACCCGCAAATACGCGAGGCACGTCTTCGTTACAGATCGGCATGACCAATGCGGTGCGCGCACCGGCTTCGATCGGCTCATTGCCCGCGCTCGCACCGGAGATACGGTACTTGTCGTGGCCGGTGAGCAGTTCGAGGAAGCCCATCAGCGCGGTCCAGAAACCCGCCGATACCCAGCAGAACAGAATCCCGAACAACAGGAGGATGCTGGTCTGCAGCGCGTACGGCATGACCTGAACAGCGGTCTGCCAAAGGGTCTGGTGACTGATTTCGTCAAACGAAACCAGCGACCAGCCCTGGTAGGGCAGGATGCCTTTCATGTAGAAGCCGGCGACGATGGTCTGGCCCAGCATCAGGATCAGGAGGATGTAACGGCGGATCGAACCGACGGTGCGCCAGCGCGCCTTCGGCAGATCCCGTGGCAGATCGTCCTTGGGCGGCGGCGGGTTGGTCTTCCCGGTGAGTCGACGCCAGCCGCGGTGCAGGATGTTGGTCCGCCACGGCTCCGGCACGACTTTGGTCCGACGAATCGGCGGCGTGGCTTTCAGGACAACGCGGCCGCTGGCGTCAACACTCAGCATCTCGGCTTCGTGCAGTTCATCAGCGGTCGTCAGGGTAAGGCGACGACCCACCGAAGCCTGGGCGGCCTCGGCGGAATCAGCGACGGTTTGCGCCGAAAGGCGCTCGTGCAGCTCAGCGAACGAGGTGCAGCTGGCAAGTTCTGCCCGCTGCGCGTCGGTCATCGGCAAATGCGCCAGGTACTCGCTGAGAGACTCATTCAAAGGCTCTGGCACCGCGTGTGAATTACTCATCGGCTGGCAACTGGTAGCTCCAGGTTTCGGTCAGGACTTGTTGAATCATGGCCGGCCCCTGTGGGGTGGATGCAGCCTGTACCGCTGGCTGCGGGGTATCTTTAATGCCTTTGTTGGCCTTGGCAGCGTCGCCCAGAGCGGCTTCAGGCTTGTACGCCTCGTCCGACTTGGCTTCGGCAACCTTGGTGGCATCGGCTGCCTTCGCGGCATCTTTGCTGTCGGCTTTAGGGCCTTTAGCGTCCTTCATGTCTTTCGCGTCTTTCGCATCGCCGGCCTTCAAGGCGTCGGTTTTAACGATTTCAGCTTTCTCGTCCTTCGGTGCAGCAACGACGGGCGCAGCGGCAACAGCAGGCTTGGCGTCAGCCTTGGCGGCCGGCTTTTTGTCCGACTTGTCAGCAGTGATCACCGCTGGTTCCTTGCCTGGCTCGGCAGGGGTTTCGCGCAGCAGGTAGGCACGCATCTCAACCGACTTGCCCGGATCCTTGACCTTCAGGCGCAGCGTCAGACGCCAGCCTTTGGTCACCGGGTTGTAGCGCAGGTTGTTCTCGACCAGATCGGTGTTGTCATCGGTGATGACCTGACTGCGGATCGACGGATCTTCACCCAGCTTGGCGAGGGTCGGGCCAACGAAATCGACCAGGTAGGCAACGCTGCCGTCCGGTTGACGAATCAGGTTCGATTGCTTCACGTCGCCAGTGGAGCGCAGGGTCTGCTTGACCCAGCCCAGGTCAGGCGAGTGAATGGCATCCTCATCCATGGTCCAGTGCAGACGGTAGTTGAAGTCGATCGGCTGACCCGGCTCTGGCTGGGTTTCCGGCTTCCAGAACGCAACAATGTTGTCGTTGGTTTCGTCGGCAGTCGGGATCTCGACCAGATCAACGGTGCCCTTGCCCCAGTCGCCCTTCGGCTCGATCCAGGCGCTTGGACGTTTGTCGTAGCGGTCATCCAGGTCTTCGTAATGGCTGAAGTTGCGGCCACGTTGCAGCAGACCGAAACCGCGCGGGTTCTCAACCGAGAAGCTGCTGACCGAGAGGTGTTTCGGGTTGTTCAGCGGACGCCAGATCCACTCACCATTGGCTGCCTGAATCGACAGACCGCTGGAGTCGTGCAGCTCGCGACGGTAGTTGAGGACTTTCGACGGCTGGTTTGCACCGAACAGGAACATGCTGGTCAGCGGCGCTACGCCCAACTTGCCGACCTTGTCACGCAGGTACATGCGCGACTGCACATCAACCAGTGAGTTGGTGCCCGGACGCAGGGTCAGCTTGTACGCACCAGTGGCGCGAGGGGAGTCGAGCAAGGCGAAGATGACCAGATGATTGTCATCCGGGCCCGGCTTCTCGATCCAGAATTCGGTGAAACGAGGGAATTCCTCACCCGATGGCATGGCTGTGTCGATCGCCATCCCGCGCGCCGACAGACCATAAACCTGACCTTTACCGATGACGCGGAAGTAGCTCGCGCCCAGCATGGTCATGATTTCGTCTTGCTTGTCGTCTTTGTTGATCGGGTAAGTGACGCGGAAACCGGCGTAGCCCAGGTTCTCGGTCGACTTGGGATCGAACTTCACATCGCCGAAATCGAAACGACTCGGGTCGTACTTGATCTCGTTGACGGAGTTGGCGGTGACTTCGTTGATTTTGACCGGGGTGTCGAAGTGCATTCCCTGATGATAGAACGAGACCTTGAACGGGGTCTTGTCATTGGCCCATTCTGCCTTGTCTTGCAGGAAGCGGATCTTTTGATAATCCGCGAACTTCATGTCGCGGAATTCGGCCGGAAGATTGCTCTTCGGCGCGGTGAATTTCTGTCCGGCCAGATCTTTGGCCTTTGTCGCCACGTCGTCGAGATCGAACGCCCAGAGCTGACTGGCGCCGAACAGACAAAACAAAGCCGACCCTGCCAGCAGCGCGCTGCGCAAGCGCCCGCCCGGGTTCTTTGGTGCATTACATGGACTAACAATCACGAGCAACCCTCGCCGAAAACAGATGAAGAAACCAACGGCCAGCTATCAAATGCCGGGTTGGCGAGCATTGTTCCGACTCCAAAAGGGGCCAATGATTCCCCAAGCGGTGTCGGACCAGTCTGCGTTTTACCGATTTGACGGGCCTTGGCCCGCCTTTGTAGCGCGCGATTATCCAGTAGCTCGCGTTACAACGCATCAGGTGACGCAAACTATTTATTGCGTTTAAAGCGGGTAAATCCGGGGCCATCAAACAGACCGGGCTGTTCAGGTCTCCAGCAAAAATGTCACGGGGCCATCATTGATCAGCTGCACCTGCATATCTGCACCAAACTGGCCCGTTTCCACCGTGGCGTGAGAGGTTTTGGCCTTTGTCACCAGGTAGCCAAACAGCTCGGCGCCAAGTGCCGGGGGTGCCGCTTTTGAAAAGCTCGGCCGCATCCCGCTTTTAGTATCCGCCGCCAGTGTGAACTGAGAGACCAGCAGTAACCCGCCGTTAACGTCGATTAATGAAAGATTCATCTTGCCGTCGGCGTCACTGAATACCCGGTAGTTAAGCAGCTTGTGCACCATCTTGTCGGCGCTGACGGGCGTGTCTTGAGGCTCGATGCCAATAAGGACCATTAATCCTTGATCAATCGCGCCAATGGTCTGGCCGCCAACGTCGACGCGCGCCTGGGAAACGCGCTGAAGCAAGGCTTTCATTTATGCCTCTTCCGGCGGCAGATCCAGCAAACGCCGCGCCACTTCTGACGCTGCGCGCACCAATGCGTCGGTGATCCCCGGCTCGGACGCCGAGTGCCCGGCGTCGCGGATGACCTGCAGCTCACTGTTCGGCCACGCCTGATGCAGCTCCCAGGCGTTGTCCAGCGTGCAGATCATGTCGTAGCGTCCATGCACGATGATGCCCGGCAGATGGGCGATCTTCGGCATGTCGCGAATCAGCTGGTTTTCTTCGAGGAACGCGCCGTTGGTGAAGTAATGACACTCGATGCGCGCGATGGACAAGGCGCGATGGGGCTCGGTGAAGCGATCGACCACCTGCGGGTTCGGACGCAACGTGGCGGTGCGCCCTTCCCAGGTCGACCACGCCTTGGCGGCGTGCATCTGGGCGATCTGGTCGGTGCCGGTGAGGCGCTTGTGGAATGCGGCGAGCACGTCGCCGCGCTCGTCCGGCGGAATCGGCGCCATGTAGTCCTGCCAGTAATCCGGGAACAGGCGGCTGGCGCCCTCTTGATAGAACCATTTGATGTCCTGGGGCCGGCTCAGAAAGATGCCGCGCAAAATCAGTGCATGAACCCGATCAGGGTGCTTTTGCGAATAGGCCAGGGAAAGCGTGGAACCCCACGAGCCACCGAACACCACCCATTTATCGATGCCCAGGTGGGTGCGGATGCGTTCGAGGTCATCGACCAGGTGCCAGGTGGTGTTGTTTTCCAGGCTGGCGTGTGGCGTTGAACGACCGCAGCCGCGCTGATCGAAGGTGATGATGCGGTAGAGGTTCGGGTCGAAATAGCGGCGGCTCTGTGCATCGCATCCCGAACCCGGCCCGCCGTGGATGAAGATGACAGGCAAGCCGTCCGGCGAGCCGCTTTCATCGACATACAGCACATGCGGCTCTTCCACTGCCAGATCGTGCCGGGCATAAGGTTTGATCTGCGGGTACAAAGTCTGCATAGGTGCTCCAAAAGTCCGGTTCAGGGGCTGCGGTCTATCTGCCGTGGGGCATCATAAACCCGAATCGGCGAATGAACATGACTGCCTGATTCTGGCCAACTCCAACCCCTGTTTCACGGGCATATGCCCGTTGACAGCAAGCATGAGCAAGATCAACGCCAGAGTGGAACGATCAATGCAAGCCGTCTCCCGATCAGGGGAAAGCGCCAGAGATTCACCGCCAGTGTGCAATGACGGCGAACCGAGGTAGCTTGTTCGAGTCGAACCGAGGGTCGTGCAACCGCGTATTTTTCATCCGACCGGGAGGAAATAACCAATGACACGCCCTACAGTCAACCCACCCATTTAATCGTCAAAACAACTTGAGGTCGTACCCGATGTCTCCGGAACCCAACGTTCGTGACGCTGAAGTGGCAGCCTTCCGAGAAGCTGTGCTGAACAAACTCGAGTATGCCGTCGGTAAAGATCCCGACCATGCCTTCGACCATGACTGGTTCATGGCAATTGCCCTGGCGACTCGCGACAAAATGGCCGAGCGCTGGATGAACCACACGCGCTACGTCTACCGGCAGGAAAAAAAGCGCGTTTATTACCTCTCCCTCGAGTTCCTGATCGGCCGTCTGATGTTCGACAGCCTCAGCAACCTGGGCATCCTCGAAACCGCGCGCGAAGCGTTGAAAGGGCTGAACGTCGACCTGGAGCAGATCCGCTCGCTGGAGCCTGACGCAGCGCTGGGCAACGGCGGCCTGGGCCGTCTGGCTGCTTGCTTCATGGAGAGCATGTCGACACTCGGCATTGCCGGTCATGGCTACGGCATTCGTTACGAGCACGGCCTCTTCCGTCAGGCCATTGTCGATGGCTGGCAGCAGGAGCAGACCGAGAACTGGCTGGACTTCGGTAACCCGTGGGAATTCGAACGCCCCGAAGTGATTTACCAGATCGGCTTCGGCGGCAGCGTGCAGCCCCAGCTTGATGCAGCGGGCGCACCGGTTCTGGATGCCTCGGGCGAAACCCGTCAGGTCTGGACCGCCGGCGAAACCGTCCGCGCGATTGCTTACGACACCCCAGTGGTGGGCTGGCGCGGCAAAGCGGTCAACACGCTGCGCCTCTGGCGTGCGCGCGCCGTGGAGGACCTGCACCTGGAACGCTTCAACGCCGGCGACCACGTCGGTGCGGTGGCGGAAGTGGTGCGGGCAGAAAGTATTTCCCGCGTGCTGTATCCAAACGACAGCACCGAAGCCGGCCAGGAACTGCGCCTGCGTCAAGAGTTCTTCTTCGTCTCGGCGTCGCTGCAGGACTTGCTGCGCCGCCACAAGAACATGGGCTACAGCATCAGCAGCCTGCCGGAGCACGTGGCCATCCAGATGAACGACACGCACCCGTCAATCGCCGTGGCGGAGCTGATGCGCGTCCTGATCGACCTGCACGACGTGGAGTGGGACGAGGCCTGGCGCATCACCGTCGGCACCCTGGCGTACACCAACCACACGCTGCTGCCTGAAGCGCTGGAAACCTGGTCGGTCGGCCTGATGGAGCGCATGTTGCCACGCCACATGCAGATCATTTACATGATCAACGCCCAGCACATCGACAAGGTTCGCCAAGACTTCAAAGATGACCCTGCACTGTTCGACCTGCTGCGCGCCGTCTCGCTGATCGAGGAAGACAACGGCCGTCGCGTGCGCATGGGTAACCTTGCGTTCCTCGGCTCGCACAGTGTGAACGGTGTGTCTGCGTTGCACACGCAGCTGATGCGCAAGACCGTTTTCGCCCATCTGCACAAGCTGCACCCGGACCGCATCAACAACAAAACCAACGGCATCACCTTCCGCCGCTGGCTGTTCCAGTCCAACCCGCAACTGACGTCCATGCTGGTCAACGAGTTGGGCGAGCAGGTGCTCGACAACCACGAGACCGCGCTGCTGAAACTGGAGCCCCTGGCCGACGACGCACGTTTCCAAAAGGAATTCGCCGCTCAGCGCCTGCAAAGCAAACAAGCGCTGGCCACGATCATTCAGGACCGTATGGGCATCGTGGTTAACCCTGAGGCGATGTTTGATGTGCAGGTCAAGCGTATCCACGAGTACAAGCGTCAGTTGCTGAACCTGTTCCACACCGTGGCGCTGTATCAGGCCATGCGTGCCGACCCGAGCACCGATTGGGTGCCGCGCGTGAAGATCTTCGGTGGCAAGGCGGCGGCCAGTTATCACTCGGCCAAGCTGATCATCAAGCTGACCAACGACATCGCGCGCACGGTCAACAACGACCCGACGCTGCGTGGCCGTTTGAAAGTGGTGTTCATGCCCAACTACAACGTCAGCCTGGCGGAAAGCATCATTCCGGCGGCGGATTTGTCGGAGCAGATTTCCACGGCGGGTCTGGAAGCGTCCGGTACCAGCAACATGAAGTTCGGCCTCAACGGCGCACTGACCATCGGCACCCTCGACGGCGCCAACGTGGAGATGAGCGAACAGGTCGGTCTGGAGCACATGTTCATCTTCGGCATGACCGCGCAGGAAGTCGAAGCGCGCAAGCATGCCGGTGAGTTCAACGCGCATCAGGACATCGCCGCGTCCGGGCGTTTGAATGACGTGCTGCAAGCGATTCGAGGCGGGGTGTTCTCGCCGGATGATCCGTATCGCTACGCCGGGTTGATCGATCAGTTGATCAACTACGACCGCTTCTTCGTCTGCGCGGACTTCGAGTCGTACTGGCACGCCCAGGCCAAGGTCGAAGCGCGCTGGCACGATTCGAAAGAATGGTGGCGCTCGGCGGTGCTCAACACCGCGCGCATGGGCTGGTTCTCTTCGGACCGGACCATCCGCGAATACGCGACCGAAATCTGGAACGCGCTGGATTAAAAGCCTGGAGGTGGTCGTTTCTCCCCGAAACGACCACCGCTGCTTTGCATAGCCAGCCCACTGAAATGACTGGCTGAAGGTCCCGCAGAATCGCCTCGATCACACCTCTCGCCAACGACATAAATCCACTGTAGGAGCGCGCTTGCCCGCGATTGCGGTGGATCAGACGGCTAATTATTTGCTGACGGAATGCTTTCGCGGGCAAGCGCGCTCCTACAGGTCTGCGCCGACCACGCAACGTTCTCTCAACCCACCGGTTGGGCCAGCAGCATCAACAGATCAGCATTCGAACGCCGGATATGTTTGCGCCCAGATGCATCAGCGACTCAGTTCTCCTTCCCCGACACAAAATGTTTCCCCTTTCCTGACGCCCGATATACTTTTCGCCATCGCCGGTAATCGGCCGAGAAGGGATGTCATCGCGTGCAATGGATTCTTCTGCTGGCCGGTCTGGTGATCGGAGCGCTTCTTGATGAGTCGCTGTTGGGCGGCGCTGTCGGCGCGGTCATTGGCCTGGCTGCGGGTTTGAGCTTCCGGCTTGGTGCATTGACGCGGGAAACCGCCGCGCAGAAAGCTGAACTTGCCAAGACCCGGCTGGACCTGGACGCCGTACAACAACGCTTAAGCCAGCTGGATTCCGCCGCCGCCCAGTTGCCGGATGCGCCCCTGTCAGCGCCGTTAAATGTTCAGCCCATCGCAGACGACGGCCCGGAACTGCTGTGGGATCTTCCGGATCTTGAGCCGGCCGCCCCAGATGTCGGCGATTCGGAATGGAGTCGCCCTGCACAGGCGCCATCATCCACAGCCCCGAGTTACGTGCCCGCCTCTCAGCACGCTTCAACCCAGCCCGCTCCTCCCCAGCACAGCCTCTTCGACAGCGCCTTACTGCGCGCGAAAAACTGGCTGCTCGGCGGCAACACAGTGTTGCGGGTCGGCGTGGTGCTGCTGTTTCTCGGCCTGGCGTTTCTGCTGCGCTACGCCACCGAAGGCATGGTCGTTCCGATCGAAGCCCGTTATGCCGGCGTCGCGGTGGCGGCGCTGGCATTGCTGGGTCTGGGTTGGTGGCTGCGTCACCGCAATGAATCCTTCGCGCTGATGCTGCAGGGGACGGGCGTCGCGGTGCTGTACCTGACCGTGTTCGCCGCGATGAAAGTTCACACCCTGCTGGCGCCGGGCATGGCATTCAGCCTGCTGGTGGCGGTCACCGTGTTTTCGGCCATTCTCGCCGTCACGCAAAACTCCCTGGCCCTCGCCTGCGTCGCCGCGCTGGGCGGATTTGCCGCGCCGCTGCTGACGTCCTCTGGCGAGGGCAGTCACGTCGCGCTGTTCAGTTATTTCGCCCTGCTCAACGCCGGCATTTTCGCCATTGCGTGGTTCAAGGCGTGGCGCCCGCTGAACCTGATCGGCTTCATCGGCACATTCGGCATCGGTTTCGCCTGGGGCATGGATGCGTACACGTCCGAGCTGTTCTGGAGCACCGAACCCTTCCTGATCCTGTTCTTCCTGATGTACCTGGCCATCGGCCTGCTGTTCGCCCGGCGCAAGCTGCAAGAACACGCCGCTGGGCCTGACGACGACAGCCGGGAAGCCACCCTGCGCTGGTCCGCGCGTCAGACACACTACGTCGATGGCAGCCTGTTGTTCGGGACGCCCATCGTCGGTTTTGGCCTGCAGTACGCGCTCGTTCAACACATCGAATTCGGCGCTGCCTTGAGCGCACTGGCGCTGGGCTTGCTGTATATGGGCATTGCTCGGTTTCTGGCCGGGCGCGCACCGGGCCGGGCATTGCTGTTGGTCGAAACGTGCCTTTCACTGGGTGTGGTGTTCGGCACGCTGGCGATTCCACTTGGCCTGAGCGCGCAATGGACGACGGTCGCCTGGGCGGTCGAAGGCGCGGCGGTGTTCTGGCTCGGCATGCGCCAGAACCGCTTGCTGGCTCGGGGTTTCGGCCTGCTGCTGCAACTGGGCGCGGGGATCGCGTTCCTGGGTGCGGTCGGTCGCTGGGATGTACCGAACTTCAATCACGGCGACTTCTGGACACCGCTGATCATCGCCCTTGCTGGTCTGGTCAGCGCCTTCACGGTCGAGCGCGTCGGCACCCTGCGTTTGTCGTTGAGCAATCGTTTCTTGCAGCCGTTGCTGTCGATCTGGGGCGCGGTGTGGTGGTCCGCAGCGGTGTGCGTCAGCACCCATTACGTGCCGGAAGAGGCCGAGTTTTCGACGCTGCTGCTGTTGGGCGCCGTCAGCGTCGGGCTGTGGACCATGGCGGCCCTGCGCCTTAACTGGGCCGGAATCGCACAACTGTCCACGCTGCTCACGCCCATGAGCGCGGTGTTGCTGGCGCTGATGAGTTTCAATACCTACTACAACCCCGCCGCCAATTGGGGCTGGGTGGGCTGGCTCACGGTGTTTGCAGTTCATCTGTGGTCACTGAAGCAGCTCGATAAACTGCTGCTCCCGCGCCTGCGCAGTGCGGCCCATGTGATCGGCTGCTGGCTGATCATCGGCGTGCTCTCGCTGCAACTTCGTTATGGATTGCTGGCGTTGTCGGAGGCGTATAACGCCTGGCGCTGGCTGGGATGGGCGTTGCTGCCGAGCTTGTATCTGCTGGCGATGACGGCATCCCGCACGTGGCCCTGGCCCGTCAGCGCCTATCCGCGTGAATACCGTGTCTGGGCTGCCGCGCCGATGGCTGGATTGATGCTCGCCTGGTTCTGGCTGGCGAACGGGTTCAGCGAAGGCGCTGCCGATCCCCTGCCCTATCTGCCATTGCTGAACCCGTTGGAACTGGGCTTGCTGATCACCCTGACCGGCATCTTCAGCTGGACCCGCCAGCAGCTGCCGCAGTTAGGCGTCAGCGAGGGGCGTGCGCAGAAAGCGGCGCTGGTCATTGCCGGCGCATCGCTGTTCGCGCTGATTACCGCCATGGTCCTGCGCACGGCGCATCACTGGGCCGGCGTGGCCTGGTACCCCGACGCGCTGTTTGAATCAATGCGTGTGCAGGCCGGCCTTTCCATCGTCTGGACGCTGACCGCGCTGGCGCTGATGATCGTCGGCCATCTGCGCGCCCGACGCGACCTGTGGATCGTCGGCGCCGCACTGATCGGGATCGTCGTGGCCAAACTGTTCTTCGTCGAGCTGAGCAATCGTGGCGGTCTGGAGCGAATCATTTCCTTTATCGGCGTTGGCGTTCTGTTGCTGGTGGTGGGATATTTCGCCCCCCTGCCGCCCCGGCATCCGGCCCGAAGCGAGGGTCTGACCGATGCCGACGCTGCGAGCCGGGCATCGAAATGAAGCGCGTAAGGAGTGTTCAGTTGAGTCGTCAGTTCGTCATCAAGGCTGCCCTGCTTGCCCCTTTTCTGGGCTCGATACTGTGCGCGGCCCCGCTCAGCCAGGCGGAGGATCTGCCGGATGATTTCACCACCCATGCGCCCCTGACCATCAGCGGCGAAGGGCCTTGGTATCGGCTGGAGTTGCCCCTCGGCGTGCAGTTGAACGCGCGCCAGAGCACTCTCAACGACGTGCGCGTTTTCAATGCAGATGGCCAGGCCCAGCCCTACGCAATCACCCAAAGCCCGCCCCAGCGTGCAGCCGACGCAAGCCCGGTCTCGGTGAAGTGGTTCCCGCTGTACAACAGCGACGCCGCGAAAGATGCCGAGCCGAAAATCCGCGTCGAGCGCACGCCCAGCGGCACGCTGGTAGAGGTTCAGCCCCAGGGTGAGATCGAGGCGGGCGAAGAGATTCTGCGCGGCTGGCTGCTCGACACCAGCGCGATCAACGCGCCGCTGGATCAACTGATTCTGGACTGGAGCAGCGAGCGCGACGGCTTTCAGCGGTTCAGCATCGAAGCCAGCGACGACCTCCAGCATTGGCAGCGGTGGGGCGATGGTCAGGTGGCGAGGCTGTCATTTGCTGACGAATTGGTTGAGCAGCGCGTCGTCAATCTGCCGGGGCGCAGCGCCCGCTATCTGCGTCTTCTGTGGCAATCGCCCCTCTCTGCGCCGACGCTGAACGCCGTGCAACTGATCGGCACGCAGCCCGGCGTGCTGCCGTTGAGCTGGTCGCCTGCCATCAATGGTCGCGTCGAAAAACCCGGCGTGTATGTGTGGCAATTGCCGGTGGCCCTGCCGCTTGAACGCATGCGGATCGACATCACACAACCTAACAGCCTCGCGCCCGCCACGCTGTACGGGCGCCGTGACGGCAACGCGCCATGGCAACTGATCGACAACGGCCTGCTTTATCGGCTCAGCCAGAACGGTCAGGACGTTGTGCAGGACGAAATGGAGCTGCCCGGCAATGTCGTGCAGCAGCTGAAACTTGAGGTGGATGACCGTGGCGGCGGCCTGGGCAATGACGCGCCGGCGCTGAGTTTTGCCGTGCGCGCCACGCAACTGGTGTTTCTCGGTCGCGGCGCACCGCCTTACAGCCTCGCCGTCGGCAACGCCACGGTGAAAAGCACTGCGCTGCCACTGGCGACGCTGATTCCCGGTGTCAGCCCCGAGAAACTGGCGGCGCTGGGCAGAGCGGCCTTGGCGTCCACGCCGGTCGCGCCGGTTGCTGCGGCCGCGCCCGCGGAAGCCAGTGGCCCCGACATCAAGCGCCTCGGTTTGTGGGCCGTGCTGATACTCGGCGTGATTTTTCTGGCATGGATGGCGCTCGGCACACTGCGCGGGTCTCGTCCAAAATAACGCGCCAAATTATAAGTGTCGGGGTGATGACGCTGAATCGATCCGGCATCGAAAAAATTGCAGACGATGCCCGCCAATTCATCGCTCTGATCGCGCTAGGCTTATGTAGCCCGTGAACTGAATCACTACCTACTCGGTCTGACAGGCAGTATTAAATCTCCGCTCACGCTAGACTGTGCGCGTTTTTATCCCCCATTTCGGAGCTCTCCATGTCCCGCGTTACCTTGAGTCGTTATCTGATCGAGCAGACCCGCACCAACAACACCCCTGCCGATCTGCGCTTTCTGATTGAAGTCGTGGCGCGTGCGTGCAAGGAGATCAGCCACGCGGTATCCAAAGGCGCTCTGGGCGGCGTGCTCGGCAGCATGGGCACCGAAAACGTGCAGGGTGAAGTGCAGAAGAAACTGGACGTGATGTCCAACGAGATTCTGCTCGAAGCCAACGAATGGGGCGGTCACCTGGCCGGCATGGCGTCCGAAGAAATGGACAACGCCTATCAGATCCCCGGCAAATACCCGAAAGGCGCCTACCTGCTGGTATTCGACCCACTGGACGGTTCGTCCAACATCGATATCAACGCGCCGGTCGGCACGATCTTCTCGGTGCTGCGTTGCCCGAACGAGTACCTGAGCCAGAACGAAGCCCTGAACGAGAAGGCTTTTCTGCAGCCAGGCACCCAGCAAGTCGCCGCCGGTTACGCCATCTACGGCCCGCAGACCATGCTGGTACTGACCCTGGGTGACGGCGTCAAAGGCTTCACGCTGGACCGCGAGATGGGCAGCTTTGTCCTCAGCCACGAAGACATCAAGATTCCGGAGTCCACCCAGGAGTTCGCGGTCAACATGTCCAACCAGCGTCACTGGGAAGCCCCGGTCAAGCGCTACGTCGAAGAGCTGCTGGCCGGCGAAGACGGCCCGCTGAAGAAGAACTACAACATGCGCTGGGTCGCGGCGATGGTGGGCGACGTCCACCGCATCCTGACCCGTGGCGGTCTGTTCATGTACCCGCGTGATTCCCGCGAGCCTTCCAAGCCGGGCAAGTTGCGTCTGATGTACGAAGCCAACCCGATGTCGTTCCTGGTGGAACAAGCCGGCGGCGCATCAACCGACGGCCATCAGCGCATCCTCGACATCCAGCCCGAAGGCCTGCACCAGCGTGTTGCTGTCTTCCTGGGTTCGAAGGAAGAAGTCGAACGCGCCACGGCGTATCACAAGGAATAAAGTTCTGAATGGCCGCTTTTAGCGGCCATTTTTTTTCCAATGTCAGCGCTGACTGACGCATTGAGCAGCAGCGCGTGTCTGTAGGAGCCGGCTTGCTGGCGAATGCAATGGGCCAGTCGCCGCCTGGTTGCCTGTCCCGACGAGTTCGCCAGCAAGCCGGCTCCTACAGAAATGTATCGAATGCTGAATTCGCCGTTATCATCATTTGCTGGCATTAGGCGCTGCGACGCTGCCCCCCATCCGATTCAGGAGCTTCATCTCATGTCTTTGCGCACTCTCGCGGTGTTGTCGTTCTGCGTTTTGCTGGCGGCCTGCAGCAAGGTCACTCAGGAAAACTACTCGAAAATCTCGGCCGGCATGCCCAAGGCGCAGGTCGAACAACTGCTTGGCAGCCCGACCGAATGCTCCGGTGCGCTGGGGATGTCCAGCTGCACGTGGGGCGATGCGAAGACGTTCATCAGCGTTCAATACGCCGCTGACAAGGTCGTGCTGTTTTCCGGACAGGGCCTTAAATGAGTATTCGTCAGGCAATGAAAATCGGCGCGGTGGCGCTGGCAGCCTTGTGGATCAGCGCCTGTGCGGTTAAGCCTGAAGCTGACTCCATGGCGCCGAAGACGGTTGATCACGTCGATCTGAAGCGTTATCAGGGCACGTGGTACGAAGTCGCGCGGCTGCCGATGTTCTTCCAGCGCAACTGCGCGCAGTCCGAAGCGCACTACACGCTGAAGGATGATGGCAACATCGCTGTCACCAACCGCTGCCGCACGATCGAGGGCAAGTGGGAGGAGGCAACCGGAACGGCTTCACCGCAGATTCAGGGCAAGACCGACAAGCTGTGGGTCGTGTTCGACAACTGGTTCTCGAACCTCTTCCCGGGTGTGGCGAAGGGCGATTACTGGGTGCTGTACGTGAGCCCCGACTACAAGGTGGCATTGGTTGGCAGCCCGAACCGCAAGTTCCTGTGGCTGCTGTCGCGCACGCCTCATGTGCCGGACGCAGTGCGCAACGACCTGCTGATGAAAGCTCAGCAACAGGGTTACGACACCACCAAGTTGATCTGGCGGGTAGCGGATTCGAAAGTGGGCAAAGCGGACTGACCTATCGCGAGCAAGGTGGAGCGCCACCTTGCTCGCGAAGCGGTCCATTCACCGCAGATGCATCAGCCCAGCAACTCCCGCAATACCTGAGCGAACGCACGGCTGGTCTGCGCTTCGTCGTCATGGTGGCCGTCGCGGATCACCCAGCGGCCATTGACCATCACATCCTTGATCTGACGATCACTGCCGGCAAACAACCAGCGATTGAGAATGGCATCACCGGATGCCGTCGCCAGATACGGGTCGTTGCCATCGAGCACCAGCCAGTCTGCCCGTTTGCCTACTTCCAGCGCACCCACCGGTTGCCCCATCGCTTGGGTACCGCCCACCAAGGCCGCGTCGTACAGCGTGCGCCCAACCATGGGCTGATCAGGCCGGTACAGCCGATTACGGCGCTGATCGCGCAGACGCTGGCCGTATTCCAGCCAGCGCAGTTCTTCGACCACGCTCAGCGACACATGGCTGTCGGAACCAATGCCCCAGCGTCCGCCCTGAGCGATGTAATCCACTGCCGGGAAAATCCCGTCGCCCAGATTCGCTTCGGTGGTCAGGCACAGTCCCGCGATCGCACGACTTTTCGCCATCAATGCCACTTCGTCCGGCTGGGCATGGGTCGCGTGAACCAGGCACCAGCGCGCGTCGACATCGACGTTTTCATACAGCCACTGCAACGGCCGGCGACCGCTCCAGCTCAGGCAATCGTCGACTTCCTTTTGCTGCTCGGCGATATGAATGTGGATCGGGCAATGGGGGTCGCTGGCGGCCGTCACCTCGCTGATCTGCTGCGGGGTCACGGCACGCAGCGAGTGAAAGCACAGCCCCAGCGCCTGGGCGGGTTGCGCGGCAATCACGGATTTCAGGCGGGACTGCAAATCCAGGTAACTGTCGGTGCTGTTGATAAACCGGCGCTGCCCCTCGTTCGGCGTAAGGCCGCCAAAGCCAGAGTGGCTGTAGAGCACCGGCAGCAAAGTCATGCCGATGCCGACCGAACTCGCCGCCTGGCTGACCTGCAGCGCCAGCTCGGCGGGGTCGGCGTAGGGCTTGCCGGTGGTGTCCTGATGGACGTAGTGAAATTCGGCGACCGAAGTGAAGCCGCCCTTGAGCATTTCGATGTACAGCTGCCGCGCGATGACGCCAAGCTGCTGCGGACTGATCTGCCCGACGAGGCGATACATCAGGTCGCGCCAGGTCCAGAAACTGTCATTGGGATTGCCGGCCACTTCCGCCAGACCGGCCATGGCGCGCTGAAAGGCGTGGGAGTGCAGATTGGGCATGCCCGGCACGACAGGCCCGTTGAGCAGTTCGGCGTCGCCGCGTTCGGCATCGGCCTGAACCTGGCTCAGCAGGCCATCAGCGCTGACCTCGAAACGTACGTTGCTGGCCCAACCAGTGGGCAATAACGCGCGTTCGGCAAAGAAAACGGACATGACTCGGCACCCCTTGCTTGAAATTGTCTATACATATACAGACGTTTATACGGCCGGTAAACTGCGCCGCGCTTGTCGGCACACGTGTTAATGGTTAGCGTGGACGCTGTAACCTCTTCCGCCTGAATAACGCCACAACAAGGATTTCTCTGTGCCGACTCCACCTGCCCATTTGCCGCTGGCTTCCCAGATGGGTGACAGTCCGGCGCCGCTGTACGCCAGGGTGAAGCACATGATCACCCAGCAGATTCAGAACGGCACCTGGCCGCCGCACCACCGCGTGCCGTCCGAAAGCGAACTGGTGACGCAACTGGGCTTCAGCCGCATGACCATCAATCGCGCCCTGCGCGAAATGACCGCTGAAGGAATGCTGGTGCGCATGCAAGGCGTCGGTACATTTGTCGCCGAGCCCAAGACCCAATCCGCGCTGTTCGAAGTGCACAACATCGCCGATGAGATCGCCGCCCGCGGACACGCCCACACCTGCCAGGTGATCATCCTCACCGAGGAAGCCGCCGGTTCCGAACGCGCGCTGGCGCTGGACATGCGTGAAGGCCAGCGGGTCTTTCATTCGCTGATCGTGCATTTCGAAAACGATATTCCCGTGCAAATCGAAGACCGTTTCGTCAACGCCCTCGTCGCGCCGGAGTACCTGCAGCAGGATTTCACCCAACAAACGCCCTACGCCTACCTTTCCCAGGTCGCGCCGCTGACAGAAGGCGAGCACGTGGTTGAGGCGATTCTCGCCGAGCCCGACGAATGCAAGTTGCTGCAGATCGAGAAGGGCGAGCCGTGCCTGCTGGTGCGTCGACGCACTTGGTCCGGCCGCCAACCGGTGACGGCCGCCCGCCTGATTCATCCCGGCTCACGCCACCGCCTGGAAGGACGCTTCAGCAAATGACTCAACTGACTGTTCTGCGCGCCGCTGACTACCCGCGCATGCCCTGGAAAAACGGTGGCGGCAGCACTGAGGAAATCACCCGCGATGCCGGCGAAGGCCTGGAAGGCTTCGGCTGGCGGCTGTCGATTGCGGACATCGGCGAGTCGGGCGGTTTTTCGGTGTTCCCCGGTTATCAGCGCATCATCACGGTGCTGCAAGGCGCAGGCATGACGCTGAATATCGATGACAAAGACAGCGAGCCACTGCTGCCGTCCGATCCGTTCGCGTTCAGCGGCGACAGCGCTGTGTCATGCACGCTGCTCGACGGTCCGATCCGCGACTTCAACCTGATCTACTCGCCAGCCCGTTACCGCGCGCGACTGCAATGGATCGATGTTATGCACCCCCAGCGATTTTTCAGTTCGGCCGATGTGTTTCTGGTGTTCAGCACCGCCGAGCAGATGGCCGCCAATGTCGGCGAGCACCCGCCGCAAGTGCTCGAAAAACATGACTGCTTACAATTGGACAATGCCCCGGGCACGCTGCTGGAGACGGTGCTCTACGCCCCGCGCGCCAGCCGTGTGTGCGTGATCGAGCTGTCGCGCGTCTGAGTCCCGCCACCCCTGTGTTAGATTGCGTCTTTTTTTCGCCAGCACAGGGACGACCATGACGACGCTCAACGACAACAAAGAAAGCCCACGAGCCCTCGCCATCCTTGCCAGTTTTCTCGCATCGGAATCGGCAGGCGGCCTCGTGCTGATGGGTGCCGCCCTCGCAGCGATCATCGTCGCCAACTCCCCCCTCGCCCCCTCGTATTTCGCCGCACTGCACAGTGTCTGGGGCGGGCTGTCGATCGAGCTGTGGATCAACGACGGGCTGATGGCGATCTTCTTTCTGATGGTCGGTCTGGAAATCAAACGCGAAGTATTGGCCGGTGGTCTTTCCACATGGGGCCAGCGTGCGCTCCCCGGTTTTGCGGCAGCGGGTGGCATGTTGGTGCCGGCGCTGATCTACATCGGCGTCAACATGGGCAACGCCGAAACCATGAGTGGCTGGGCGATCCCTGCCGCCACTGACATCGCCTTCGCCCTTGGCGTGCTGTCGTTGCTGGGCAAGCGGGTGCCGACGTCGCTGAAAGTGTTCCTGGCCGCACTGGCGATTCTCGATGACCTGGGCGCCGTCACCATCATTGCGCTGTTCTACAGCAGCGGCCTGAACCTGCCGATGCTCGGCGCCTCGTTCGCGACGCTGGCCGTGCTGGTGATCATGAACCGCATGGGCGTGCAGAAATTGCTGCCGTACCTGCTGCTCGGCCTGCTGCTGTGGTTCTTCGTGCTGCAATCAGGCGTACACGCAACGTTGGCCGGTGTGGCGCTGGCACTGTCCATTCCGCTGGGCACGCGCAAGGAGGAAGCCCGCTCGCCGCTGCTGTTTCTTGAAGAGAAAATGCACTACTGGGTGGCGTTCGCGGTGGTACCTATTTTCGGCTTCGCCAATGCGGGCGTGTCCCTGTCGGGCATTACTCTCGGCAACCTGGTCGACCCGGTGCCGCTGGGTGTCGCGCTGGGGTTGTTTGTCGGCAAGCAGATCGGTGTATTTCTCGCGGCGGTGCTGGCGATCCGATCCGGGCTGGCGACACTGCCGGAAGGCAGCAACTGGCCGCAGCTATATGGCGTGGCCCTGCTCTGCGGGATCGGGTTCACCATGAGCCTGTTCATCGGCAACCTGGCCTTCCCGGGCGCCGCGCATCTGATCGATGAAGTGAAAGTGGGCGTGTTGCTGGGCTCGATCGCGTCGGCGCTTGCCGGGGTGTGGCTGTTGCGCAGCAAGCTGGCTCAGCACTGATCTCAATCGCTGATCCCGATGCAGGAATGCGCTTGCCCGCGAATGCGTCAGGTCTGCCAACTTAACCGTTGCCTGACACACCGTAATCGCGGGCAAGCGCGCTCCTGGAATGGTTTTGCGGTGGATGATGGTCGACCTCGCACGCAGCCTGTAGGAGCCGGCTTGCTGGCGAATGCGGTGTTTCAGTCGACATCTTCATTTCAAACCAATTTCGTTCGCCAGCAAGCCGGCTCCTACAGGCACTCGGTCGTCCTCAACCCCTTTGTTACCCCCAGCCACGCACTGCGCTGGGGCGTTCGCACCGAAAAGTAACAATTTCCTTCCTGCAACCACTCCTGCGACTTTCCCCGCCCCGCCCCGCTGATCGTTGAAAAGCCTGCGCCAGAGAGGCCCAAAGCCTTTTATCCGCATTCAAAGCCAACATTGGCCCCTTGGTTGCATATGCTTGTATGTACAAGTAAGCATGAGTCGGTAAGAAGTCCCCATGCCAGTTCGGATGACAACGGCGGCACTCATGCAGAACCTTATTCCCACGTTCGTCACGGACCCCGCGTCCAGGCCGGATTGATCATCGAGGATTGTTAAGTGACTACTGACCACAACACCCCTGCTCAGCAATGGACCAAACGCCGCGATGTTGAAATCCGCGCAGCCCGTGGCACGCAACTGACCGCCAAGAGCTGGATGACCGAGGCGCCGTTGCGGATGTTGATGAACAACCTTGACCCGGAAGTCGCCGAGAACCCGAGCGAACTGGTGGTCTACGGCGGTATCGGTCGTGCGGCGCGTAACTGGGAATGCTACGACAAGATCGTCGAAAGCCTGACGAACCTGAATGACGACGAAACCCTGCTGGTGCAGTCCGGCAAACCGGTCGGCGTGTTCAAGACCCACAGCAACGCGCCCCGCGTGCTGATCGCCAACTCCAATCTGGTCCCTCACTGGGCGAGCTGGGAACACTTCAACGAACTGGATGCAAAAGGCCTGGCGATGTACGGCCAGATGACCGCCGGCAGCTGGATCTACATCGGTAGCCAGGGCATCGTTCAAGGCACCTACGAAACCTTCGTCGAAGCCGGCCGCCAGCATTACGACGGCAACCTGAAAGGCCGTTGGGTCCTGACCGCCGGCCTTGGCGGCATGGGCGGCGCGCAGCCACTGGCTGCCGGCATGGCGGGCGCCTGCTCGCTGAACATCGAATGCCAGCAGAGCCGCATCGATTTCCGCCTGAAAACCCGTTACGTCGACGAACAAGCCACTGACCTCGATGACGCCCTCGCCCGCATCGCCAAATACACCGCCGAAGGCGAGGCGATCTCCATCGCGCTGTGCGGCAACGCTGCCGAGATCCTTCCGGAAATGGTCCGCCGTGGCGTGCGCCCGGACATGGTCACCGACCAGACCAGCGCCCACGACCCGCTCAACGGCTACCTGCCAAAAGGCTGGACCTGGGAGCAGTACCGCGAGCGTGCCGCCACCGAGCCTGCCGCGGTGGTCAAGGCCGCCAAGCAATCCATGGCCGAGCACGTCGAAGCCATGCTGGCCTTCCAGAAAATGGGCGTGCCGACGTTCGATTACGGCAACAACATCCGTCAGATGGCCAAGGAAGTGGGCGTCGCCCATGCTTTCGACTTCCCCGGTTTCGTGCCCGCTTACATTCGCCCGCTGTTCTGCCGTGGCGTGGGGCCGTTCCGCTGGGCTGCGCTGTCAGGCAACCCTGAAGACATCTACAAGACCGACGCCAAAGTCAAAGAACTGATCCCGGACGACGCGCACCTGCACAACTGGCTGGACATGGCCCGTGAGCGCATCAGCTTCCAGGGTCTGCCGGCACGCATCTGCTGGGTCGGCCTGGGTCAGCGCGCCAAACTGGGCCTGGCCTTCAACGAAATGGTCCGCAGCGGCGAGCTGTCGGCGCCGGTGGTGATCGGTCGGGACCACCTGGACTCCGGCTCCGTCGCCAGCCCGAACCGCGAGACCGAATCGATGCAGGACGGCTCCGACGCCGTGTCTGACTGGCCACTGCTCAACGCCCTGCTCAACACCGCGAGCGGCGCGACCTGGGTCTCGTTGCACCACGGCGGCGGCGTCGGCATGGGCTTCTCGCAGCACTCGGGCATGGTCATCGTCTGCGACGGCACCGATGAAGCCGCCGAGCGCATCGCCCGCGTCCTGCACAACGACCCGGCCACCGGTGTGATGCGTCATGCCGATGCCGGGTATCAGATCGCGATCGACTGCGCCAAAGAGCAGGGTTTGAACCTGCCGATGATTAACGACTAGAAGCACTTCCCTGTAGGAGTGACCGGGGTGGCGCTCCACCTTGTTCGCGATAGCGTCGGACCATTCAACATTGATAGCGCCCGACATCATGCGATCGCGGGCAAGCGCGCTCCTACAGAAGTTCGGCAGCACAAGTACGCGTGCCAACACTCGATTTACGGAGATGTTTGAGATGGCTGTTCCAGATGATCGTGCTGCACCTGCTTCCGTGATCGAGCGGCGTTCGATCGATTACATCCCTGATGCCGAACGACACGGACGTCTGTTCAGCCAGTTCACCCTCTGGCTGGGCGCCAACCTGCAAATCACCGCGATCGTCACCGGGGCGCTGGCCGTAGTGCTGGGCGGCGATGTGTACTGGTCGCTGATCGGGCTTTTCATCGGACAGCTCATCGGCGGCGGCGTCATGGCGCTCCACGCGGCACAAGGCCCGAAGCTCGGCCTGCCGCAGATGATTTCCAGCCGGGTGCAGTTCGGCGTCTATGGCGCGGTGATTCCGCTGGTGCTGGTGTGCCTGATGTACATCGGCTTTTCCGCCAGCGGCTCGTTGCTCGCAGGGCAAGCAGTGGCGCAACTGATCAACGTGCCGGACTGGCAGGGCGTGGTGATCTTCGCCGCCGCCATCGTGGTACTGACCATTCTGGGCTACCGGGTCATCCACCTGATCGGCCGGGTCGCCAGCCTCATCGGCGTGATCGCTTTCGTCTACCTGTTCGCCGCGCTGCTGGCGGGCAATGACGTTGGCGCGTTGCTGGGCAACAAGCACTTCTCGCTGAGCAGCTTCCTGCTGGCGATTTCCCTGTCGGCGTCCTGGCAGATCGCCTTTGGCCCTTACGTGGCGGACTACTCGCGCTATCTGCCGCGCAGCACATCGGCCGGCAAAACCTTCTGGGCGGTGGGCCTGGGTTCGGTGATCGGCGCGCAGGCGTCCATGGTCTTCGGCGTGTTCGCGGCGGCGCTGGCCGGCAAGAACTTTGCCCATCATGAGGTTTCGTTCATCGTCGGCCTCGGCGGAACCGGCGCGGTCGCGGCAGCGCTGTATTTCAGCATCGCGTTCGGCAAGGTGACCATCACCACGCTCAACGCCTACGGCAGCTTCATGTCCATTGCCACCATCGTCAGCGGCTTTCGCGGCAACCGGCACATCTCCAGCGCGCTGCGGCTGACGTACATCTTCGCCATGGTCGGCATTGCCACGGCCTTGGCGCTGCTGGGCAAGGACTCGTTCCTCAAGGACTTCTCGGCCTTCATCCTGTTTCTGCTGGCGTTCTTCACACCGTGGAGCGCGATCAATCTGGTGGACTTCTACTGCATCACCAAAGAACGCTACGACATCCCGGCGCTCTCGGACCCGAACGGTCGCTATGGCCGCTGGAACGGGATGGGGATCGGGATTTACGTGCTGGGCGTGCTGATTCAGATGCCGTTCATCTCTACGCACTTCTACACCGGGCCGCTGGTGGCGAGCCTTGATGACACCGACATCTCGTGGATCATCGGCCTCATCGTGCCTGCTGTGCTGTACTACGTGGCGGCGAAGAGGTGGCCGGGCAACGTGGCCGATCGCCTGATCCTGCCAACGGACGCCGAGGCGCCTCAGACAAGCCGCGCCGTTGCACCTGCGCACATCGCGGTGAACTGACCGTTCGTCATGCACGTCTGTTGCAGGGGGCATGCTGGAGAGAGAAGCGGGACGAGGCCGACAAGTGCCTCTCCCCTTGGCTGGAAGCCGTCTGTTTTCGTTACTGCCGTCATCCACTAAAAGACCGGAGCGTCACTCAATGAACACGAAAAAGGCCCTGCTATCCACGTTGCTCACCGCGGGCGTGCTCGCCAGTGGCGCCAGTCAGGCGGCGGGATGGTGTGAGTCCGGCAAGCCGGTGAAATTCGCCGGCCTGAACTGGGAAAGCGCAATGCTGCTGACCGACGTGCTGCAAGTTGTGCTGAACAAGGGCTACGGCTGCGAAGTGGACAGCCTGCCGGGCAACTCCATCACCATGGAAAACGCCCTGAGCACCAATGATATTCAAGTGTTTGCCGAAGAATGGGTCGGCCGCAGCGAGGTCTGGAACAAGGCTGAAGCCGCCGGCAAAGTGGTCGGCGTCGGCTCACCGGTGAAGGGTGCGGTGGAAGGCTGGTACGTGCCGCGTTACGTGATTGAAGGCGATGCCAAGCGCAAGCTGGAAGCCAAGGCACCGGACCTCAAGTCCATCGCCGATCTAGGCAAATACGCAGCCCTGTTCAAAGACGCCGAAGAACCGGAGAAAGGCCGTTTCTATAACTGCCCGGCCGGCTGGACCTGCGAGCTGGAAAACAGCGAGATGCTGAAAAGCTATGGCCTGGAAAGCAAATACACCAACTTCCGCCCTGGCACCGGCCCGGCGCTGGATGCGGCGATTCTGTCCAGCTACAAGCGTGGCGAGCCGATCCTGGCGTACTACTGGTCGCCGACCCCGCTGATGGGCCAGGTGGACATGGTGCGTCTGGAAGAGAAAGCCGGCGTGAACAAGACCATCGAGATCAAGGTCGGCCTGTCCAAGGCGTTCCACGAACAGGCGCCTGAGCTTGTATCGGTGATGGAGAAGGTCAACATCCCGATCGACCTGCTCAACCAGAATCTGGCGCGCATGACCAAGGAGCGTATCGAGTCGCCGAAGCTGGCGAAGATCTTCCTCAAGGAACACCCGGAAGTGTGGCATCAGTGGGTAAGCGAGGATGCGGCGAAGAAGGTGGATGCCTCTCTCTGACAGGCACCGCTGTCTGTAGGAGCGTGGCTTGTCCCGCGATCGGCCGGGAACCGGTCGTAGATAAGCCGAATGCGGTATGTCAGACACACCGCAGCGTTTGATTTTGCTGCCGCTTCGCGGCAGATCGCGGGACAAGCCACGCTCCTACAGGAACCAGGCCGCCACTCTAAACATCGAGATAACGATATGTTCCCCGAAAGCTTCACGTTCTCCATCGCCGACTGGGTCAATGACTGGGTCGACAAGCTGGTCACCAACTACGGCGACGTGTTCCGGCACATCTCCGACACGCTGCTGTGGGCCATCGTCAAGCTCGAAGGCCTGCTGCGCGTTGCGCCGTGGTGGCTGTTGCTGGCCATCGTCGGCCTGATCGCCTGGCACGCGACCCGCAAGATCACCACCACAGTCGTCATCGTCGGCCTGCTGTTCCTGGTCGGGGCCGTGGGCCTGTGGGACAAGCTGATGCAGACCCTGGCGCTGATGCTGGTGGCCACGCTCATTTCGGTAATCATCGGCATACCGCTCGGCATTCTGTCGGCGCGCAGCAATCGCCTGCGTTCGGTGCTGATGCCGTTGCTGGACATCATGCAGACCATGCCCAGCTTCGTGTACCTGATTCCGGTGCTGATGCTGTTCGGCCTGGGCAAGGTCCCGGCGATTTTCGCCACCGTCATCTACGCCGCGCCGCCGCTGATTCGCCTGACCGATCTGGGCATTCGTCAGGTCGACGGCGAGGTCATGGAAGCGATCAACGCCTTCGGCGCCAACCGCTGGCAGCAACTGTTCGGCGTGCAACTGCCGCTGGCCCTGCCGAGCATCATGGCCGGGATCAACCAGACCACGATGATGGCGCTGTCGATGGTGGTGATCGCCTCGATGATCGGTGCCCGCGGTCTGGGCGAAGACGTGCTGGTCGGCATTCAGACCCTCAACGTCGGACGCGGCCTGGAAGCGGGCCTGGCCATTGTCATTCTGGCGGTCGTGATCGACCGCATTACGCAGGCCTACGGCCGTCCACGGCATGAGGCGAACAAATGAGCGTCGAGATAATTAATCCAGCGAACTCGGGCGGCCCAGACAGTGCGGTGAGCCCGGACGGCAAAATCGTCGTCAAGAACGTGTACAAAATCTTCGGCAACCGCGCCAAGGATGCACTGGCGATGGTCCAGCAGAATCAGAGCAAGGATCAGGTGCTGGCGCAGACCGGCTGCGTGGTCGGCGTGAACGACCTGTCGCTGTCCATCTCCAGCGGCGAGATCTTCGTGATCATGGGCCTGTCAGGTTCCGGCAAATCGACCCTGGTGCGCCATTTCAATCGCCTGATCGACCCCACCAGCGGCGAGATTCTGGTCGATGGCGAGAACATCCTGACTTACGACATGGAAGCGCTGCGCAACTTCCGTCGGCACAAGATCAGCATGGTGTTCCAGAGCTTCGGCCTGCTGCCGCACAAGACCGTGATCGACAACGTCGCCTACGGCCTGACCGTTCGTGGCGAAAGCAAAGCGCAATGCGCCGAGCGCGCGCAGCACTGGATCACCACGGTGGGCCTGAAGGGCTACGAGAAAAAGTACCCCCATCAGCTCTCCGGCGGCATGCGTCAGCGTGTCGGCCTGGCACGGGCGCTGGCGGCTGACACCGACATCATCCTGATGGACGAAGCGTTCAGCGCGCTCGATCCGCTGATCCGCGCCGAGATGCAGGACCAGTTGCTGGAGCTGCAATCGAACCTGAAGAAGACCATCGTTTTCATCACCCACGACCTCGACGAAGCCGTGCGCATCGGCAATCGCATTGCGATTCTCAAGGACGGTCGGCTGATCCAGGTCGGGACACCGAAAGAAATCCTCTACTCGCCTGCCGACGATTACGTTGATCGTTTCGTGCAGCGGCGCGTGGCGACTCTCTAAGGACGCCGTGGTCATGTCGCGAGCAGAACAGATCATCATCGGCGAAGGCCCGCTCAGTTGGCGGGATGTGACCGCCGTGGCCCGTCATGGCGCGACGCTGTCGTTGTCCGAGGGCGCGTGGGCGCGCATCGACAATGCCCAGGCGATCGTGCAGCGCATCGTTGCCAGCGGGGAGCGCGCCTATGGCGTGAACACCGGCCTCGGCGCGCTGTGCAACGTGTCGCTGGCGGGCGAGCAACTGGGTCGACTGTCGCGCAACACCTTGCTCAGCCATGCCTGCGGCGTTGGCCCGGCGTTACCGGACGAGCAGACTCGCGCGATCACCTGCGCCGCGATCATCAACTACAGCCAGGGCAAGTCCGGGATTCACCGTCAGGTGGTCGAGGCCTTGCTCGCTCTGCTCAATCGACGCATCACGCCACAAGTGCCGTCCCAGGGTTCAGTGGGTTACCTCACACACATGGCGCACATCGGCGTCGCGCTGCTCGGCGTGGGTCAGGTCAGTTATCGCGGGCAAGTCATGTCGGCGTTGCAGGCACTCAGCGAAGAAGGCCTGTCGCCGGTGGAGCTGGGGGCCAAGGACGGTCTGTGCCTGGTCAACGGCACGCCGTGTATGACCGGACTCAGCTGCCTGGCGATTGCCGACGTCAATCGCCTGATGCAGTGGGCGGACGTGATCAGCGCCATGACCTTCGAGGGTCTGCGCGGCCAGCTCGACGCCTTCGACGAAACCATCATCGCGCTCAAGCCGCACCCCGGCATGCAACAGGTCGGCAAAAACCTGCGCGGCCTGCTCGCCGGCAGTGAAGTGCTCGCCAACAGTCAGGGCATTCGCACCCAGGACGCCTTGAGCATCCGCTCGATCCCGCAGGTCCACGGCGCCACCCGCGACCAGCTGGCCCACGCCACACGGCAGATCGAGATCGAGCTCAACTCGGCCACCGACAACCCGCTGCTGCTCGGCACACCCGACGCGTATCGCGTTGTCTCCCAGGCCAACCCCCACGGCCAATCCGTGGCGATGGCCGCTGACTTGCTGGCGATTGCCATGGCCGAACTGGGCTCGATTGCCGAGCGACGGCTGGACCGGCTGATCAACCCGACGGTCAGCGGCCTTCCGGCGTTTCTGGTCAGCCAGCCGGGGGTCAACTCCGGGATGATGATCACCCAATACGTCGCCGCCTCGCTGTGCGCGGAAAACCGCCAGCTGGCACAACCGGCGGTCATTGATAACTACGTGACGTCTGGCCTGCAGGAGGATCATCTGAGCATGGGCACCAGCGCCGCCCTGAAGCTGCACAAGGTGCTGGAGAACGTGACGCAGATCCTCGCCATCGAGTATTTGCTGGCCGCCCAGGCGTTCGAATTTTTCAAGGGGCCGCGCTTTGGCGTCGGCACCGAAGCGGCATGGCGTCTGCTGCGCGAGCGCGTACCGGCCTACGACGAAGACCGCTGGCTGGCCCCGGACATCGCCAGCAGCGTGACCCTGCTGAAGAACGAAGAGTCATTGGAAACCGTATTCCAGCGTTGCCGCGACTATGCGGCAGACGCTCACCCCGACACCGACAACAACGGTCGCAGCGCAAGCGCCCCCCGCGCAGGACAGGCAGGAGCCGGTTCAGCGCAGACGACCGATACCCATTCAGGAGTAGCAGCATCGTGACCGACACCCATCAGGCGACCCCGCTGAATCTGATCCCCGGCCAGTTGACCCTCGCCCAACTGCGCGCGATCTACCAGCGGCCCGTTAGGCTGACACTCGACGGCAGCGCCAATCGGCAGATCGAAGACAGCGTGGCCTGCGTCGAGCAGATCCTCGCCGAAAACCGGACCGCATACGGCATCAACACCGGTTTCGGTCTGCTGGCCTCGACGCGCATCGCCAGCGCCGATCTGGAAAACCTGCAGCGCTCGCTGGTGCTGTCCCACGCCGCGGGCGTTGGCGGGCCGATCAGCGACGAGCTGGTCCGTTTGATCATGGTGCTCAAGGTCAACAGCCTCAGTCGGGGCTTCTCCGGGATTCGCCGTCAGGTCATCGACGCGCTGATCGCCCTGATCAACGCCGAGGTTTACCCACACATCCCGCTCAAGGGTTCGGTCGGCGCCTCCGGCGACCTCGCACCATTGGCGCACATGTCGCTGGTGTTGCTGGGCGAAGGCAAGGCGCGCCACAAGGGCGAATGGCTGAACGCCGTGGAAGCCCTGGCGATTGCCGGGCTCACGCCGCTGACGCTGGCGGCCAAAGAAGGCCTGGCACTGCTCAACGGCACGCAAGTGTCGACGGCGTACGCGTTGCGCGGCCTGTTTGAAGCGGAAGACCTCTTCGCGGGTGCCCTGAGCTGTGGCGCGCTGACCGTTGAAGCCGTGCTCGGCTCCCGCGCGCCCTTCGACGCGCGCATTCATGCGGCACGGGGTCAGCGCGGCCAGATCGATTCGGCTGCGGCCTATCGCGATCTGCTCGGCGAGGGCAGTCAGGTTTCCGATTCCCACCGCGACTGCGACAAGGTTCAGGACCCCTACTCCCTGCGCTGCCAGCCCCAAGTCATGGGCGCCTGCCTGACCCAACTGCGTCAGGCCGCCGAAGTGCTGGCAATCGAATCCAACGCGGTGTCAGACAACCCGCTGGTGTTCGCGGCCGAAGGCGAAGTCATTTCCGGCGGTAACTTCCACGCCGAACCCGTTGCCATGGCGGCCGACAACATTGCCCTGGCCATCGCTGAAATCGGCTCGCTGAGCGAACGCCGCATCTCGCTGATGATGGACAAGCACATGTCCCAGCTGCCGCCGTTCCTGGTGGCCAACGGCGGGGTTAACTCGGGTTTTATGATCGCTCAGGTCACCGCGGCAGCGCTGGCCAGCGAAAACAAGGCACTGTCCCATCCGCACAGCGTCGACAGCCTGCCAACCTCCGCCAACCAGGAAGACCACGTGTCGATGGCGCCGGCCGCTGGCAAGCGCTTGTGGGAAATGGCGGAGAACACGCGCGGCGTGCTGGCTGTAGAATGGCTGGCTGCGTGTCAGGGTCTGGACTTGCGCAACGGTCTGAAGACCTCGGAAAAACTGGAAATCGCCCGCACCACGCTGCGCGGCAAAGTCCCGTTCTACGAGAAAGACCGCTTCTTCGCCCCTGATATCGAGGCCGCCATCGAGCTGCTGGCTTCCAACTGCCTGAGCGACCTGGTTTCTGCTGACCTGCTGCCGAGCTTCTGATCGGGACAGGCCGGGATGGCCTGTCGTTGAAATGAGGATGTAAGCGCAATGATTTTGTAGGAGCGCGCTTGCCCGCGATTGCGGTGTGTCAGCTACGGATGTGCTGACTGATACACCGAATTCGCGGGCAAGCGCGCTCCTACAGGGATGTGCGCAGCTCTCGTTTCGCAGCAAAAAGTAAGACTAGGAACGTGTGAAATGACATCGCAAAACGCTACAGATCTGAAACGCGGGCTCAGCGCTCGCCACATTCGCTTCATGGCGCTGGGCTCGGCCATTGGCACCGGGTTGTTCTACGGCTCCGCGTCGGCTATCAAGCTGGCCGGTCCCGCCGTTCTGCTGGTGTACATCATCGCCGGCGCTGCGGTTTACATGGTCATGCGCGCCTTGGGCGAGATGGCCGTGCGCAACCCGGTGTCCGGCTCGTTCGGCGAGTACGCCACCACGTATCTGGGTCCGCTCGCAGGGTTTGTCCTCGGCTGGACCTACGCCTTCGAGATGGTCATCGTCTGCCTGGCCGACGTCACCGCCTTCGGCATTTACATGGGCTTCTGGTTTCCAGAGGTGCCACGCTGGATCTGGGTGCTCGGCATCGTCTTTCTGATCGGCGCGCTCAACCTGTGCAGCGTCAAGGTGTTCGGTGAAACGGAGTTCTGGCTGTCGCTGCTCAAGGTCGGCGCGATCATCGCGATGATCCTCGCAGGCTTCGGCATCATGCTGTTCGGCATCGGCTCGGACTCGGGCGGCGGCGTCAGCAGCGTGAGCAATCTGTGGGCCTACGGCGGCTTCATGCCCAACGGCATCGGCGGCCTCGTGGCCTCGCTGGCGGTGGTGATGTTCGCTTTCGGCGGCATCGAAATCATCGGCATCACCGCCGGTGAAGCACGCAACCCGGAGCGCGTGATTCCCCGCGCGATCAACGCGGTGCCGCTGCGGATTCTGCTGTTTTACGTGCTCACGCTGTTCGTCCTGATGTCCCTGTATCCATGGCAGCAGATCGGCAGCCAGGGCAGCCCGTTCGTCCAGATCTTCGATCACCTGGGGATTTCCTCGGCAGCCACCGTCCTCAACATCGTGGTCATCACCGCGGCCGTCTCGGCAATCAACAGCGACATCTTCGGCGCCGGACGCATGATGTACGGCTTGGCGAAACAAGGTCAGGCACCCAAGGGTTTTGCTCAGTTATCCGCTCAGGGCGTGCCGTGGATGACCGTGCTGGTGATGGGCGTCGCGCTGCTCTGCGGCGTCGTGCTGAATTACCTGATCCCTGAAAACGTGTTCCTGCTGATCGCCTCGATTGCGACCTTCGCGACGGTCTGGGTGTGGCTGATGATTCTGGTCACGCAGATCGCCATGCGCCGCTCGATGAGCGCAGAGGAAGTCGCCCAGCTGAAATTCCCGGTACCGTTCTGGCCAGTCGCGCCGATTGTTGCCACGTTGTTCATGGTGTTCGTATTCGGCGTGCTGGGTTATTTCCCGGACAGCCAGGCCGCGCTGGTGGTGGGAGCGGTGTGGATTGGCTTGCTGGTGGTGGCGTACTGGATCTGGGTGAAGCCGAAGCAGAACCTGATAAAGGCCACATCAAACAGCTGACGCAAAACGTGTAGGAGCCGGCTTGCTGGCGAACGCTCTGAATCACGGCAGTTTCCGTTGAATGACGCATCCGGTTCGACAGCAAGCCGGCTCCTGCGGTGCGTGTCTGAGGCAGGATCGATTTTTTCTCTGGAGGTACTGATGAAAACGCTCTGGCACCACTGTCACGCAGCAACCATGGCGAACGGCACGTACTCGATCATCGAGGACGCCGCCATCGTGACCGATGCAGCGCAGATCGGCTGGATCGGTCCTCTCCGAGACCTGCCGGACCAGGGCGACATCAAGCGCGTCGACCTGAATGGCGCGTGGGTGACGCCCGGCCTGATCGATTGCCACACCCACACCGTGTTCGGCGGTAACCGCAGCGGTGAGTTCGAACAGCGCTTGCAGGGCGTCAGCTACGCGGAGATCGCCGCAGCGGGCGGCGGCATTGCCAGCACCGTACGCGCCACTCGCGCCGCCAGCGAAGAAGAACTCTACGCCAGCGCCGAACGTCGTCTGCTGCACCTGCTCAGGGACGGCGTCACCACGATCGAGATGAAATCCGGCTACGGCCTGGACCTCGCCAGCGAACGTAAAATCCTGCGGGTGATTCGCCAACTGGGTGAAAACCTGCCGGTCACCGTGCGCAGCACCTGCCTCGCCGCCCATGCCCTGCCCCCCGAATACAAAGACCGCTCCGACGACTACATCGCCCACATCTGCAGCGAAATGCTGCCCGCGCTGGCGGCTGAAAATCTGGTGGATGCGGTCGATGCCTTCTGCGAATACCTGGCGTTCTCGCCGGCCCAGGTCGAACAGGTGTTCATCACCGCAGGCCAGTTGGGCCTGCCGGTCAAGCTGCACGCCGAGCAGTTGTCTTCGCTGCACGGCTCAAGTCTGGCGGCGCGTTATCAGGCGCTGTCGGCTGACCACCTGGAGTTCATGACCGAAGAGGACGCCATCGCGATGGCGGCGTCAGGCACGGTCGCGGTGTTGCTGCCGGGGGCGTTTTATTTCCTGCGCGAGACGCAGTTGCCGCCCATGGATGCCCTGCGCAAACACGGGGTGAAGATCGCTATTTCCACCGACCTCAACCCGGGCACATCGCCGGGCTTGTCGCTGCGATTGATGCTCAACATGGCTTGCACGCTGTTCCGCATGACGCCGGAAGAAGCCCTGGCCGGCGCAACCCTCCACGCGGCTCAAGCGCTGGGCATGGCCGAGACCCATGGTTCGCTGGAAGTGGGCAAGACGGCGGATTTCGTCGCCTGGCACATCGAACGGCCCTCCGATCTGGCCTACTGGCTGGGCGGCGATCTGGAAAAACGCGTCGTGCGTCATGGCGTGGAACGCACTCTCTAATCAGGGGAATACTGTGGACAAGGTTCTGAGTTTCACGCGCGGTCGCGTACCGCTGTTGATCAGCATGCCGCACCCGGGACTGCACCTGACGCCCGCCGTGCGGGACGGTCTGGTGGACGAGGGGGTGAGCCTGCCGGACACCGACTGGCACATTCCGCGCCTTTACGATTTCGCGAATGAATTGGGTGCCAGCGTGCTGTCGGCCGAGTATTCACGCTTCGTCATCGACCTCAATCGCCCCTCAGACGACACGCCGCTGTACGCCGGCGCGACCACCGGGCTGTTCCCCTCGACGCTGTTCGAAGGCGATCCGTTGTTCAAGGAAGGCTTGGCGCCGAGCAAGGAAGAACGCGCGACTTATCTGGAGAATATCTGGACGCCGTATCACGAGACGCTGCGCAGCGAGCTCGAACGCCTGCGCGCCGAGTTCGGTTATGCGCTGCTGTTCGATGCGCACTCCATTCGTGGGCACATTCCGCATCTGTTCGACGGTCGGCTGCCGGACTTCAACCTTGGCACGTTCAACGGTGCGAGCTGTGATGAAGCGCTGGCCCGGCGTCTGGATAGCGCGTGCGCGGCGGCGAAGAACTACAGCCATGTGCTCAACGGGCGCTTCAAGGGCGGCCACATCACTCGCCACTACGGCAACCCGGCCAACCATGTCCACGCGGTGCAGCTGGAATTGGCCCAGAGCACGTACATGGACGAGTTCGTGCCGTTCCACTACCGCCCGGATCTGGCGGAGCCGACGCAGTTGGTGTTGAAAGGGCTGCTGGAAGAAATGATCGCGTGGGGGCGTGAGACGTACGGGAAGTAACACCGCGTCTGCCAACAGCGTACGCGGCGGAAATGGACTTCTGATGCCCGGACAGCGGGTCTGAATTTGTAGGAGCCGGCTTGCTGGCGAATGCACTGGGTCAGTCGACGAAGCAAGTGACTGGCCTGACGCGTTCGCCAGCAAGCCGGCTCCAACAAAGGCTGCGGCACGTCCGATTGCAACATCGACCCTGTCGCGGGCGCGAGCTTGGCAACATGCCCGGTTACCTCTTCAGCAACCGCAATCCATTGGCCACCACCAGCAGACTCACGCCCATGTCGGCGAAAACCGCCATCCACATGGTCGCCATCCCGGCGAAGGTCACCGCCAGAAAGATCAGCTTGATCACCAGTGCCAGCGCAATATTCTGCTTGAGCACCGCCGCCGTGTCCCGCGACAGGCGGATAAACGTCGGGATCTTGCGCAGATCATCGTCCATCAGCGCCACGTCGGCGGTTTCGATGGCGGTGTCCGTCCCCGCCGCCGCCATGGCAAAACCGATCTCCGCCCGGGCCAGCGCCGGCGCATCGTTGATGCCGTCGCCGACCATGCCCACCCGGTGGTTCTTCGCGTACAGGGCTTCAATGGCTTGCAGCTTGTCGGTCGGCATCAGATTGCCCTGGGCTTGATCGATGCCCACCTGAGCGGCGATGGCCTTGGCCGTGTGCGGGTTGTCGCCCGTCAGCATCATCGTCTTCACGCCCAGCGCATGCAGTTGCTCGATGGCCTCGCGGCTGCTGTCCTTCACCGTGTCGGCCACCGCGAACAACGCCAGCGGGCCGGAGGCGTCGAACAGCAGGACCACGGTTTTGCCCTGGCTTTCCAGTGCTTCGAGTTGCGCTTCCAGTTCCGGCGAGCAATACCCGGCGTCATGCACCAGACGATGATTGCCCAAGTGATACAAACGCCCTTGCACTTCGCCTTTCACGCCAAGCCCTGCGAGGGCTTCGAACGCCTCAACCGGCAGCCGGGTGCCGTCCTGCGCCGCCTTGGCAATGGCTTGAGACACCGGGTGATCCGAGCGACCGGCCAGGCTCGCCGAGATCGCCAGCGCCTGCTCGCCCAGTGAGGTATCGAGCAATACGTAATCGGTCTGCACCGGCTTGCCGTGGGTGATGGTGCCGGTCTTGTCGAGGGCCAGGTAATCGAGCTTATGCCCCATTTCCAGGTAAACGCCGCCCTTGACCAGGATGCCTTTGCGCGCTGCCGCCGCCAGGCCGCTGACAATCGTCACCGGGGTGGAAATCACCAGCGCACACGGGCACGCGACCACCAGCAGCACCAGCGCGCGGTAGATCCAGTCGAACCACGCCGCGCCCATGAACAGCGGCGGGATGATCGCGATCGCGAGCGCCAGCGCAAACACGGCGGGCGTGTAGATTTTCGAAAAGCTGTCCACGAAACGCTGGGTCGGCGCGCGCGCACCTTGGGCCGCCTCGACGGCATGGATGATCCGCGCCAACGTTGAGTTGTTGGCAGCGGCGGTCACCTTGTATTCCAGCGAACCGGCCTGATTGATCGTGCCGGCAAAAACCTTGTCGCCCACAGTTTTCTCGACCGGCAGGCTTTCACCGGTGATCGGCGCTTGATCGATGCTCGACTGGCCAGCAACCACTTCACCGTCCAGCCCGATGCGCTCGCCCGGTTTAACCCGGACGACGCTGCCCAGCGCAATATCCTTGACCTCAACCTCAAGCCACTCGCCGTTCTGCTGCACGGTCGCGGTTTCCGGCGTCAGCTGCATCAGGCCGCCGATGGCGTTGCGGGCACGGTCCAGCGACTTGGCTTCAATCAGCTCGGCGACGGTGAACAGAAACATCACCATCGCCGCTTCTGGCCACTGCCCGATCAGCACCGCGCCGGTCACAGCGATACTCATCAGCGCATTGATATTCAGGTTGAAGTTTTTCAGGGCGATCCAGCCCTTTTTGTAGGTAGTCAGGCCGCCGCTGAAAATGGCAATCAGCGCGACGATGGCAACGACCCACGTCGGCGCAGCGTTGGTGAAGTGAATGACTTCCGCAGTCAACGCAGCGACACCCGACAACGCCAACGGCCACCACGGCTTGTTGGCGGGCGGCAGCGACGCGGTTTCCTTGTCAGCGCCCTCTTCGATCAAGTCCGCCTGCATGCCCAGCGAGCCAATGGCTTCACGGATAGGATCGGTAGACGGCAACTCGTGCCACACGCCCAGCACGCGGTTGATCAGGTTGAATTCAAGCTTCTGAATGCCCTTCATCTTGCCGAGCTTGTTCTGGATCAGCGTCTGCTCGGTGGGGCAGTCCATGGCTTCGATGCGGAAGCTGCTGAGCTGGCCGTCTGCGTCTGACGCGCCATCGATGGTCACGACGGAGGGTGCGCTGTCGTGGGAGCAGCAGGCGTGGGCAGCGTGGTCGTGTTTGTGCACGGGCGTGAGTTTGGCTTGCCCGTGGTCGTGACCGGCGTGATCGTGGTCAGCGTGGTCATGGGCCGAATGGTCATGCCCATCGTGCTCGTGCTCGGCATGGTCGTGCGCGTCGTGGGCAGGCTTGTGCGGGGAAGATGTGTGTACAGAGTCACTCATGGATTGAGTCTCTAAATGTGCGTGTTGCCAAGTGAACACCCTGTAGCCACTATAGGGTCAAGCGTCCTATTGAGATCTTGCGCATGAACCCTTCATTTAAAATCGGCGAACTGGCAAAACTCACGGAATGTCCGGTGGAAACCATTCGGTACTACGAGCGCGAGGGTCTGCTCAGCGAACCCGCGCGCAGCGAAGGCAACTACCGTTTGTACACTCAGGAACACGTCGAACGACTGACCTTCATCCGCAATTGCCGAAGCCTGGATATGACGCTGGACGAAATCCGCAGCCTGCTGGCCCTGCGCGACAGTCCGCGGGATCAGTGCGAGAACGTCAACGCGCTGATCGACGAACACATCCAGCACGTGAACGCCCGCGTCGCGAGCCTGCAAGCGCTGCAGGAGCAACTGGTGGACCTGCGCCAACGCTGCAGCGAAGGCGCACCGGATCACTGCGGGATTCTGGATCGACTGGAACTCAGCGGAAGTGTCGTGACCGCAGACGTCGAACACTCCCATGTCGGGCGCAGCCATGGGCATTGATGAGCAGCGAAGGACGGCCAGACGCCTATAGCCATCCCGATCGCTCTTGGATGCTACAGCTAACGCGGATCTGTAGGAGCCGGCTTGCTGGCGAACCCATTGCATCAGTCGACATCCCCGCTTCAGGCCAATTGCGTTCGCCAGCAAGCCGGCTCCTACGGATTTGTGTACGACACAGATCCGTGCAATGGCCCGAACCCAGCGTACGCCCGCTTAAACCGCACTCATGAAAAAGCCCCCGGCCTCATCAGCCGGGGGCTTTGCGTTCAGCGATGATCAGGCGTTGTGAATACGCTCAACCGCCGCCGCCACACCAATCCCGTACTCGGGGTCGGCCATCGAGCAATGTTCGATGTGCAGCTGAATGATCGGCGCCGACACGCCGCGCAGCGAGCGGGCGGTGTTGTCGAACAGTGACTGCTTCTCCCGGGCGTTCATCAGGCGGAACAGGTTGCCCGGCTGCGAGTAGTAGTCGCCATCCACGCGATGGTTCCAGTGAGCGGCTGCGCCTTCGATGGACAGCGGCGGCTCTCTGAAATCCGGCTGTTCCTGAAACGCGCCCTTGGTGTTCGGTTCGTAAGAGGTCATGCCGCCACGGTTGCCGTCAATACGCATCAAGCCGTCGCGGTGGTAGCTGTTCACGTGCAACGCCGCTCGCGGTGAGTTCACCGGGATCTGATGATGGTTGACGCTCAAACGGTAGCGTTGGGCATCGCCGTAGGAAAACAGCCGACCTTGCAGCATTTTGTCCGGCGAGAAGCTGATGCCGGGCACCACGTTGGAAGGCGCAAATGCCGCCTGCTCAACGTCAGCGAAGTTGTTCTCCGGGTTGCGGTTCAGCTCGACAACGCCCACTTCAATCAGCGGATAGTCGCCTTTCGGCCACACCTTGGTCAGGTCGAACGGGTTGATCGGGTACGAGCCTGCCTCCTTCTCCGGCATGATCTGCACAAACAGCTTCCAGCGCGGGAAGTTGCCCTGCTCGATGTTTTCGTACAGATCGCGGTGATGGGACTCGCGGTCACGGCCGACCAGTTCCTGCGCTTCGGCGTCGGTCAGGTTGGCGATGCCTTGCTGCGAGACAAAGTGGAATTTGACCCAGAACCGCTCGTGCTGGGCGTTGAGGAAACTGTAGGTGTGGCTGCCGAAACCGTGCATTTCGCGGTAGCTGCGAGGGATGCCGCGCTCGCTCATGACCACGGTCACCTGGTGCAGCGCTTCCGGCAGTTGAGTCCAGAAATCCCAGTTATTTTCGGCACTGCGCATGCCGGTGCGCGGGTCGCGTTTGACGGCGTGGTTCAGGTCGGGAAACTTCATCGGGTCGCGCAGGAAGAACACCGGTGTGTTATTGCCGACCATGTCCCAGTTGCCTTCCTCGGTGTAGAACTTGAATGCGAAGCCGCGAATATCCCGCTCGGCATCGGCTGCGCCACGCTCACCGGCAACGGTGGAGAAACGGGCGAACATTTCAGTGGTCTTGCCGATCTCGGAAAAGATTTTCGCGCGAGTGTAGCGAGTGATGTCATGGGTGACGGTGAAGGTGCCAAATGCGCCGGAGCCCTTGGCGTGCATGCGACGCTCCGGGATAACTTCACGATCGAAATGGGCGAGCTTCTCGAGGAACCAGACATCCTGCAGCAGCGCGGGGCCATGGGGGCCGGCGGTCTGGATATTCTGGTTGTCGACTACAGGGGCGCCGAAAGCGGTCGTGAGTTTGTTGCTCATGGGTGTTTCTCCACAAAGGGTCTGGCGGGCAACCTCTGTTGAGGTCGCCCTTTGTCTGTCCGATGGGGAGAACGATAGGGAAATGGACGCGCTTTAGCTCATTGTCACTGCGCACTGGGGAGATAGAGGTTTTCAATCGCTTATCGCTTGCTCAATAGTCTCCGCTCATGAACGGATTATTACGCCAATCTGGAACCAGATTCTGCCCGAATGGGCGTAGGAGCGCGCTTGCCCGCGAATGCGGTGTGTCAGGCAACGTCACAGCACTGACAGATCGCATTCGCGGGCAAGCGCGCTCCTACAGGTTCAGCGAACGGGCCGGATCGGCGACTAGACAGCCACTGGCGCCTTGATGCTCGGATCGGCGTCATAACCCACGATCTCGAAATCTTCGAATCGGTAGTCGTAGATGCTCTCCGGGCGACGCTTGATGTTCAGCTGCGGCAACTGTCGTGGCGTACGGGTCAGCTGCGTCGCGATCTGCTCTTCGTGATTGGAATAGGCGTGGGTATCGCCCAGGCTGACGATGATCTCGTGGGGGATCAGGTCGCATTGCTGAGCCAGCATGTGGGTCAGCAGCGCCAGCGCAGCGATGTTGTACGGCAGGCCGAGGAAGACATCGGAACTGCGGATGTACAACTGCATGGACAGCTTGCCGTCGGCCACAAAGGCCTGGTAAAGCAGATGGCAGACCGCGAGGGCCTGGCGTCCGGCCTTGACGTTCTCCTGGGGCGACAGCTTCTCGTCCGGCAGGTATTCGGTATTCCAGCCGTGGAACAGGATGCGGCGGCTGTTCGGGTTGTTTTTCAGGCAGTCGACCATGTAATCGATCTGGTTGATCTTGCCGCCGTCCTTGGTCGGCCAGCCGGTCCACTGCGCGCCATACACCGGGCCGAGGTCGCCGTCTTCGGTGGCCCACTCGTCCCAGATGGTCACGCCGTTCTCGTTCAGCCATTTGGTGTTGGTGTTGCCGCTGAGCATCCAGATCAGTTCGTTGGCGATGCTCTTGAAGTGCAGCTTCTTGGTGGTCAGCAGCGGGAAGCCATCGGCCAGGTTGTGGCGAATCTGCCGACCGAACACGGCCGTGGTGCCGGTCCCGGTGCGGTCGCCCTTGCGGGTTCCGTTGTTGATGACGTCCTGCAGCAGTTCAAGGTATTGCTTCATGACCAGAGGCCCTCTGTTTCGGTGAATCCGCCGAACCCTTCAGGCCCGGCGTTCAGCAGATGTACCCGGCGCGTCACGCTGCAGCGTTGTTGGCAGCGGGCGCGCGGTGGTAGGCAAGCCAGATCAGCACCAGACCGCCAATGATCATCGGCAGGCTGAGGATCTGCCCCATGGTGACCCAGCCCCAGGCGAGATAACCCAGCTGGGCGTCCGGCACGCGGACGAATTCCACCACGAAGCGGAAGATGCCGTAGAACAGCGCGAACATGCCGGAAACCGCCATGGTCGGGCGCGGCTTGCGCGAGTAGAAATAAAGAATGACGAACAAGGCCACACCTTCCAGCGCGAACTGGTAGAGCTGCGACGGATGGCGCGGCAGTTGCGCAGGATCGCTATAGGGCGGGAACACCATGGCCCAGGGCAGATCGGTCGGCTTGCCCCACAGTTCAGCGTTGATGAAGTTGCCAATGCGCCCGGCGCCCAGACCAATCGGCACCATGGGCGCGATGAAGTCCATGAGCTGGAAGAATGACTTGCCGTTGCGCTTGCCGAACCAGTACGTCGCGATCATCACGCCGATGAAGCCGCCGTGGAACGCCATACCGCCCTTCCACACTTCAAAGATCAGCAGCGGGTTGGCGATGTAGTTGGGCAGATCGTAGAACAGCACGTAGCCCAGCCGTCCACCGACGATGACGCCCATGGCGACCCAGAAAATCATGTCCGAGAGCTTTTCTTTGGTCCACGTCGGGTCAAAGCGATTAAGGCGACGGGATGCCAGGTACCAGGCACTGCCGATGCCGACCAGGTACATCAGGCCGTACCAGTGAATTTGCAGCGGACCGATGGCCACGGCTACCGGGTCAATCTGCGGGTAAGGCAGCATTGCGACTCCTTGAAATAGAAGCGCTCATTGAGCGACGAAGCAGAACTATGCGGCGGCGGTAGCAGGTGGTGCCACCCAATAATGATGAAACTTGGTGCAAGAGCGACCGCGTTGGCAAACCCGCACGCCGACGATGTCGCCACGGCTGGCGCGGACATCTCTCAAAAACAGTGCGGCATGTTACCGGACCGCGCCGATCCGCTCTAGCAGAGTGCGATGGATGTCGGCGTGCGGGGTGGGTAAAGTGGCTCAAAAAGGAGTCATCCATGTGCCTTATCGTCTTCGCGTGGCGACCGTCGCACCCTCAGCCGCTGATTCTGGCGGCCAATCGTGACGAGTTCTACGCCCGTCCTACTCTGCCGCTGGCGCAGTGGGAAGACGCGCCGCAGGTGTATGCCGGGCGCGATCTAGAAGCGGGTGGGACGTGGCTGGGGATCAATGCTGACGGACGATTCGCAGCGCTGACCAATATCCGCGAGCCGGGCAAGCCGCCCGGCCGTCGTTCGCGGGGCGAATTGGTTGCTGGTTTTTTGAGCAGCGATGTGTCCATGGATGAGTATCTGAGCGACACCGCGACTCGGGCGACGGAGTACGGCGGGTTCAACTTGCTGGTGGGTGATCGTCACCAGTTGCATTTCCTCAATGCGAACGATCCGACACCCCTTCGCCTGGAAGCAGGCGTTTACGGGGTGTCCAACGCCGGCCTCGACACGCCGTGGCCAAAGCTGGTGAAAGCCAAAGCCGCCCTGTCCGAACAACTGCACACTCCTGATCCCGAAGCGCTGTTTGGTTTTCTTGCCGATCACGGGCCTGCGCCAGAGGCTGAACTGCCGAACACCGGCGTGGGGCTTGCGACGGAAAAGTTGCTGTCGAGCGTGTTCATTGCCAGCCCCAATTACGGCACGCGGGCGAGCACGGTGTTGCTGGTTAATGGGGACGGCAGCCGGCGCCTGATCGAGCGCAGCTTCGGGCCGTATGGCGGGAGATTGGGAGAGGTGGACCTGCAGATTTAACCGGCATCAGGTTTTGTGGGACCGGATTTAGCCGGGAAAGCGGCAGGCGTTACACCGCACAGACACAGATGTAACTGACATACCACGATTTCTCTGTAGGAGCCGGCTTGCTGGCGAACCGTGTGTGTCAGGCACCATCAGTGTCGCTGAATAATCGCATTCGCCAGCAAGCCGGCTCGTAAAGACCATAGGCAGCCATCAAGATCGGTACTGAGTCAGCCAGCCCTCAATGCCCCTTCACCGACCCCGGATTGATCATCCGCGACAGGCCCAGATTCCTCAGCGCCAGTTGCAACGAGCTGCTGATGACTTGCGGGTTGTCGTTCTTCATCAGTTGGGCCAACAGGTCCTTGGCCATGCTCAGGTTGATCTGACGCAGCATCCACTTCACTTTCGGCAGGTTGGTGGCGTTCATTGACAGGCTGTCGAAGCCCATCGCCATCAGCAGCACCGCCGCCGCAGGATCACCGGCCATTTCGCCGCAAATGCTAACCGGCTTGCCTTCGGCGTGGGCATCGCGCACCACGCTCTGCAAGGCCTGGAGCACCGCCGGGTGGAGGTAGTCGTACAAATCCGCCACGCGCGGGTTGTTGCGGTCGACCGCCAGCAAATACTGGGTCAAGTCGTTTGAGCCGACAGACAGGAAATCCACCTGGCGCGCCAGCTCACGGGTCTGATAGACCGCCGCCGGCACTTCAATCATCACGCCCACCGGCGGCATCGGCACGTCAGTGCCTTCATCGCGCACTTCGCCCCATGCCCGGTGGATCAGGTGCAGCGCCTCTTCGGTTTCGTGGGTGCCGGAGATCATCGGCAGCAGAATCCGCAGGTTGTTCAAGCCCTCACTGGCCTTGAGCATGGCGCGGGTCTGCACCAGGAAGATTTCCGGGTGGTCCAGCGTGACGCGAATACCGCGCCAGCCGAGGAACGGGTTGTCTTCCTTGATCGGGAAGTACGACAGCGACTTGTCGCCGCCAATGTCCAGCGTTCGCATCGTCACCGGTAACGGGTGGAACGCCGCCAGTTGCTCACGGTAGATAGCGAGCTGTTCCTTTTCGCTCGGGAACCGCTGCTGAATCATGAACGGCACTTCGGTGCGGTACAGGCCAACGCCTTCCGCGCCTCGCTGTTGCGCACGGGCCACGTCTGCCAGCAGACCGGTATTGACCCACAGCGGCATGCGGTGACCGTCGAGGGTCACGCACGGCAACTCACGGAGCGCGTCGAGGCCCTGAGAGAGCTGACGCTCCTCTTCGACGACGACGGAGTACTGCTTGATAAGAATCTCGGAGGGGTTGGTGAAGACCTCGCCGTGGTAGCCGTCGACGATCAGCTGGATGCCGTCGACTTTCGAGTACGGCAGGTCCACCACGCCCATGACCGTGGGAATCCCCATGGCCCGGGCCAGAATGGCGACGTGGGAGTTACCCGAGCCGAGTACCGAAATCAGGCCCACCAACTTGCCTTCCGGCACCTCGCCGAGCATGGCGGGCGACAGCTCTTCGCTGACCAGAATGGTGTTGTCGGGGTAGACCAGTGTTTGCTGACGCGCTTCCTGAAGGTAGGCGAGCAGACGGCGACCCAGGTCTTTGACGTCCGATGCGCGCTCACGCAGGTAGGCGTCGTCCATCAGCTCGAAGCGTTTAACGTGTTCGTTGACCACCGAACGCAACGCGCCCTGGGCCCACTGGCCGGTCTTGATGACGTTGGTGACTTCGCTGCCCAGTGACGCATCGTCGAGCATCATCAGGTACACATCGAACAGCGCGCGCTCTTCAGGACGCAATTGTGTCGCCAACTTCGCCGAAAGGGTGCGCATGTCATTGCGCACGCCTTCAAGGGCGGTCTGGAACAGTTTGAGTTCAGCGGTAATATCAGTGACGGTTTTGTCCGGCACGACTTCGAGGTCAGCCGGCGGCAGCATGACCAGCGCGGTGCCGACGGCAGCACCCGGTGAACCCGGCACGCCGACGAATCGGGCTTCCTGAATGCCCTTGCCCTGCCGGCCTAAGCCGCGGATGGAGCCGGTAGCTTCCGCATGGGCGATAACGCCGGCGAGCTGCGCGCTCATCGTCACAAGGAAGGCTTCTTCGCCCTCGTCGAACTGACGGCGCTCCTTTTGCTGGATGACCAAAACGCCCACTACCCTGCGGTGGTGGATGATCGGCGCACCGAGAAACGAGGCGTAGCGCTCTTCGCCGGTTTCCGCAAAGTAGCGATAGCGAGGGTGATCGGCGGCGTTTTCGAGGTTCAGCGGTTCTTCACGCGTACCGACCAGACCTACGAGGCCCTCGTTCGGGGCCATGCTCACCTTGCCGATCGAGCGCTTGTTCAGGCCTTCGGTGGCCATCAGCACGAAGCGATTCGCTTCAGGATCGAGCAGATAGACCGAGCAGACCTGGCTGCTCATGGCCTCTTTTACGCGCAATACAATAATGCCCAACGCCGCCTTGAGATCCTTGGCGGAGTTAACTTCCTGGACGATCTTGCGCAGCGTATTGAGCATGGCTCGGGGTCGAACTCCGTGTCAGTCGCGCGCCAACAGGCGCGGGGCAAGCTCTTTGAGTGCGCGGCGATATACTTCGCGCTTGAATGTCACCACCTGGCCCAACGGGTACCAATAACTGACCCAACGCCAGCCATCGAACTCCGGTTTGCCGGTCAAATCCATCCGCACCCGCTGCTCGTTGGAGATCAGGCGCAGGAGAAACCATTTTTGCTTCTGGCCGATGCACAGCGGCTGGCTGTGGGTACGGACCAGTCGTTGCGGCAGACGATAGCGCAACCAACCCCGGGTGCAGGCAAGAATTTCAACATCATGCCGTTCCAGCCCGACTTCTTCATTCAATTCACGGTAAAGCGCGTCTTCCGGGGTCTCCTGAGGGTTGATACCCCCTTGCGGAAACTGCCAGGCGTCTTGATTGATGCGCCGAGCCCATAAGACCTGGCCAGCATCATTTGTCAGAATTATCCCGACATTAGGGCGAAAACCATCGGGGTCGATCACGGCCACAACCTCGCAAACGCATGTCGCCGCATTGTTCCACAAAGATCGTGAAGGCAGCAACGAGGCTGGGACAGCTTATCGTGACAACTGCATTAATAGATGCGATCTCTTAGGCAAACCTCGTATTCTTGTGCTCTTTTTTCTGATAATTCAGCGAGTAAAGCCCATGCGCCTGGCCCTGTTCGACCTCGACAACACCCTTCTCGGCGGCGACAGCGACCACGCCTGGGGCGATTACCTGTGCGAACGCGGCATCCTGGACGGCGCTGCTTACAAGGCGCGCAACGATGCTTTCTATCAGGACTATCTGGCTGGCACGCTGAACCTGACCGACTACTTGAATTTCAGCCTGGAGATTCTCGGCCGCACTGACATGGCGCAGCTCGACGAATGGCACCGGGAATTCATGCGCGACTGCATCGAGCCCCTGATCCTGCCGAAGGCCATGGCCCTCATCGCCAAGCACCGCGACGCTGGCGACAAGCTGGTGGTGATCACCGCGACCAACCGTTTCGTGACCGCACCGATCGTGGCAAGGCTGGGCATCGACACGCTGCTGGCGACCGAGTGCGAGATCGTCGACGGCCGCTACACCGGGCACACCACCGACGTGCCATGCTTTCGTGAGGGCAAGGTCACCCGCTTGAATCGCTGGATCGAAGAAAACGGCTTCAACCTGGATGACAGCTGGTTCTACAGTGATTCGATGAACGATTTGCCACTGCTGGAGCAGGTGGCGAACCCGGTGGCGGTCGATCCTGATGAGAAGCTGCGCGCCGAAGCCACCCGTCGCGGCTGGCCGGTGATTTCACTGCGCGATTGAAAAGCCTTCGCGGGCAAGCTCATTTCTACAAGTCACCGCGCCTCTGTAGGAGCGCGCTTGCCCGCGAAAAAATGGGTCAGGCAACCCCAATCCATGGTCTGCCTCTGGTGTCACTGCGAAATGAGGTTTAAACCGGTTTGGCACCCATCAGACCGGCAATCGCCACGAAGCAGACGACGCTGAAGATAGCCAGCGCCAGGGTGAAGCGGGAGTTGCCGACGATGACCGGCCGGCGCAGACGGTTGACCCTCACCGCCAGCCAGGCCCAGCTCAAGGCGCCGAAGAGATACAGTACGCTCGCCGCCAGCAGCCAGGTCTGCCCCAGCGGCCAGCCGGCGTAGTGCACCAGCCACCAGCCGCTGATCGGCAGGGTCAGCAGGCATACGCCCATCAGCACCCAGACGAATGCCCACGGCCGTTGCATGGCGCGGTTCTGCACCGTCGCATCGCCCGCCCGGCGGCCGCGAACGATCCACACGATCAGCCCCAGCGCGCAGATGAACAGCAGGACCGTGCTGACGACGTGCAGGATTTTCAGTGCAGCGAAGTGTTCCATTGTGTTCGTGTCCCTGTTTATGGCGGTGTTTGAAGATTAGCAGCCGGTTGTATGTCGCCGCCGCTGTTGATCCTGTAGGAGCGTGGCTTGTCCCGCGATCTGGCGCGAAGCCGCAGCCCATGAGCGACCTTGCTTCTTCAGTCCGGAGACCGCATGCACCGTATTGCTGCCGGTTCCCGGCAGATCGCGGGACAAGCCTCGCGCCTACAGGTCCGGGCATGAACCGCTGAAGTCAGCAGTGTCAGTCTTCGGAGCTCACCCCAAAAACAGCTTGTACGCCGGGTTCTTCGTTTCGTCCCAGTATGGATAACCAATCTCCGCCAACGCCTGCGGCACCAGATGCCGCTCGTCTTCCGGCACCACCAACCCCGCCACCACTCGACCATCCGCCGCGCCGTGGTTGCGATAGTGGAACATCGAAATATTCCACTTCCCACCCAGTTTGTTCAGGAAGTTGAACAGCGCACCTGGCCGCTCCGGGAATTCGAAGCGCAGCACCACCTCATCGCTGACCCGCTCCGAATGCCCACCCACCATGTGCCGCAGGTGCAGCTTGGCCAGTTCGTTGTCGGTCAGGTCGAGCACCGGGAAACCCTGTTCCGTCAGACTCGCGATCAGGGCCTTGCGAGGGTCGGTGTCGGGGTGAGTCTGCACGCCGACGAAGATGTGCGCCTCGCGGTCAGTGTGGTAGCGGTAGTTGAATTCGGTGATCTGTCGTTTGCCAATCGCCTCGCAGAAGGCTTTGAAGCTGCCCGCCTGTTCCGGAATGGTCACGGCAATGATTGCCTCGCGGCCTTCGCCCAGTTCAGCGCGCTCGGCGACATGGCGCAAGCGGTCGAAGTTGACGTTGGCGCCAGAGTCGATGGCCACAAACGTCTGCCCGGTGACTTCGTACTGTTCGGTGTACTTCTTGATCCCGGCCACGCCCAGGGCGCCGGAGGGTTCAGTGATCGAGCGGGTGTCGTCGTAGATGTCCTTGATCGCCGCGCAGATTTCATCGGTGCTGACGGTGATGACTTCGTCAACGTAGTCCTTGCAGATCTCGAAGGTGTACTGACCGATCTGCGCCACCGCCACACCGTCGGCAAACAGCCCGACCTGCTGCAGCACCACGCGCTCGCCGTAGGCCATGGCCTGTTGCAGGCAGTTTGAATCGTCCGGTTCGACGCCGATCACCTTGATCTCCGGGCGCAGGTATTTCACGTACGCCGCAATGCCGGCAATCAACCCGCCACCACCGACCGGCACGAAGATCGCATCCAGTGGCCCCTGGTGCTGACGCAGGATTTCCATCGCCACCGTGCCTTGCCCGGCAATGGTGTCAGGGTCGTCGTACGGGTGAACGTAGACGTAGCCGTGTTCCTCAACCAGCTTCAGCGAATACGCCAGCGCCTCGGGAAACGAATCGCCATGGAGTACGACTTTTCCGCCCCGGGAGCGCACGCCTTCGACTTTGATCTCGGGGGTGGTCTTCGGCATCACGATGGTCGCCGACACGCCCAGCGTCTTCGCCGCCAGCGCCAGGCCTTGGGCATGATTGCCCGCCGATGCCGTCACCACGCCCCGCGCCAGCTCTTCCGGGCTCAGCTGCGCCAGCTTGTTGTAGGCGCCACGAATCTTGAAGGAGTACACCGGCTGCAGGTCTTCGCGCTTGAGCAGCACATTGTTGCCCAAGCGCGCAGACAGCTGGCGGGCGGCGTGCAGCGGGGTTTCCACGGCAACGTCGTAGACGCGGGAATTGAGGATCTTTTTGACGTAGTGCTCGAGCATCGGGGAAGAATCGCTGGCGAAGGGGCAAGACCCGGAAGTCTACCCCTCGCCCCGGCGCACGACCACATCAAGACTCAGGCTTTGACCACGGCATGTCGTTATACTGCCGGCCCTCGGACCTATCGCTATTCCCTGTAACCGGAGCCCACCTCGCATGACCCAGGATCAACTCAAACAGGCCGTTGCCCAGGCCGCCGTCGATTTCATCCTTCCGAAACTCGACGACAAAAGCGTCGTGGGCGTGGGCACCGGCTCTACCGCCAATTGCTTCATCGACGCACTGGCCCTGCACAAAGGCGCGTTCGACGGCGCAGTCGCAAGCTCCGACGCAACGGCTGCGCGCCTCAAGGGCTACGGCATTCCGGTGTATGAGCTGAACACGGTCAGCGACCTGGAGTTTTACGTCGACGGCGCTGACGAAAGTGACGAGCACCTGAACCTGATCAAAGGCGGCGGCGCAGCCCTGACCCGCGAGAAGATCGTTGCCGCCGTGGCCAAAACCTTCATCTGCATCGCTGACGCCAGCAAGCTGGTGCCGGTGCTGGGCGCGTTCCCCCTGCCGGTGGAAGTGATCCCGATGGCCCGCAGCCACGTGGCCCGCGAACTGGTGAAGCTGGGCGGCGACCCGGTTTACCGCGAAGGCGTGCTGACGGACAACGGCAACATCATCCTCGATGTGCACAACATGAACATCACCAACCCGGCGGAAGTGGAAGCGCAGATCAACAACATCGTCGGCGTCGTCACCAACGGCCTGTTCGCCGCGCGCCCGGCGGATCTGCTGCTGCTGGGCACTCAAGAAGGCGTGAAAACCCTCAAGCGCTAATGATTGCGGGGCAAGGCGAATCCTAGCGCAGATGCCTTGCCCTCAGCGTTTCTTGAACACGTAAAACAGATTCGGCTCGCTCACGACGTACAACGTGCCGTCGTCCCCCATGGCGATGCCCTCGGCCTGGGGCACGCTTTTGCTCAGGCCCATGCTGCCCTTGGTCAGCGACACGTTGGCGACCGGCCGGCCTTCAGTGTCCAGCTCAAGAATCTGCCGCGACTCATCCGACAGCGCCAGCAAATGCCCGCTTCGTTCATCGAACTGCAGGCTGGAAAGGTCGCGCACGAACAGGCCCGCATCCCGCTGTTTGCTGGACGTCACTTCAAGAATGTTTGGAGAATGGGTTCCCGCGTCAGGAAAGCCGCGCACTTCGATGATCTGCACCGGTCGGCGTTCTTTGGCGACGAACAGGCGACGCCCCTGATTATCGTAAGCCAGCCCTTCGAAGCCGTTGTTGCCGCCGGCGTCGATGCCCAGAGTCAACTGTTCGGCATCGGCGGCGTCGAGGAATGTCGTGTCGTCATCCACGTGAACCTTGATCAGCCGCTGACTGTGCTCGTCGCTGATGACGTAGATACCGGGGCTGATGTACTCGACCGCTTCGGCGTCCCCGAACCCGGTCAGGGGAATTCGTCTGAGAATCCGCCCTTCCAGGCTCAACTCGACCAGCTCGGGATTTTTGTTGGTCACGGTGAAAAGGGTTTTGCGCTGCGGATCGAAGCTGAGCGCCGAGACATTGGCCTTCAGGCCGTCGATGGCCCGCGCCTCAATCTCGACCTCATAGGCGTCGAGGCCCAGCGCTTGAGCGTCGCTGGATTGCCAGAACACGTACCAGTTGAACCAGAGCCGCTCGATGACCCGGTATTCGCGCGCCACGAAAAAGGACGCGGTCAGTATCAACAAGACAAGTAACGTGAGCGCGACGCTCTGGAACGGGGTGACACGACGCATGCAGGGGGCTCGACTTCAGTGGGGCGACTTTAATAGCACCGTATTCTGAAGCCAAACTGAAAGCCATGTGACATCTCGTTTCGACTTTTTGGGGCCATGAGAAGCCCCGACAGACGTTCCAGGCGAAGCCGGCAGAGGCTTACTGCCGCTTGAAGGTGTAAAACAGGTTGGGCTCGCTGACCATGTAAATGGTGCCGTTCTCGTCCATCGCCACCCCTTCGGCGCGCGGGATGGTTTCGCTCAGGCCATTGAAACCGCGCAGCAGGGTCATGAAGCTGACCTGATTACCCTTGCCGTCCAGCTCCAGCAACATATGCGACTCGGCGGACAGCACCAGCAAATGCCCGGTCTTCTGGTCCGCGTACAGGGACGACAGATTGCGCACGATCAGGTTGTCGTTGATCAGCTTGCGCTTCTCGCCCTTCACTTCGCTGCTGCCATCGGCTTTCCAGCTGTACAACGCAGGCGGACGCTCTTCGCCAAACAGGAACTGCTGATCCCGAGGGTCCCAGGCGATGCCTTCGAAGGCTTTGTTCTGATCCTTCGACGGACCGAGATCGTACTTGGGGAAGTCGGCGATGTTCAGGGTTTTGGTGTCAGGGGTGACGTGGACGATGGTCATCAGGTGCTGACGCTCATCGACGATGGCAATCAGCCCGTCGCCCAGAACGGCAACACCCTCGGGGTTGCCCCAGCCTTCAAGCGGGATCTTGCGAATGACATCGCCGGTCAGCGTGATCTCGGAAAGGAAAGGATTTTTGCCCATCACCGAGTACAGGGTTTTGGTCGACGGATCGTAGGACAGGTCCGAGGCCTCGTCCTTTTCCATGCCGGCCAGTGGCTTGGCGTCGATGTCGACCTTGTAATCCGGCAGCCAGATGCCCGCCGCGCGCTCGGCCGGCGTGACGTTGCGCTCGCGCAGCCACAACATGCCGCGATCGTCCCAGTGCCAGGCGTAGGACAGACCGGCCAAAATCACCAGCGCGGCGATGAGCAACCACCACCAACGGAAACTCAGACGACTTTCGCGGTATGCCATTAGCGCACGTCGCTTTCGAAACGGCTCTGGCCTGTCAGCTCCAGCACGATCTCATCGCCGACGTTGAATGGACCTACGCCTGCCGGCGTGCCGGTCATGATCAGGTCACCGGCCTGCAGAGAGAACTGCGACGCCATGTGCTGGATCATCGGCACGATCGGGTTGAGCATGTGGCTGCTGTTGCCGTCCTGGCGGACTTCGCCGTTGATGGTCAGGCGGATGGCGATGTCGGTCAGATCGGGATAAGCGTCAGCGGAGACGAACGGGGCAATGACCGCCGCGCCGTCGAAAGACTTGGCGATTTCCCACGGCAGGCCTTTCTCTTTCAGTTTCGACTGCACGTCGCGCAGCGTCAGGTCCAGGCCCGGGGCGAAGCCGGATATCGCGTCGAGGACTTCTTCGCGGCTTGGGTTCTTGCTCAGCGGCTTGCCGATCAGCACGACGATCTCGGCTTCGTAGTGCACCGAACCCCGGTCCTGAGGAATGCTGAAGCCACCCTCGATCCCGACCACGCAGCTGCCCGGCTTGATGAACAGCAGCGGCTCGGTCGGCACCGGGTTGTCCAGCTCCTTGGCGTGCTCGGCGTAATTGCGGCCGATGCAGACGACTTTACCCAGCGGAAAGTGAACCTTGGTGCCGTCGACGTACTTGTGCTGATAGCTCATGAGCGCTCCTGAAATGCTTGTTGTGTCAGTCGACATTTCATATCTGACCGACCGAGTTCGCCAGCAAGCCGGCTCCTACAGATTTGCGCCCTGCCGAAACCATCAAACGGCGTGAGGCGCATCGCGATGTTATTCGACAGTGAACGCCGCTTTACACCGCGAAGATTTTGCCGGGGTTCATGATGCCGTTCGGGTCGAATACCGCTTTGACGGCTTTCATGTATTCGATCTCCACCGGCGAGCGGCTGTAGTGCAGGTAGTCACGCTTGGTCATACCGACGCCGTGTTCTGCGGAGATTGAGCCGTTGTACTTCTGCACGATCTCGAACACCCACTTGTTCACCGTCGCGCACTTGGCAAAGAACTCGTCCTTGCTCAGGTTTTCCGGCTTGAGGATGTTCAGGTGCAGGTTGCCGTCGCCGATATGGCCGAACCAGACGATTTCGAAATCCGGGTAATGCTGGCCAACGATCGCGTCCACTTCAGCGAGAAACGCCGGGACCTTCGAAACGGTGACCGAGATGTCGTTCTTGTACGGCGTGAAGTGGGAGATGGTTTCAGAAATGTATTCGCGCAGTTTCCACAGGTTCTGCAGTTGCTGTTCGCTCTGGCTCATCACGCCATCCAGCACCCAGCCCTGCTCAACACAGTGCTCAAAGGTTTCCAGCGCGTGGTTGGCCACCTCTTCGGTGGTCGCTTCAAATTCCAGCAGCGCGTAGAACGGGCATTCGGTTTCGAACGGGGACGGCACGTCACCGCGCGCCATGACCTTGGCCAGCGCCTTGTCCGAGAAGAACTCGAATGCGGTCAGGTCCAGCTTGCTCTGGAACGCGTGCAGCACCGGCATGATGGCGTTGAAATCGGTGGTACCGAGAACCATCGCGGTGAGGTTTTTCGGCGCGCGGTCCAGGCGCATGGTCGCTTCGACCACAAACCCCAGCGTGCCTTCGGCGCCAATGAACAGCTGACGCATGTCGTAGCCGGTGGCGTTTTTGATGAGGTCTTTGTTCAGTTCGAGCAGGTCGCCCTTGCCGGTGACCACCTTGAGCCCCGCGACCCAGTTACGGGTCATGCCATAGCGAATCACTTTGATCCCGCCGGCGTTGGTGCCGATGTTGCCGCCGATATTGCTGGAGCCAGACGAGGCGAAGTCCACCGGGTAATACAGGCCGTTTTCTTCGGCGAGATTCTGCAGCTGCTTGGTGACCACGCCAGGCTGGCAGATGGCAGTGCGATCCGTCAGGTTGAGTTCGAGCACCTGATTCATGTAATCGAAGTTGACGACCACCTCACCATTGGCGGCAACGGCGGCCGCGGACAACCCGGTGCGGCCGCCCGAAGGGACCAGCGCAACCTTGCGGTCGTTGGCCCAGCGGACGATCGCCTGCACCTGTTCGGTGGTCTTGGGGAAGACGATGGCGGTGGGCGCCGGGGCGAAATGTTTGGTCCAGTCCTTGCCGTAGGTTTCGAGGGAATCGGCGTCGGTCAGGACCTTGCCGGGCTCAACCAGGGTCTTCAGCTCATCTATCAGCGCAGGATGGGTCATCAACAGAACTCTCGAACAATTCATGGTCATCCTGAGAACGGCTCACGTCCAGGAATGGGATGTTTCGCGGGGTGCATATGCTAGCATACGCCCCCCGCCAATCGAGCTTTCGGCCGATTTGCGCGCGCTTCACTTACTGCCATTTCTCTCCGGAACACAGGTTTACGCAGATGAGCAAGACTTCCCTCGACAAGAGCAAGATCAAGTTCCTTCTTCTCGAAGGCGTCCACCAGTCCGCGGTCGACGTCCTCAAGGCCGCCGGTTACACCAGCATCGAGTACCACACCAAGTCTCTGCCGGAAGCCGAACTGAAGGAAAAGATTGCCGACGCTCATTTCATCGGTATTCGTTCCCGCACCCAACTGACTGAAGAACTGTTCGACAGCGCCAAGAAACTGGTCGCGGTCGGCTGTTTCTGCATCGGTACCAATCAGGTTGACCTGAACGCAGCCCGCGAACGCGGCATCGCTGTGTTCAATGCCCCTTACTCCAACACCCGTTCGGTGGCGGAGCTGGTGCTGGCCGAGGCCATCCTGCTGCTGCGCGGTATCCCGGAGAAGAACGCTTCCTGCCATCGCGGTGGCTGGATCAAGAGCGCGGCCAATTCGTTCGAGATTCGTGGCAAGAAGCTCGGCATCATCGGCTACGGCTCGATCGGCACTCAGCTGTCGGTCCTGGCTGAAGGCCTGGGCATGCAGGTGTACTTCTACGACACCCTGACCAAGCTGCCGCTGGGCAACGCCACTCAGGTATCCAGCCTCAACGAGCTGCTGGGCATGGCTGATATCGTCACCCTACACGTTCCGGAAACCAACGAAACCCAGTGGATGATCGGCGAGAAAGAAATTCGCACGATGAAGAAGGGCGCCATCCTGATCAACGCGGCACGCGGCACGGTGGTCGAACTCGACGCACTGGCTGACGCGATCAAGGATCAGCACCTGATCGGCGCGGCCATCGACGTGTTCCCGGTCGAGCCCCGCTCCAACGACGACGTGTTCGAAAGCCCGCTGCGCGGCCTGGACAACGTGATCCTGACCCCGCACATCGGCGGCTCGACCGCTGAGGCCCAGGCCAACATCGGTCTGGAAGTGGCAGAGAAACTGGTCAAGTACAGCGACAACGGTACGTCGGTTTCTTCCGTCAACTTCCCGGAAGTGGCCCTGCCGGCTCACCCTGGCAAGCACCGCCTGCTGCACATTCACGAGAACATTCCGGGCGTGCTGATGGAGATCAACAAGGTCTTCGCTGAAAACGGCATCAACATCTCCGGTCAGTTCCTGCAGACCAACGAGAAAGTGGGTTACGTGGTGATCGACGTCGACGCCGAGTACTCCGATCTGGCGCAAGAGAAACTGCAGCACATCAAAGGCACCATTCGTAGCCGCGTTTTGTTCTAAATCGCTGGTTTCAGGTTGATAAAAAAGGAGACCTTCGGGTCTCCTTTTTTTGTGCGCTGCGCATTCGCCCCTTCATTCGCGGTGAGTCATCCAACATGGGTGGCACAGACAGATCGCGTTCGCGGGCGAGCGCGCTCCTACACCTGGATTGCGGCGACACACGCCTATGCGGCGTACCTCAATCCGTAGGAGCCGGCTTGCTGGCGAAGGTTTTTTCATGCGCCATTGATGCATCTGGCCTGACGCCTTCGCCAGCAAGCCGGCTCCTACGAATCTCACGCCAGCCATCGGACGGCGGAGTCCACGCCATCTATGGCATCTGCGGATGCGCGATGCGCGATGCGCGATACGCGATACGCGTTATTTCACCGTGATGGTGATCTTCTGCGACTCGACCGGCGGGTTCAGGGGAACGTGGTTCTTGTCGCCAACCAGCAGTTGCAGGGTGTGCTGACCCGGTGTGAGATTCAGCTCGGTTTCAGTCTGGCCCTTGCCGAAGTGACGGATGTTGTCGGTGGTCGGCAGCGGCGCGGTCATGTCGGGCTGATCCTTGACGTCGATCAGCAGGTGATGATGGCCTGTGTCCGGAACGTCAACGCCGGCCGGGGCAACGCCCATGCCCTTGAGGCCGAACTGCACCTTGAATGCGCCGTTGACGGTCGCGCCGTCCTTCGGCGAGATGATGTAAACCTCGGCGCCCGCCGGCGATGCCGTGCGAGGGATGTCGGCGGCCTGGGCGAGGAAGCTCGCCCCCAGCAGCAGTCCGGTCAGGGCAGTTCTCGCGAATAACGTCTTCATGATCTCTCCGTTTTTATCGATGTGCGATTGGCGGGTTCGGGGATTGAAGCCTCTTCATCCCGACAGCCAACCGCTCAGGAACGACCTTTACCTTAGCTGCGGTTGGACGCGAAGTATTTCGCTGAGTGGCTGGATGTAGAAGATTTCATGTTGGGCGGATGCAGACGGACAGCAAGCCAGTTACAACTCGAACGGCTCGTTCCCGCGCCGTCTGAACCATCCGGTCAGCGACAGCCGCTCGCGGGTCGAGGGCATGACTTCGTGTGGCATGTCGCCGGAGAGAAACACCACAAGGCAGCCGCCGGTGGGTTGCACGTCATACTCGACACCGTCCTTGAGGTACATCCTCAGTTGGCCGCCGTGCTCCGGCAACCAGCCGTCGTTTAGATAAACAACCGCCGAGACCATGCGTTTGTCGTCATCGCGAAAGCGGTCCACGTGCTTGAGGTAGAAGGCCCCCGGCGGATAGAGCGCGAAGTGGCTTTCGTAATCCTCAAGACCCAGAAACAGGCCTCGGTTCAGCGCCTGACGCAGGCTCTCCATCAGGTCCAGATAGCGATCGCACGGCTCGGCCTGCCCCGCTTCCAGCCACTGAATGTGATCGCCGCGAATCCCCTCGCGAACCTCCTGCGCCGGCCCGCGCCCCACCGCAGCAGGTGCGAGCTCGCCCTGAACGGCACGCGTGCGGCATTCAAGCGCCAGTTCGCGGGTCAGGGTGTCGGGCAGGAAGATGTTCTGCTGCGACCAGCCACGCTCGGCCAGGTCGTCGACGATTCGCAACAGCAGCGGGTGATCAGGGGATATGCGCATGGCGCGCATAGTATCCATACGCCGATTAATCCGACAGGGCCTGCAGTACGGCGAATGAGGAATATTTTTGCGGGTTTGATTACGCCCGGCGGTTTCGCCCGACTGCTGATCGAACCCAAGGTTTTTAGCGGGGTCTGGCAAGTGTTAACTCGACAAATCCCCGCTGCCCCACCGAGAATGGCGGCCTGCCGACAGGAGTCTCTAATGCGCCGTCTGTTTTTCCTGCTGTTGATGTTCTGCACTTTGCCCGCTTGGGCAGACGGCCACGATCAGCTGTACACGCTCGCCGGCTGGCCGGAACAACGCGCTCATTTTGTCGATGCCTTGAAAGCCGCTCAGCAGCGTTACCGCAACAGCCTTCCGCCCGCTGTATTCGACGCTCTGGTGAGCAACAGCAATCAGCGTTTCGCGCCGCAGGCGATGGATCAGCGCGGGGAGCAAATGCTGCGCCAGACGCTGCAGGACCCGAACCCTGCGCTGCAGTTTTTCCAGTCGCCTCTGGGTCGCAAGATCGTCAATGCCGAACTCACTGCGACGCGCCCGGATCAACTGGCCAAAAACGCCCAAGGCCTGCCGCACATCCAGGCCGACGACAACCGTCTGCTGATCATCGGGCACCTGGCCAACGCCCTCCCCGCCAAGGAAGCCGGCGCCGAGGTCAGCATGGCCATTGCGGGCGTCGCCGCCGACAGCCTGAGCTCGATGATTCCAGGCCTGATGGGCGGCGGCACGACCCAGGCGATGCTCGACAGTCAGCGTCAGCGGCTGATGGGGCAGATTGGCAAGGACGTGAACAACACATTGCTTTATGTGTACCGGGACCTGTCGGACGGCGAGCTAGACGAATTCGCGACCTTCGCCGAGTCCAACGAAGGCAAAGCCTATTACAAGGCAGCACTGGCCGCTGTTCGCGCGGGATTGGCGGTCGGGCAGAACGTAAAGTAGCTGTTATCGCTGCTCCAGGAAGCGTATGAGCGTGGCTTGTCCCGCGATCGGACGGGAACCGGCCGCAAGTTCGTAAACCCATCATCCTGACATGCCGTAATCACCGCAGCTGCTACCGCTGCGCGGCAGATCGCGGGACAAGCCACGCTCCTACAGAATGGATAGCCCCTACCCCATTCGCTCCGTCAGAAACTCAAAAAACCGCGCGCGCAGCTCGGGTGACTCGTTGACCAGATGGTGCCGCGCTTCGTGCAGCATGAAGATCTGCAGCTCAGCGAACTTGTCCTTGAGCACCGGCAGATTGTGTTTCCAGTCCACGGTCATGTCCGACTCGCCCTGCACGATGAGCGGGCTGCGGCGGCTTCGCGGTGCACGTTCGATGCGCTCGATCCATTTGGCCAACGCGCCCACCCATACCGTCGGCAGGTGTCGTGGCTGCAACGGATCCGCCAGCAAGAAAGGCAGAAAGGTCGGGGCGTTTGAGTTTTCGCTGAAACGCCGGTCGATGGCTTTGACGAAGCCGCGCAGCAGGTAATAGCTGAGTTTCGACAAGGCCCAGCCACGCGGCCGCACCAGCGGCGCCAGGAGGATGATCTGGCCCTGCGCCGGGCTGGCGTCGCCGTGATGCAGCACGTGGTCGATGACAATCGCGCCACCGGTGCTTTGCCCGCACAGGTGCCACGGCTTGGGCAGGTTGAGGCTATCGGCTTCGACTAACAGTCGATCCAGCACCGCCTGATATTCCGCAAAGTCAGTAATGCTTGCCCGCGCCCCACTGGACAATCCATGGCCAGGCAGGTCGCAGGCAATCACCGCCAGCCCGAGCCCCAGCGCCCAGTCGATGACGTGACGATACAACCCGACGTGATCGTAAAACCCGTGCATCAGCACCAGCGTGCCGACGGGGTGCTCGGGCTTCCAGAGCTGCGTGACGATGTCGTAACCGCCCACTTCAACGCGCCCGATCCGGCTACTGATCGAGCCATTCGGGCCGAGCGCGTTCAAACCGTAGAAACGCTGATAAGCCTGCGCCTCTTCAGATGGCGCTTGCGACACGCTTAGCGGCAACAGCTCAGCACGCAGGTGGTCGGGATCGAACGTGTCGGACATCAGAATTCCAGATGAGGGTGTGTGGGAAGCGGCCGCACGGAAGTGTCATCTGTCCGCTGCGGCGTGGCAAGTTACGCGGCCTAAATCCATGGGCGGTCCGTCTACCCAGTCGCGAGACAAATCTGTAGCCTGCAAAACCTTCACGATTCTCATTTGAGCCCCCGGATGAAACGCAGCCTTTACGTCGTCGTCGCAGTGTTGGTGCTCATCGGGGGCGCGGGCGCCTGGTACATCCACAGCAAGCAGCCGCTCCGCGATGGCGAGATGAGCCTCACCGGGCTGCAGGCCCCGGTCACCGTACGTTACGACGAGCGGGGCGTGCCGCATATTCGTGCCGACAACCAGGACGATTTGTACCGCGCTCTGGGCTATGTCCACGCCCAGGACCGCCTGTTCCAGATGGAAATCCTGCGCAGGCTGGCGCGCGGCGAGCTGGCTGAAGTACTCGGCCCCAAGCTGGTCAACACCGACAGGCTGTTCCGCAGCCTGCGCATCCGCGAGCACGCCGATGCCTACGTCGCCCGCCAGGACAAAAACACGCCGGCGTGGAGGGCGCTTCAAGCGTATCTGGACGGCATCAATCAATATCAGGCGACGCATCCCAAACCCATCGAGTTCGACGTGCTGGGCATTCGTGAGCGACCGTTCACGGCGCAAGACACCCTCAGCGTTGGCGGGTATCTGGCCTACAGCTTTGCTGCCGCGTTTCGCACCGAGCCATTGATGACCTATGTGCGGGATCAACTGGGCCCGGAGTACCTGAAAGTCTTCGACATGGGCTGGCAGCCGCAAGGGGGCCTTGGCCAGTCCCCTGCATTGACGAGCAACGACTGGAAAGGCCTCAATGACCTGGCACTGCTCAGCCAGCAGGCGCTTGAGAAGGCCGGCCTGCCGCAGTTCGAGGGCAGCAATGCCTGGGCGGTGTCCGGCAGCCGTACCCAGAGTGGCAAACCGCTGCTGGCGGGTGATCCGCACATTCGTTTTTCGGTGCCGGCAGTCTGGTACGAAGCCCAGCTGACCGCGCCGGGTTTCGAGCTGTACGGGCATTTTCAGGCCCTCAACCCCTTCGCACTGCTCGGCCACAACCTGGATTTCGGCTGGAGCCTGACCATGTTCCAGAACGATGATCTGGACCTGATCGGTGAAAAGACAAATCCCGATAATCCCGATCAAGTCTGGTACCACGGCGCCTGGGTGGACATGACGTCACGTACCGAGCAGATCGAGGTCAAGGGCGAATCCCCCGTCACAATCACCTTGCGGCAGTCACCCCACGGCCCGATAGTCAATGACGCGCTGGGCCCCAGTGGTGCACAGCAGCCGAGCGACACGCCGATTGCGATGTGGTGGTCGTTCCTTGAATCGGACAATCCGATTCTGCAGGGCTTTTACGAAGCCAACCGCGCCGACACGCTGGAGAAGATGCGCAGCGCCGCCGAGAAGATTCAGTCGCCGGGGCTGAACATCATTTACGCCAACGCCAAGGGCGATATCGGCTGGTGGGCTGCGGCGCAACTGCCGAAGCGGCCTGCGGGGGTGAATCCGACGTTCATTCTCGATGGCAGCTCCGAGCAGGCTGACAAGAACGGCTTCTACCCCTTCACTGCTAACCCGCAGGAAGAAAACCCGGCGCGGGGTTATATCGTCTCGGCGAACTTCCAGCCGGTGTCGCCTACTGGGATGGAGATACCGGGCTACTACAACCTCGCCGAGCGCGGTCGCCAGTTGGATCGCCAGTTGAGCGACGACAAGGTGAAATGGAATCTGGAGAGCAGCAAGGCGCTGCAGCTCGGCACTCGAACGGATTACGCCGCACAGATTCTTACTCCGCTGATTCCGGTGCTGCGCCGGGTGGTCAGCGAGCCGGAGGAGCACGACTTGCTTGAGCGCCTGGCGGCGTGGAACGGTGACTACTCCGTGGATTCGGTGGGGGCGACGCTGTTCAATCAGTTTCTGTTCAACCTGACCGATCAGGTTTTCCATGACGAGCTGAGCGACGGGATGTTCACCACGCTGCTGTCGACACGACTCATTGACCTGGCGCTGCCGCGACTGGCCGCCGACGCGAACTCACCATGGTGGAACAATCGACATTCTCGGGAACCCGAAAGTCGCGACAACACGGTGAAGGTCGCGTGGCATGCGGCGGTCTCGCACCTCAAATCGCTGTACGGGCAGAACCCGGATGAGTGGACATGGGGCAAGGCGCACACGCTGACCCACGAACATCCGCTGGGCAAACAGCCGCCGCTGGACATGCTTTTCAATGTCGGGCCATTCGCGGCGCCCGGTACCCATGAGGTGCCGAACAACCTGTCAGCGAGCATGGGCCCCGCGCCGTGGCCGGTGACGTACGGGCCATCGACACGCCGCCTCATCGATTTCGCCGACCCGGCCCACGCCCTGGGGATCAATCCGGTGGGCCAGAGCGGCGTGCTGTTCGACAAGCACTACGCCGATCAGGCGCAGCGCTACATTAACGGCGAGTACGTGCCAGAGCGGTTCAGCGAAGGGGATGTGGCGGGGAACAGCAAGGAAGTGTTGAAGCTGGTGCCGGGGCGGTAACCCCGGCAGATCCTATTGATGATCGTCCCCACGCTCCGCGTGGGGATGCCGCCCGGGACGCGGAGCGTCAGGAGATGCATTCCCACGCAGAGCGTGGGAACGATCAACGGCCGGTATCACTCCGGTAGGAGCCGGCTTGCTGGCGAATGCATTGGACCAGACACCGCAACGGTGAATGATCAACCGCGTTCGCCAGCAAGCCGGCTCCTACAGAGGAATGCATCCGTCCAGTGAGATCATGCAGTGAGAGTGAACTCGACTGTGGGACCGGCTTTAGCCGGGAAGGCGTCGGGCGTTACGCCGCAGATCTAAAGCGCACTCACCGGCCTCTTCCCGGCTGAAGCCGGTCCCACTAAAAGCATCGCGTGCATTCAGTGGGAACATCTCACTGGAGCAGTGATCGGTATCAAACCGACTCGACCACCTTTGCACGGCGCAGGTCCGGCTGTTTCCAGCCGTCGGCCGCGGCTTCTTCGATGGCTTGCTGGATCGCGCGCTTGCGGTTGTTTTCCGCGCGGCGGCTGAAGAACCAGACCAGGAAGGTCGCGATCGACACGGCCAGCAGAATCAAGCTGGCAATCGCGTTGATCTCAGGCTTCACGCCCAGGCGCACCGCGGAGAACACTTCCATGGGCAGGGTCGTCGAGCCCGGGCCGGAGACGAAGCTCGCCAGCACCAGGTCGTCCAGCGACAGCGCGAAAGACATCATTGCCCCCGCCGCCAGCGATGGCGCGATCATCGGGATGGTGATCAGGAAGAACACCTTCCACGGCCGCGCACCCAAATCCATTGCCGCTTCTTCGATGGACATGTCCAGCTCGCGAAGACGCGCCGACACCACCACCGCCACATACGCCGCACAGAATGTCGTGTGAGCGATCCAGATGGTGACAATGCCACGCTCCTCGGGCCAGCCCAGCAACTGCGCCATCGCCACGAACAGCAGCAACAGCGACAGGCCGGTGATCACTTCAGGCATCACCAGTGGCGCGGTGACCAGGCCGCCGAAGAAGGTCTTGCCCTTGAAGCGGGTGATGCGCGTCAGCACGAAGGCCGCCATCGTGCCCAACGCCACCGCCGCAACGGAGGTGTACAGCGCGATTTCCAGCGAGCGCATGACCGCACTCATCAGTTGGGTGTTGTCGAGCAAGCCGACGTACCACTTCACCGACCAGCCGCCCCAGACCGTTACCAGTTTGGAGGCGTTGAACGAGTAGATCACCAGAATGACCATGGGCGCGTAGATGAAGATCAGGCCCAGTACCAACATCAGGTTCGAGAATCGGAAGCCTCTCATGCCTTGCCCTCCAGCTCTTTGGCCTGACTGCGGTTGAACAGAATGATGGGCACGATGAGGATCAACAGCATCACCACCGCCAGCGACGACGCTACCGGCCAGTCACGGTTGTTGAAGAATTCCTGCCACAGCACCTTACCGATCATCAGCGTCTCGGGGCCGCCCAGCAGTTCCGGGATGACGAACTCGCCCACCACCGGAATGAACACCAGCATGCAGCCGGCGATGATGCCGTTCTTGGACAGCGGCACGGTGATTTTCCAGAAGCTGTTGAAGGTGCTTGAGCCCAGATCCGAGGCGGCTTCCAGCAGGCTTTGATCGTGCTTCACCAGATTCGCGTACAGCGGCAGGATCATGAACGGCAGATACGAATACACCACGCCGATGTACACCGCGAGGTTAGTGTTGAGTATCTGCAACGGCTCGCTGATCACACCCAGCCACATGAGAAAAGCGTTGAGCAGCCCGTTGTTGCTGAGGATGCCCATCCACGCGTAGACGCGAATCAGGATCGCTGTCCAGGTCGGCATCATGATCAGCAGCAACAGCACCGTCTGCATCTCTTTGCGGGCGATGGAGATGCCATACGCCATCGGATAGCCGATCAACAGGCACAACACCGTGCTGATGAACGCCATCTTCAACGAGCCCAGATACGCCGAGATGTACAGATCGTCACTGGTCAGCAGCGCGTAGTTGGCGAAGTTGAGCACGATGTCGAGCTTCTGCTCGACGAAGGTGAAAATCTCGGTGTACGGCGGAATCGCTACGTCTGCTTCAGCGAAGCTGATCTTGATGACGATCAGAAACGGCAGCGCGAAAAACAGGAACAGCCACAGGAACGGCACGCCGATAACGGCCTGGCGCCCGGTGGGTTTTATTCGCTTGAAAGCCCGTTTTATTTTTCGGATTTTCATGAGCGCAATACCACGCCGCTGTCGTCTTCCCACCAGACGAAGACTTCGTCGTCCCAGGTCGGTCGCGTGCCCTGACGCTCGGCGTTGGCGACAAACGATTGCACCAGCTTGCCCGACGGCAGCTTCACGTAGAACACCGAGTGACCGCCCAGATAGGCGATGTCATGAACCTTGCCCCGGGACCAGTTGTGTTCGAACGACGGTTGCTCGGTGGTCACCAGCAGTTTCTCAGGGCGCAGCGCGTAGGTGATGCGCTTGTCTTCCACCGACGTGGTGACGCCGTGGCCGACGTAGATTTTGCGTTCGAGCTCAGGACTGCTGATCAGCGCATGGCCTTCCATGTCTTCGATGACTTCACCGTCGAACAGGTTGACGTTGCCGATGAACTCGCACACCAGGCGGCTGGTGGGCGTTTCGTAGATATCGATCGGGCTGCCGATCTGTGCGATCCAGCCCAGGTGCATGATCGCGATGCGTTCGGCCATGGTCATGGCCTCTTCCTGGTCGTGGGTCACCATCACGCAGGTCACGCCGACGCGCTCGATGATCTCCACCAATTCCAGCTGCATCTGCGAACGCAGTTTTTTGTCCAGTGCACCCATGGGTTCGTCGAGCAGCAGCAGCTTCGGCTTTTTAGCCAGGGAGCGCGCCAGAGCCACGCGCTGACGCTGGCCGCCGGACAACTGATGGGGCTTGCGCTTGGCGTACTGAGTCATCTGCACCAGCTTGAGCATCTCGGCCACGCGGGCTTCGACTTCGGCTTTGGGCAACTTGTCCTGCTTGAGGCCAAAGGCGATGTTGTCCGCCACGGTCATATGCGGAAACAGCGCGTAGGACTGGAACATCATGTTGATCGGACGTTCGTACGGCGGCATGTCGGTGATGTCGACGCCGTCGAGGTAAATGCGCCCTTCGGTCGGGCGTTCGAAACCGGCGAGCATGCGCAGCAGGGTGGATTTCCCCGAGCCGGAGCCGCCGAGCAGGGCGAAGATTTCACCCTTGTTGATCTGCAGAGACACGTCGTCCACAGCAATCGTCTCATCGAACTTCTTCGTGACCCGATCGATTTTGACCAGCACCTGTTTCGGTTGCTGACCACCCTCAAGGGATTTCTTGTAGGCGCCGGAGGCAACTGCCATGGGTGAAACTCCCAACTGTTTTTGCGCCCGGCCAATGGGGCCGGGCGCCAAGGTCTTTATTTACCGGTTTTGATCTTCGTCCAGCTGCGCGTCATGACGCGCTGGATCTTCGGCGGCAGCTCGGAATTGACATACAGGCGCTCCTGTATCTCCTTCGAAGGATAAACCGCCTCATCGTTGCGAATGTCCTGATCCATCAGCGCCCCCGAAGCCGGGTTCGGGTTGGCGTAACCCACCTGGTCACTGACCTTGGCGATCACGTCGGGCTTGAGGATGTAGTTGATGAACGCGTGGGCGGCCTTCACGTCCGGCGCATCCGAAGGGATGGCGAGCATGTCGAACCACAGATTGCCGCCCTCTTTCGGGATCGAGTAGGCAATCTTGACGCCCTTGCCGGCTTCTGCGGCACGGGCCTTGGCCTGGAAGACGTCACCGGAGAAGCCGGCCGCGATGCAGATGTCGCCGTTGGCCAGGTCAGTGATGTACTTGGACGAGTTGAAATAGGTCACGTAAGGGCGGACTTTGAGCAGCTTGGCTTCCGCCGCCTTGTAGTCTTTCTCGTCGGTGCTGTTCGGACTCAGCTTCATGTAATTCAGGACTGCGGGGATCATCTCGTCAGCAGAGTCGAGAAACGCAACGCCGCATTTTTGCAGCTTCTTGATGTTCTCGGGCTCGAACAGCGTGGCCCAGGAATCGATGGTGTCGACACCCAGGACTTCCTTGATCTTGTCGACGTTGTAGCCGATGCCGTTGGTGCCCCACAGATACGGCACGGCGTACTGGTTGCCCGGGTCGTTCTTTTCCAGGCGCTTGAGCAGTTCGGGGTCGAGATTGGAGTAATTGGGCAGCTGCGATTTGTCGAGCTTTTGGAACGCCCCCGCCTTGATCTGCTTGCCCAGGAAGTGGTTGGACGGCACGACCACGTCATACCCGGTGTGGCCGGCCAGCAGCTTGCCTTCCAGAGTTTCGTTGGAGTCGAAGACGTCGTACTTGGTCTTGATCCCGGTGGTGGACGTGAAGTCCTCCAGCGTCGTGGTGCCGATGTAATCGGACCAGTTATAAATGCGAACGGTGGAATCCGCGTAGGCACCGGCGGCGAGCGTGAGCCCTGCGCCGAGCAGCAAGCCTTTTGAAAATAAAGAAATAGACACGTGTGCAGTCCTTTTTTAGTAGGTGGGCCTGTTGCCCGTACCGATGACAGTAACGACTGCCTGTGACCCATCCGGCGCGCAACTTACCTTCGATAAACCCTTCTCGCAAAAAAACTTTTTGTGACGCGGGTGTCATGACAGCTAACGCAAAACCTGTAGGAGTGAGCTTGCTCGCGATTGCGGTGTGTCAGTCCTGCATTCATTTGAAGCAGTCAGCATTCGCGAGCAAGCTCACTCCCACAGTCCGGGTGGGGCAAGCGCCCCACCCGTTCAGGCTTATTTACCCGATTTGATGTTGGTCCAGCTGCGGGTCATCAGGCGTTGAGTCGCCGCCGGCAAGTCGGCGATCGCGTACAACTTGGCCAGAACGTCCGCTGGCGGATAGACGCCTGGATCAGACGTGATGTCCTTGTCGACGAACTCGGTTGCCGCCTTGTTGCCGTTCGGGAAGTGAACGGAGTTGGTGATTTCAGCCATCACCTTCGGTTGCAGGATGAAGTTCATGAACTTGTAGGCGCCTTCGACGTTTTCAGCGTCTTTCGGGATGGCGACCATGTCGTAGAAGCTGCCTGCGCCTTCTTTCGGAATGTTGTAGCTGACTTTGACCTTGCCGCCTGCTTCTTCAGCCCGCGCCTTGGCCTGGTAGACGTCACCCGAGTAACCCACCGCTACGCAGATGTTGCCGTTGGCCAGGTCCGAGATGTACTTGGACGAGTGGAAGTAGGTGATCGAAGGACGAATCTTCTTGAACAGATCCTCGGCCTTCTGGATGTCTTCCTTCTTCTGGCTGTCGGTCGGCAGGCCCAGGTAATGCAGTGCCACTGGCAGCATTTCGGTTGGCGAGTCGAGGAAGCTGATGCCGCAGCCTTTCAGCTTGGCAGCGTTCTCTGGCTTGAACAGCAGGTCCCACGAGTTGACCGGTGCATCAGCGCCCAAGGCGGCTTTGACCTTTTCAGCGTTGAAGCCGATGCCGATCGAGCCCCACATGTACGGGAACGCGTGCTTGTTGTCCGGGTCGCTGATCGACACGGCTTTCAACAGCGCAGGGTCAAGGTTTTTGTAATTTGGCAGCTTGGACTTGTCCAGCTCCTGGTAGACGCCGGCCTTGATCTGCTTGGCCAGGAAGTTGTTGGACGGAACGACGATGTCGTAACCCGATTTACCGGCCAGCAGCTTGGCTTCCAGGGTCTCGTTGCTGTCGAACACGTCGTACACCACTTTGATGCCCGACTCTTTTTCGAAGTCGGCGATGGTGTTCGGTGCGATGTAATCGGACCAGTTATAGACGTGGAGGACTTTGTCATCGGCGTGTGCAGCGGCGGCCACTGCGCCCATGAGGGACAAGGCCAGGAGGGTTTTGCCAAATTTCTTCATTCGTACGGCTCCAGTGTTTTTATGTAAGCGGCGTCTAGACGGCGGACAGTCTGGCAATTTCCCGGTAAAAATTCAGCCCTGCAATGACTCAAGCGTCAGGTCCAGGCACTTGCGCGCCTTTTCGATCAGCTCGTCGATCTCGGCGAAGGTAATCACCAGCGGCGGCGAGATGATCATGGTGTCGCCCACGGCCCGCATGATCAGGCCATTGTTGAAGCAAAAAGTGCGGCAAATCATGCCTGCGCCTTTGCCGACATAACGCTCGCGAGTGGCCTTGTCTTTCACCAGTTCGATTGCGCCCAGCATGCCGACGCCCCGCACTTCACCCACCAGCGGGTGGTCGCTCAGCTCGCGCAGACGCTTTTGCAAATAGGGTGCCGTTTCGGACTTCACCCGTTCGACGATCTTTTCTTCACTCAGAATGCGGATGTTCTCCAGACCCACCGCTGCCGCCACCGGGTGACCGGAGTAGGTAAAACCGTGGTTGAAGTCGCCGCCCTCGTTCAGCACCTTGACCACTTCATCGCGCACGATGACGCCACCCATGGGGATGTAGCCCGAGGTCAGGCCCTTGGCGATGGTCATCAGGTCAGGCTTGAGGTCGTAGTAATCGCTGCCGAACCATTCACCGGTGCGTCCAAAACCACAGATCACTTCGTCGGCCACGAAGAGGATGTCGTATTTGGCGAGGATTTCTTTGATCTTCGGCCAGTAGGTGTCCGGCGGAACGATAACACCGCCGGCGCCCTGAATCGGCTCGGCGATGAACGCGCCGACGTTGTCCACGCCTAGTTCGAGGATCTTCTTCTCCAGCTGTTCAGCCGCCCAGATGCCGAAGTCGTCGGGCGTCATGTCGCCGCCTTCACCGAACCAGTACGGCTGCGGAATGTGCACGATGCCCGGAATCGGCAAATCGCCCTGCTCGTGCATGTAGGTCATGCCGCCCAGGCTCGCGCCGGCTACGGTCGAACCGTGGTAACCGTTGACGCGGCTGATGATGACTTTCTTGCTTGGCTGGCCCTTGATCGCCCAGTAGTGACGCACCAGCCGCAGCACCGTGTCGTTGCCTTCGGAGCCTGAACCGGTGAAGAACACGTGGTTCATGCCCTCGGGGGCGATGTCGGAAATGGCCTTGGCCAGTTTCAGTGCCGGCGGGTGAGCGGTCTGGAAGAACAGGTTGTAATACGGCAGCTCGCGCATCTGTTTGCTGGCAGCGTCGGCCAGTTCTTCACGACCATAACCAATGGCGACACACCAGAGCCCGGCCATGCCGTCGAGGATCTTGTTGCCTTCGCTGTCCCAGAGGTAAACGCCCTTGGCATTGGTGATGATGCGCGGGCCTTTCTCTTTCAACTGCTTGAAGTCGCTGAACGGCGCCAGGTGATGATCACCGCTGAGGGCTTGCCATTCGCGGGTTTGCGGGTTGTTGGAACTCATGAATCACTCCATTGTGGTATCGCGTGTGGGGCGCCGTCGATCCGCTCGCGATCCACTCGAATCTGGCTCGGATCTGGCGACGCCCCTTGACGTCAGACGGCAAAGAGCAGGAATTCCCGCTCCCACGAACTGATCACACGCTTGAAGTTTTCGTGCTCGGCGCGCTTGACCGCGACGTAGCCGGTGATGAACTTCTTGCCGAGGTACTTCTCGACCGTCTTGCTGTTTTCCATGCGCTCCAGCGCGTCTTCGATGGTCAACGGCAAGCGCAGGTTGCGGCGTTCGTAACCACGGCCAACCACCGGGGCGCTGGGGTTCAGGCCCTCGACCATGCCGATGAAACCGCACAGCAGGCTGGCGGCGATGGCCAGATACGGGTTGGCATCGGCACCGGGCAGGCGGTTTTCCACGCGACGGTTTTGCGGGCCGGCATCCGGCACGCGCAGGCCAACGGTGCGGTTTTCTTCGCCCCACTCCACGTTCACCGGCGCGGAGGTGTCCGGCAGGAAGCGGCGGAACGAGTTGACGTTGGGCGCGAACAGCGGCAACAGCTCGGGGATCAGCTTTTGCAGACCGCCGATGTGTTGCAAAAACAGCTGACTCATCGTGCCGTCTTCATTGGAGAAGATGTTCTTGCCGGTCTCGATGTCGATGATGCTCTGGTGCAGGTGCATGGCGCTGCCGGGCTCGCCGGTCATGGGCTTGGCCATGAAGGTCGCGGCCACATCGTGCTTGAGGGCGGCTTCGCGCATGGTGCGCTTGAACACCAGAATCTGGTCCGCCAAAGACAGCGCGTCGCCGTGACGGAAGTTGATCTCCATCTGCGCGGTGCCGTCTTCGTGAATCAGCGTGTCCAGGTCGAGGTTTTGCAGTTCGCACCAGTCGTAGACGTCTTCGAAGAGCGGGTCGAATTCGTTGGCGGCTTCGATGGAGAACGACTGACGACCGGTTTCCGGACGACCCGAGCGACCCACCGGTGGCTGCAGCGGGTAGTCGGGGTCGTCGCTGCGCTTGGTCAGATAGAATTCCATCTCCGGCGCCACGATCGGCTGCCAGCCTTGATCGGCGTAGAGCTTGAGGACTTTCTTGAGGACGTTGCGCGGGGACAGCTCGATGGGGTTGCCTTGCTTGTCGTAGGTGTCGTGAATCACCTGCGCAGTCGGCTCGATGGCCCAGGGCACCAGAAACACCGCGCTCTGGTCAGGACGGCAGAACATGTCGATGTCTGCAGGGTCCAGCAATTCGTAGTAGATGTCGTCTTCGACGTAATCGCCCGTCACGGTCTGGAGCAGTACGCTTTCCGGCAAGCGCATGCCCTTTTCAGCAATGAACTTGTTGGTCGGTGAAATCTTGCCCCGTGTGATACCGGTGAGGTCGGCGATCATGCATTCGACTTCGGTAATCCTGTGTTCTTTCAACCAATCGGTGAGCTGGTCGAGGTTGGTACTCATAAATACCTCAGGGTTTTAATTCCTGGTCGCCGTCATGGCGGTCAGGCGTTCTTTGAAGCGCTGGCGTTACGGTGTTGCGTGCTTGATTCAGGCATCGCCCACTGCCTGGAAGACTCAAAGATAGTCGTGCCTGTGCAAAACGCGCGGCGGTGGGTACCGCAGAAAGCCTGGGCCGGGTACGTCAGCCGAAGCAAAAGACGCGCCCGCTGGAACCGCTGCGCGGATAAAGAGTAAGGTGTCGAGGTGCCGCGCAGAAGCATGCGCTGTGCCCGGCGCGCTGGCTGGGCCGCTACACTGAAAGCGCGTGATGTGAAAAGCAGGTGCCCGAATGGCTGAGTGCAGGCAGCGAGGCCGATCAGCGGAAGGCGAAACATGAGACCCCCGGTATTATTGCTGTTATGGGTTGCAATCGAGCTTAGCGTTGTTCATTTTTTTCCACAACACGCCCGTAAAAAATAAAAAACGCCCTGCTCAAGCCCGCAGTTTCCATGACCCTTAGCGCAAAAAATTTGCCCTAAAGTGCGGCGAAATTAGCGTTCCGGCGCCCTTTTAGGGCAAATCAGGGCTCCCTTGACTTCGTCTGGCCTTTCGGATTGACTGAAACCCGTAATGCTCGATGATTGATATTTTCAACAACAAAGGTGTTGCATCATGTCGGTACCCCCGCGTGCCGTTCAGCTCAACGAAGCGAACGCGTTCCTTAAGGAACATCCTGAGGTTCTATACGTTGACCTTCTGATTGCAGATATGAATGGAGTGGTGCGCGGCAAGCGCATCGAACGCACCAGCCTTCATAAGGTTTACGAAAAAGGCATCAACCTCCCAGCTTCCCTATTCGCACTGGATATCAACGGCTCGACGGTGGAAAGCACCGGTCTGGGTCTGGACATCGGTGACGCTGACCGAATCTGCTATCCAATCCCCGACACTCTCTGCAATGAGCCCTGGCAGAAGCGTCCTACCGCACAACTCCTGATGACCATGCACGAGCTGGAAGGCACGCCCTTCTTCGCCGATCCACGCGAAGTGCTGCGCCAGGTTGTCAGCAAGTTCGACGAGATGGGCCTGACCATCTGCGCTGCCTTCGAGCTTGAGTTCTACCTGATCGATCAGGAAAACGTGAACGGCCGTCCGCAACCGCCGCGCTCGCCGATCTCCGGTAAACGTCCGCACTCGACACAGGTTTACCTGATCGACGACCTGGACGAGTACGTCGACTGCCTCCAGGACATTCTGGAAGGTGCGAAAGAGCAAGGCATTCCGGCCGACGCGATCGTCAAGGAAAGTGCCCCGGCGCAGTTCGAAGTGAACCTGCACCACACGGCCGACGCGCTGAAAGCCTGCGATTACGCAGTACTGCTCAAGCGCCTGATCAAGAACATCGCCTACGACCATGAGATGGACACCACCTTCATGGCCAAGCCTTATCCAGGCCAGGCGGGTAACGGTCTGCACGTGCACATTTCGATCCTCGATCGCGATGGCAAAAACATCTTCACCAGCGAGGATCCCGAGCAGAACGCCGCATTGCGTCATGCGATCGGCGGTGTGCTCGAGACCCTACCCGCGCAGATGGCGTTCCTTTGCCCGAACGTCAATTCGTATCGCCGGTTTGGTGCTCAGTTCTACGTTCCTAACTCGCCGTGCTGGGGTCTGGACAACCGCACCGTGGCCGTGCGCGTGCCTACCGGGACGGCCGATTCGGTACGTATCGAACACCGGGTTGCCGGTGCGGACGCCAACCCGTATCTGCTGATGGCATCGGTGCTGGCAGGCATTCACCACGGCCTGACCAACCAGATCGAGCCCGGTCCGCCCGTGGAAGGCAACTCCTACGAGCAGAACGAGCAGAGCCTGCCGAACAACCTGCGTGACGCACTGCGCGAGTTGGACGACAGCGAAGTCATGGCCAAATACATCGATCCGAAGTACATCGATATCTTCGTTGCGTGCAAGGAAAGTGAGCTGGAGGAGTTCGAGCACTCCATCTCCGACCTTGAATACAACTGGTATCTGCACACGGTTTGATGGCTGCACGAGTTAAGAAAACGCCACCTTTTCGAGAGAATCGGTGGCGTTTTTCATTCATGAGCTGCGTGGACACCCTGTGGGACCGGCTTCAGCCGGGAAGGCAATCTCCCGGCTGCCACTGTAGAATGCCGGCGGCCCCGACCAAGAGAGCACTGATGACCCGCCTCGCCCCACCCCGCAAACCTCGTGCACGCAGTCAGGCGCGGATCGACTCGATCCTCGATGCCGCACGTGCGCTGCTGGCCTCGGACGGCGTGGCGAGCCTATCGATCTACAGCGTCGCCGAGCGGGCCGAGATACCGCCCTCTTCGGTGTATCACTTCTTCGCCAGCGTTCCCGCGCTGCTCGAAGCGCTCACGGCTGATGTCCACGAGGCGTTTCGCGAAAGCCTGCAGCAGCCCATCGATCATGATCAGTTAAACCAGTGGCGTGATCTGTCCCACGTGGTGGAATCGCGCATGCTCGCGATCTACAGCGATGACGCTGCCGCGCGGCAGTTGATCCTCGCCCAGCACGGTTTGACCGAAGTCACTCAGGCAGATCGTCAGCACGACATTGAACTGGGCAACCTCATGCATGAGCTGTTCGCCCGGCATTTTCAACTGCCGACGCTGCCCGATGATGTCGAGGTGTTTGCCCTGGCGCTGGAACTTGCGGATCGGGTGTATGCGCGCTCGGTGCAGCTGCACAACGCGATCACCCCGCGCATGGCCGAGGAAGGCCTGCGGGTGTTTGATGCGTATCTGGGTTTGTACCTGCCGCCGTATTTGCCGAAGCGATCACAACATCTATAAGCCCTGCTAAACGACGCAGACGCTGAGGATTCACCGGCTCCTACGGATTTTGTGTGCGCCGACGATTGCGTGCGTGGCCGAGATCCAACGTAGGAGCGCGCTTGCCCGCGATTGCGGTGGGTCAGTCGACATCTTCATTTCAGACCCTCCGCCTTCGCCAGCAAGCCGGCTCCTACAGATTCGAGGTCAACGCAGACCTGGGGTTTGGATCGAGATCCATTGTAGGAGCGCGCTTGCCCGCGATTGCGGTGGGTCAGTTAAATAATCCGTGACTGACACCCCACATTCGCGGGCAAGCGCGCTCCTACACGTAGGGACGTCGCTTGCGATCCAGCATTTATCACAACTTGGCGATCGACACCTCGGTGGATTTCACGAACGCGATCACTTCGCTGCCGACCACCAGTTCCAGCTCTTTTACCGAGCGGGTGGTGATGACGGACGTGACCACACCCGACGCGGTCTGCACGTCGATTTCGGACAATACGTCGCCGAAGACGATTTCCTTGATGGTGCCTTTGAACTGGTTACGTACGTTGATGGCTTTGATAGTCATGGTAAGGCTTCCTTTGTGAGATCAGTTCCGGGGGCAAGATTGCCTCTGGAGTTAGTTGGCCCAGCGCAGTTGCGTGGGCAGCGGTGAAGTCGGTTCGGGGTCGGGCGGATTGCCTGGCAGCGACAACACGCGGTTGAGCACTTCGGTTTCCAGCGCGGCCAGTGAGTAGGAGCCGCGCGCCCTCGGACGGGCCAGATCAACCTGCAAATCAAGGCCAATACGGCCCTCTTCGATCAGCAACACCCGGTCGGCAATGGCGACCGCTTCGCTGACGTCGTGGGTCACCAGCAATACGGTGAAGCCGTGCTTCTTCCACAGGTTTTCGATCAGCTGCTGCATCTCGATTCGGGTCAAGGCATCCAGCGCGCCGAGAGGCTCGTCGAGCAGCAGCAGACGCGGCCGGTGAATCAGCGCACGGGCCAGCGCCACCCGTTGTTTTTGCCCACCCGATAATGCCGCCGGCCATTCATTGGCGCGCTCGGCCAAACCCACGGCTTCCAGCGCTTCCAGCGCTTTGCCACGCCAGTCGCCGCTGAGGCCGAGGCCGACGTTGTCGATGATCTTTTTCCAGGGCAGCAAACGCGCCTCCTGGAACATCAATCGCGTGTCTTCCCGCGCATCCGCCAACGAGCCATGACCGGCCAGCAATTGGCCGCTCGACGGCTGATCAAGGCCTGCCAGAAGGCGCAGCAACGTGCTCTTGCCGCAGCCGCTTCGGCCCACGACTGCCACGAACTGACCGGCCGGGATGTGCAGATCGATGTCTTTCAGTACTTCCCGCGAGCCGAATGTTTTCTTCAGCTTGCGGACCTGCAAGGGAATCCCGCGCAACAGGTTTGCCGGTTGTTGGAGATTGCTCATTGCGCGCCACCTTTAGCCACTTGATACGCCGGGTGCCACCGCAGGCAGACCCGTTCCAGACCGCGCGCCGCGAGGTCTGCCAATTTGCCGAGTACGGCGTAGAGGACGATCGCCAGTACCACGACGTCGGTCTGCAGAAACTCTCGGGCGTTCATCGCCAGATAGCCGATGCCCGAACTGGCCGATATGGTCTCCGCGACGATCAGGGTCAGCCACATGAAGCCCAGCGCGAACCGCACGCCGACCAGAATCGAAGGCATCGCGCCCGGCAGAATCACGTGCCGGAACAGTCCGAAGCCGCTCAAACCGTAGCTGCGGGACATTTCCACCAGCGCCGGGTCGATGTTGCGAATGCCGTGGTACGTGTTCAGGTAAATCGGGAACAGCGTGCCCAGCGCGACGAGAAAAATCTTCGCGGTCTCATCAATGCCAAACCACAGAATGACCAGCGGAATCAGCGCCAGGTGGGGCACGTTGCGGACCATCTGCACAGAGCTGTCGAGCAGGCGTTCGCCCCATTTCGACAGGCCGGTGATGAAGCCGAGGGCCAGACCGATCCCGCCGCCGATGGCAAAGCCGATTCCGGCACGCCAGCCACTGATCGCCAAGTGGGTCCAGATTTCTCCGCTGCGCACCAGCGTCACGCCAGCCTCGATCACGGCGCTCGGCGCCGGAAGAATGCGGGTCGACAGCCACCCCGCACTGACCGCCAGTTGCCATATCGCCAACAGCAGGACCGGTAGCAGCCAGGGCGCCAGTCTGTGGGTGATTCGTTCCACGCTCATGGAGTTGTCTCCTTCCAATTGCCAGGCTTACTGCGCTTTCGCGACAGCAGCGGGTGGCGTCCAGATCACATCAGCGATGCGCAACGGTTTAGGGATCAGCTTGAGCTGGTAGAAGGTGTCGGCGATTTTCTGTTGCGCGGCGACGGTTTCAGGCGTGATGAACGAGGCGCCATAGCCCTGACGCTTGACCGACGTGCGGGTGATGTCTTCCGGCAGGCCGAGCAGCGGCGCGACCTGTTTGGTCACCTCCTCCGGGTTGGCCCTGGACCATTCGCCGACGGCGCGCACTTCTTCAACCAGGGTCTGAATGACCTTGGGATGCTGCTGCGCATAGGGCTTGGTCGCGAGATAGAACTGGTTGTTGTCGACGATGCCTTTGCCGTCGCGCAGGGTTCGTGCCTGCAATTGCTGTTCGGCGGCGGCCTGGTACGGATCCCAGATGACCCAGGCATCGACGCTTCCGCGCTCGAAGGCCGCACGCGCATCGGCGGGCGGCAGGAATACGGTCTGGATATCGGTGTATTTCAGGCCGGCATCTTCCAGCGCGCGCACCAGCAGGTAATGGACGTTGGAGCCCTTGTTGAGGACGACCTTCTTGCCCTTGAGGTCCTTGACCGAAGTAATCGGCGAATCCTTGGGCACCAGAATCGCTTCGCTGGTGGGCGCTGGCGGTTCGGAGGCGACATACAGCAGATCAGCGCCAGCGGCCTGGGCAAACACAGGCGGTGTTTCGCCGGTTACGCCAAAGTCGATCGAGCCGACGTTCAGGCCTTCAAGTAACTGCGGGCCACCGGGAAACTCGGTCCACTGAACCTGCACGCCTTGGTCAGCGAGTTTTTTCTCGAGCGACCCTTTGGCCTTGAGCAAAACCAGCGTGCCGTATTTCTGATAACCGATGCGCAAGGTGTCGGCCTGGGCCTGAGTAAGGACGCCGAAGGAAACCGCCGCAACAAACAGAGCGACCAGGCCTCGACGCAAAATAACGGTGCCCATGGCACGCTCCTTTGCTGTGTAGCTAACAGGTGGCACCTGCTCGTCCGATGGCGGACCAGTAAGGCGGGAAGGGATTCATGGCCGGCGATCTCGCCAGGACGGAAAGACCATAACAGGGGATGGTTATTCTCTAAAATCATATTTATTCATTTGGTTAGCACCAAAAGGAATATACGAGATCTCGTTTTAAGACGCGCTTACTTGGTAGGAGCGCGCTTGCCCGCGAATGCATTAGCTCGCCTACCATGAGATTCACTGATTTACATCGATATGTAGGAGCCGGCTTGCTGGCGAACGCGGCGTGACAGTCACCGTGCCCCTCACTGATGAATCGGATTTCGCCAGCAAGCCGGCTCCTACAGAATGTGCGTCGACGATCACTGATAGTTGTAAAAAAAAGGGCCGATAAATCGGCCCGAATGTCGTGGTTGAAACAGGGGCGTATCAGCGATTTGGCTGTGGCGTCAGGCGCAGGTAAGGGGTAACGGCGGTATAGCCTTTAGGGAAGCGTTCCTTGATCTCCGCTTCGTCTTTGATCGACGGCACGATGACAACGTCTTCGCCGTCCTTCCAGTTCGCCGGTGTGGCAACTTTGTAGTTGTCAGTCAGCTGCAGCGAATCGATCACCCGCAGGATCTCGTGGAAGTTGCGGCCGGTGCTGGCCGGGTAGGTGATGGTCAGGCGGATCTTCTTGTTCGGGTCGATCACGAACAGTGAACGCACCGTCAGGGTTTCGCTGGCATTGGGGTGAATCAGGTCGTACAGCTCGGAAACCTTGCGATCTTCGTCCGCCAGGATCGGGAAGTTCACGACGGTGTTTTGCGTGGAGTTGATGTCGCCGATCCACTTGGTGTGGGAATCAGCCGAGTCTACGGACAGGGCAATCGCCTTGACGTTGCGCTTGTCGAATTCGTCTTTGAGTTTTGCGGTAAAGCCCAGTTCGGTGGTGCAGACGGGCGTGAAGTCGGCGGGGTGTGAGAACAGCACCGCCCATTTGCCATCCAGCCATTCGTGAAACCTGATCGGTCCTTCGCTGGAGTCCTGTTCGAAGTCGGGTGCGATGTCGCCAAGTTTAAGGCCCATTCAGTCGTGCTCCTTGGAGGATGAGTTATCAATCACTGTGCATGCCAGCATCTGAAAACAAAAGGAACGATTGGTGCTGGATGACATTGTTTCAGGCATAAAAAAGCCCCGCCGAAGCGGGGCTCTTTTCAACACATCACGCTTATTTGAACGCGTAGGTGTAGTTGAGGACCACACGAGTCTGGTCGGTGTTGGCTTGCGAAGCGTACAGGTCGGTATCGGAGCGCAGGTTCGCGCGACGGACTGTGACGCCGAAGCCTTTCATGAAGCCGTCCTGGAACACGTAGTCGACACGCATGTCACGTTCCCACTCCGAACCACGGCCCAACGCTGCGTTTTGCAAACGAATCTGATCGCCATACAGGTAAGCGATGGCAGCTTTCAGACCAGGAACGCCCAGGCGTGCGAAGTCGTACGAGTACTGACCGAACTTGGTTTGCTCACCGGCACGGGTGAAGTTGGTGATCATACTGTCGGTGAACAGGTAAACGCTGTTACCGCCTTCACCTTCGTTACGACCGGCGGCTTGGCCGTTGCGGGTGACGTTGCCGTTGTTCATGATCGGCATGCCGCCGTCGTCGCTCACCGACTGGTAACCCAACAGGAATGCGTTGCCACCCAGGGTGTAGGTGAACATGGCAGTCCAGGTGTCGTTATCCACTTCGCCCTGGCCGTCTTTGCTGTAGCCGTTGGCGAAGCGGTAACCGCCGTTGACTTCCTGATGGCCGTTCTTGCCATCCGAAGTGCTGTGGAAGTAACGCAGGTCAGTCTTGAACGACTGGTCTTCCGCGATCGGCAGAATGTGGACCAGGCCCAGGAAGTGCTGCTTATAGTAGTCTTCCAGGTTCGCGTAGTAGTACTGAACGGTCAGGTCTTTGGTGACTTTGTAGTCGCCGCCAGCGAACTGGAAGTTGTTCGAACCTTTGTAACCGCCGGCCAGGGACATGTCAGCGTAGTTGCTGGAAGCACGGCTGGCAGCTTGAGTCAGCTTACCGGCAGTCAGCGTCAGACCGTCGAGTTCCTTGGAAGTAACGATGCCACCCTGGAAGGTCTGCGGCAGCAGACGACCGTCGTTCGCCACGAGGATAGGCAGGTTAGGCTGCAGAGCGTTACCGAGTTTCAGCTCGGTTTTGGAAACTTTGACCTTGGCGTTGGCACCAGCGCGGGCCCAGTCAGCCACCGGCGTACCGTCAGAAGACGTTGGGGAAACGGTGTTCGCCGTGCTGCCGTTAGGGTTGCGGTTATCGATACCACCGCTCAGGTTGATGCCGTACATACCCTGAACGTCGAGACCGAAGCCAACGGTACCCGGGGTGTAACCGGAAATGAAGTTGAACAGGAAACCCTGGGTGGTCTGGCGCTGATCCTGCGCTTTAGCACCGTTCGACGCAGGCTCGCGCGGATCTTGTTCGAAATACAAAGTACGGGAACTGAGTGTCGCTTTGCTGTCATCCAGGAAACCGGCTGCACCAGCCTGAGTAGCCAAGACACCTGCGTATACGGCCAAGGCCAGGGTGGACTTCTTCATTGTGTATCGCTCCTCATGAATCTAATTTTTGTAGTTCCCGGGCCAGAGCCTAAGGCTCAAAACCGAGGATGCGCGATTAGCGCCGGACCTGACTCGGCGAGTCAATGGCCCCAAGACTAATTGACTAGACCGCGTTACAGCTGGCTGCAAGGTAAGGGAAATCCTTTAAACCTAAAAAGACTTGATCGACCTGCTTTTATGCCAAGCAGTTATATGTCACAAGCCGTTTCAGCCGTCCGTTGCGGAGTGTATCGGCCCTAATCCCTAATTCCCAAAACATATTTCAGTGCCGTTCGTCAGATCGATACGTTTAGGGGCGTCGTACAACCGGAACTTGACCGCCAAGTCACGGTCACCCTGCGAAACTGGGTGAGAATTGCCTGCCTAACCCACTGAAAGTAATAAACTTTCATGCGGGGTAGTCGTAAATATTGCAGTTGTCACCCTGCTGTTCGTCACTTTGTGCTGATGTCGGGAAAAAATGAGCGAAGCGCGTCAGTCACCGTGCTCATCGGCTGCTCGCTCAGCTGGGCCGTCCAAATCTGATCAGAGGACGACCATCCCCATCCCTCCCGAGGCATCCTCGAACGGGCGTCGCGATCGTATTTACAAATTGTGACGATTCGATGAACCGTCTATGAGATCAGTGCTTTTGTTTCGGTGATGCGAAGCCATCAAGACCTCGCGTATGGAAATTAACGCTAAGCAAATTCCAAAAGGTTATTTATTTCGATTTTCTTAGATCATTTACGCTCTGCGGCATTCGAAGGCGGTGTGCCTTTCCACGGAGCGTCACCATGAAATTGCTCAACCCCCTACGCGTCCTGGCGGCCCTGTCGCTCGCCGGCTCCGCGCTGTTCGCCCAGGCCGCCGACTTTACCGTCGCCTACCAGACCACCGTGGATCCGGCGAAGGTCGCCCAGGCCGATGGCGCCTATGAAAAGGCGACGGGCTCGAAGATTTCATGGCGTAAATTCGATAACGGCGCGGACGTGATCACGGCGATCGCGTCGGGCGACGTCCAGATCGGCTATCTCGGCTCCAGCCCTCTCACTGCGGCGGCGACGCGCAAAGTACCGGTGGAAACGTTCCTGATTGCCACCCAGATCGGCGCTGCCGAGGCGCTGGTTGCGCGTAATGGCTCCGGTATCAACGGCCCACAGGATCTGATTGGCAAGAAGATCGCCGTGCCATTCGTTTCGACCGGCCACTACAGCCTGCTCGCTGCCCTGAAATACTGGAAGATCGACCCGGCGAAAGTAACCATCCTCAATCTCGCCCCACCCGCCATTGCGGCGGCGTGGAAACGCGGTGACATCGACGCCACTTACGTCTGGGACCCAGCGCTCGGCGTCGCCAAGGAGACAGGCAAAGTGCTGATCACGTCGGGCGAGCTGGCGAAGGTCGGCGCGCCGACCTTCGATGCGTGGATCGTGCGCAAGGACTTCGCCGACAAACATCCTGAGGTTGTCAAAGCCTTCGCCAAAACCACCCTCGACGCCTACGCCGCGTACCGCAAGGATCCTGCGGCCTGGCTGGCCGATGCCGGCAACGTCGACAAACTGGTGAAGCTGTCCGGCGCCAAGCCTGGTGACATCCCCGGCCTGTTGCAGGGCAACGTCTACCCGCTGGCGGCTGATCAGGTGACTGAACTGGGCGCGCCAACCACCGACGCGATCACCAAGACCGCCGCGTTCCTTAAGGAACAGGGCAAGGTCGACGCCGTGCTGGCCGATTACACCCCTTACGTGAGCGCGAAGTTCGTCACCCAGTGATCCGTCCGGAGCCCATACATGAGTGTGATATCGCCACGTACCTCACGGCCTATCCACCTTTTACACATTCCCACGACGCACCAACATCTGTAGGAGCCGGCTTGCTGGCGAACTCGTCAGGTCAGTCACCTCGTATCGAGCGAAAGGTCGGGGTCGCCAGCAAGCCGGCTCCTACAAATGAATTTAACGACGCACCGAAGAATGCGAGAAATCCCTCACAGCGCCGTCATCCATTAACCGTGCATGCACATCTATTAGAAGCGGAGTCCATGCTATGGCCCTTTTAAAGCTGGAGCGCATCAGCGCACAGTATCCCGGTGCAGCCGAACCGGTGCTGTCGGATATTTCCCTGACCCTTGGTCCGCAGCAACTGTTGGTTGCCCTGGGCCCATCCGGCAGCGGCAAGACTTCGTTGCTCAACCTGATTGCCGGGTTCGTCGCGCCAAGCGCCGGCCGCATCACCCTTGATGGCGTGCCGGTGCTCGGGCCCGGCGCCGAGCGCGGCGTGGTGTTTCAGGATGACGCTCTGCTGCCCTGGCAGGATGTACTGGCCAACGTCGCATTCGGGCTGGAGCTGGCAGGCGTACCCCGTGAAAAACGTGAGGCCAAAGCGCGGGACATGCTGGCGCTGGTTGATCTCGCCGGCTTCGAGAAGCGGCGTATCTGGGAATTGTCCGGTGGGCAAAAACAACGTGTGGGCCTTGCCCGTGCTTTGGCGGCCGATCCACGTGTGCTGCTGATGGACGAGCCTTTCGGCGCGCTGGACGCCTTCACCCGCGAACAGATGCAAGAGCTGCTGCTGCAAGTCTGGCAACGCAGCGCCAAGCCGGTCTTCCTGATCACCCACGACATTGAAGAAGCGGTATTCCTTTCGACGGATCTGATTCTGCTTGCGCCCAATCCCGGTCATATCGTCGAGCACCTGAAGCTCGACTTCGGTCAGCGCTACAGCGCAGGTGAGTCGGCCCGCGCCATCAAGTCCGACCCTCGGTTCATCGAAACCCGCGAGCACGTATTGGCGCGCGTATTTTCCCAGCGTCAAAGCGTGCGGGAGCAACGGGCATGAGTCTTTATCAATCACCGGAGCCAGCGCTCACTCGCGCGCCGGTGCAAACCGCGCCGCGTCAGCCCTCTTCTTTCTATGTGAGCACGCGCGCCATCAGCGTGCTGACCCTCGCCGTCCTGCTGGGTGGCTGGTGGGTGGTCACAGCCCTTGAGTGGGTCGAACCGCTGTTTCTGCCGCCGCCTTCCGCTGTGCTGGAAAAAGCCTGGTTGTTGATGACCAAGGGCTATATGGACTCCACACTCTGGCAGCACCTGGGGGCGAGTTTGCAACGCATCGGCCTGGCGCTGTTCTTCGCCGTGCTGACGGCCATTCCGGTCGGCATCGCCATTGGTCATAACCGAATCGCGCGTGGGATTTTCGACCCGCTGATCGAGTTCTATCGCCCGGTGCCGCCCCTGGCCTACCTGCCGTTGATCGTGATCTGGTGCGGCATTGGCGAATTCTCCAAGGTCCTGCTGATTTATCTGGCGATCTTCGCGCCGATCGCCATCGCCACCGCGACCGGTGTGCGCACGGTCGACAGCGCAAAACTGCGCGCGGCTCAGTCTCTGGGCGCCAGCCGCTGGCAGCTCATCCGTCACGTCATCCTGCCCAGCGCCCTGCCCGACATCCTGACCGGCGTGCGCATCGGCCTCGGCGTGGGTTGGTCGACGCTGGTGGCGGCCGAGTTGATCGCCGCCACCAGCGGCCTGGGTTTCATGGTTCAGTCCGCTGCGCAGTTTCTGGTGACCGACGTGGTGGTGCTGGGAATTCTGGTCATCGCGCTGATCGCTTTCGCGCTGGAAATGGGCCTGCGCGCGCTGCAACGCAGGCTTGTGCCCTGGCACGGCCAGAATCATTGAGTCGAACACCTCACATTGACTACGCCGACACCTCGGCGCCGAACAAACGAGAACACTCGAGACCCTCATGAGCATCGACATCCACCCGCTCAGCCCGGCATTGGGCGCACACATCAGCGGCGTTGACCTCAGCCGCGACCTGACCGGTGAACAACGCAACGTCATTGAACGGGCGCTGCTTGATCATCAGGTGCTGTTCTTTCGCGATCAGCCGATCACGCCGCAGCAACAAGCGCGATTCGCCGCCAACTTTGGTGACCTGCACGTTCATCCGATCTACCCCAATGTGCCGGAACAGCCTGAAGTGCTGATCCTCGATACCGCGGTCACCGACGTGCGCGACAACGCCATCTGGCACACCGACGTCACCTTTTTGCCGACCCCTGCGCTGGGCGCGGTGCTCAGCGCCAAGCAGGTGCCGGCTTACGGTGGGGATACGTTGTGGGCGAGCGGCATCGCTGCGTTCGAGGCGCTGTCCCGGCCGATGCAGACGTTGCTCGATGGCCTCACCGCGATCCATGACTTCACCCGGTCATTCCCGCTAGAGCGCTTTGGCAATACGGCTGAAGACCTCGCGCGTTGGGAGGAGACCCGCCGCAAGAACCCGCCGCTGTCGCACCCGGTCATTCGCACGCACCCGGTCAGTGGTCGCAAGGCCTTGTTCGTGAACGACGGTTTCACCACCCGGATCAATGAACTGGAAGCTGCCGAAAGTGAGGCAATTCTGAAATTGCTGTTCGCCCACGGCACGCGACCGGAGTTCACCCTGCGCTGGCGCTGGCAGGCAAACGACGTGGCCATGTGGGACAACCGCGTGACCCAGCATTACGCGGTCGACGATTACCGCCCGCAACGCCGTGTGATGCACCGCGCGACGATTCTGGGTGATGCGCCGTTTTGACAAGAGGCCGGCAGGCGCGCTGACGCTTTTAGTGGGACCGGCTTCAGCCGGGAAGGGGCCTCTAGGTGCGCTGTAGATTTGCGGCGTAACGCCTGACGCCTTCCCGGCTAAAGCCGGTCCCACAAATTCGAGGGTCAGCGAGCCCACTGCATGCACGCAATGCTTTCGGTGGGACCGGCTTCAGCCGGGAAGGGGCCGCTAGGTGTGCTGTAGACTTGTCGCCGCTTTAGGGCGTGCATCACTTTGGTCTCTCAGCCTCGGAAAGTGCGCGAATAGCGTGCAAAAACGCTCACCAAACGTCCAACTCCGAAAGCTGATCCGAACCTCAGCCCGATGCAGGCCGTGAAATGGCGCGGTCCAAAAGGCCCTAAATCCGATACCTGAAGGACATTGCGAATATTCCTACGGGCATTTCCCAAAACTGGCACGCACGCTGCAATAGGTTATACATCACCAGTTTTGGGGACCTTGGTACAGGCAGGCCGGGGATTCCCCTCTTTTATTCCTCCCGGAGACTGATCTCCAGTCTCCAGCGCCCGTCCTGGGTTGCACCGCGCCAGTCGCCGTGCAGAGGACGGGCCGCCAGCAGGTTCAGCAACAATCCCTTATCGCTTCGTTGCACCCTCCAGCGTACGTCTTTGCCGTTGAGCTTCAACTCGCCTTTTTGCGGCTGACCCTGGGCGTTGAACAGCAATGCCACCGCGCCGTCGATGTGTTCGCCATGGAGTTGCGGCTCGCGGTTGAACCACACGGCAACGCCGTTCGGCAGCGCTTCAATGGTTTGCAACTGGATGGGGTCCGGGGTCGTCACGCGGCCGATCATCAGACCGACCATGACCCCGACAATCGCCACCGAGCCCAGAAACTTGGGCCACAGCTTCGGTCTGGGGTCTTCTTCAGGGGTAGAATGCATCCCGTCCTTTCGTTCGGAGCCGTGCATGTTTCACGTGATCCTTTTTCAACCAGAAATTCCGCCGAATACCGGCAACATCATCAGGCTCTGCGCCAACAGCGGCTGCAGCCTGCATTTGATCGAGCCGCTGGGCTTCGAGCTGGATGACAAGCGCCTGCGTCGAGCCGGCCTTGATTACCATGAATACGCCACGCTGCATCGTCACGCCGACCTGCCGAGCTGCCTTGAAAGCATCGGCCACCCGCGGCTGTTTGCTTTTACCACAAAGGGCTCGCGGGTTTTCCACGATGCGCAATTCGAGGAGGGTGATGCCTTCCTCTTCGGCCCGGAAAGCCGGGGCCTGCCGCCGGAGGTGCTGGATCCGCTGTCCAGCGAGCAACGCCTGCGCCTGCCGATGCGCGAAGGCTGCCGCAGCCTGAATCTGTCGAATACCGTGGCGGTGGCGGTGTATGAAGGCTGGCGGCAGTTGGATTTTAAGTAGCGGCCACGCGCCGAAAGTCATACGCCGCCCACAAAAAAGCGCCCATCACAGGCGCTTTTTTATTGCAGCGACAACGCTTACTGAACGGTAGGCGTTGGCGTTTCGCCGCTTTCCTGCATGCGTTGCAGTTCTTGCGCGTACAGGGCGTCGAAGTTCACCGGTGCCAGCATCAGCGCAGGGAACGAACCACGGACAACCAGGCTGTCGATGGTTTCACGAGCGTACGGGAAAAGGATGTTCGGGCAGAACGCGCCCAGGGTGTGGCTCATCGAGCTGGCATCCAGGCCCTTGATCAGGAAGATACCGGCTTGCTGGACTTCAGCGATGAAAGCGATTTCATCGCCGTTCTTCACTTCGACCGACAGGGTCAGCACGACTTCGTAGAAGTCATTTTCCAGCTGCTTCTGGCGGGTGTTCAGGTCCAGGCTAACGCTCGGGGTCCATTCCTGACGGAAGATCGCCGGGCTTTTTGGCGCTTCGAACGACAGGTCGCGAACGTAGATGCGTTGCAGGGAAAACTGCGGTGCTTCTTCTTCGTTGGAAATGGCGCCGTTATTCGGTTGATCAGTCATCTCAAATCCTTACATTGAGGTCTTGTAGGCTTCCGGGGTGCGCAAAAAGCCATCGCTTCCACATCCCGGTTCGAATTCAGGCGCTCAGCAGCTTATCCAGCTTGCCGGCGCGCTCCAGCGCGAACAGGTCATCGCAACCGCCAACATGGACCGAGCCGATCCAGATCTGCGGAACCGAGGTACGCCCGGATTTTTTGGTCATTTCAGCGCGAATCTGTGGCTTGCCGTCGACCTTGATCTCTTGGAAGCCGACACCCTTGCCCGCCAGCAGCGACTTGGCGCGGGAGCAATAAGGGCAGTAATCGCTGGAGTAGACGACGACGTCGGTCATGTCACTTCACCAACGGCAAGTTGTCGCCGCGCCATGATGAAACACCACCGGACAGCTTGGCGGCATTGAAGCCCGCTTTCAGCAGTTCACGAGCGGTATGGCCGGCGTGCTGGCCAGCGGCGTCGACGATGATCAGTGTTTTAGGCTTGAACTTCTCCAGTTCCGCTGTGCGGGTCAGGATCTTGTCCTGGGGGAAATTCACGGCGCCGACGATGTGGCCGGCAGTGAAGTCTTTCTTGGCGCGGACGTCGATGACAACGGCTTCATCGCGGTTGACCATCGCGGTCAATTCGCCGGTGCTCAGGCTGCGGCCACCTTTGCTAAGCTCCGTTGCAATCAGCAGGCCCAGCAGGATGACGAAAGCACCCGTCAGCAAATAGTGATTCGTGGCAAATTCAATCAGGTGAGCAACCATCATCAGGTTCCAGGGCGTTAAAATGTCGGCCAGTATACACAGCCCCCAAGGTGGGCCAAAGCCCGTACGGCAGTGACGCCGTTTAGCTTGTCGCTGATTTGAACTTGTCCCTAAACTGTCGATCTTTTTTCTACTTCACCTATTAGCCAAGAGTGGGATTCATGACTACCACGCCTAAACCTTTGGTTCTGATCATCCTGGACGGCTTCGGACACAGCGACAGCCACCACGGCAATGCGGTCTACGCAGCGAAGATGCCGGTCTTCGATCGCTTGTACCAGACCATGCCAAACGGCTTGATCTCCGGGTCCGGCATGGATGTCGGCCTGCCTGACGGGCAGATGGGCAACTCCGAAGTCGGCCACATGAACCTGGGCGCCGGCCGTGTGGTGTATCAGGACTTCACCCGCGTGACCAAAGCGATCCGCGACGGCGAGTTCTTCGAAAACCCCGCCATCTGTAAAGCAGTCGATCAAGCGGTCGGCGCCGGCAAGGCCGTGCACATCCTTGGCCTGTTGTCGGACGGCGGCGTTCACAGCCATGAAGATCACCTGGTGGCGATGGTCGAACTGGCCGCCAAGCGCGGCGCCGACAAGATCTACCTGCACGCCTTCCTCGATGGTCGCGACACGCCACCGCGCAGCGCCCATCAATACCTTGAGACCATGGAAGCGGCCTACGCGCGTTTGGGCAAGGGTCGCACCGCCACGATCATCGGCCGTTACTTCGCCATGGACCGCGACAATCGTTGGGACCGTGTCGAGTCGGCCTACAACCTGATCGTCGACGGCACTTCGGAATTCCACGCCGACAACGCCAAAGCCGCGCTGGACGCCGCTTATGAGCGCGGGGAAAACGACGAATTCGTCAAAGCCACCGGTATTGGCGCGCCGGTGAAAGTTGAAGACGGCGATGCAGTCGTGTTCATGAACTTCCGCTCCGACCGTGCCCGCGAACTGACCCGCGTATTCGTCGAAGACGATTTCGCAGACTTCGCCCGACGTCGTCAGGCCAGACTGGCCGGCTTCGTCACGCTGACCAAGTACGCAGCCAACATCGACGCACCGGCGGCGTTCGAAAAGGCTGGCCTGCACAACGTGCTGGGTGAATACCTCTCGAATAACGGCAAAACGCAGCTGCGCATCGCCGAAACCGAGAAGTACGCCCACGTGACCTTCTTCTTCTCGGGCGGCCGTGAAGAGCCCTTCCCCGGTGAAGAACGCATCCTGATCCCTTCACCAAAAGTGGCCACTTACGACCTGCAGCCGGAAATGAGCGCGCCGGAAGTCACCGACCGAATCGTCGACGCCATCGAGCATCAGCGTTACGACGTGATCGTCGTCAACTACGCCAACGGCGACATGGTCGGCCACAGTGGAATCATGGAAGCGGCGGTCAAGGCCGTTGAGTGCCTGGACGTCTGCGTCGGGCGTATCACCCAGGCGCTGGAAAAAGTTGGCGGCGAAGCGCTGATCACCGCTGACCACGGCAACGTCGAACAGATGACCAACGAGGAGACCCACCAGCCTCACACTGCTCACACCACCGAGCCGGTGCCGTTCATTTATGTCGGCAAGCGTGACCTGAAGGTCCGCGAAGGTGGCGTGCTGGCGGACGTGGCGCCGACCATGCTGACGCTGCTCGGCATTGGAATCCCGGAAGAAATGACCGGTACGTCGATTCTGGTCGCCAAGTAAGCCCCTCTAACCGGCCCGCCAGTCGCTGGCGGGCCGGTTTTGTATGAAATCTCTGACGGCCACGTCGTCCGAGCGTTTTTTTTGCAGCCACCGCCGGGCATACTAGGCCCGTCTTCACTCCTGGTATCGCCCAACCTCATGCTTCGCGCCCTGATCACCTTCGCTTTGATTTGTATGCTCAATCCGGCCTTCGCCGACGATGATCGCGCACAAACGCAGAAACAGCTGGATGCCACGCGTCAGGACATCACCGAACTGAAGAAAGCGCTGAGCCAGCTGCAGGAAGAAAAGTCAGGCGTTCAGAAAGACCTGCGCTCCACTGAAACGGAGATGGGCAAGCTGGAAAAGCAGGTGGAGGCCCTGCAAAAAGAACTAAAAAAGACTGAAAGCGAGCTGCAACGGCTCGACCAGGAGAAAAAAAAACTCCAGAGCGCACGCGTTGAACAGCAACGACTGATCGCCATTCAGGCCCGCGCTGCCTACCAGAGCGGCCGCCAGGAATACCTCAAACTGCTGCTCAATCAGCAGAACCCCGAAAAATTCGCCCGCACCCTCACCTATTACGATTACCTGAGCCAGGCCCGCCTGGAGCAGCTGCGCAGCTTTAATGAAACCCTGCGCCAGCTGGCCGGCGTCGAGAAAGACATTGACCTGCAGCAAGCACAGCTCTTGGTGCAGAAGAGCTCACTGGATGATCAGAAAGCCCAGCTCGATACCGTCCGGCAGGAACGTCAGGTGGCGCTGGCCAAGCTGAATCAGGATTACAAAGCCCGCGACCAGAAGCTGCAGTCACGGCAGCAGGATCAGGCCGATCTGACCAAGGTCCTCAAGACCATCGAAGAAACCCTCGCCCGCCAGGCCCGCGAAGCCGAAGAGGCCCGTCAGAAAGCGCTATTGGCGCAGCAAGAGGCCGAGAAACGGCAGCGCGAGCAGGAAGCGCTGGCGAAAAACCGGGCTAAAGACGATGCGAAGGACGACAGCGATGAGGCACCTCGTCGCCCGACCAAAGCGCCCGGGGCGATGGTTTCCAGTGCCGGTCAGTCCTACGGCGGCGCTTTTGAGCAAGCGAAGGGAAAACTTCCTTGGCCGGTCGATGGTCGATTGTTGGCGCGATTCGGTGAAAGCCGTGGCGATGATGAACGCACCAAGTGGGATGGCGTGATGATCAGCGCGGCTGCAGGCAGCCAGGTCCGTGCGGTGCACGGCGGTCGGGTGGTCTTCGCCGACTGGTTGCGCGGCGCCGGGCTTCTGGTCATCCTCGACCACGGCAATGGTTATTTGAGTCTGTACGGTCACAACCAGAGCCTGTTGAAAGAGGCCGGTGACGTCGTAAAAGCCGGAGAAGCGATCTCCACTGTCGGTAACAGTGGTGGTGGTCAGGACACTCCGGCGTTGTATTTCGCTATTCGTCAGCAGGGTCGCCCTAGTGATCCGGCCCAATGGTGTCGCACTCAAGGATAAGTCGACACCTCACTCAGGAGTTCGTAAGACATGCTGTTTTCGTCCCGCCTCACCTCGCTGGCCCTGACTATCGCCGTGGTTATCGGCGCTCCTCTGGCCCAGGCTGCCGGTGCCGCACCTGCTCCTGCGCCCGCCGCTACTGCGCCCGCCAACGCCGCGAACATCAAGGCGCCGCTGCCGCTCGACGAGCTGCGCACCTTCGCCGAGGTCATGGACCGGATCAAAGCCGCGTACGTCGAACCCGTGGATGACAAAACCCTGCTGGAAAACGCCATCAAGGGCATGCTCAGCAACCTCGATCCGCATTCCGCTTACCTGGGCCCGGAAGACTTCCAGGAGCTGCAGGAAAGCACCAGCGGCGAATTCGGCGGGCTGGGGATCGAAGTGGGCGTCGAAGACGGCTTTGTAAAAGTCGTCTCTCCCATCGATGACACCCCTGCGTCCAAGGCTGGCATTGAGGCTGGTGACCTGATCGTGAAGATCAACGGCACGCCGACCCAGGGCCAGACGATGCAGGAGGCCGTGGACAAGATGCGCGGCAAGCTCGGCGAGAAAATCACCCTGACGCTGGTACGTGACGGCGGCACTCCGTTCGACGTGACCCTGGCGCGCGCGACCATTCAGGTCAAAAGCGTGAAGGCGCAGATGCTGGAGCCGGGTTACGGCTACATCCGCATCACCCAGTTCCAGGTCAAGACCGGTGAGGAAGTCGGCAAGGCACTGGCCAAGCTGCGCAAGGACAACGGCAAGAAGATGAGCGGCCTGATCCTCGACCTGCGCAACAACCCGGGCGGTGTGTTGCAGGCGGCGGTCGAAGTGGCTGACCACTTCCTGACCAAGGGCCTGATCGTTTACACCAAAGGCCGCATCGCCAACTCCGAACTGCGCTTCTCGGCAGACCCTGCCGACGCCAGCGAGGGCGTGCCTCTCGTTGTGCTGATCAACGGCGGCAGCGCTTCGGCGTCGGAGATCGTCGCCGGCGCCTTGCAAGACCAGAAGCGCGGCATCTTGATGGGGACCGATACGTTCGGCAAAGGCTCGGTGCAAACCGTTCTGCCGCTGGCCAACGACCGCGCGCTGAAGATCACCACTGCGTTGTATTACACGCCGAACGGCCGCTCGATTCAGGCCCAGGGCATCAACCCGGACATCGAAGTCAGACGCGCCAAGCTCACCGCCGAAGCCGATGGCGACAACTACAAAGAGGCTGATCTGCTCGGCCACTTGGGCAACGGCAACGGCGGCGCGGACAAACCGACCACCAAGGCCAAGGCTGGCAAGGCGCGTCCGCAGGACGATGACTACCAGATGAACCAGGCCCTCAGCTTGCTCAAGGGTTTGAGTGTCACGCGCGGCAATTGAGATGCGCGTCTGGTTGACCGGGCTCATCTGCGCCCTTGCCGTCACAGCGGGTGCTGCACACGCAGCGCCCGCCGAATCCTCAGCGACCGCCGGCAAAGCGCCGAAGGTCGCCTATCTCAGTTTGATCATCGACGATCTCGGACAGAATCCTGAACGGGACAGCCGCGCGCTGGCCCTTCCCGGCCCCGTGACGCTGGCGATCATGCCCGACACGCCCCACGCCACCGATTTTGCCCGTCAGGCGCACAAGGCTGGCAAGACGGTCATGCTGCACATGCCCATGGACCCGGCGACCGGGCCGTATGCCTGGCATCCCGAACTGCCGCTGCCCGAACTCGAATCGCGTCTGAACGCCGCGCTGCTGAAAGTCCCCTATGCCGCTGGCATCAACAACCACATGGGCAGTCGCATGACGGCCGAGCCGGTGGCCATGGGTTGGCTGGTGGGTGAGTTGCAACGCCGACATCTGTTTCTGGTGGACAGCCGCACCAGCGCCAAAACCGTTGCCGCCGCCGAGGCTCAGAAAATCGGTTTGGCCAGTGTGTCCCGCGATGTCTTCCTCGACGACGAGCGCACCGCAGCGGCCATCAGCGGCCAGCTACAGACGGCGATCAGACTCGCTCACAAGCAAGGCTCGGCCGTGATGATCGGTCACCCGTATCCAGTGACGCTGGATGTGCTTGAGCGCGAGCTGCCCACGCTTAAATCCCAAGGGATAGAGTTGATCGAAATCCGCCACATGGTCACTGAGCGCGGAAATGAGGCAATGGCCGGCCACGGCAAGAACGGGCGTTATCGCTAGGCCGAAGGCGCTTCGCCAGAGGTGCTGGAAGTCATTAGAGGTATTTGGCGAAAATCGAATCGACCACGCCTTCTTTGCGCAGTTGATCCAGTGCGCCTTGCAGCCGCTGGACCACGGCGTCCGGGGTGTCTTTGTTCAAGGCCAGAAACAGTTCCGCGCTATTGAAGCGCAGCACGGTTTTCAATCCCGTGATGCCTTCCTGCCGCGCCAGGTATCGCCCCGCCGGATCGCCGGTGGCCCACAGATCGAGCTGGCCGTCGACCAGCTTCCTGGCGTTGTCTTTGTCGCTGAGCACGGTGATCGGGTTCATGCCCTGACGCGCAAGTTCCACCGCAATGGCGTCGCCCTTGTAGGCGCCGATCCGGTACGCCCGTGCGGCCTCAAGCGTGCTCAACTGGATTGGGCTGTCAGCCCGCGCCAGTAAAATCCAGTCGTCAGGGCCGATGGGGCCGACCCATTTGAAGAGCTTTTCGCGCTCGGGCAATCGCGCGGTCACGAACACGCCGTAACCGGGATTTTCCAGCGCCAGCTTGTAGATGCGATCCCAGGGGAAACGCAGGGTAAGGTTGTAGCCGATACCGGCGCGCTTGAAGGTCTCGCGCACCACCTCGACGGCAATGCCCTTGATGTTGGCTTCCTGGGCGAAATTTTTGCCGTCGGTGGCCATGTTGTAAGGGGGAAAGTTTTCGGTCAGCAGGACCATTGAATGGGCTGGCGTATCGTCGGCCCGGGCGACTCCTGACAGCAATGTCAACACGCTGACCATTGCAAGAAAAACACCTTTGAACATATCCCTGGCACCTGATCCTGACGACGGCAAAAGAGTGCCGCTAACGGTTTGCAAAGTCCAGTTCGGCGGTAGGCATGGTCGTTTTCAGAGCAGGCCTACCTTTTAAGCCCAGTGTGTTAACGAACCACGATCCCCTGCTTGGCCATGAACGCCTTGGCTTCAGGCACGGTGTATTCGCCGAAGTGGAAAATGCTCGCCGCCAGCACCGCGCTGGCATGACCTTCCAGCACGCCGTCTGCCAGATGCTGCAGATTGCCAACACCACCGGAAGCGATGACCGGGATGCCGAGGGCATCGCTGATCGCCCGGGTCACACCCAAGTCGAAGCCGTTCTTCATGCCGTCCTGGTCCATGCTGGTGAGCAGGATTTCGCCAGCGCCCAGGTCTTCCATCTTCTTCGCCCACATCACCGCGTCCAGTCCGGTCGGCTTGCGACCGCCGTGGGTGAAGATTTCCCAGCGTGGGGTTTCGCCGGGCAGCGACACCTTCTTGGCATCGATGGCCACCACGATGCACTGCGAGCCGAAACGGGCAGCGGCTTCGCCGACGAACTCGGGATTGAACACTGCCGCAGTATTGATCGACACCTTGTCGGCACCGGCGTTGAGCAGGTTGCGGATATCCTGCACCGTGCGCACGCCGCCGCCCACGGTCAGCGGGATGAACACCTGACTGGCCATGCGCTCGACGGTGTGCAGCGTGGTGTCGCGGCCATCGACGCTGGCGGTGATGTCGAGGAAGGTAATTTCATCCGCACCCTGCTCGTCATAACGCCGGGCGATCTCGACCGGATCACCGGCGTCGCGGATGTTCTCGAACTTCACGCCCTTGACCACGCGGCCGTTGTCGACGTCGAGGCAAGGGATGATGCGTTTGGCGAGGGCCATGGGCCGGTTCTCCGAAAACGGTTGGGAATCTGCCCAACATCACAACATTCTGATTTGAAGCACGCTCCTACAGCGAAGCGTGCCAGTCAGCCTTTGTACGAATCACAAAACGCCTGGGCCTCAGCCACATCCAGCGTGCCTTCATAGATCGCACGGCCTGTGATTGCGCCGATGATGCCCGGCGCCTTGGCGTCGAGCAGCGCCTTGATGTCGCCCAGGTTATGAATGCCGCCCGAGGCGATCACCGGAATGCGGGTCGCGGCGGCCAGCGCGGCGGTGAACGGGACGTTGCAGCCCTGCATCATGCCGTCTTTGGCGATATCGGTATAAACGATGGCAGAGACGCCGTCGGCTTCAAAGCGCTTGGCAAGATCGATCACCTGCACGGTGCTGACCTCAGCCCAGCCGTCGGTGGCGACGAAGCCGTCTTTGGCATCCAGGCCCACGATCACTTTGCCCGGGAACGCGCGGCAGGCCTCGGCGACGAAGTCAGGGTCCTTGACCGCCTTGGTGCCGATGATCACGTAACTCACACCGGCCTTGACGTAGTGCTCGATGGTTTCCAGCGAGCGGATACCGCCACCGATCTGGATCGGCAGGTTCGGGTAGCGGCGCGCAATCGCCGTCACAACGTCGCCATTGACCGGCTGGCCTTCGAACGCGCCGTTCAGGTCCACCAGGTGCAAGCGACGGCAGCCGCCCTCGACCCATTTGGCAGCCATGCTCACCGGATCATCGGAGAACACCGTGGAATCTTCCATCCGACCCTGGCGCAGTCGTACACAGGCGCCGTCTTTAAGGTCGATCGCGGGAATAATGAGCATGCTTTTTCCTTCGTCAAAAGAGCTGCAAGTTGCAAGCTGCAAGTGGCATCTCTACTAATTCTTGCAGCTTGAGGCTTGACGCTTCTAGCTGCTCTTCTCCAACGCCCACAGGTCGCTTTCGATGCTTTCGAAACGCTCCTTGAGGTGCGTCTGAACATCGAAGATCGCCCGGTTGTAGTAATGCGGCGCGATCTCGCGGGTGAACAATTCCAGAATTTCAGCCGCTTCGAACGAACCCAGGTCCAGCTCGAAACGGTCTTCCATGAACCGCTTGATCGTGTGGCACGCCTCGCTCTCCTGCTCGGGAGTGAGGGTCAGGATCGGCGGCTTGATTTTCTTGCTCATTACCTGCGGCCGTCCCACGCCGCGAAGTTCTGCAGCAACTGCAGGCCATGGGTGTGGCTCTTCTCGGGGTGGAATTGCACGGCGAAACGCGAGCCATCGGCCAAAGCGGCGGCGAAGTCATGACCGTAGTGGCCACGACCGACGATCTGCTGCGGGTGCGGCGATTCGATGTAATAGCTGTGTACGAAATAGAACCGCGCCATGTCCGGAATGTTGGCCCACAGCGGGTGATCCACGGCCTGCGCCACTTCGTTCCAGCCCATGTGCGGGACTTTCAGGTGCTGGCCATCTTCGTGAAGATCCTTGCCGAAGAAGCGCACTTGACCGGGCAAAACGCCGATGCAATCGACGCCGCCACTCTCTTCGCTGCGCTCCATCAGCGCCTGCATGCCCACGCAGATTCCGAGAAACGGACGGTCCTGACTGACTTCACGCACCAACGTGTCGAAGCCCAGGCGACGAATTTCCGCCATGCAGTCGCGAATCGCGCCGACACCGGGAAACACGACACGGTCTGCTTCACGAATGACATCGGCATCGCTGGTGATCAGCACGCGACCGGCGCCGACGTGCTCCAGCGCCTTGGCCACCGAGTGCAGATTGCCCATGCCATAGTCGATAACGGCAACGGTCTGCATTACAGCACGCCTTTGGTCGACGGCATCTGGCCAGCCATGCGGTCGTCCAGTTCTACCGCCATGCGCAACGCACGGCCGAACGCCTTGAAGACGGTTTCGATCTGGTGGTGGGTGTTGTGGCCGCGCAGGTTGTCGATGTGCAGCGTGACGTTGGCGTGGTTGACGAAGCCCTGGAAGAACTCTTGGAACAGGTCCACATCAAAACCGCCCACGGTAGCGCGAGTGTACGGGACGTGCATTTGCAGGCCAGGCCGACCGGAGAAGTCGATGACCACGCGCGACAGCGCTTCATCCAGCGGGACGTAGGCGTGGCCGTAGCGACGGATGCCCTTTTTGTCGCCGATGGCTTTGCTGAACGCCTGACCCAGTGTGATGCCGACATCTTCCACAGTGTGGTGATCGTCGATATGCAGGTCGCCTTTGCATTCGATGTCCAGATCGATAAGCCCGTGACGGGCGATCTGGTCGAGCATGTGCTCAAGGAAAGGAACGCCGATATCGAATCGGGACTTTCCGGTGCCATCCAGGTTGATCGAGGCTTTGATCTGGGTTTCCAGGGTGTCGCGCTCGACGAACACCATACGTTCGGCCATCACCAACTCCGCAAAATCATTGGGCGAAAAGGCGGCCATTATAGGCGTGTGGCGGGGAAACAGAAACATGAAGCGAGCAATGCCGGACCGAGGGGAATGGCACTGGCGAGGATGTACATGTCTGTACAAACGGACTGTAGGAGCCGGCTTGCTGGCGAACGCGGTGCGTCAGTTCAAATGATTTGCCTGACACATCAAGGTTCGCCAGCAAGCCGGCTCCTGCAGGGTGCGGGGTCAGCCTGAAATCTTCAGGCCGATCCCGCCAGGGTTTTAGTGAAACAACACCGCAGTTTTCTGCAGGGTGATCCACACGCCCCATGCCAACGGAATGCCCACTGCCAGCCAGGCCAGAATCGCCAGTGGCTTGGTGCTCGGGTCCGCTTTCCATTCCAGCGAAGTGCTGTGGTCGGCGCCGGCATCGTGACCGATGGCTTGTTCAGCCTTCAATTGCTCGTCGGTCATGAAGTACTTGTCGGCTACCGGACGCACCAGCAGGTTGCAGATAAAGCCCAACACCAACAGACCCGCGAGGATGTACAAGGTGATGTCGTAAGCATCGGCTCGTGCAACACCGTGGCTCAACTGATACTCACGCAGGTAGTTCACCAGCACCGGGCCCAGCACGCCAGCGGCAGCCCATGCGGTCAGTAGACGACCGTGGATCGCGCCGACCATTTGCGTACCGAACAGGTCAGCCAGGTAAGCCGGAACGGTCGCGAAACCGCCGCCGTACATCGACAGCACGACGCAGAACGCCGCCACGAACAGCGCAACGCTGCCCAGGTGACCCAGGGTCGGCACCGACGCGTAGAGCAAGAAGCCCAGCGCGAAGAACACGAAGTAGGTGGCTTTACGGCCGATGTAGTCCGAGAACGATGCCCAGAAGAAACGACCGCCGATGTTGAACAGGCTCAGCAGACCGGTGAAGCCCGCCGCGATGGCCGCGATGGCCGCCAGTTGCGAAGCATCCAGCTGCCCGAACGGCTGATCGGTGCCCAGCAGCTTGCCGCCGAACACTTCCTGCAGCAGGGGTGAAGCCATGCCGAGGATGCCGATACCCGCCGAAACGTTCAGGCACAGCACCAGCCAGACCAGACGGAATTGCGGGGTTTTCCACGCAACGCTGACGTGCACGTGGCGATTGGTGATCATCGCGCTGTTGGCTTTCTTAGCCGGAGCGGTCCAGCCTTCAGGTTTCCAGCCGGTAGGCGGAACGCGATAGGAGAGTGCGCCGCCGATCATGAAGATGAAGTAAATCACCGCCATCACCGCGAAGCTCTGCCAGACACCGACGCTATCAGGCGTGGCGAAGTGGCTCATCAAAGCGGTTGCCAGCGGAGCGCCAACCATCGCGCCACCGCCGAAACCCATGATCGCCATACCGGTCGCCATGCCGCGCTTGTCCGGGAACCACTTGATCAGCGTCGAGACCGGCGAGATATAACCCAGGCCCAGACCGATACCCCCGATCACGCCCGAGCCGATCCACATCAGCCAGATCTGGTGCGTATAAACGCCCAGCGCCGAGATCAGCAGACCGCCACACCAGCACAATGCCGATACCACACCGGCCTTGCGCGGGCCTGCGTGTTCCAGCCAGCCGCCCCAGATGGCTGCGGAGCAACCCAGGAAAATGAAGAACAGGGTGTAGATCCAGCCGAGCATGGAAATCGGCCAATCACAGCTGGACGAAATGACTTGCTCGAAGAAACCCATGTCAGCCGGGCAGGCGACAGCGGTCTTGATGCCGATTGCCTTGGACAGCGGCAACCAGAACACCGAGAAGCCGTAGGCCATACCGATACACAAGTGGATTGCCAATGCAGCTGGTGGAACCAGCCAACGGTTGAAACCGCGTTTGGCGATAATGCGCTCTTTGGACAAGAACGCAGGCTGAGCGGCAGTACCGCCCAGAGCAGTGCTCGTAGTCATTTTATTGTTGCCCCCAATTTATAGTTGTATCCCGCAAGAACAGCGACATAGCCCCACCACCACTCTTAAAGCACGCAGGCCTTGGTGGTTTATCGGCAGAACATCTCTTTACGTGACAATTCGACGCAGCAAAGCTGGCGAATGGCGCGAGATTACCATTTGCGGCTTAAAAGAAAGCATTCTGCTACTACCTTTTTCGTGCCATCTGTCACTGTGCAGGGTGCCGCCCATTTGATCGGCGGCGTCTGTGGCGATCCAAAACCCGGTGCTTGCGTGAGAACGCTATACTCGCGGGCTAAATTTTGAACGACTCGACACAAGGACTCGCCCATGAAAGCGTTCGGCAAAATCCTGGGGCTCACCCTTCTCGGGCTGTTGCTGATCATCGTGGCTCTCGGCTTTGCCTTGACCCACTTTTTTGATCCCAACGACTACAAAGACGAGATTCGAAAACTGGTTCGCGATCGCGCCCATGTCGAGCTGACGCTCAATGGCGATATCGGCTGGAGCCTGTTTCCGTGGCTTGGCCTGGAGCTGCACGACGCCAGCGTCGCCACCTTGAGCGAGCCGACCAAACCCTTCGCTGACTTGCAGATGCTCGGGCTGTCCGTGCGCGTGCTGCCGCTGCTGCGCAAGGAAGTGCAGATGAGCGACGTGCGTGTCGAGGGCCTGAACCTGACGCTGACCCGCGATGAAAACGGCCATGGCAACTGGGAAGACATCGGCAAAGTGCCCGCCACCGCGGCCAATCCAGCCCAGCCGCCCGCTACGCCGTCTTCGCCCGCCGACACCGCATCCGCCAAGCCCGACAAGCAATGGCAGCCGCTCAAGCTGGACATCGACAGCCTGACCGTGAACAACGCGCGGATCGATTTCAACGATATTCCCAAGGCCCGGCAGTTCACCGCCGAGAGCATTCAGCTGAGTACCGGCCCGATCCACAACGCGACTGATATCCCGCTGAAACTGACCGCGTTCCTCAGCACCAATCAACCCGTCGTGCGCACCAAAACCGAACTGACCGGCAAGCTGCGCTTCGATCGCGCGCTCAAGCGTTATCAGCTTGATGACATGCGCTTCTCCGGCGATGTGACGGGCGATCCGCTGCAGGGCAAGACCCTGACGTTCTCGGCCCAGGGCCAGTTGTTGGCAGACATGTCTGCCAACGTCGCGGAATGGACCAATCTGAAGCTGTCCGCCAACCAGCTGCGCGCCATCGGCGAGCTGCATGTGCGTGATCTGGACAAGACCCCGCAACTCACGGGGGGCATTTCGATTGCGCAGTTCAACCTGCGCGACTTCCTCGACGGTGTCGGCCAGCATGCGCCGACCCTTGGTGACGGCAGCCTGAACAAACTGGAACTGGTCACCCGCATCGCGGCAACGCCCGGCAGCGTCTCGCTGGATGACCTCACAGTGAAACTCGACGACAGCACCATCACCGGCCGCGTCGCCGTGGAAGACTTCGCCAAACAGTCCCTTCGTCTTCAACTCAAGGCCGATACGTTCAACGCCGACCGTTATCGCATGCCAGAAGGCGAACAGGCGAAGAGCGCCGGCGCCGCTCGCAGAGCCGAAGTTCAGGGTGCCGAGGCCGAAGCCATGGTGGCGTCGGGCACCTCGCCGCTGCCGAACCAGCCGACCCAAGGGGCCTGGAGTGACGCGAAGCTGCTGCCCCTTGAGCGCCTGCGAAAACTGGACGTCGACGCCGATCTGAGCTTCGGCAAGCTGACCCTGGAGAAGCTACCGATCCAGAATGCGGCGCTGAAAACGTCGGCGCTTGATGGCGTGATCACGGTCAACAGCCTGCGCGGGGATTTGTACAACGGTAATTTCGAGGTCAAAGGCAATCTCGACGCGCGTCCCGAAGTGCCGTTGGCGAGCGTGCAGACCCGCATCGCCAAGGTGCCGGTGGAACACTTCATTCAGAGCCAGGGCACCACGCCGCCTCTGCGCGGCCTGCTCAACCTCACCAGCGACGTGACCTCCAAGGGCAACAGCGAGAAGGCGCTGGTCGAGAGCCTCAACGGTACCGCCAGTTTTGCGCTGAACGACGGCGTGCTGGTTAACGCGAACCTTGAGCAGCAGCTCTGCCGTGGCATCTCGACGCTTAACCGCAAGACCTTGAGCGGCGAGCCGCGCGGCAAGGACACGCCCTTCCAGCAGTTGAATGGCAATCTGGTGTTCCGCAATGGCGTGGCCAGCAACCCGGACCTGAAAGTCCGCACGCCGGGCCTGACCGTCAACGGCGACGGCGACATCGACCTGCGCGTCATGGGCATGAATTACCGTGTCGGCGTGATCATCGAAGGCGACAAGAGCGACATGCCGGACCCCGCCTGCGAAGTGAACCCGCGCTTTGTCGGCATCGAATGGCCGGTGCTTTGCCGTGGCCCGCTGGAGATGGGCGCCAAGGCCTGCCGTCTGGATAATGACGGCCTGGGCAAGGTCGCCGCAAAACTGGCAGGCGACCGGATTGGCGACAAGATCGATGAAAAGCTGGGGGAGAAGGTCAGTCCCGAGCTCAAGGATGCGATCAAGGGATTGTTCAAGCGTTAACCCCATTCAACAGGCGCTGCAGAACGAACTGTAGGAGCGCGCTTGCCCGCGAAGAGGCCCGTACATCCGCTGAAGTCCCAGCGGTCGGAACGCCGTCTTCGCGAGCAAGGTGGAGCGCCATCCCGGTCATTCCCACAGGGATTTCGTTTTTTGCCTGAACGCGCGGCGTCTTTCCGCGGGTAATCTCCCGCAGATCAGCATTAACCTTAACCCTCTATTTGATCACCGGAACCCTTGATGCAACCCGAGCAGTTCTCCTCCGCCGTTCTCGACTGGTACGACCGCCACGGCCGTCACGATCTTCCCTGGCAACGCGACATCACCCCGTACCGCGTGTGGGTGTCGGAAATCATGCTGCAGCAAACCCAGGTCAGCACCGTGCTTGGCTATTTCGACACGTTCATGGAAGCGCTGCCCACCGTGCAGGCTCTGGCCGACGCGCCGGAAGACGAGGTCCTGCATCTGTGGACCGGGCTGGGTTATTACACCCGCGCGCGCAACCTGCAGAAAGCCGCGAAAATCGTGGTGGCCGAGCACGGCGGTGAATTTCCGCGCGACGTGGAAAAGCTTGTCGAGCTGCCCGGTATCGGCCTCTCGACGGCAGGCGCGATTGCCAGCATCAGCATGGGCCTGCGCGCGCCGATCCTTGATGGCAACGTCAAGCGCGTACTCGCCCGCTTCACTGCCCAGGAAGGCTATCCGGGCGAGCCCAAAGTGGCGAAGCAGATGTGGGCCACAGCCGAGCGCTACACGCCGCACAGCCGGGTCAATCACTACACCCAGGCGATGATGGATCTGGGTGCCACGCTCTGCACCAGAACCAAACCCAGCTGCCTGCTCTGCCCCCTTGAGCGTGGCTGCGAAGCGCACATGCTGGGTCAGGAAACCCGCTATCCCATCCCTAAACCGCGCAAGGTCGTACCGCAAAAACTCACCTTGATGCCCATCTTCGCCAACGACGAAGGCGCGATTCTGCTGTATCGCCGCCCTTCAACCGGGCTTTGGGGCGGGCTGTGGAGCTTGCCGGAACTGGACGACTTCAACGACATGCAGCACCTGGCCAATCAGCACGCCCTCGAACTGGGCGAGCCTCAAGCCTTGCCGGGCCTGATTCACACATTCAGCCACTTTCAGCTGAGCATCGAGCCCTGGCTGGTCCGGGTCCGTGAGTCAGCTCATCACGTGGCCGAGGACGACTGGCTCTGGTATAACCTCGCCACCCCGCCGCGCCTGGGCCTTGCCGCCCCGGTGAAGAAACTGCTGAAAAACGCAGCCGACGTATTGAATGCAGGAGAGTCCTCATGACCCGCACCGTGATGTGCCGCAAATACAAAGAAGAATTGCCTGGCCTGGACCGTCCGCCGTATCCGGGCGCCAAAGGTGAAGACATCTACCACCATGTCTCGCAGAAAGCCTGGGCCGACTGGCAGAAACACCAGACCCTGCTGATCAACGAGCGTCGCTTGAACATGATGAACGCCGAAGATCGCAAATTCCTGCAGACCGAGATGGACAAATACCTGTCCGGCGAGGAATACGCCAAGGCCGACGGCTACGTTCCCCCTGCCGAATAACCCTTCGCAGACAGTGTTCGTCGTAAGCGGAGGAAATAATTCAGATTTTTTTTGACAGCGTGCTTGACGACCTCCTGAAAAACACGTTTAATGCGCCCCGTTGCCCAGATAGCTCAGTCGGTAGAGCAGGGGATTGAAAATCCCCGTGTCGGCGGTTCGATTCCGTCTCTGGGCACCACCTTTCGTTTTCAGGTGATGCCAAGCACATCTGAAAACACACAAGAAGCCCGCCTCGTGCGGGCTTTTTGCTTTCAATGGTTTCCCACCGCTCCCCTGTTAGCCCGGGTAGATGTGAATGGATTCGTGAGTTCAGCGCCGGGTATGGGTGAAGACGCCCAGGTGCTGGCCGGCGTCTCCGACAAACGCGCGTGTGTCGTCGCTCAAATCGCTCGATTGGAGATATGGGAGCAGATCGCCGGGCTATCGATCATGCTTGTTTTTCTTGTGCCCATGCCGCTTGCCGTGAGATCGATTGTCGCCGCCGTCATCTGCCAAGTTGCTACCCACTGCGCCTCCGGCAGCGCCGCCTAAGCCGGCACCTATGGTTGACCCTGTTGAGCCACCCAACTGGTTACCAATGACAGACCCACCCGCTGATCCCAGCCCCCCGCCGATAGCCGCTTCGGTCTTGCTTCCTTTTTTGGCGCCTAAAGCTCCGCCAGCGGCTCCGCCTACCCCAGCACCAACCGCGGCGCCGGTGCTTCCGCCCATTTGCTGTCCAATGACATTCCCGAGCGCGCCGCCAATGCCTCCGCCCACTGCAGACGTTCCATCCCCAGCCGCCAGCGCGCATTGAGCGCCAAGCATTCCTAAAAGCAGTACCGGTACAGTTATTCGCATGGATTCAATCTCAAGTGGGTGAAGTAGTCCCTCGGAGAAGCATCGAGCAGGACTAAAACGGCGGTGCTGGACTGGGCTAGGGGAGATTCAACTCAGAGTATGTCCAACGGGATGCTCATACCCACACATCGGCTGCCGTGGATAAATCTTGATAGGGTAGACCTCCTGGCGGGTGGCCAGCGCCGGGATGGACAGGCAAAAAGATTAAACATAAACACCGAAAAACCCCTGCATCGAAAGATTCAGGGGTTTTTTATTGGGCGCGATTTATTAACATCGTTGACCCGAGCCGACCAAGGAGCCCGTCATGGCATCTGTCAGCAAGCAACAGAAACGCGCCAAGCGCGCCAAGACCAAAGCCAAGGCGCAGCGAGTCGCTCGCCAGCACCCGCAGACCCACGATCCGATCGTCCCGGATTACTTCATGCCTGATTTCTTCTCGGACGACGAAGCAGCGCTGTTGGACGACGATACCCTGCTAAAGAATTTCGTAGAGCCCGACATCCTCGAGAACATGGACGAAGAAGAGCGGGAGGCGATGGCGGCGGTGATCAGGGGCGAGGACATCGGAATGTCGCTCACTGAAGACGAAATGCTGTTATTGGAGGTTTACCAGACCCCGGCGCCAGAGCCGTCTCAGGCGCAACGCCTCGCGCATTACGAAGCGCTCAAGCTTGCCGAGCAGCAAGGATTCCTGGATTTGCTCGATGCCTTCGCCAGAGGTCCGATAGCCGCCCACGCTTTCTACAACATCGACTTCGACGACTATCTTGATGTTCTTGTGAACACGCTCGGCGCCTACTTGATGTGGGCCCACGGACTGGACGAGGCGACCGTTCGGGCGCGCATCCACGACGATGATTTCTATGAGGCCTTCCGCGCCATTCTCGGCGAGATCGAAATGGAATCCACGATGGAGATGCTGGAGCTCGACCGCAACAATCACGACGAACCAGCGCAAGACTGAATACAATACGCGCCCGATGATCCTGGGCCATGCGAATGGCTGCACCGCACAAGGAACCGCCGTCATGGCCTCCCCCGACAAACAGCAAAAACGCGCCCAGCGTGCAAAGGCCAAGGCCAAGCAGAACCGTTCAGGCAAAGCCAGGCCGAGCGTCATTCACCCGGTGCTCAACCATGCCTTCGTCAACGAGCCCTTCGACGACGTCGAAATCGACCTGAGCACGTTCGATTTCAAAGACATCGAAGAGAACGGTTTCGACCCGGCGGACTTCGACGACCTGTTCGAAGCAATGAAGCAGGCCGAATCGATAAGCCTGCTGGCGCTGTGCGTGGTCTTCCTGCAGTACCCGGTGCTGGAGCTGGTGATTGCCGAAGAAGACGAAGAGCCGGCGACCGACTTCATGATGGGCCTGCTAATCACCTACCGCGGGCTCTTCCATGAAGAAGACGAAGACTCGGCCGTTGAATGGATTGGCAGCGACGCCTTCCAGACCGCCTACAACGAAGCGTCGGTGATCCTGCAGAAAAAGAACGCGCACGGCGCAGGCGGGCGTTCTTAAAACGTTTTTTGATTTACATGACCCCCGTCAAAACGGTAGCTTTGCGCCATTACGAGAATGCAACTCCTTCTCAACTAAAGGCTGGCCGTTTTGACACTCCCGAACACTCCTCTGCCTGAACCCGCTTCAGGCGGAACGAGCGCTTACTCCCGAACCCGAATCTTCCTGCATTGGCTGTCTGCGGCCGTCATCCTGTGGGCGACGTTCAGCGGCTTCGGCGTGGCATTGCTGGATGAGAGCGACCCTTTCCGGCAATGGGTCGAGTCGTTCAACCCGCAGCTGACCAGCCTGTTTATTCCGTTCTTTGTCTGGCGTTTGTGGCTCGCGGTCAAGGCGCCCTCACCTTCCACCGCTAAAAACGTTCAGGCGCGACTGGCAAGCGCTGCGCACAAGGCGATCTATGGGGCGGTGGCGGGCGTATTGATTACCGGCGTGCTGATGATGAGCCATCCGGTCATGCTGCTGGCGCTGGTGCCGCTGCCACAGCTCATCCACTCGAAAATCGCGCTGCTGGAGCTGCATCAGGTGCATCACGTTCTGTGTGCGGCGTTGGCAGGTTTGGTGGCGCTGCACCTGGCGGCGGTGGTATTGCACCAAGTGCGGGGGAAATCGGTGTTAGGGAGAATGCGCGGAACACTGTAGCAGCGCGCTTGTCCGCGATGACTTATCCAAATTCAATAGAGAGGGGCCTGCGAGGCCACAATCGCGAGCATCCCCCCGCTCCTCAGGACCGAATCATCGACGTAAAAAAAACCGCCATCATCCCTGATAGCGGCTTCTCGACAGCGGTCGGTCACAACCGACTCACTCCCCCATCAATTCAACACAACCTTCCCTGCCTTCCCCGCCTTGCGACGGCTCGAAACGATCAAACCGGCCGCCACGACCAGGACGCTCAACAGCCCGGTGGCGATGATTTCCATGCGGTGGCCTTCCTGGAACAACATGATGGTCAGCACGGCGACGATGAACACGATCACCGCCCAGGTCAGACCAGGGAACAGCCACATGCGGAAGTCGATGGCCTGGCCTGCTGCTTCACGCTTGCGGCGCATACGCAGTTGGGACACGGCGATCACCAGATACACCAGCAGCGCGATGGCGCCGGAGCTTGCCAGCAGGAAGTCGAACACCGCGGCGGGTGCGACGTAGTTGGCGAACACAGCGGCAAACGCGGCACCGGTCGACAGCAGCACCGCCCAGTAAGGCGTGCCCGCTTTGGTGGTGCGCTGGGAAACAGCAGGCGCGTCGCCACGTTTGCCGAGGGAAAAAAGCATGCGTGAAGCCGTGTACAGCGCCGAGTTCAGGCAGCTGGTCACTGCGACCAGCACGACGATGTCGACGATCAGCTTGGCGTTCGGAATGCCCATCAGATCGAGCACGGTCTGGTACGAACCCACTTCGGCCAGACGGCTGTCGTTCCACGGCACCAGCGCGACGACAAGGAAGATCGAGAGCAGGTAGAACAGGCAGATCCGCCAAATCACCGAGTTAGTGGCCTTGGTGATTTGCTCGCCAGGATTCTTCGATTCAGCTGCCGCGATGGTGACGATCTCAGTTCCCATGAACGAGAACATGGTGGTCAGCATCGCCGCCAGCACCGCGCCCATGCCGTTAGGCAGGAAACCCTGCGTGTCGTACAAGTGGCTGACGCCGCTGACCTGGCTGTTCGGCAGCAGACCAAACACCGCCGCAATGCCCAGCAGCACAAAGCCAATGATCGCGATGACCTTGATCAGGGCGAACCAGAACTCGAACTCTCCGTAGTTCTTCACGCTGAACAGGTTGGTCGCGGTGAGCAGCAGCGTGATCACCAGCGTGAACGCCCAGATCGCGACGTTCGGGAACCACGCATGCAGAATCGTTGCTGCAGCGTTGGCTTCCAGCGGAATGACCAACACCCAGAACCACCAGTACAACCAGCCGATGGTGAAGCCGGCCCAGTGCCCGATCGCACGGTCGGCGTAGGTCGAGAAAGAACCGGTGTCCGGCGAAGCGACGGCCATCTCCGCCAGCATGCGCATCACCAACACCACCAGCGTACCCGCGGCGCCGTAGGCCAGAAGCACGGCCGGCCCCGCTTCGGCAATCGCGTGGCCGGAACCGACGAAGAGGCCGGCGCCGATGACGCCGGCAATCGAGAGCATGGTGATGTGACGCGGCTTGAGCCCTTGTTCAAGGTTTGAAGCGTTGGGTGTACTGCTCATGGAACCAACCTTAGAAGGATTTTTGTACGGATCAGGACGTCTGGCGGCTCTTCGTAAAGAGAACACAACAGCTCTGTTATTTATTTTTTACGCAAGAATTACGCCAGAATGTTTCAGATACGACGTCGCAGCGGGATACGGCCGTTCCAGACGATTTCCGCAAGTCCATGAATGCAATAGCAATTCGCCAGTCATGTAGGAAACGTTACCTAGCGCAACAGGAGGGAGACGATTAGCCGCACCGAAAATACACACTTCAGACGAAATGGCACCAAATAAGCGCATAAGGACGGCCGCCGATCGCGCCCATGGCCGAAACACCCTTCCCCACGGCGGTTAAAGCTGGCACCATCGCGCCCTTTTTGCGCAACGGCGTTCCGAGCCGGCGCTCATCAAGCTCATCTACATAAGCCGTCGCGCAGTGCGCCTGTTGCGACCGCCAGGCGTCATCCCACTGACCGACCCGATGAGCCCACCGAACACACGAGGACTGAACATGGCCGTGGCCACGCCCGCCCTGGAAATCCGCAATCTGCACAAGCGCTATGGCGAACTCGACGTGCTCAAGGGCATTTCGCTGAGTGCCCGCGATGGCGATGTGATCTCGATTCTGGGTTCCTCCGGCTCAGGCAAGTCGACGCTGCTGCGCTGCATCAATTTGCTGGAGAACCCGCATCAGGGTGAGATTCTCGTTGCCGGCGAAGCACTCAAGCTCAAAGCCACCCGCAAGGGTGAACTGATCGCCGCCGACAACCGTCAGATCAACCGCCTGCGCAGCGAGATCGGCTTTGTCTTCCAGAATTTCAATCTCTGGCCGCACATGACCGTCCTCGATAACATCACCGAGGCGCCGCGCCGCGTACTGGGGCAGAGCAAGGCCGAAGCCATCGAAGTTGCCGAAGCATTGCTGGCCAAGGTGGGGATCGCCGACAAGCGTCATGCGTATCCCGCACAATTGTCGGGCGGTCAGCAGCAACGTGCCGCCATTGCGCGCACGCTGGCGATGCAGCCCAAGGTGATTCTGTTCGATGAGCCTACTTCTGCGCTCGATCCGGAAATGGTGCAAGAAGTGCTTAGTGTTATTCGCGGCCTGGCCGAAGAAGGCCGGACCATGCTGATGGTGACCCACGAAATGAATTTCGCCCGCCAGGTGTCCAGCGAAGTGATCTTCCTGCACCAAGGGCTGATAGAAGAACAAGGATCGCCAGACCAGGTCTTCGATGACCCACGGTCGGCGCGCTGCAAACAATTCATGTCCAGCAATCGCTAACGGAGCAACATCGATGCAGACCCTGAGAAACATTCTGTTGGCCGCTGCCGCCACCCTGGCCATGGCCTCCAGCGCTTTTGCTGCCGACACCCTGAAAATGGGCATCGAGGGCGCCTACCCGCCGTTCAACAACAAGGACGCCAGCGGTCAGGTGGTGGGCTTTGACGTGGAGATCGGCAATGCCCTGTGCGCCAAGATGAAAGTGACCTGTGAAACCGTCACCTCCGATTGGGACGGCATCATTCCGGCGCTCAACGCGCAGAAGTTCGACTTCCTGATCTCGTCGATGTCGATCACCGAAGAACGCAAGCAGGCCGTGGATTTCACCATTCCGTACTACTCCAACAAGCTGCAGTTCGTCGCGCCGAAGACGACCAACCTCAGCGGCGACCTGGCCGCCATCAAGGAAACGTTGAAGGGCAAGACCATCGGCGCCCAACGCGCGACACTTTCTGGCTCGTGGCTGGAAGACAACTGGGGCGACGATGTGACCGTCAAGCTGTACGACTCCCAGGAAAACGCCTTCCTCGACCTGGCTTCGGGCCGCCTCGACGCACTGCTCGGCGACAAATACGCCAGCTACGAGTGGCTCAAAGGCAAGGAAGGTCAGAGCTTCGAGTTCAAGGGTGACGCCCTCCCGGTTGACGACAAGATCGGCATCGCAGTGCGCAAAGACGACACGACCCTGCGCGACAAGCTCAACGAAGCCCTGAAAGAAATCATCGCCGACGGCACCTACAAGAAGATCAACGACAAGTACTTCCCGTTCAGCATCCTCTGACCTGCCTGACCATCGCCGCCGTTTGCCCGCGCAGACGGCGGCGTCTGCCCTCTAGACAAACAACGCCATGAACTTCGATCTCTATGGATTCGGCCCGGCCCTGGCCGCCGGCATGCTGATGACCCTCCAACTCGCGCTGTCGGCCCTGTGCCTGGGGTTAGTCCTCGGCCTGCTCGGGGCGCTGGCGAAGACTTCGCCGAATCGTGCCTTGCAGTGGCTGGGCGGCACCTATTCCACGCTGGTGCGCGGCATCCCCGAATTGCTGTGGGTGTTGCTGATCTACTTCGGCACGGTCAGCTCGATGCGGGCGATTGGCAAGCTGTTCGACATCCCCAACCTGTCGCTGAGTGCGTTCGCGGCTGGCGTCATTGCCCTGGGCCTGTGCTTCGGCGCTTACGCGACCGAGGTGTTTCGCGGCGCCATGCTGTCGATCCCGAAAGGTCATCGCGAGGCCGGCTTGGCGCTGGGGATGTCGCGCTCGCGGATCTTCTTCAAACTGGTGATGCCGCAGATGTGGCGCATTGCGCTGCCGGGGCTCGGCAACCTGTTCATGATCCTGATGAAGGACACGGCGCTGGTCTCGGTCATCGGCCTTGAAGAGGTCATGCGTCACGCGCAGATCGCCGTCACGTCCACCAAGCAGCCTTTCACCTTCTATATGGTCGCGGCGCTGATGTACCTGTGCATGACCGCGCTGTCGATGATCGGCCTGGCATGGCTGGAGAAACGCGCGTCGGTGGGTTTTGCGAGGAGTGCGTCATGAGCTGGGAATTCGTCCTCAAATGGCTGCCGAAACTGCTGCACGGCGCTACCGTCACGCTGGAGCTGGTCGCCGTCGCGGTGATTGCCGGCCTTATTCTCGCCATACCGCTGGGCATCGCCCGCGCGTCGCGTAACGCCTATGTTCGAGCGCTGCCTTACGCCTACATCTTCTTTTTCCGTGGCACGCCGCTGCTGGTGCAGCTGTTTCTGGTCTATTACGGTCTGGCGCAATTCGACGTCGTCACCAAGGGGCCGCTGTGGCCTTACCTGCGCGACCCGTTCTTCTGCGCCGCCCTGACCATGACGCTGCACACCACCGCCTACATCGCGGAGATCCTGCGCGGCGCCATTCAGGCCGTGCCGCCCGGCGAAATCGAAGCGGCTCGCGCACTGGGCATGTCCAGAGGCAAAGCGTTGCTGTACATCATCCTGCCCCGCGCCGCACGCATCGGCCTGCCGGCGTACAGCAACGAAGTCATTCTGATGCTCAAGGCCAGCGCACTGGCGAGCACCGTGACCCTGCTCGACATCACCGGCATGGCCCGCACCATCAACGCGCGGACCTACATGCCGGAGCAGACCTTCCTCATCGCCGGGTTGATCTATCTGGTGATGTCGTTCGTCCTGGTGCAAGGCTTCAAACTGCTGGAGCGCTATTTGCGAGTGGACGCCAGCCAAGGGCGGTGAGGCTACTGCGCACCCCCGCAAAGAATACGGTCCCTGTAGGAGTGAGCTTGCTCGCGAAAGCGTCATTTCAGCCACTAAAGATCGCTGTGCCTGATAAACGCGCTCAGGCACTGATTCACCGTATGCTGCAACGCATATCCAAACTGCCCTAATCAAATGCCACTCACACCCGCACAACTCCAGTCCCGATTCGCCGCGCTCGATGCCTTCCTGCTTGAGCATCAGGCCCTGTGGCGCCCGCGCCCCTTCACCCATCGCCACCTGCCGTGGGAGCTGCAGCATCCGGAGCTGTCTCACTGGCTGCGACAACGTTCGCTTGAAGAGGCAGAAGCGGCGCACAACCATCCCGAACATCTCGATGCGCCGCAGCCCGTTGCTCAGCTAGCTTTACAGTCGAAAACGTTAAGCGAGGTCGACGCGCTGCCACCCGTTAGCCTGGAGCCTGTGTCATCGCGCATGAGCGTCGACGTGCCCGGCCGCAAGTGGCAGCAAATCGAAGCCTTCGCCAGCAGCCTGAGCTTCCAACAGCAGCCAACCCACTGGCTGGATTGGTGCTCGGGCAAAGGCCACCTCGGTCGACGCCTCGCCCATGGCGGCCAAGCGCTCACCTGCCTGGAATACGATGCGCAACTGGTTGAAGCAGGGCGGCAACTCAGCGACAAACTGGGCATCACCGCGAACCATCTGCATCAAGACGTCATGGCCGCCGATGCCGGCGCGCGCCTCGAAGCGCATCACTCGCCCGTCGCCCTCCACGCCTGCGGCGACCTTCATATGCGCCTCATGCACCTCGCCAGCGACGCCCGCTGCCAACAACTGGCCATCGCGCCCTGCTGCTACAACCGCATCGCCGGCGAACACTACCTGCCGATCTCCCAGCAGGGCAAAACGTCCGGCCTTACGCTCTCCATAGACGACCTCGGCCTGCCCCTCAGCGAAACCGTGACCGCCGGCGCCCGCATACGCCGCCAGCGCGACACCTCCATGGCCCGGCGCCTCGGCTTCGACCTGCTACAGCGACAACTTCGCGGCGTCGACGACTACCTGCCAACGCCATCGCTACCCAGCGCCTGGCTCGACAAACCCTTCGCCGACTACTGCCGCGACCTCGCCGAGCTCAAGCAACTGCCCTCCCCCGGCATTCAGGACTGGACGGCCCTTGAAGCCGCGGGCTGGGCGCGTCTGGCCGAAGTGCGCAACCTCGAACTGCTGCGCAACCTCTTCCGCCGACCGCTGGAAATGTGGCTCATCCTCGATCGCGCGCTTTATCTGACTGAGCGCGGGTACGACGTGCACATCGGCACCTTCTGCGACAGCCAAGTCACTCCACGCAATCTGCTCATTCTTGCAGAGCGACCATGAGCGTTTTTTGACGCGCGCCCCTGTGGATAAGTCTGTTGATGAAATTCCGGCGAACGCCCGGAAATCCTGCTTTGGAGGGGATGTAACCATTTGTTCATTTTTTGGCCAGCATAAAATTGGCGCTAAAACAGTAGCTTGCGAACGATTGAGAATGGTTCCTGAATCTGACCGATCGTCGCCTTCGGCTTGTGCTGATTGTGAATAACGGTAATCACCTTCCGGCATAAGGGCCGCGAAAAAACTGAAATTAGGGCTTTACTCGCCAGATCAAATCCCTATAATCAGCGCCCACAACGCCGGTATAGCTCAGTTGGTAGAGCAACTGACTTGTAATCAGTAGGTCCCGGGTTCGACTCCTGGTGCCGGCACCAGATTTAGCAAAAAGGCTCACCGAAAGGTGGGCCTTTTTTGTTTGTGCCAAATGCCATATCGCCAATCCCCGTAGGAGCGCGCTTGCCCGCGAAACCGCCCTTCGCCGCACTACCGTCCTACCTCCCCGCCCAACCCCCACAAAAAGTCCGAAATCCCGTAGGACGCTTCTGAAATTAAGCGATATCCTCTCGACCGCTTGAACGTGTCTGATCCGGCGACTACCTTCCCGCGTGTCGTTGCAAACAACGACCGGGTTTAGTCGCCCGAACACGTCAGGCGCGTAACGCCCCATAACCTGAGCCGCTGTCATCGACATCGGTTCTGTTCTTTTATGGTGGCTGTACGAGGGGCACCTTCGGGTGCGCCGGGTGCCTGACTTCCCGGTCGACTAACCCGCGTACAGCCGCCACCTATTCGTTTAGTCGCGAACGGTGTCGGTCTCATCCAAGTCAGTAGAGACACCATGATTAGATCCACCCCTCACCCACCCGAAACACCCGCTCCACAATCAACCTGCACCAACGCCAACCTCGGCAACCTGAGCCTGTTCTCGGTCAAGCCCGGCGTTAGAGTTGAGGACGCATTGCTCACCGCCTCCGAATACCTCGCCTGCGCCTCAGCCACCGCCTACGAAGTCGCAGATAACTGCACGCTGGAATTCCGCCCGTTGGCGCGCTCGGTGGTGCATCAGCTTGATGCGGCGCGGGCGTTGATTGAGGTGTCGATCGCCAAGGTGGGCGGTTCGTCTTTGTAGCTGCCCTGCTGCGATCTATTCGCGTAGGCATTTCCTTGCGCCAACCTGCGCCCGTCTCTTGCTCCCGGAAAGAGACGGGCGCTCCTACCGTTGCTGCAGCCCACCTCGTACAAGGCATTGCGGCATTCCCCCCGCGTGACAATCGGCGTGACAAACACCGGAGTCACCAGCAACAGCGACGCAGATGATGGTCCCGCAGCCCACGGAATGGACTGCACCTGACTGACAGTCAGGCATGCCCCGGTCATCGCATCACTGCCTTCACCCGACTCAGGTTCTCGCGGCACTGGTCTTGTCAGCCAGTGCAGCCTCCACCCGCCCACATCTTCGGAAGTGTTCAGGAGGCCAGATCATGAGATGCCCAAGCTCCCGGTCGTAAGGAGCCGCCAGTCCCGCGTTAGTGGACAACCCTCACAGGTCGCAGGGGCCTTGATCCCTGATAACACTCAACATTCTTGGCGAGATGACGTGGGGCGAGGACTGGAGAGCAGAAGATGAGGTGACCGATATGGCATTGGTAGGTAGACGTGATGGCCGGAATTTCGGCTACGGCAGGCAATTGAGCTACACGGGCTGCAGGCGCTGAAAGACATGTTCGGCGGTGGCCACCAAGGGCACGGTCAAGGCGGACAGTGATCGATGGTTCGCATTCGTGAAATGGTGCCGCTCCGAACAGGAGCCCGGAATCAATGATGCGCGGCAGATTGATCGGGAGGTGTTGGCCGACTATGCGGGGTAGCTGCGCGACCTAGTTCGGCACGCTAACCTCGCCGTCAGCACCCCACAAAACTGGCTATCCAGCGTTAACAGGACCATGGCGGCGCTTCGCGGTGATCAGTACGTGAAGCTGGCAAGTTTGAGCATGGCATTGGGTATACATTGCACTGGAGTTCGCCAGTTGACGCCACAAGGCCAAGACCGTGAACAGGTTAGGAAGATCGTCGATGAGCTTTGCAGCCGTGATCAGAGAAGAGCTGCAGCGATCGTTCTGTTGGCGCGAGCCACCGGCATGCGCTTGCGTGAGGCCATCCTAGCCGACTTGCCTCGGCTGAGCCGTGAGGCTAACGACCTAGACAGGATCAACATCCAGGATGGTACCAAAGGCGGCCGAGCTGGCGTCTCAGCGCCACGATGGATTGCGGTGGACCACCATGTTCAAGACGCACCTGAGTTTGCACGGCAGGTGTCGCCTACAGGTAGCCGCAATCTGATTGCGCCAGACGAAAGCTATCTGAATGCGCTGCAGGAAATCATCCGCCCAGCGCGGGACGTCCTGCATGCACACAACCTCAAAGGCTTCCATGAGCTACGAGCCGCGTACGCATATGAACGCTATGAGCAAATCACCCAACACCCCGCGCCTATCAACGGCGGTCAATGTCGCCAGGCAGATAGGAACCTAGATCGTGAGGCCCGAAGGCAAATCAGCTATGCGTTGGGGCACGGTCGGATCGATGTGGTCGCGGCCCACATTGGAGGGCGCATATGAGTAAGCCATTCAATATGGAACTGTTCTTGGCAGCGGTGCTGACGGGATCGTCCGCAACTCGGCAGCGCCATTACGGCAAGCAAAGCTCATCCAAGCGGAGATATCTGAACGCTGGCAGCTACAAACACCTTGGGGTTGGAAGAAAAAACATGTTGCTTGGTTTCGACCAACGACTAGCGAGGCGATGCAAGGCAAATCGATATTACTACCTGCTGACCCTGAGGGTGCTGGCTCGTCGTTTAGAAAAAGCATGGGGCTTCAAGTGCTAAGGACGTCTAACTTTAACAACCGACCGCAATCGACCCAGAGTGTGTAAAAACGCATATGGACTCGCGGTGACGGTTACGCATCCGGTTCGAAGACACCCGCATCCACGAGCATCTCAACTAATGCCTCTGGCCATACCGTTTCTCCAGTAGATCTCAGCTCGGGAGCGGACCACCAGTGATGATCTGCCATGACCTGAGTCTCGTGTAAGGTCCATTCGGAGCTGGAAAGGACAAGGTTTTCTGCGTGCACAACGAAATACTGCTCAACTGCCAATACCGTCTCGCCGCTGGGCAGGAGCATTGAAAACCTGCGATCTGCCACAGGCCCCACAACAGTGTTGACTTGAATACCGGTCTCCTCACGCAGTTCACGTATTGCCGCGGCGTGAAATGTTTCTCCATCCTCAAGGCCACCGCCAGGGGTGGCCCAGTAATTTCTCCCGGCTAAGGCACCGTCTTTGTGAAGAAATTTGAAAAGCAGGACATCTCGAGAGGGGCTTATAACTAGTAATCGTGCTGCCTTTCGCTCACGCATTTAACGTATATCTTCCCTAAAATTTGAGATATGGAGTGCAGTCCTGATTGGCGGGGGCGCCCACCTAGCTCGTAGCGTTATGATGGGGTAATGATACTTCAGCAGGGCTGCCCATGAAGCGCTTCATCCAAGGTGAACATCGCGGCCAAAGCACATTGCTTCCCGAGAGCCTCGACGACTACGTCAGCGATACCAACCCCGTGCGCATAGTCGACGTCTTCGTCGACGAACTGGACTTGGTCAATTTGGGTTTTGAAGGTGCTGTTCCTGCTGATACTGGCCGGCCTGCTTACCATCCTGAGGTCCTGCTGAAGATCTACATCTATGGCTATCTCAACCGCATCCAGTCGAGCCGACGCTTGGAGCGAGAAGCTCAACGCAACGTTGAGCTGATGTGGTTGACTGGGCGTTTGATGCCGGATTTCAAGACCATCGCCAACTTCCGAAAAGACAACAGCAAGGCTATCCGAGGTGTCTGTCGCCAGTTCGTAGTGCTCTGTCAGCAGTTGGGATTGTTCGGTGAGAATCTGGTCGCCATCGATGGCAGCAAATTTAAAGCCGTCAACAACCGTGACCGTAACTTCACCAGCGCCAAACTGAAGCGGCGCATGGAGGAAATCGAATCGAGCATCAGCCGTTACCTGACGGCACTCGATACTGCGGATCGGCAAGAGCCCACATACTCTGAAGCCAAGGTGGTGCGGCTGGAGGAGAAAATCGCCAAGCTGAAAGTGCAGATGAAGGAGCTTCAGGCGATTGAAATACAGCTCAACGAGTCACCAGACAAACAGGTCTCACTGACCGATCCAGGCGCCCGTTCAATGATGACGCGCGGTACGGGCATCGTCGGCTACAACGTACAGACAGCCGTCGATACTCAGCACCATTTGATCGTTGCTCATGAGGTGACCAATGTCGGTTCCGACCGCGATCAGCTCAGCTCAATGGCTAAGCAAGCACGCGAGGCCATGGCATCGGATACTTTGTCGGTGGTGGCTGACCGAGGCTATTTCAAAGGTGAGGAAATCCTGGCTTGTCACAATGCGGATATCACCGCGTATGTGTCCAAGCCCATGACATCAGCAGCCAAAGCTGATGGGCGTTTTAACAACGACGCTTTTATTTATGACGCGGCGAAAAATCAGTATGTATGCCCAGCCGGAGAAACGCTGATATGGCGTTTCTCCAGCGTTGAGAAAGGCATGAAGTTGCATCGATATTGGAGTTCAAAATGTCAGGGCTGTGCATTGAAATTGTCGTGCACACCGAGTAAGGAGCGGCGAATCCGACGCTGGGAGCATGAGGCGATATTAGAGGAGATGCAGCTTCGGCTGAGCAAAGCGCCGGACATGATGCGAATCCGCAAACGCACAGTGGAGCATCCCTTTGGGACGCTTAAACAATGGATGGGCGCAACACATTTTTTGACGCGAAGGTTGGAAGGCGTCAGTGCAGAAATGAGCTTGAACGTACTCGCCTACAACATGAAGCGGGTTATGAAAATCCTCGGCACCACCAGCTTAATGAAGGCGTTGTCGGCCTGAAAGGGTTGGCTTCGTTGCCTACATGGTTCGCCAGAAGCCTCGCTGAAGCCTCCACGCCCCCCTAGTGACGACCCGCAAGCTTGCTGCGAGCAACTACGCGGCTAACAACCGTCGGCGCTGCGCGCCGACAGTACACCACCGCGTTTTTACACACTCTCGACCGAAAGCTGACGCTCACACCAGCAGCAGTTTGCAGCAGCATATGAGCTTAAGGATGTCCCGAAGCTCGGAGTTGACATTGGGTGTGAGACGGAAGCACCTGCCGCGAAAAAATAAACCTGCTAGTATGAGCTTTCGCTATACGCCCTTTAACAAATTATCAAACCTAGGTCGAATAATGGGGTTGCGCATCATTCGCTGTTTTAGCGATAAAGCTGACTTGGTATCCAAGGAAATACTACAGATTGACGCTCAGTTGGGAAAGAAACGCCTGATGCCGTCATTAGCCTGTCAAAAAATGCTTATATTGGCAGAAGATAAACGCGCCTGCAGACATCGCGGAATTGACACTTTGGCAATACTAAGATCGATCGCGCTAACGCTGATAGGAAAACCACATGGCGGTAGCACTATCTTACAGCAATTGATTCGAACCATAACCGGGCGATACGAGCGGACACTAAGAAGAAAACTTTCGGAAATCTTGCTTGCATATTTGGTGGCAGGCAGGGTTGATCGCTCTATTTACCCGCGCGTATATCTTTCAATCGCTTACTACGGCGCTGACATGGAAAGCTACGACAAACTTATCGCAAAGGTAATAACCAGCTCCGAAGATGATTTACATGCTGCCGCCATGGCAGTAGCCAGACTAAAATATCCTGAACCTAGAAAAGTAAGCTTCACCAAGCAGGCGCTGATATCGAGGCGCGAAAAGTTTCTTTTAAAAAAATACAAAGAGCTTAAAAATACAAGGATTTTTTCCCATGTCGAAACCGTTTGAAGACTTACATATAGACCTTAATTCTCTTCAGCCTCACCCTGAGCCTCATCTACTGAGAAAGGCGCTTTTATCGGGGGGGCAGCCAGAGCGGCTCGGACTAGCCAACCTGTGGCTATCAGAGGGCATCCCTCACGCTTTTATGTCGTCCCCAGCGGTATACCAGCAGTTACGGTCAGAGCTTTCCAGAAAACTACACATTGGAGTGAAGGATATCAGTGTTGTAGGAAGCAGCAGAATGGGTTATTCTTTAGCTGATTATAAGTTTGGAAAAGAGTTTGGCAAGGGATCTGATTTAGATTTGTGCGTAGTAAACAGTTTGCTGTTTGACAGTATAAAAGCTGACACAGAAAAATTCATAGAAGACGTAAAAACTAGCGTCACAACAGCTAGCAGTCTTCACACTCAAAAATTTTGGATTGATAGTTGCGAACGTCTCCCGGACAATATTCGCAAGGGTTTCATAGACATTAAAAAAATCCCCGCAATATCGGGAAAATACGATTGCATATGCAGCATCAAGCAAAACATTTACCTTGTTTCGTTACGCCTTCAAAGCACCAAAAACATTCCAGATTTTAAGTCAATCTCTATACGATTTTACAGAGATTGGCAATCTATGGTCGATCAAGTAGCACGCAGCCTGTATCGCCTAACGAAACACCTTGAATCACAGGGCGAAGTCACGCTAGTCGCTCAAAGTTAACTATCCATCCTAAGTAACAAAAAGACTCCTTCACGATCCCTACCGAGCGAAGGGCCGCTTTGGGTCGAAAGCGGTCAAGCACGACCGGCAGCTTTCGGCCCAATGCAACCGTTGGTGGAGCGCTACAGTCTGCTAGAAGGAGTCATCCGAGCGTGCATGAAGAGCCGGGCTACTCAAAAGGCAGTTCAACATTACACATTAGAGGACGATTGCGCTGGCTTAAAGGGTTTTCTTTGACTGTGTTCTAGTCTAAGATTAGCATCGAAATAAGTACCTGTGGTCTTATAGGAAAGACGTTCCCCTTCATTCAGGCTTTTCAGCCTCTCTCAGAGGGAAAGACGCGAGTTCGAGTCTTGCTTGGTGCACCATCATGAAAAAAACGTTGCCTCGTAGCCAGTTTAAAAAACACTTCGGACAAGCTAACCACCACTTGGTTACTGCACTGGTTGCTCTTCACACTCTTGAAGCAAGTGATGTGATCATGGCTCCTGCAGAGCTAAGAACTGTCTGGAGTCCAAAAAATAAAACCTCGTCGACGAATCGCAGTCGAATATTTGTTCTTCAATCGTTTCTTGGCTGGGCAGTTGACTCTGTTGACATGTATTTATCATTGCTAAACAGAAAGCCGGACTATTTGCAGTCGGCAGCACTATCTTCAAAGCTTGACGGTGCTGGCCGCTCCGTTCTTAGGAAAATCCGCATCTACTCGGAGCATTATAAAGTATCACCAGCCACTCAAGCCTTAATGGATGTTTTGGTAACTTGGCGGAACAATGTATTTCACGAGTTGGCCGACAATAAAATCACTCAAGAAAGCCGTCTAGCCCTTATAGATAAGGCAGAGTTTATAAGAGAGAATTATCGTGGCCTTGACATTAGCCATCTTGCAGAAAAAGCTGAAGAGGGCGGCTCTCTCTCATTTAAAGAGACTGCCTCTCTCATAAATGCTGCACATAATTTTGTTCAAGAAGTTGACGAGGCACTACTCAAAAAATTTGATGCGCTGGCTTTTTGCTTGTCGGTTGTTGAAGATGCTATAAGTTTAAGGAACAAAGGGAATGGATTCGCTGCAAAATATTATGGTCTTCTTCCTGAGCAGCGGCGAAGTTTTTTGAAAACGTGGTTTCAAAATATTCATGGCTTTGCCAATGTTGAAGATAAACTCATCGACGCATGCTTAAATATCCCAAAGCCAAACAATCCTAAGCATTCCTCCTGACTCGGCCACTAGCCCATCCCAATATGCCTCGTGCGCAACCTCCTCAACCCGCGTACGGCTGCCACTCACTCTGATTGACAGCAGGAAGGGTGTCGGCTCAACCGTATTGAAGAGCCAACCTGATCAGATCCACCCCCCCACCCACCCGTCACCAAATCCATCCCCGTCGGCGTCAACTTCGGCAGTCGAAGTCTCTTCACCGTCCAACCCGGCATCAAAGTCGAAGACGCGCTGGTCCTTGTATCCGAATACCTCAACTGCGCCGCAGCCACCGCCTACGAGTCAGCGGACAACACCTCAGCCGAGTTTCGTCCCCTTGCCAGAGTGGTCGTGCATCAAATAGAAGCCGCGAAGGCGCTGGTTGAAGCCTCTATCGCCGGCCTCGATGACGCCGCGCGGCTCGCACGAAACATCTAATACGACCCAAACCCAATTAAGCCAAGGCGCCATGCTCATATGGCGCCCGTTAGATTCAGCACGCCCCCTCCCCCATCCCGCCCCCATCGAGTAACGTATACCCATCCAACGGGCCCTCGCGTCTGCGTCAGGACAGCGACCCGCCATCAGAATCACGATAGAAGGCCCAACCGTGCACAAAGTCCGATTGATCAAGTACGTCTGGACCCACCAGACCCCGGAGATTTCGTCTGAATGGTCCAAGCTGCTCTACGAAGTGGAACTGCCGTTCGTCCCCTTCCATGGCTTGAACATTCAGCTGCCGATGCAGCGTGTCTGGCGGATTCGGGATGTCGAGTGGAACGTCGAGGAGCAGACCTTCCGCTGCCATATCGAGGACCAGTTCATGAATTTGCTGGATGTCGATGACTCGTACGAGGACTGGATCGAGACATTGCTGGAATGTGGCTGGGTGCTGAGCGGGCGCTACACCAATGAGCACAACAAGACCTGATTCGCCTTCGCTCAACTATTCCCCCGGAATTGACGCAGGATGCGCACTGCGCCCGGCAGAGATGACAAACTGATGCCAGACTGGATAGCACACCTGGCACAAGGACTGTCCCGGCGCCCTATTCCCTTTGAGCATCACTGCCATGAAATGGATTTCCTGTTGTATCCGTTACGCGGCCGGCGCGCTGCTGGCGTGCTCGTCAGCGGCGTTTGCGCTGCCGGTCGTTGACTTGTACGTGGCCGAAGCGCCACCGCTGACCATGGCCAGTCAAGGCGACCAGCATGGCATCGCGGGCGACATCAGCCTCCAGGCCATGGCGATGGCCGGGTATTCCGCCCACCTGCTGTCGCCGCCGTGGCCGCGCGCGCAACGCGATGTGGAGCTTGGGGCGAATAAGCTCATCGCGCCGCTGACTCGCACCCAAAGCCGGGAAGACAGCTTCACCTGGATCGCGCCGCTGATGACGATGGACCGGGCGTTTTTCAGCCTTGATCGTCATGTCGAGAGTTTTGAAGAGGCGCGCAGGACCTTCAAGATGATCGCCGTCGGCAGTGGCTCGGCGCAGGAAACGCGTCTACGTGAGGAAGGTTTTTCCGCCGCTCAGATTTATCCGCTGAAGATTGGCGAGAACCCGGCGCTGATGCTGCTCAAGGGCCGGGTGGATGCGTGGTTCAACGGCGTGCCGGAAACGCTTTATATCTGGAAGCAGATCAGCGACCGCCCGCTGATGATGAGCCGGTCACTGATGACCGCCGATCTGTATCTGGCCTGCTCGAAGGACTGCGATCCTCAGATGGTCGAGAAGCTGAAGACCGCGATCGAGACGCTGCAGTCCAACGGCGCGATCAAACGCGCCCAGCATGACTACCTGAAAGGGCTACCCGTCCAGTAAGGCGGCCTTGCTCCGAGGCTTGTGCTTGCCTGTCACGGCAGCAGAATCACCTTGTCGGCGCCGCCCTGATTCACTTCTGCGTAACGCGCCAGGCCTTCTTCCAGCGGCGATTCAATCAGCCCGGTTGGCAGCGGCAAGGCCCCTTCATCGAACAGCTTGCCGAACTGCTCCAGCATCCGCGCGCAGGCTTCCACGCCGTACAGCAGCGAGTTGATCCCCACCACCGAACCGCCCTTGCGGTACAGCGCCAGCGCCGGCAATTGCACGTGGCCGTCCACTGGCGCGGCGATGATTGCGATGCGACCGAACTGCGCCAATGCAGGCACAGCCGCCGGCAGCCAGAAGCCGGTGGTGTCGAAGATCACGTCGGCGCCGCCTGGAAAAACGGCGTTCACTTGAGCACCCAGGTCTTCCGGTTTGTCGAGCTGGATCGCGTTGAAGCCTTGCTCTTGCAGCGCTTTCAGCTGGTCGGGTTTACGCACCGCTGCCAGCACCTGAGCGCCGCGCACTTTCGCCAGTGCAATGGCGGCGCTTCCGACTGCGCCATTGGCGCCGATGACCAACAACCGGGTACCGGCCTGCACGAGGCTGCGCTCTAGCGCGTCCCACGCCGTGGTGTACGGGACGCCCAGACTGGCGGCTTGGGCGAAACTCAGCGACGCCGGTTTGATCGCCACGCCTTTAGCCGACAGGGTGATGTAGCCCGCGTGGGAGCCGTCGCGGACAAAGCCGATTTCCTTGCCGGTGCCCCACACCTCCTTGCCGATCAGTTCCTGCGGGCCTTCGACGACCACGCCCGCGAAGTCACGGCCCGGAATGCGTGGCATCGTGGTGTAGGGGAAGCGGCCAAGCACGTTTTTGACATCACTGGGGTTCAGGCCTGCGGCTTTGATCTGCACCAGAACTTCGTCGGCCGCCGGGACAGGCGTGGGCAGATCGACGACTTCCAGCGCAGCCAGGTCGCCGGTGCGGGAGAATTGCAGTGCTTTCATGATGGGTTTATCCAGAGTGGGGAAGGGAAATCGTCGGTTCAGGAGGCCAGATTGGAGAAGAACTGCTTGCCCACCGGCCACAGCCATTCACCCGCCTGCATGCCGAGCAGGCCAACCAGTGCGACCAGAGGCGGTGCGGGTGAGCGAAAATCCAGCAGGCCGTACAGCAAACCGACGGCGATGCCGATGGCGAGGGAAATGACGTAGCTCATGGCAAACTCCGGTGCGTGGGACGCGCGGCTCAATGGCGGCGCGACGGCGTTAAGCGATGACCAGAGTGTAGGGAGGGACGGCAAGGGCTACCGGCCAAGAGCTTCTGAATTTCGGACAGAGTCGGCGCACGCGTTAGCTGGCTGGATCAACGACCGGGTACTGAGAGGGCGCCATGCCCAGTTCGCGGCGAAACATGTCGCTGAAGCTGCTCGGCGAATACCCCATCGACCGAGCAATGGCATTGACCGGCACGCCCTGAATGATCTCCGCCACCGAGGTCGCCAGTTGCACCTGCCGCCGCCATTCGGCGAAGCCCATGCCGAGCACCGCCTGAAACAGCCGGGACAAGGTTCGCACACTGGCGCCGGCGTTTTCCGCGTGCTGCTCGAACGACACGTCAATGGACGGCTCGATCATCACCGCCTGACAGACGTTCATCAGCCTGCGGTCGCTGTCATCGGGCATCGGCACTTTCAGCAGTGAACGCCGGGCGCGTTTGAGTTCGAGCAGGGCCAAATTGACCACGGCGTCGTAATAATCCGATCCCTTGTCCTGCTCGGCCACTAGACCGACGATCAATTCGCGCAACAAGCGACCGACTTCCAGCACCTGAACGGTGGTGTCGAGGGTCTGGGCAAGCGCCGGGCGCAGGTAGATGTTGCGCATTTCCAGATCCGACACCACGCGAATGCCATGGGGCACGCCGGGCGGCAACCAGACCGCGCGCTGCGGCGGCACGACCAGCGCTTCATTGGGCGTCTCGACCCACATCACGCCCGACATCGCATACAGCACCTGCCCCCACTCATGCTCATGGGGCTCGATGTACAAACCGCGCGGATACGTCCGTGACAAAGGCTGCACAGGGACGGCGGTATTGGAGAGGTCGGGGGGCGCGGCGATTGCCATGGTGAAACCGGCTGGAGTGGGGATGCGGCGATGGTAGCGGCAGAGCGGGCCGAATCGCCAGTGCGGTGGATCATCGACTGCTTTTGTCGATGGTGAGACTGGCGAAGTCCGTAGAAGCCGGTTTGCTGGCGAACGCATTTGTTCGGCCACGGTAGTGGTGAATGAAGTGCACGGTTCGCCAGCAAGCCGGCTCCTACAGGTTGAGGTTGAGCCAGCAATCAATGTTGATGGTCTGGCGAACGCAGTGGGTCAGCGACAGCCGCGTTGTCTGAGCCGGCGAATTCGCGGGCAAGCGCGCTCCTACAGTGGGTTGGCGTCAAACCTTACGTCTGGGTTGTGCGCAAATCCGTAGGAGCCGGGTTGCTGGCGAAGGCGGTGGGTCAGCGACAGCCGCGTTGTCTGAGCTGACGCATTCGCGGGCAAGCGCGCTCCTACAGTGGGTCGGCGTCAAACCTTACGTCTGGGTTGTGTGCAAATCCGTAGGAGCCGGCTTGCTGGCGAACGCATTTGTTCAGCCACCGTAGTGGTGAATGACGTGCACGGTTCGACAGCAAGCCGGCTCCTCCAGAGCTAATGTCAGCGAGAAGACTTCAACACATCAGAACACGTTGATCGGGTAATCGACGAAGATCCGCGTTTCGTTACCGCCAACGTTGTATTGATCCACGTCATTGGAGACGCGCAGGAACGAGTTACGCAGGCGCACCGACAGGTCTTTGACCGGGCCGCTCTGAACCACGTAGGTCAACTGGCTGAACAGTTCACGCTCTTCGCCACGCCCACGACCGCTGCCGTCGTCGATGTTGTCGCCGCGCACGTACGCCACGCGGTAGCTCAGGCCCGGGGTCACGACGGTGCCCAGGTTCACGCCGTAGCCCAGCTGCCACGAACGCTCATCCTTGCCGTTGAAGTCCGACCAGTAGGAGTTCGCCAGGTAGATGGTGTTGCCGCCATCGCCGGTGCCGCCTGCGTTGCGGTAGCCGCCGTAGGTGTAACCGGTCTCGCCGGTGCTGCGCTGATGCGCGAGGGTGAACGAGTGGATACCCACCGCCCAGGTCGCCGCCAGGCTCCAGATCTTGTTGTCGCGGGCGTCATCGACGGCGAAGTCTTTGTCCAGCTTGGTCTTGTAGCCGTTGAAGTCGAAGGTAAGCGACTGATCTTTCGGCATCGCCCAGACGTAGTTCAGGTTCACGTACTGCTTCTTCAAGACGTCTTCGTCGTCGGAGGCGTAAAACGCGGCGCTGAAGGCTTCGGTGAATTTGTAGCTGCCGCCGTAGACGTTGATGCTCTTCAGGTCACCACTGTCGCGGCCTTCGGCACTCTTGCGGGTTTCGGCGGTAAAGCGGCCGGCCACCAGCGTGAGGCCCTTGATCTCCTTGGAGGTGATCATCGTGCCGGTGTAGGACTCAGGCAGCAGCCGCGAGTTGTCGTAATTGAGCACCGGCAGCTCCGGCATCATGTCGCCGTACTTCAGCTCGGTATTGGACACCCGGAATTTGACCGCACCGCCAAAGCGCGACAGGTCATCCGCCGCGTTGCCGCTGTCGCCCTGCTTGAAGAAGTCGATACCGCCTGCGCCGCTCTTGCCCTTGCCACCGTCCAGACGCGCTGCGTACAGGCCGAAGGCGTCAACACCAACGCCCACCAGGCCCTGGGTGAAACCGGATGTGTAGCCAGCCATGAATGCCTGACCCCATTCCGAGCGGTCCTGCGGTCCGTTTTTGTAGTCGCGATTGATGTAGGCGTTGCGCAGGTTGATCTTCAGGCTGCTGTCTTCAACAAATCCTTTGGAATCTGCCTGACCGTCCGCCATGGCGTGAGTGGCGGCGAGAATGCTCAGGGCGAGCAGGCCGATACGCTGTTTCATCTTGTTGTCCTTGTGAGCGGATTAATCGCGCGCTGTGGCAAATGCCCGGGGTGGGCAGTTGCGTCTTCCGGGACTTGAGCAGTTCCGGAAGCCCGCACGAAATCATCGCAGTGGACTACTGATGCACGTACATGGCGCTAGGCCACAGGCGGTGGAAGCGCGAATGCTATCCCCCGTCTATCGAGGGTGTCAATTTGATGGGAGTCAAACCGAGGCAGGCGGTCTCTTTGATCGCCTTCACAACACCGTTGTCAGCTGTGAAGCAGACCCAGCATGGCCTCGATCTCTGCGTCGTTGATCAGCCCGATGGGGTAACGCTTGGAGAGCATCTTTCGGAAATCGCCGCGTTGCTCCAGCGTCTGCGCGTCGTGCATACGCACCATCGGGATCCGGGTCGTCCGTAACCAGTCCGCCATCATCTGCCGTGCTTCACTGCTCGCAGAAAAACCTCGAGTCACTCGCAACTCATGACCTGCGTTCATAAGGACAACCTCTTATGTCGTGGACTGCGAAATCTACGGAGCTTTTGTTACAGATGGACGACCCCGCAAGGCATTACGCGCCGCCGGGATCCCATCTTCATCTGGCTGACTGCAAACCGTCCGCCCATAAAAAAGCCCATCGTCTGATGGGCTTGATAACAGCAAGAAGCGAACCAACTCAGCCGCGGTGGGGGGCCGGTTGCTGCTGCGTCAGGCAGTGAATGTTGCCGCCGCCCAGCAGCATTTCGCGGCCCGGGACCATGACCACCTCGTGTTCCGGGAACAGTTGCTGGAGGATTTTGCGGGCCGTGTCATCCATCGGATCGTCGAAACACGGAGCAATGATGCCGCCGTTGACGATCAGAAAGTTCACGTACGAACCGGCCAGGCGCACCGATGGGTTGCGCTCCTGACTGCCATGCACCTGATCCACGCCGGCGCACTCTTCTTCGGTGGCAAACAGCGGGCCCGGGATCGGCATTTTGTGCACGACAAACGGACGTCCTTTAGCGTCACGGGCATTTTCCAGCACCGCCATGGCCGCCTGGCAACGCGGGAAATTGGGGTCTTTCGGATCATCTGTCCAGGCGAGTAACACTTCACCGGGGCGCACGTAGCAGCAGAAGTTATCCACATGCCCGTCGGTCTCGTCGTTGTACAAACCGTCCGGCAGCCAGATGATTTTTTCGACCGACAAGTGATCGCGCAGCACGGCTTCGATGTCTTCGCGGGACAGGTGCGGGTTGCGGTTGCGATTGAGCAGGCATTCTTCGGTGGTGATCAGCGTCCCCTCGCCATCGACATGAATCGAGCCGCCTTCCAGCACAAACCCTTCGGTGACGTAGCGCGGGCAGCGCTCAATTTCCAGCACTTTGCTGGCGACCTGTTCATCCAGGTTCCATGGCGCGTACAGCCCGCCGTCAAAACCGCCCCAGGCATTGAAGCCCCAATTGACACCACGCACCTCGCCCGCGTCGTTGATGACGAATGTCGGGCCGCTATCGCGCACCCAGGCGTCGTTGCTGCTGAGCTCGACGACACGAATGTTGGGCACATTCAGTCGTGCGCGGGCGTTGTCGTACTGTGCAGCCGAGACGCCGACGGTGACAGGCTCGAAACGGGCGATGGCCTTGGCCACGGCAACGTGATCGTTCTGCACCGGCTTGCCGCCCAGACGCCAGTTATCAGGGCGCTCGGGCCAGATCATCCAGGTTTGCGTCTGCGGCGCCCACTCGGCAGGCATGTAGAAGCCATCGGCGCGTGGGGTGCTGTTGAGAGTGGTCACAGGTATCAGAGCTCCATGAAACGACGAGGGCGTCTACGGCAAAAGAAGACAGACGTTATAGACGATAAAAATCGGATTTAAAAACATTAATCACGCTTTCGGCGTCTGCCATGGCAGCTAACGCCGATATATATCGGCCAATTCCAAATGGGGAGAGTCAACTTAACCCTCTAACTCACTCAGCACCTTCGACACGCTGTCGACAAAGAAGTCCACGCTCCGGCGGCTGGTCACCATCGGCGGTTTGATCTTGAGGATATTCAGATAATCCCCCGTAGGTTGCATGAAGATCCCCAGCTCACGGAGACGATCACACAGGTAGGTCGTTTCCTCGGTTGCAGGCTCCAGCGTTTCGCGGTCGCGTACCAGTTCTAGCCCCAGATAGAAGCCCGAGCCGTGAACGGCGCCGGCCAGCGGATGTTTGTCGATCAGCGCCAGCAGGCGCTCCTTGAAATAGCCGCCCACCACGCGGGCGTTTTCCCACAGCTTTTCTTCTTCCATGACGTCGAGCACTGCCATGCCGATGCGGCAACTCACCGGGCTGCCGCCGGACGACGAAAAGAAATAGCCCTCGGCTTCCAGCGCTTCGGCGATCTCGCGACGGGTGATGACGGCGCCGAGGGGATGACCGTTGCCCATGCCTTTGGCCATGCTAATGATATCGGGCACTACTCCCTGCTCCTCAAAGCCCCAGAAGCAGTGACCGAGACGGCCATAACCCACCTGCACTTCATCGGCGATGCACACGCCGCCCTGGGCGCGAACTTTGTCGTACACCTGCTGCAAGTAACCCGGCGGCAGCGAGATTCCGCCGGCGTTGCCGTACACCGGTTCGCAGATGAAGCCCGCCACTTGCCGACCTTGCTCCTTTAGCGCGGTCAAGTGCGCGTCGACGCTGCGCAGGTAGAACGGCGTGCTGTCCGCGCCACGAAACTCGCCCCGATAGGTATTCGGCGCGACCACCGGATGCACCCAGTCCGGCCGCGTGCTCAGCGCTTGCGGGTTGTCGGCGATGGATGTCGAGATGGCATCGGTCGCCACCGACCAGCCGTGATAAGCCTCCAGCACGCTCAAGACATCGCGCCCGCCGCTGTAGGCCCAGGCCAGACGAATCGCCAGATCATTCGCCTCGGTGCCGCTGTTCACCAGAAACACCCGATCCATCCCGGCAGGCGCCAGCTTCAGCAGCCGTTCGGAAAACTCGGCAATCGCCGCGTAATGAAAGCGTGAGTTGGTGTTGAGCAGCGACCATTGCCGCGCGGCAACCTGGGCCATGCGCGGGTGGCCGTGACCGAGCACCGCGACGTTGTTGAGCATGTCCAGGTAAGAACGGCCCTGCATGTCGATCAGGTGGTTGCGCCAGCCGCGCTCGATCTGCGGCGGGGCCTGGTAATAATGCTTTTGCGAACGGGCAAAACTGGCATCGCGACGGGCAAGCAGCGCAGCAGAATCTGCCAACGCAGGCGCATCGCAATCGAAACCCAGCAGCCCCTTGGGTGACGGGCACAACGCACGCCAGGCGGCTGCCCGCGAAGGCGTAGTGAACAGCGGCGGGCTCACATTCGGCTCCGAACACAGCTGCACGATCAACGCGCCGCCGCCCTGCCCGATCACGTCGCCCGCGCCGAACTCGACGCCGGCGTCAAAATCAGAGCGCACGCCCCACAGACGCAGGTTCACTTCGGCGCCCACCAACTGCAACGCGCCGTCGGCCGTGTGACGCAGGCTGCCGGCAAACGGCGCATGAACAGCGGTCCCGTGGGGGATTTGCAATTCGGTATGCAGTGCGAAGGTGTCCGGCTCTTTTGCACTGTCTGGCAGCGTGCGGGACAGCCGGTATTCGCCATAGCGACTGGCGGCCAGCCCGTGGCGTTGAGCGGCGTCTTTCAGCAATCGCTCGTCGATGCCGCTGTGTTCCCAATTGCCCGCTACGAAATGCTCACTGAGCACACCCAAATCGAGGAGGGTAAAGGCCTGCCCGCTCAAGCTCGGCAACAGCGGCGAGAACGGCTCGGCCTCTTCGTCCACTTCCCATTCACCCACCGCGTCAATAATCGCCGCTTCCATCAGCGCAATCGGCACGGAGGTGGCGACATCGAAGATGTTCCACTCGCTGGCCAGATTGGCCTGGATATAACCGTTGTCCGGCTCGATGCTCGCCTGTTGCTCGCTGCTCAAGACCAGCACGGCCGAGCGCGCAACGATCAACGGCCAAAGCGCCAGCAGCTCCTCGCTCTGAAGCGGGTTGATCTGGTGATAGGCCTGAATGGCGGGCAGGATGAAAAACGGATCGCCCCCGGCGTGGTGCAGCAGCGCGGCGCAGGTCACCGAGAGATCGGCGATGCGCCACGTGCTAACCAGATCACCGAAGTCGATCAGCCCTTGAAGCTGCCACTGGCGATGGGCATCCCGGGCCCAGACCACGTTGTACTCGGTGATGTCCATGTGAATCGCCTGCACCGGCAGCGACGCCACTAGCGGCAGCAAATAGGCCTGGGCCTGCTCGGCGGCCTCGGCGATGCAGGAGCGCTTATCGGCATCGGCAATGACCGGGAGCAGGTGCTCGATCAACGCGAAGGCGTGTCGCGGGTCCCACTGCAACACACGGTCCAGGCCTGGGTGCTCGAACCCGGCCAGCGCTGCATCGACTCGGGCGCAGAGCTGCGCCAATCCGGTCACGATGTGCCGGTTCAAATGCGCCACATGGGCCAGTGATTGCCCGTCGATAAACTCCAGAAGGCGCAGGTGCACGGCATTCCCATTGTGCTCGACGGACAGCAAATCCTCGCCCTTCAGCGCCGGCAGTACTGCCGGCACGCGCACCTGCGGCTCTCTACTCAAATGCCGCAGCGCTGCGTGTTGCGCGGCAAGCTCAGTGACCGAGTAAGCACCGTGGCAGATCTTCAGTACGAACCGTCGCCCGTCAGCGCAGTCCAGCAGGAAGTTTCGGTCCTGATGGCTGCCCAGCTCTTTCAACGTGCCCGACAGCCCGTAATGCGTCGCCAGCCATTCGGCGGCCTGCGCGGCGTCAACGTCCGGGCATGGCAGGCTGGAGCGGCGAATCAAGGTGTCGAGCGACATGGAGGGAGTCCTGAGGGATAGAAGTGCGCAAACAATATCGCCAGTTGCGCGACCGTTAATCAACCCCGCGTCATTTGCCAATAAAGAAATACGTTGAAAGACCGATAGATAAGGCAGGCGTTAAGTCCGTGAAACACCTGCGGCGGTTTTATGGCGCTAATTGCGATGGGCCATCAATTAATATCATCGCTTGTCGGTGGATTGCTCCTTGCGCCGGTCAGCAAGGCCCCACAAGCTATGCTCCATCGCCCTACGTCTATATCGTCTTACGTCTTTCCAGGGAAGAAGGTTTATCCATGCGAATACTTGTTACCGGTGGCGCCGGCTTCATTGGCTCTGCGCTGATCCGTCATCTGATCAACAACACCGATCACGACGTCCTCAATTTCGACAAGCTGACCTACGCAGGGAATCTTGAGTCGCTGCGGGGCATTGCCACGAACACTCGGTATGAGTTCGTGCAAGAAGACATCGTTGACCAGGCTGCAGTCAGCAAAGTCCTGGCGCGCTTCAAGCCCGACGCGATCATGCACCTGGCGGCTGAATCCCACGTTGACCGTTCGATTGACGGCCCGTCGGAGTTCATTCAGACCAACATCGTCGGCACCTACAGCCTGCTGGAGGCGACCCGCAGCTACTGGCTGACCTTGCCCGAAGCCGAGCGCGCAGCCTTCCGCTTCCATCACATCTCCACGGACGAAGTGTATGGCGATCTGCATGGCGTGGACGACCTGTTCACCGAAACCACGCCCTATGCGCCAAGCTCGCCGTATTCGGCCAGCAAAGCGGCGTCGGACCATCTGGTTCGCGCCTGGCAACGCACCTACGGGCTGCCAGTGGTTGTCACCAACTGCTCGAACAACTACGGCCCGTTCCACTTCCCCGAGAAGCTCATCCCGCTGGTGATTCTCAACGCCTTGGCCGGGAAGCCGCTGCCGGTGTACGGCAATGGCTTGCAGGTGCGTGACTGGCTGTTCGTCGAAGACCACGCCCGCGCACTGCTCAAGGTGGTGACCGAGGGCAAGGTCGGCGAGACCTACAACATTGGCGGCCACAATGAACAAAAGAACATCGATGTCGTGCGCGGCATCTGCGCGCTGCTCGAAGAGCTGGCGCCGGAACAGCGCAAAGGCGTGGCCCACTACGCGGACCTGATCACCTACGTGACCGACCGCCCGGGCCATGACATGCGCTACGCCATCGACGCCAGCAAGATCGAACGCGAACTGGGCTGGACGCCGGAAGAGACATTCGAATCCGGTCTGCGCAAAACCGTGCAGTGGTATCTCGACAATCTTGAATGGTGCCGCAACGTGCAAGACGGCAGTTATCAGGGCGAACGCCTGGGCACCAACGTGAAGGAACTGATCGCATGACTAAAGGAATTGTACTGGCCGGCGGCTCGGGCACGCGCCTGCACCCGATCACCCTCGGGGTCTCCAAACAGCTGTTGCCGATCTACGACAAGCCGATGATCTACTACCCGATCTCGGTGCTGATGCTGGCCGGGATCAAGGACATCCTGGTCATCTCGACGCCGCTGGACCTGCCGCAATACCGGGCGCTGCTGGGTGACGGCAGTCAGTTCGGCGTGCGCTTTCATTACGAAGAGCAGCCCAAGCCGGACGGCCTCGCGCAGGCATTCCTGATTGGCGAAGAGTTCATCGGCGATGACTCGGTGTGCCTGATTCTCGGCGACAACATCTTCCACGGTCAGCACTTCAGCGAGCAGCTCAAGCGTGCGGCGGACAACACCTCCGGCGCGACCGTGTTCGGCTACTGGGTCAAGGATCCGGAGCGTTTCGGCGTGATCGACTTCGACGAGCACGGCCACGCGCTGTCCATCGAAGAGAAGCCCAAGGCGCCGAAATCCAGCTACGCCGTGACCGGTCTGTATTTCTACGACAACGAAGTCATTCAGATCGCCAAGGACGTCAAGCCGTCCCCGCGCGGCGAGCTGGAGATCACCGACGTCAACAACGCCTATCTCAAGCGCGGCGACCTGCGCGTCGAACGTTTCGGCCGCGGCTTCGCCTGGCTCGACACGGGCACTCATGACAGCCTGCTGGACGCGTCGCAATACGTGCAGACCATCGAGCACCGTCAGGGCCTGAAAGTCGCGTGCCTGGAAGAGATTGCCTACCAGAACGGCTGGATCGACCGCGCTCACCTGTTGAACAGGGCTGACTATTTCGGCAAGACCGGCTACGGTCAGTACCTGTTCAAGATCGCAGGGGAAAGTCAGTGAAAGTGGTTGCCAGCAAGTTGCCTGAAGTCCTCATCATCGAACCCAAGGTGTTCGGCGATGAGCGTGGCTTCTTCTACGAAAGTTTCAACGCCCGGGCCTTTGCCGAGGCCACCGGCGTCGCCGATCAGTTCGTGCAGGACAATCACTCGCGCTCGCAAAAAGGCGTCCTGCGCGGGCTGCATTACCAGATCGACAACCCGCAGGGCAAACTGGTGCGCGTGACCGTTGGCCGCGTGCTGGACATCGCTGTCGACATCCGTCGCAGTTCGCCGCAGTTCGGCCAGTGGTTCGGTCTGGAGCTGTCTGCCGAGAACGCTCGTCAGCTATGGATTCCCAAGGGTTTCGCCCATGGCTTCGTGGTGTTGAGCGACTACGCAGAATTCCTCTACAAGACCACCGACTACTACACGCCGTCGGCCGAGCGCTGCATTCGCTGGGACGATCCTGAGTTGGGCATCGACTGGGGCTTGAGTGAAGCGCCTCAATTGTCGGCCAAGGATCAGGTCGGCAAGCTCCTGAAAGACGCGGACCTGTTTCCATGAGTGCGCCGCTGCGGATTCTGATCAGCGGGCAACAGGGCCAGGTGTCCCAGGCGCTGCAGCAACGCCTGCAGAACATGGGCGAGCTGATCGTGCTGGGCCGTGATCAGCTGGATTTGAGTCAGCCGGAATCCATCCGCCCGGTGGTTCGCGATATCAAGCCGGACCTGATCATCAACGCCGCCGCGCACACGGCAGTGGATCAGGCCGAAAGCGAGCCGGACCTGGCCTTCGCCATCAACGCGACGTCCCCCGGGGTGTTCGCTGAAGAAGCGGCAGCCATGGGCATTCCGCTGATCCACTACTCCACCGATTACGTGTTCGATGGCAGCAAGGATGGCGCGTGGGTTGAGTCCGACGCGCCGAATCCGCTGGGCGTTTACGGCAGCAGCAAGCTGGCGGGCGAGCGGGCCATCGCTGCAGCGGGCGGGCAGCATCTGATTTTGCGCACGAGCTGGGTTTACTCCCTGACCGGGCGCAACTTTCTGCTGACCATGCAGCGCTTGCTGCAGGAGCGCGAGAAGCTGTCGATCGTTGCGGACCAGATCGGCGCACCCACTTGGGCCGGTACCATCGCCGCCAGCACCGCTGCGCTGATTGAACGCTGGCGTGACGGGGCGCCAGGTGCCTGGGGTGTTTATCACCTGACCGCCAGCGGCGAGACGTCGTGGTTCGGGTTCGCTGAAGCCATTGGTCAGCAATTGATCAACAGCGGCAAACCCTGCGCGACGCTTGAGCCGATTGCTTCCAGCGCTTACCCGACGCCGGCCGCACGCCCGCTTAATTCGCGCCTGGATTGCAGCCTGTTGCAGAGAGAATGGGGCGTCAGCCAGCCCGACTGGCACGATGCGTTGCTGGAGTGCTTAGCGCAGCAGCGGTAGGCATAATGGGCCGACTCGATGTTGAGCGGCTGCGGAATAATGATTCATCCGCAGCCGCGCTACACCGCAACGAACCCACCGGCGATTCCATGATCAGCACTAACGCCCTTCCCCGCCGTCCCCGCTGGCGCAGCCTTGCCCTGCTGGCGCTGATCCTCGCCCCGCTGTTGTGGCCACTCGAACGCCTGGCCGAACACTATTACCGCAATGAGCTGCTGAGCCAGAATCGCCAGACCCTCGACCTGTACGTCGCCAACCTGCTGGGCACGCTGCACCGCTATGAAGTCCTGCCGCAGATTCTTGGCGACCTGCCCGGCCTGCGCGCCATGCTGGCGAACCCCCAGGACAAGCACGCCCAGGCCCAGGCCAACGTGCTGCTGATGAACACCGCCCGGCAGACCGGCGCCGAGGTGATCTACCTGATGGCCCCGAACGGCGACACCCTCGCTGCGTCAAACTGGGACAAGCGCGACAGCTTCGTTGGCCGCAACTTCGCCTTCCGCCCGTATTTCAGCAACGCCATGGCCGGCAACCTTGGCCGCTTCTTCGGCTTGGGCACAACGTCAGCCAAACGCGGGTACTTCTTCGCTGCCGCTGTGCGCGATGGCGAGACCGTGATCGGCGTGCTGGTGGTCAAAGTCGACCTGGACCTCACCGAGACGTTGTGGGGCAAGACGCCGGAGCAGTTGCTCGTCACCGACCACAACGGCGTGGTGATCCTGACCTCCAACCCCGCCTGGCGTTTCCGCGCCACGCGCCCGCTCAGCGAGGAAGAAAAGCAGGCCATCGTCGCCATCCAGCCCTACCCGACCCGCGATCCGCGCCCGCTGCAGCTGGATGAAAACGGCTGGCTTAAGCAGACCCAGCAGATCGACGAGACCGGCTGGAGCGTGAACATCCTCGCACCCCAGATGCTGGTGTCGAGGCCGGTGCGGACGGTGGTTGCCATTGGCGGTGGTGCGTTGCTGGTGCTGATACTCCTGCTTGGGCTGATGATGCAGCGCCGGCGGCATTATCTGGATCGCATCAACTTCGAGGCCAAGGCGCGCCGTGAACTGGAAGTGCGCGTCGCCGAGCGGACCTGTGACCTGGAAGGCGTCAACCAGCGGTTGCGCCAGGAAGTCCTCGAACGCGAGCAGGCGCAGCAGGAACTGTTTCGCGCCCAGGACGAACTGGTTCAGGCCGGCAAGCTGTCGGCGCTGGGCACGATGTCGGCGAGCATCAGCCATGAACTCAATCAGCCACTGGCCGCGATTCGCAGTTACGCCGAAAACGCCGAAGTGCTGCTCGACCATCAGCGTACGGAGGACGCCCGCGGCAACCTCAAGCTGATCAGCGAACTCACCGGACGCATGGCGTCGATCATTGCGCACCTGCGCGCCTTCGCCCGGCGCGACCGCCATGCACCTGAAAGCGTGGCGTTGCAGCCGGCGCTGGACGATGCGCTGGCCCTGCTCGCCAAGCGTCGACGCGGAATGGAGGTGGAGCTGATTCGTGACCTGCCCGCCGCGACCTTGTGGGTACAGGCCGGTGAGACGCGCCTGCGTCAGGTGCTGGGCAATCTGCTGGCGAATGCGCTGGACGCCCTCACCGAAAAAGGCCCGCCGCGCAAGTTGTGGATCAGCGCCGAGTACAACGCCGAAGGCGTCAATCTGTTCATCCGCGACAACGGCCCCGGGTTTTCACAAGAGGCACTGGAACACGCCCGCGAGCCGTTCTTCACCACCAAGACGCGCACTCAGGGCCTCGGACTGGGGCTGGCGATCTGCGATACGCTGATGCGCGCACTGGGCGGGGAGTTGCTGTTTGCCAATCACCCGGAAGGCGGCGCGCTGCTGACGTTGCGCATGCGCACCGGCGCCTCGGGCGTCAACCTTCAACCGTCTGAGGACTTATCTGCATGAGCATCGACGCCATCGACAGCCGCATTCAGGTGGTGCTGATCGACGACGACCCGCACCTGCGCCAGGCCCTGAGCCAGACGCTGGACCTCGCCGGTCTGAAAATCCTGCCGCTGAGCGACGCCAAAGGCCTGCAAGCGCGCATCGAGCGCGACTGGCCGGGGGTGATCGTCAGCGACATTCGCATGCCGGGGATTGACGGCCTCGAACTGCTCAATCAGCTCCACGTCCAGGATCCGGAGTTGCCGGTGCTGTTGATCACCGGCCACGGCGACGTGCCGCTCGCGGTGCAGGCCATGCGCGCGGGCGCCTACGATTTTCTGGAAAAACCCTTCGCCAGCGACGCACTGCTCGACAGCGTGCGGCGCGCCCTGGCGCTGCGCCGGCTGGTGCTGGACAACCGCAGCCTGCGCCTTGAGCTGAGCGACCGTCAGCAATTGAGCACTCGACTGGTGGGGTTGTCCGCCCCCATCCAGCGCCTGCGCGATCAGATCGGCGCGCTGGCCGCGACCAAGGCCGACGTGTTGATTCTTGGCGAAACCGGCGCCGGCAAGGAAGTGGTCGCCCGCGCGCTGCACGATTTGTCCAACCGCCGTAACGGTCCGTTTGTGGCCATCAATGCGGGGGCGCTGGCCGAGTCGGTGGTGGAAAGCGAGCTGTTCGGCCACGAATCGGGGGCTTTTACCGGCGCGCAAAAGCGTCGCATCGGCAAGTTCGAATTCGCCAATGGCGGCACGCTGTTTCTTGATGAAATCGAAAGCATGAGCATGGACGTTCAGGTCAAGCTGCTGCGCTTGCTGCAAGAGCGCGTGGTCGAGCGCCTGGGCGGCAACCAGCAGATCCCGCTGGACATCCGGGTGATCGCGGCGACCAAGGAGGACCTGCGCCAGGCGGCGGATCAGGGACGGTTCCGGGCCGACTTGTATTACCGCCTCAACGTCGCGCCGTTGCGCATTCCGCCGTTGCGCGAGCGTGGCGAAGACGCGTTGGTGCTGTTCCAGCATTTCGCCGACACCGCCAGTTTGCGCCACGGCCTGCCACGCCACGAATTGCAGCCGGGGCACCGGGCGCTGCTGCTGCGTCACACCTGGCCGGGCAACGTGCGCGAACTGCAGAACGCCGCCGAGCGTTTCGCCTTGGGCCTTGAGCTGGAACTGGAAGGCGCCGCGCAGCCGGATCTGGTGGCGTCCAATGGCGGCCTGAGCGAGCAGGTCGAAGCGTTTGAACGGGCGTTGATTGCCGCCGAACTGACCCGCCCGCACAGCTCGGTCCGCAGCCTCGCCGAAGCCTTGGGCCTGCCCCGCAAAACCCTGCACGACAAACTGCGCAAGCACGGGCTGACCTTCAACGGTGCGGGGTCCGACGACAATGAATGATCGGGACTGCTTGTCCGCTGAAGGCCTGGAAACGGTGCTGCACCGGGACATTCCCCTCACCCGTGAGATGGGCATCAAGGTGCTGGGCTGGCGAGACCACCAGCTCCGCCTGCACCTGCCGCTGGCACCTAACGTCAATCACAAGAACACCTTGTTCGGCGGTAGCCTGTACTGCGGTGCGGTACTGGCGGGCTGGGGCTGGTTGTATTTGCGGCTCAAGGAAGTCGGGATCGACGACGGGCACATCGTGATCCAGGACGGCCAGATCAGTTATCCCCTGCCGGTCACTCGCGATGGCGTCGCCATTTGCGACGCACCGGATGAAGCGAACTGGGAGAAATTTCTGAAGCTCTACCAACGCCGCGGCCGCGCGCGACTGGCGCTGCACACCTGGATCGTGGCTGATGGATCTGAAGAAACGGCTGTGGAGTTCGTCGGGCAGTTCGTGCTGCATCGCTGAACACATCCTTCCACCTGTAGGAGCGTGGCTTGTCCCGCGATCGATCGCAAAGCGGTCGCAAATCCGATCGGTGCAATTCGCTCTGGAAAACCCAGCGCTGCATCTGCGACGACTGCGTCGCCGATCGCGGGACAAGCCACGCTCCTACGAGGGAACCGAAAGCTTCAGGTCAGCGCCAGCGCCAGCAACGCGCCACGCCACGTGGCTTCCCCCGGCAGCGCCAGGAAGAACGAATTCAGCAACGTCTCGCGCGCCGGATAATCGAAGGTCGTGCCGTCCAGGTTCAATACCACGCCGCCCGCGCCTTCCACCACACCTTGTGCAGCAGCGGTGTCCCACTGAGACGTCGGCGCCAGACGCGGGTAGCAATCTGCTGCCCCTTCGGCCAGCAGGCAAAACTTCAGCGAGCTGCCGATGTTGGTCAGTTGCAGCTCACCCACCACATCCGACAAACCGGCCAGCAACCTCTGTTGCTCGGGGCTGGAGTGACGACGGCTGGCGACCACCGTGAACGCTTCCCCCGCGCCCGGTTCACTGCGCACGCTGATCGGCGCCAGATGCTGCGCGTCGTCACTGCGCCACGCACCCAGCCCGGCGCCACCGAAATAGCAGCGGTTATTGGTCGGCATCGACACCACGCCAAACACCACGCGACCGTTCTCGATCAGCGCCACGTTGACGGTAAACTCTTCGCTGCCGGCAATGAATTCCTTGGTGCCGTCCAGCGGGTCCACCAGCCACCAGCGTTGCCACTGGCTGCGTTCGCTCAACGGGATGTTCGCGTCCTCTTCGGACAGGATATGAATGCTCGGGTCCAGCGCCTTGAGGCCCGCCACCAACAGCTCATGGGCCGCCAGGTCAGCGGCCGTGACAGGCGAGTCATCCGATTTGACCGTAACCTCCACGCCGGAGCGCCAGAACGGCAGAATGACTTCGCCGGCCTGGCGGCAAAGCTCAATGACGGGGGCAAGCAGCGGGTGCGGCAAATGGGCGAATGTCGGGTTCATGGCAAGAAATCACCCCGTTCGGCCAGCAGATCGCGGGCAAGGTACAACGCAGCCAGCGCGCGCCCTTCGGTGAACTGCGGGTTCTGAACCAGACTGGAAAGCTCACGCAGATTGACCTTGTCCACGCGCATCGGCTCAGGCTCGTCGCCGGGCAGCGTTTCCTCATACAAATCGGTGGCCAGTACGACCTGGATTTTCTGGCTCATGTAGCCCGGCGAAAGCGACAGCTCGGTCAGATGCACCAAGGTACGCGCGCCATAACCGGCTTCTTCCTTGAGTTCGCGATTGGCGGCGGCAAGGACGTCTTCGCCCGGTTCGATCAACCCTTTGGGCAGCGACAGCTCGTACTGGTCAGTGCCGCCGCAGTACTCCTCGACGAGTACGGCGTGATCTGCATCAAGCATGGCCACGATCATCACCGCGCCGTAGCCACTGCCGCTGCCGACCAGCCGCTCGTAGGTACGCTCGACGCCGTTGGAAAAGCGCAACTGCACTTCTTCAACGCGGAACAGACGGCTGCTCGCGACGATTTCGCGAGAGAGGACGGTAGGTTTCTGCTGCATGACGAGCTCCTTGGCGTAGACGGGTTACTATACCGTGGCTTTTGCGGATGTCTTCGCCGCAAACCCACGCGACTCATCCAACGCCGAGAGACCTGTATGCCTTCTTTGCCCTGGCGCGATATCGACACCGTTCTGCTGGATATGGACGGCACGCTGCTCGACCTGCATTTCGACAATCACTTCTGGCTGGAGCATCTGCCCAAGCGCTATGCCGAGGTGCACGGGGTCAGCCTGGCGATGGCGCAACTGGAATTGATGCCGCTGTTCGAAAAAAACGCCGGCACCCTCAACTGGTACTGCACCGACTTCTGGAGTTCGGAGCTGAACCTGCCGGTGAAAGACCTGAAAGTCGAAATCGCCCACCTCATCGCCCTGCGCCCCGACGCCGAGACGTTTCTGGCAGCCGTCCAGCAGGCCGGTAAACGGGTGATCATGATCACCAATGCTCACCGCGACTCGCTGTCACTGAAGATGGAAAGACTGGAGTTGGCGCCCTACTTCGAGCGTCTGATCAGCTCCCATGACTACGGCTATCCCAAGGAAAACCCGCAGTTTTGGGACGCGCTGCAAAACGACATCAAGTTCGATCCTGCGCGCAGTCTTTTCATTGACGACACCTTGCCGATCTTGCGCAGCGCAGGACGATACGGGATCGGTCATTTGCTGGCCGTGCGCGAGCCGGACAGCCGCAAAGGCCCGAAGGACACCGAAGAATTCGAAGCCGTGGAGGATTATCGGTCGTTGATACAGGGCTTATAAGCACCGCAAAACAACTGTAGGAGCGCGCTTGCCTGCGAAAAATGGTACATCCGACTCATCTGCATTGGATGTACAAATCTTTCGCGGGCAAGCGCGCTCCTACAATTAATCACCGTACGGCCAGCGCGAACGGTGATTGCCGTACGGCCAGTGGGACGTGATTGCCGTACGGCTAGCACGACTGCCCTTACTCAGGAATACGCAGAACCTGACCTGGATAGATCTTGTTGACGTCCTTCAGCATCGGCTTGTTGGCGTCGAAGATTTTCTGGTACTTGTTGGCATCGTGATAAACGCGCAGCGAAATAGCGCTCAGCGTATCGCCCTTCTGGACAGTGACAAACGTCGCGGCAACTACGGCAGGTGCGCCGGCGGCGACAGTCAGTTGATCATCAACACTGCCTACACCGGCGATGTTGCCGGCAGCCAATACAACCTTCTCTTTCTCTTCCTGACTGGCGACTTCGCCCGTCAACGTAATCTTGTCGCCGTCGACCGTTGCATGGACGTTGGGATTGCCCAACCCGACAGACTCGATGTGCTTTTTCAGCTCATCCTGGCATTGGCGTTTCCTGGGGTGAGCCGGTCGATAAGCTTCTCGCCGGCTTCCTTCACAAAACTGAACAGACTCATGGGTTTCTCCTTGGTGTCCTTGTGATGTCGTTGTGGTTTCCCCGCGCAACATCTAATCCGCTGACATTGCCCGACAAAACTGCCACCCGATGCCGCGCCCCAAGGTTTCAAGCCATTCGACGTTCGGTCGCGATAGACTTCGCCGGGCCAGCCAGTGCCTCAAGGAATGAAGATGGACATTAAACAGCTGAAATTTCTGATCGCCCTCGACGAGACCCGACACTTCGGGCAAGCCGCTGCGCGCTGCCATATCACGCAGCCGACACTGTCGATGCGTCTGCGCAGCCTTGAAGAAGAGCTGGATCTGCCGCTGGTCAATCGCGGCCAACGCTTCGAAGGGTTCACCGCGCCGGGCGAACGCGTTCTGGCATGGGCGCGCACGGTGCTGGCAGCCTACGACGGTCTGCAGGCTGAAGCGGCCGCTTGTCGCGGGCATCTGGTCGGCACGTTGCGACTGGGGGTGGTGCCGCTCTCGAACTTCGATCCGCTGCCACTGCTGCAACGCCTGCATTCCCTGCACCCAAACATGCGCTTCGAGCTTTCATCGCTGAGCTCCGAGCAGATCCTCGATCAGCTCGCCAGCAACCGCCTGGACCTCGGGGTTTCGTACCTGGACCGACTGGATTCCGAGCGCTTCGACTCGTTGCAACTGGCCGAAACCCGTATGGGCGTGATGTACGACCAGCGTTATTTCAGCTTTGCCGAAGCCACTTCAAGCTGGGAAAGCCTCACCGAACTCCCCTTGGGTCTGCTCACCAGCGGCATGCACTTTCGGCAGTCCATCGATCACAACTTCCACAGCCGCGGCCTCCATCCGCAGCCGATCATTCAGACCGATGCGGTCCATCAGCTGCTGCAAGCGGTTCATGGCGGCTTCTGCTGCGCGATCATGCCGTTGGACGGCGGGCTGGAATCGCTCACCGAGCATCTGCGTTTGCAACCTATCGAAGACGCCCAGACCCTGGCTCGGCTGGGCTTGATCATGCGTCGCTCAGCGCCGCGGTCGGCACTGGCTGAAGCCTGTCTGGCGCTCTATCACACGATGATGGAAGAGAGTTGATCGACGTCATCTATCGGTGCATCAGTACTAGCGATTAGACGTTATCCGACCGGAGGCCTAGGCTTAAGCCTAATCAATCTGCCGGTTACTCCCGATGCACGCCAAGCACATGGATATCACGGCGCCCGCACAGCAACTGCCCGCGCCCGCCGCAAGCCAGTCCTACAGCTACTCGAACCTCGAACACGACGTCAGCGAGCCCAACGTGCTTGCCGAGGAAGTCGCGCTGGCGATCGCCTATAACGGCATCAGTCAGGCCGTCATGCTGGTCACGCCCAGCGATCTGGAAGACTTTATCGTCGGCTTCAGCATCGGCAGCGGGCTCATTGAATCACCGGACGAGATCTACGACATCAAGCTCGGTGGTTGCGGTTCTGCGCAGACCGCAGAAGTCGAAATCGCCAGCCGTGCCTTCTGGAACCTGAAGACCCAGCGTCGGCAACTGGCTGGCACCAGCGGTTGCGGATTGTGTGGCGTCGAAGCCGTCGAGCAGGCATTGCCCGAGCTCAACGTCCTGCCCGGCGCGCCCCTTCCCCCCGCTGAATGGCTGAAAGGCCTGCGCGCGCGCATGGGGGAGTTTCAGCCGTTGGGCGAACACTGCGGCGCGGTTCATGCCGCTATGTTCATGGACGCCAAGGGCGAAATTCTTTTAGGTCGTGAAGACATCGGCCGACATAACGCTCTAGACAAGCTGATCGGCGCACTGATTCGCCAGAACATCCCGACCACGGGCGGGCTGGCTATCGTTACTAGCCGCTGCAGTCTCGAACTGATTCAAAAAGTATTACGTGCCGGCATTCAGACCCTTGTCAGCCTGTCATCGCCGACCGGCCTGGCGCTGCAATGGGCTCGCCGCCACAACCTCAACCTCATTCATCTGCCTAAACACAGTGCGCCGCGGGTTTACAGTCCTGCGTTGGAGAATCAAGCGTGAGCATGCATAAAGAAGCCGACAAAGTATCGACCCCTCGCTACAAGCCCTACAAAGGGCCGGCCGGCGGATGGGGCGCATTGATCAGCGTCGCCCACTTCTGGCTGACCAGCGACAACGCCCTGAAGAACATCCGCACGATGCTCAAGACCAACCAGAACGGCGGCTTCGACTGCCCGGGCTGTGCGTGGGGCGATTCGCCGGAAAGCGGCATGGTCAAGTTCTGCGAGAACGGCGCCAAGGCGGTGAACTGGGAAGCGACCAAGCGCCGCGTCGACCCGTCCTTCTTCGCCCGCTACAGCGTCAGCGCGCTGCTCGAACAAAGTGATTACTGGCTGGAATATCAGGGCCGTCTGACCGAGCCAATGGTCTACGACGCCCAGACCGACCGCTACAAGCCAATTGCCTGGGACGACGCCTTTGCGCTGATTGCCAAGCACCTGAACAATCTGCCGAACCCGAACATGGCCGAGTTCTACACTTCGGGCCGTGCCAGCAACGAAGCGGCCTATCTGTATCAGCTGTTCGTGCGTGCCTACGGCACCAACAACTTCCCCGACTGCTCGAACATGTGCCACGAGGCCAGCGGTGTTGCGCTGTCCCAAAGCGTGGGCGTCGGCAAAGGCACGGTGACCTTCGAAGACTTCGAACACGCGGACGCGATTTTCGTGCTCGGCCAAAACCCGGGCACCAATCACCCGCGCATGCTGGAGCCGCTGCGTGAAGCGGTCAAACGTGGCGCCCAAGTGGTGTGCGTCAACCCGCTGAAAGAGCGTGGCCTGGAACGTTTCCAGCACCCTCAGCACCCGCTGGAAATGCTCAGCAACGGCTCCGAGCCGACCAACACGGCGTATTTCCGTCCGGCACTGGGCGGCGACATGGCCCTGCTGCGCGGCATGGCCAAGTTTCTGCTGCAGTGGGAACGTGAAGCCCAGGCGAACAACGAGCCATCGGTGTTCGATCACACGTTCCTCAACGAACACACCAATGGCGTGCTGGAGTACCTGGCCGCCATCGACGACACCTCGTGGGAGTTCATCGTCGAGCAGTCGGGTCTGCCACTGACCGACATCGAGCTCGCCGCGCGGATGTACGCCAAAGGCAAGAACGTGATCATGTGCTGGGCGATGGGCATCACTCAGCATCGCCATTCGGTGCCGACCATCCAGGAAGTTTCCAACCTGATGCTGCTGCGCGGCAACATCGGCCGGCCTGGCGCAGGCCTGTGCCCGGTGCGCGGCCACAGCAACGTGCAGGGCGACCGCACGATGGGCATCAACGAGCGTCCACCGGCGTTCTTCCTTGATGCGCTGGAGAAACGTTTCCAGTTCAAGGTGCCGCGTGAAAACGGCCATAACGTCGTCGAAGCGATTCACGCGATGCTGGAAGGCCGCGCGAAGGTCTTTATCGGTCTGGGCGGCAACTTCGCCCAGGCAACCCCGGACAGCCCGCGCACCTTCGAAGCCCTGAGCAACTGCGACCTGACCGTCCAGATCAGCACCAAGCTCAACCGCAGCCACTTGGCCCACGGTAAGGAAGCGCTGATTCTGCCGTGCTTCGGCCGTACCGACATCGACATCCAGGCCGAAGGCCCGCAAGCGGTAACGGTTGAAGACTCGTTCAGCATGGTTCATGCGTCCAACGGTCAGCTCAAGCCGCTGTCGCCGCAGATGCGTTCCGAGCCTGCGATCCTGGCGGGCATCGCCAATGCAACGCTGGGCAAGCAGCCGGTGGACTGGCTGTGGCTGGTGGCAGACTACAGCCGTATTCGCGACCTGATCGCCGACACCATTCCGTCGTTCCAGAACTTCAACGAGAAGATCAAGAACCCGGGTGGCTTCTATCTGGGCAACGCCGCAGGCTCCCGCCGCTGGAACACGCCAAGTGCGCGGGCCAACTTCAAGGCGAACGTGCTGCCGAGCGATCTGGTGCACGAAAGCGTGCGTGGAACAGGCATCGTGCCGGACCTGATCATGCAATCGATGCGTTCTCACGATCAGTACAACACCACTATCTATGGCCTGGACGACCGCTATCGCGGCGTGAAAGGTCAGCGTGACGTGATGTTCGTGAACGAGGCCGACATCATTCGTCTGGGCTTCGTACCCGGTCAGAAGGTGGACATCGTGTCGATCTGGGGCGATGACATCACGCGTCGCGTGAAAGGCTTCACGCTGCTGCCGTTCGACATCCCGGCCGGCCAGGCTGCCGCGTACTACCCGGAAGTGAACCCCCTGGTGCCGCTGGAAAGCGTGGGCGACGGCAGCAGCACGCCAACGTCCAAGTTCGTCGCAATCAAGCTGGAGCGACATGCGGAGACCGCGCGGATCATTTGATCTGCGCATGTCCTGTAGGAGTGAGCTTGCTCGCGAAGGGAATCTATCAACCGCTGGATAGTTAGCGGATGTGGCGACCCTCATCGCAAGAAAGCTCACCCTCCTCGCAGCCACAAAAAAAGGCCCGAATCGCGAGATTCGGGCCTTTATCAAGTAGCGTATGACTCGCCGACCTGACTTAGGTTCCCAAGCCAAAACAATAAGTTAGCGTTTTGTATACAGGTCGTGCTATTCGTCGGATTTAGATTGTGACATTTTCTTCATCCTTGCAGGATCGCGGCGTCATCCCTATGAGCATCCATACATGAAGTATTCCTCGATTCTGTTGTTGTCGTTCTCACTGGTCAGCGGTTTTGCCTCAGCAGGCGATAACGTGACGGCCGGCGTGGGCGGCGCATTGGGTGGGGTACTCGGCTCTGTCGTTGGCCAACAGGTCGGCGGCAGCACAGGTTCGGCAATCGGTGCCGGCCTTGGCGGCGCGGCCGGTGGCGCAGTGGGCGCCAACCGCCGGAACCGTACCGAAGCCGCAATCGGCGGCGGCCTGGGTGCCGCGGGCGGCAACGTGATTGGCCGCAGTGTCGGTGGCAGCACTGGCAGCCTGATCGGCGCCGCAGCAGGCGGCGGCGCAGGCGGCGCACTCGGCAACTACATGGGCGACGAAAGCCGCCGTGACGACGACCGAGGCCGCGGCTACCGTGGCGATCGCCGCGACTACAAACACGGTCGCGGTCACGCGTACGGTCATCGCAAGCACCATCGTGACTGATGCCGTCGAGTCTGACGCGCGCATCTGAAACGATGAACACCGGCCGCCCATAAAGCGGCCGGTTTCATTTTCAGATCACCAATCGCTCAAGCGCCTGCCGCAACCCCGACGGGATCGGCACCGGCTGATTGGACGCCCGATTCACGAACACATGCACGAAGCGGCCTGCCGCCCGCGCCTCGTCTTCCCCCGCCTTGAACACCGCCAGCTCATATTGCACCGAGCTGTTACCGAGCTTGCCAACCCGCAGCCCAACCTCGATCAGCTCCGGATAGGCAATCGACGCAAAGTAGTCGCACGACGAACTGACCACAAAGCCCACCGCCTCACCGTCATGGATATCCAGCCCGCCCTGCTCGATCAGGTAGGTATTCACGGCGCTGTCGAAGAAGCTGTAGTAGGTGACATTGTTGATATGGCCGTACACATCGTTGTCGTGCCAGCGCGTGACGATCGGCTGGAAATGGCGGTAGTCGGCGCGCTGCGGGGTGTCGTTCATGTGGCTCCCTCCGGTTTGTCTGTCGTTTTTTTCGCTCATGAAATCCGTGACCGCTATTGAATCTGGCTCTGAATCCATTCACGCACCTCGGCATACGGATACGCCTCCAGCGCCGCAAACCCGCCGATGTTGCGGGCCTTTAGCCGGGTAAACATTGGCACGCTGATCCCGCAGAGAAACCGCGTCAGGCACTCCGCGCCCGGTTCATGCCCTCGGGCTTCAAGGTGTTTGCCGACGAACTCGCTGCACAGATCCGCGAAGTCCTGCTCGCTCAAAGGCGTCAGGGCTGGCGGCTCGGGGAGCACGGCCACATGCCCCTCGCACACCGAGCAATGACCGCAATGCTCAGGCGCACGGTCGTCGCCAAAGTAGTGAGCCAGACGATGACTGAGGCACTGCTCGCTGGCGAACAGTTCGAGCATCGCGTGGATGCGCGCGACTTCGGTCTTTTCGTGATGGACGAAGTAGTCATGCAACTCCTCGCTCAGCGCCTGCGCGTCGAAGTCGGCGGCGATCAGGCTGTAGACCTCGGTCATCTGCTTGCTTTCAAGTTCAATCCAGCCCTTCTCCTGAAAGAAATCCAGCGCGGTCACAACACGCCCGCGCTCGGCCTGATACTGCTGATACATCGCGTCGAAGTTGACGGTTGCCCAGGTGCGCGCCCGGCTTGATGTTTCGGTCAGCGCCTGCACGAACTCGCGTCGCTCCCCCTGAAACCGTTGCACCAACACCTGCGGTTCGATCAGGTATTTGAACCGGTATTCCGCGAAATACGAATAGCGCGGCGCAATGATCCCGCGCAGTTCCAGCTGCACCAGCAGCGTCTTGAGCGGCAGTTGGCGAATGTTGCTGAGGTCGGACAAGGGCGCCAGCAGAAACTCCCACTGACTGTCGTTACGCGCGCCTTGCAGGTCTTCCAGCACCCGGAGGATGCCTTCCTGCTCCGGTGTGTCGCCGTACACGAAATTCTCCAGCACGTTCAGGCTGTCGCGATTGGCGAGCACCAGACACTCCGACGTCGCCCCGTCCCGGCCCGCACGACCGATTTCCTGGCTGTAGTTCTCGATGGATTTGGGCAAATCGAAATGCACGACGTTGCGGATGTCGCTCTTGTCGATGCCCATGCCGAAAGCAATCGTGGCGACGATGCAGTTCAGACGCCCGTCCATGAACTGGCGTTGGATCGACTCGCGCTTATCGTGGGGCAGGCCCGCATGGTAGGCGTACGCCGGAATACCGTTCTGCGACAGATGAGCTGCCACGAACTCGGCGGTCTTCTGCAGCGTGACGTAGACAATGCTCGGCTGCCCGGCCCGTTCTCCCAGCCACTCCACCAGACGCCGGCGCTTGTCCCGGCCGGCAACGGGCTCAACCCGCAGGGTAAGGTTGGGCCGATAAAAACCGGTTGTCACCACATCGTCCGGCAGGATGCCGAACTTGCTCTGCATGTCATCGATGACTTGAGGCGTCGCGGTCGCGGTCAGGAGCAGCGCCTGGGGGATATTGAACTCGCGCTGGTAGTCAGGAAGCTTGAGGTAATCGGGCCGGAAGTTGTGGCCCCACTCGGAGATGCAGTGCGCTTCGTCCACGACCAGAAGGGAGATCGGCACCTGAGTGATGAAATGCCGGAAACGCTCGTTCTTCAGGCGCTCGACGGAAATCATCAGGATTTTCAGCTCACCGGAGCGCGCCCTGGCCATGACATCGGCCACGTCATCGCGGCTTTGCGCCGAGTCGATGCTCGCCGCCGCAATGCCGTGTCGCTGAAGGAAGGCCAACTGGTCTTGGATCAGCGCCAACAGCGGTGACACCACCAACGTCAGATGCGGCAGCAGCAATGCCGGCAGCTGATAGCAGAGGGATTTACCGGAACCCGTGGGAAATATCGCCGCGGCGGACCGCCCTGCCAACACCGCACTGATGGCGGCCTCTTGTCCGGCGCGAAACTGCCGATAACCGAAAACCTGCTCGAGGGTTTGATGCATGTGCTGCCACTCCTTTGACCGTCGCAAGGGCGTGAACCATAGCGCGGTGGGTCCGGGCGCAATACACCTAAACCATTACAGAAATATCGGACAGGATACATCCCGGATACGAACACCGCGCGCAGTGCTGGCAAAACGTCATTGCGACGATTAATCTCGCGCGACGCTTTCAAGCGCTGCACGTCAGGCCCCCCGTTCGACTGCAAACCGCTCGACAACCCAAGATTCGCCAAGGAGAGGCAATGCAATCCACGCCCCAGCCCGAGGATGACGGGCTCATCATGCAACGACTGGCCCCCGACCAGTTCGACGTTGTGCTCGGCTCTCACCCCGCCCGGCGCACGGTGCTATCGGGCAAAAGCAACTGGCCGTTGAGCAGCCTTTTGATCTGCCTGGCGTTGCTGATCGCAATCATCTTTCTGATCGCCCAGATGTTTCGCACACCCAAGCCGGCAGCAACGGTCATTCCCACCCCGCCCATCCCGGAAGTCGTGAGCGAGCCCGAGCCGGCACAGCCCGTCGCTCAAGTGCGTAACGTCGAACAAGTCGTTTACATCGCACCCAAGGCTGATGCCGCGCAAACCGCCAGCGCACGGCCGCTCGACACCTGCCTGAAAGAAGGCAATGTGATTGATCAAGACGTCATAAACTGCCGTTTTGGTGAGGCCCAGACTGCTGACTACAAAGCCCCACGCCCCCAGGGCATGGTTTCTGAACGCTACCTCGCCAACTACAAGACCGTTGCCGCCAAGCCCAAAACCGAGCCCGCGCGACGCTATGAAGTGGCAGGTGTGTTCATCCGTGAAATTGACGGCCGCAACCGTTACGAAGCCCGCTATCGCATCTACAACAATCACGTCGAGGTCAGCAGCGTGTGCATGAACTTTCTCGCCGATAGCGTGGAGCACCGCGAATGCCGCCGCGCCGCTGCGCCGTACTTCAAAGACATGTGCAGCGACTGGAGCAAACGCGTCGCCAAAGACAAGAGCGACAAGAACAAACTGGCCCAAGCGCAATATTGTGAAGCCGCGCGGACGTATCAGCCTTGATGTCACCTCATCGCGTTGAAAGGGCCAGACCGGATGAAGCATGACCCGGACGACTGGACACGCGGCGAGCGTATGAGTGCTGACGATGACGATCTCCGGCCCCGCCGCCGCGTCGTTGCTGGCTCGACGCTGTACCGTAACGTTTTCCTGCTGATGGTCGCCATTGCCGGCTGTGCTTACCTCTTCTTGCATGAGCGGCGTCCCGAACAGATCGCGCCTCCCGCCCTCCGCGACGTCGAGGTCAAACCAACACCCTTTGAAGCACGCCGCCCTGTCACGCAATCCCGGGCGGACGTCCCGCAGCCTCTGGCGGACTGCATCAAGGAAGGCAACGTGATTGACGAGTCCGTCGTGCGTTGCCGCTTCGGCCAACACCCACAACCCCGCGACAACCCGCAAGCTCAGGGCATGGTTTCTGCGGCGTATATGGCACAGTTCAAAGCGGGCCAGCCGCGGGTCGCCAGACAGCATGAGCAGTTCAGCGAAACCAGGCTTGTCCAGCAGTGGGACGGCAAAGGCTGGTACACCGCACAATGGCTGGTTCTGGATAATCAGATCGACAGCACCAGCGTCTGCGCAAACCTGCGGCGCGGCTCAATCGAGTTCCGTGAGTGCCGCAAAGGCGCGAAAATCTGGTTCCGGAATGAGTGCCGCAAAGGCGGCGATGACGTTTCCCATCAGCGCTATTGCAGCGCAGCGAGCGGCTTCAACCCCATGGGTTAGCAACTTTTTACGCGACGTTGCGATCCTCCCTCCGAATTCATGGTCATACCTTTCGCCAAGCAGAGGCTTTCACGCCGATCACTTCAGGAAGACCCCATGATTCACACCCGCTACCTGCCGTTCTTGCTCGCTGCCACGATTGCCACGCTTGCGGGGTGCGGCGACAGCGACGCCGATAAACCCGCTCCGGCCACTGCCGACGCGCGTGGTTTGTCGAAGTCAATGACGGTGGACGTGAGCGGCGCTCTCAATCTGCACTACCAGGCGACGGGGGATCAGGTAGCCGTTGGCTTCCTGCCCGGCAAACTGCCTGGCTCCAACTGGCTGACACTGAGCGCGGACCAGGAAGCCGAAGGCGACCGCAATGAGGTGAGCATCGGGCCAATCCTTGGGTTCTCCTTCGACAACCCTGATCAGGAGAAGAAAGCGATCATGTTTCAGGGTGGCCGCGTCGAAGTGGCCCACGATGAAAACAGCGCGTCCTACGACACCGGTTCGTACTATCAATATTTCGACGCGGACAAGGGCGGCAACAACAGCAACGTCCAGCTCGTCTTCAGCAAAATCGAGAAACTCAGCTCTCCCAACAAACTGCTCGACCGCTACCGGTTGATCGGTACGTTTCAGTTCAACGCAGCGCTGTCCCCTGAACAGCCCACCGACGAATGCACACGGGAAGCCGCTGCGTACGCGGCCGAGCACGGCGAACGCCATCCGGGGTTCGACGCGAAGTTGTGTAATGCGAAGAGCGTTGTGGCGAAGGGCAGCTTCGACATCACTCAGGATTTTCCGGTGACGACGAAAGCTGATGGGTAGATCTATCCGTCCGCAGTGCTTGTTCGCCTACGGCAAGAGCCCGACTCGCTGACTGAACCGCATTTACTGTAGGAGCGCGCTTGCCCGCGATAGCAATCTGTCAGCTTCCATCTTCGTCACAAATACACCGCGATCGCGGGCAAGCGCGCTCCTACAAGGGATTGGTGTCAAGACTGCCGCGTGCACATGCCCCAAACTTCTGACGGCATAAACACCCGCCAACAAAAAACCGCCCCGAAGGGCGGTTTCTTTTGAGCAGGTTCCGATCTTACAGCTTCGGACCCGCTGCCTTGATCGCATCGCTCACTTCGAACTTCTTGAAGTTCTCGATGAACAGACCGGCCAGCGCTTTGGCTGCTTCGTCGTACGCCGCTTTGTCAGCCCAGGTATTACGTGGGTTGAGCAGTCCGGTTTCGACGCCTGGCACGGAAGTCGGGACGTCCAGGTTGACGGTGTCGAGGTGCTCGGTTTCTGCACCGATCAACGCGCCGCTCTGAATGGCTGCGATGACGCCACGGGTGGTCGGAATGTTGAAGCGCTTGCCGACACCGTAGCCGCCGCCGGTCCAGCCGGTGTTGACCAGGTAGACCTTGGAGCCGAAACCGCGGATGCGCTTGATCAGCAGCTCTGCGTATTCGCCCGCCGGACGCGGGAAGAACGGTGCGCCGAAGCAGGTAGAGAACGTCGACTTGATGCCGGCGCCCGAACCCATTTCAGTGGAGCCTACCAGTGCGGTGTAGCCCGACAGGAAGTGGTAGGCCGCTTGTTCTTCGCTGAGGATCGACACCGGTGGCAGCACGCCAGTCAGGTCGCAGGTCAGGAAGATCACCGCGTTTGGCTCGCCGCCCAGGTTCTTCTCGGAGCGCTTTTCAACGTGCTCGAGCGGGTAAGCGGCGCGGCTGTTCTGAGTCAGGCTGCTGTCGGCGTAGTCGGCATGACCGGCTGCGTCCAGCACCACGTTTTCCAACACGGCGCCGTGCTTGATAGCTTTCCAGATGACCGGCTCGTTCTTCTCGGAGAGGTCGATGCACTTGGCGTAGCAACCGCCTTCGATGTTGAAGACAACGCCTTCGCCCCAGCCGTGTTCGTCGTCACCAATCAGGTAACGGGTCTCGTCGGCGGACAGCGTGGTTTTACCGGTGCCGGACAGACCGAAGAACAGTGTCACGTCGCCTTCTTCACCGATGTTGGCTGCGCAGTGCATTGGCAGCACGTCGGACGCCGGCAGCAGGAAGTTCTGCACCGAGAACATGGCTTTCTTCATTTCACCGGCGTAACGCATACCGGCAATGAGGACCTTCTTCTGGGCGAAGTTGATGATGACGCAACCGTCGGAGTTGGTGCCGTCACGCTCAGGCACGCACTCGAAGTTGGCCACGTTCAGCACTTGCCATTCTTCACGACCGGCCGGGTTGTACTGGGCCGGGTTGATGAACAGGCAGCGACCGAACAGGTTCTGCCAGGCCGTCTGCGTGGTCATCTTGACCGCGAGGTAGTGGTCTTCGGCTGCGCCTACGTGAACGTGGGAAACGAAGTGTTCCTGGGCGTCGTTGAACGCCTCGACACGTGCCCACAGGGCGTCGAACTTGTCGGCCGGAAACTTGCGGTTGATCGGGCCCCAGGCGATCGCGGCCTGAGTGGAGGGTTCGTCTACGATGAAGCGGTCGACAGGCGAGCGGCCTGTACGGTGGCCTGTTTCCACGACGAGTGCGCCAGTATCGGACAGCACGCCTTCTTCGCGTTTGAGGGCTTCTTTAACCAGATCGTCGACACTGAGATCGGTGTGAACGGCGTTATTGGCTTGCGTCATGAGATTCCCCGTCGGCTCGATGGCCGAGTGCTCCAAACGTTTTGTAGTAGAAAAAAAAACACTACTACAGCTAAAAAGTGGCCGGATTATGCCAGAAAAGCCCAAAAAAGGTAGGGCCCTCCTGTCAGAACTACATGAAGAAGAGTCAAGCGGGCCGGGCGGAAAGCTTTCAGCGCAGGACCCGCACTACATCAATGGCGGGTATCGGAAGGGGTATCTACCCCACCCCCTGCAAACAGCTGCGCTACATCGGTTGCATCGAACAGATAGCGCTGATTGCAGAACTGGCAGTCGATCTCCACCGCACCGTGATGCTCGATCACCAACTGCTGTGCATCTTCCAGACCAAGACTGACCAGCGCATTGCCAGAACGTTCGCGCGAGCAGCTGCAACGGAACACCAGTGGCTGGACGTCGAACATGCGCACGACGTCTTCGTGGAACAGCCGTTTCAACACGGTTTCATTGGTCAGGCTGAGCAGTTCTTCGGCGGTCAGGGTGTCGACCAGCACATTGACGTGCTGCCAACTGGCCTCGCGCTCTTCCTGGTCTTTCAGCTTCTCGGCCGGCAGCTGTTGCAGCAGCAGCCCGCGCGCGCGCTTGCCGTCGGCCTTGATCCAGAAGCGCGTCGGCAGTTGCTCCGACATCACAAAGTACTCGGACAGGCACGCCGACAGGTCGGCGCCGTCCAGGCCCACGATGCCTTGATAGCGTTTGCCCTGACGCGGGTCTATGGTCATGGTCAGGTCACCCTCGGGCATCAGGTCGAGCAGCGTGGCGTCCGGTTTGACCAGGGTCTCGTCGTAGCGCGCGATGCCGCGCAGCTCCCGCTCGCTGGAGCATTCGACCATGAGCAGCGACACCGGCCCCAGCGACCGGGCCTGCAAGACCAGAAGACCGTCGAACTTGAGCGTGCCCACCAGCAACGCGGCGGCGGCGAGCATTTCGCCGAGCAACTGAGCGACCGGCTCGGGATACGGGTGTTTGGCAAGGACCTCGGCATAGCTGCGCTCAAGGGCCACGAGCTCGCCGCGCACGTCGCTCTCGTCAAAGATGAAGCGCTGGGTGTAATCGGTATCCGCAAAGTCTGACATAGGAGAAGGTATCTGAATGGATGACAAAATGATGACAACCGCCTATAAAGCGCGGTTTAAGCACCGCTTGGTGCACTGTCATGCCGATGGGGGCATTTTATGGACTATCCCGCGTTGTTCCAACCCAAGTGGAACGCCAAAAAATTCTTGCTGTGTAATCTGGTGGCGCTCGCACTGCTACTGCTGTGGATCTGGCCCACGGGCCACGCGGCTTTCACTCACTTCGACGAAGGCCTGTTTCACCTCCTGAACCGCCCGCTTGAGCAAAACAAAGCGTGGCTGTGGATCTGGGCGGTTGCCAGCATGCGGCCCTTCGACATTGTCGTCGGCCTGATTCTTCTCACGCTGCTTATAAAGGGCGACTGGGTGTTCAAATCCTTGCAAACCCGTGCCGCGCTGATTGGCTTTGTGCTGACGCTGATCCTGCTGCTGATCATCCGGACGGTGTTTTCCAAGATCATCGACCACAGCGCGCTGCAACATGACAGCGCATCGATGATGATCCCTGATGCCATCAAGCTCAGCGACATATTCCCGGGGCTTGAAGACAAGTGGCAGCTCAAGGATCGCTCCAGCCAGAGCTTCCCGGGCGACCACGCTTCGGTGCTGTTGATCTGGGCGATGTTCATGAGCGTCTACAGCCGTACGGTCGGCCAGCGCGTGGTCATCTGGGCGCTGGCGTTCCTGTTTATGATGCCGCGCCTGGTTGCCGGCGCACACTGGGGGCAGGACGACTACATCGGCGGCGTGATGATCGCGTTGCTCGCGCTGGGCTGGAGCTGCTACACCCCGTTCGTGGCCACTGCCACCGGATTTCTGTTTCGACTGACCGCGCCCGTCTTCAATGCGCTGAACCGCCTGCCGCTGCTCAAATGCCTGAGCATCATGAAGCAGGGCTCTCATTTGTAAGCTGCCTGTCGCTACCGAGCCGTCCGGGGTCGATTAACTCACGATCCCGGAAAGCGGCGAGATTGTCAGTCGTCACCCGAACGAAAATGAAACAATTGCCGGCGCTGCTTCTTGGTCGGCCTGCCGTCAGTCGTCACGCCCAGGCTTCCGGCCTTGCGCATCTCGGCGGCTTGCTCGCGTTTGGCAAGGCTCTCCGGCGTTTCGCTGTACAGCAGCTGAGCCTCAGGCGCGCCACGGCGGACAATCGACAATGCCTGGACGACGACGGTCCGCTCATCGAAGCCTGCTCTGATCTGCAACTCATCCCCCACACGCGGCTCTTTCCCCGGCTTGCAACGCTCGCCGCGGCAATGAACCTTCCCGCTTTCAATGGCGGCTTTCGCCAGGGCGCGCGTCTTGAAGAAGCGTGCCGCCCAAAGCCATTTGTCCAGACGGACTTTGTCGTCCTCGTCTGACTTCTGTGTCATCTGAATTCCTCAATCGTGTAATGGTCAGAAACCGTACTACGTCACGCCGGGGACGCAGTAACCGCCACCCTCGTTTACACTGCCCACCAAGACTAAAGCACCGGCTTCAGGAGAACGACGTGACAGACTTCCCAACGTCATTGACTGGTGGGTGCCAGGGCTGCAAAGAAAGCTCCGCGCTGGATTTCGACTTTGAATTTGCCTATCAGCCTATCGTGGACGTCCGCGACCACTCGGTATTTGCCCACGAGGCGTTGGTACGTGGCGTCAACGGCGAGGGTGCCTTGTCTGTGCTGAACCGGGTTGACGACACCAACCGTTACCGTTTCGATCAATTGTGCCGAACCCGCGCGATTTCAACTGCCGCCCGGCTGGGAATGGACGAACACCTGTCGATCAACTTCCTGCCGAATGCGGTTTATCGCCCCGAACTGTGCATTCGCAGCACCCTGGAATCCGCCCGGGCCCACAACTTTCCGCTGGACCGACTGATCTTTGAAACCGTCGAAACCGAGCACATTTGCAACAACAGCCACCTGACCAACATTCTTCGCCAATACCGCCAGTTTGGCTTCAAGACCGCCATCGACGATTTTGGCGCCGGGCACTCGGGACTGACCCTGCTCGCCGACTTTCAGCCTGATTTGATCAAGCTCGACATGGCGCTGGTGCGCAACGTCCATCTGGACCCCGCACGACAGGCCATCGTGCGCGGCATTGTCACAATGTGTACGGACCTGAACGTTACAGTGATCGCCGAAGGCATTGAACAGGCAGGCGAACGAGACTTCCTCGCCGACTGCGGCATTTACCTCATGCAGGGCTACTGGTTCGCCAAGCCTGCATTCCAGGCGCTGGCGCAGATCGATGCCGGTGCTTGGCAGAACGTGTAAACGAACGGAACCGCTTTGAAAACATTTGACCATCTAACAGTCATCGGCCTTCGCGAATGGGTGGCGTTGCCCCATCTGGGCGTCGCCGGGCTGCGCGCGAAAATCGACACCGGTGCCAGCACTTCCAGCCTGCACGCGACAGAAATAGAGCCGTTCGAACGGGACGGTGAGAAATGGGTGCGCTTCAACGCTCATCTGGGGACGGTGGTGCAGCTGCGTCATCGTCGCTGTGAGGCACAACTGGTGGCGATGAAAACCATCAAAAGCTCCAACGGTCACGCCCAGGTTCGCTACGTCATTCGCACGACGCTGGCGCTGGGGGATCGGGTCTGGCCGGTGGAGTTCACGCTGGCCTGCCGCAAGGCCATGCGCTACCGGCTGCTGCTGGGTTCCAAAGCCCTGATTGATGGCCAGTTGGTGGTCAATCCGGGCGTTACTTATATTCAGGACAAGCCGGTGTTCCCGGCTTCAAATCTCTCTGCCACAGGTGCTGCATGAAGATCGCTGTGCTTTCGCGAAACCCGCGTCTGTATTCAACTCGTCGTCTGGTCGAAGCTGGCATTCAGCGCGGCCACGAGGTCGTGGTGGTCGATACCCTGCGCGCCTATATGAACATTGCCAGTCATAAGCCGCAGATCCACTACCGAGGAAAACCCCTGGAAGGCTTTGATGCGGTCATACCCCGCATCGGCGCCTCCGTGACCTTCTACGGCTGTGCCGTGTTGCGTCAGTTTGAAATGATGGGCGTGTTCCCGCTCAACGAATCCGTCGCCATCGCGCGCTCCCGTGACAAGCTGCGCTCGCTGCAACTTTTGTCGCGACGCGGCGTTGGCTTGCCCGTCACCGGCTTCGCCCACTCACCGGATGACATCCCTGACCTGATTCAGATGGTCAACGGCGCACCCCTGGTGATCAAGGTGCTCGAAGGGACGCAAGGTATCGGCGTGGTGCTGTGCGAAACCGCGACGGCGGCTGAATCCGTGATCGAGGCCTTTATGGGCCTGAAGCAGGACATTATGGTGCAGGAGTACATCAAGGAGGCCGGTGGCGCCGATATCCGCTGCTTCGTGGTGGGTGACAAGGTCATTGCGTCGATGAAGCGTCAGGCGAAGCCCGGGGAATTCCGCTCCAACCTGCATCGCGGCGGCACCGCCAGCCTGATCAAGATCACCCCGGAAGAGCGTATGACGGCCATTCGCGCGGCCAAGGTCATGGGCCTGAGTGTCGCGGGCGTCGACATCCTGCGTTCCAACCACGGGCCGCTGGTGATGGAGGTGAACTCATCGCCAGGTCTTGAAGGCATTGAAACCACCACCGGCAAGGATGTCGCGGGGATAATCATCGAGTACATAGAGAAAAACGGCGGGCCGCACATGACCCGCACCAAGGGCAAGGGCTAAAGCCCAGTCCCGTTTCTGCACGAAGGCGTTGGTCGCGAGCACGTCGCCCGCCCAAGGCCTCCAGGCAGAATCACGAACGAATCAATCAGCATCCCGCGGCAGCAATAACCCCAAGGGCAGGCGAACTCTGGCCTCCAGCCCGCCTCCCGAACGATTACGCAACTCGACATTGCCGCCGTGCATCGCGGCGATTCGCTTGACGATCGCCAAACCAAGCCCTGTCCCCTTGCCGCTTCTGGCGCGGTCGCCACGGATGAAGGGATTGAAAATGCCCTCCAGCTCCGAAGGGTCGATACCCATGCCGCGATCCAGCACACTCAGAACCACATAGGGCGCACCGCTGTCGCCGGAAACGTAGGCCGCTACTTCAACGCCGTCACCGGCATGGTGCATCGCATTGCCAATGAGGTTGTTGAGCAGCCGCTTCATGGAAACCCGTCGCAACGGGAAAGGCGGAATGGACTCCAGGCACAACCGCACCTGTTCAACCGGGTTGTTGTACGGGGCGACGACTTCGTGGACCAGCTCGACCAGATCGACTTCTTCGACTTCTTCATCACGCCCGTCCCGGATGAATGCCAGGAATTGATCGAGGATGGCATCCATGTCTTCGATGTCGCGAACCATGCCCTCCATGAACTCGTTATTGGTCGGCATCAGTTCAAGTGACAGACGCAGCCGGGTCAGCGGCGTTCGCAAATCGTGGGACACCCCGGCCAGCATCAGCTCGCGCTCCTGCCCTGCCTGCTCCACGTCTTCTGCCATCTGGTTGAACGCGCGGTAGACCTCGGTTATCTCGCTGGGCGTGTCGCCCACCGGCAACCGCACGCTACGGCCCTGGCCTAACTGGCGGGCGGCAAAAACCAGGCGTTTGAGCGGCTGATTGAGCTGGCTGACGAAGATCCATGCCGAAGCCGTCGAGAGCAATCCGATCGCCAGGAACCAGCCCAACACGCTCCAGATCTTCTGCCCGCGCAACGGATGCGGGTACAGCGGCACTTTCAGCCAGCCATCGCCGAGACTCGGCGCCCTCACCCACAACGCCGGGGGCGCGTGGACACGCAGACGCACTTCGGTGTCCGCGCCCAGCTCATCCTGCATCTGCCGCTGGTAGATCTCGGAGTACGGCCAGTGCTGCTCGCCTTCCGGCACACCGCCGCCCACCACGCGGATCAGCCCGGCGGCGTCGGCGATGGTCTGCCGGTCACTCTCATCGGCCGCCCAGTAAGCCCGCAAAGTGAGCGCAACGCCGTGGCTGTACTGCCGATCGACCAGAACATCCTCGTTCATCAGCAGATAGACAAGGGTCAGCGCCTTCGAAAACAGCACGACAATGAGCACCAGCCACAGGGTGCGGGAGAAAAAACTTTGCGGGAACCAGAGCGGTGTCTTCATAACAGCAGCTACACACTTTGCGGAAGCGAGCCGGGCTCGCGAATTTGCGGAACACATGACACAGCAAAAACCAGTCACGCCAATGGCCGCTTTCGCGAACATCGAGGTGACTGGCTAACGGAGGCGGGCGTAAAACAGGCCCGGCAGGTTACCGTCTAACTTGCTGTTACTGCTTGTTGGCACCGTCTGGCACGAAAACATAACCCACTCCCCAGACCGTCTGAATGTAACGCGGCTTGGCAGCGTCCACTTCAATCAGACGACGCAGACGGGATATCTGGACGTCGATGGAGCGCTCCAGCGCGTCCCACTCACGGCCACGGGCCAGGTTCATCAGTTTGTCCCGGGTCAGCGGCTCACGGGCGTGCATGACCAGCGCCTTCAATACGGCGAATTCACCGGTGGTGAGCATGTGCACTTCGTCGCCACGCTTGAGCTCGCGTGTAGCGAGCGACAGCGCGTAGTCGCCAAAGGTGACGGTTTCGTCTTCCGTGGCAGGCGCGCCAGGTACGGGGGCGGATTGACGACGCAGCACGGCGCGAACGCGGGCCATCAGCTCGTCAGGGTTGAAAGGTTTTGCGAGGTAGTCATCAGCGCCGAGCTCGAGGCCCTTGATGCGGCTGAGCTCGTCGCCCTTGGCGGTGAGCATGATGATGGGGACTTGATTGTTCGCGGCGCGCAAACGGCGGCAGGCGGACAGGCCGTCTTCGCCCGGCAGCATCAGGTCCAGCACCACGAGGTGAAACACTTCGCGCGCCAGCAGCCGATCCATTTGCTCCACGTTGGGCACAGCCCGGGCGCGATAGCCCTTGCTGTTGAAAAAGCGTTCTAGCAGGCTGCTCAAGCCCGGGTCATCGTCAACGATGAGGATTTTCTCGCCTTCAGCCGTTTGTGCAGTGCTGCTCATTGGAAGCTCCTTTGATCTCGGCGCGCATTATGGCGTAGCTGCAGTTATGCGCACCGTGTGCATTGTTAGCAGATTTTTCCTGAATCCACATGGGTGCTCTCGTCGAGTCACCCGGGGGCAATTCACAGCATCTGCGCGGGCTGAAAGTAGCGTATCGACCGGGCAATCCCCTATTAAGGGCTCACTGGGTATAATGCGCCGCCTTCAAGGTCAGGCAACGCTCGTTCAAGGCGGTTCGCCAGCCGCTGATTTAATGCACACACATTTGCCAGGTGGTTTTATGGACAGTATCAACAGCCGCATCGCCGAGGAACTCGGCGTCCGCCCGCAACAGGTCGAAGCGGCCGTCGCGCTACTGGATGAAGGCTCCACGGTGCCTTTCATCGCTCGCTACCGCAAGGAAGTCACTGGCAGCCTCGATGACACGCAACTGCGTCATCTGGAAGAGCGCCTGCGCTACCTGCGCGAACTCGACGAGCGCCGCATCAGCATCCTTGCCAGCATCGAAGAGCAAGGCAAGCTGACCCCTGAACTGGCTCGCGATATCAAGCTTGCCGACACCAAGACCCGCCTTGAAGACTTGTACCTGCCGTACAAGCAGAAGCGTCGCACCAAAGGCCAGATCGCACTGGAAGCCGGCCTGGGCGAGCTGGCCGACGGGATCTTCAACGACCCGACGCTTACCCCTGAAGCCGAAGCCGCGCGGTTCGTCGATGCCGAAAAAGGCTTCGCCGACGTCAAGGCCGTGCTCGAAGGCGCCAAATACATTTTGATGGAGCGCTTTGCCGAAGACGCGACGCTGCTGGAGAAGCTGCGCAGCTTCCTCAAGCACGAGGCCGTGATCAGTGCCCGTGTAGTGCCGGGTAAAGAGGAAGAAGGCGCCAAGTTCCGCGATTACTTCGAACACGACGAGCCGCTCAAGAGCATGCCGTCCCACCGCGCGCTGGCGATCTTTCGGGGTCGCAACGAGGGCGTCCTGAGCTCGGCGCTGAAAGTCGGTGAAGAACTGCCCGGCACGCTGCACCCCTGCGAAATGATGATCAGCGAGCGTTTCGGCCTGCAGAATCAGAACCGCCCTGCGGACAAGTGGCTGGCCGAAGTCGTGCGCTGGACCTGGAAGGTCAAGCTGTACTCCAGTCTTGAAACCGACCTGCTCGGCGAGCTGCGCGAAGGTGCCGAAACCGAAGCGATCAACGTATTCGCTCATAACCTGCACGACCTGTTGCTGGCCGCACCGGCGGGGCCACGCGCCACGCTGGGTCTTGACCCGGGCCTGCGCACCGGCTGCAAGGTCGCCGTCGTCGACAGCACCGGCAAATTGCTGGACTACGCCACCGTTTACCCCCATGTGCCGAAAAACCAGTGGGATCAGACCATCGCCGTGCTGGCAGCCCTTTGCGCCAAACATTCTGTCGACCTGATCGCGATCGGTAACGGCACTGCCAGCCGCGAAACCGACAAGCTGGCCGGCGATCTGATCAAAAAGTATCCAGGCCTGAAGATGACCAAAGTCATGGTCTCCGAAGCCGGCGCTTCGGTGTACTCGGCGTCGGAACTCGCCGCCAAGGAATTCCCGGACCTCGACGTTTCGATCCGTGGCGCCGTGTCCATCGCCCGCCGCCTGCAGGATCCGCTCGCCGAGCTGGTAAAAATCGACCCGAAATCCATCGGCGTTGGCCAGTACCAACATGACGTATCGCAGCTGAAGCTGGCCCGCGGCCTCGACGCGGTGGTGGAGGACTGCGTGAACGCCGTCGGTGTGGATGTGAACACCGCTTCCGTGGCCCTGCTGGCGCGGATTTCCGGCCTTAACACCACGCTGGCGCAGAATATCGTTACCCACCGCGACCAGAACGGCGCGTTCAAGACCCGTGCGGCGCTGAAGAAAGTCCCGCGTCTGGGCGAGAAAACCTTCGAACAGGCCGCAGGCTTTCTGCGCGTCATGAACGGTGACAACCCGCTGGATTCGTCAGCCGTTCACCCTGAGGCCTATCCCCTGGTGCAGCGCATTGCCGCCCAGACCGATCGCGACATCCGCTCCCTGATCGGCGACGCAGGCTTCCTGAAGCGTCTCGATCCGAAGAAATTCACCGACGAAACCTTCGGTCTGCCGACCGTCACTGACATTCTTCAAGAGCTGGAAAAACCGGGCCGCGATCCGCGTCCGGGGTTCAAGACCGCTGAGTTCCAGGACGGCGTTGAAGACCTGAAGGATCTTCAGCCGGGCATGATTCTCGAAGGCGTGGTCACCAACGTCACCAACTTCGGCGCGTTCGTTGATATCGGCGTGCATCAGGACGGTTTGGTGCACATCTCCGCGCTTTCGGAGAAGTTCATCAAGGACCCTCGTGAAGCGGTCAAAGCCGGCGATGTGGTGAAGGTCAAGGTGATGGAGGTGGACATCCCGCGTAAGCGCGTCGGCCTGTCGATGCGCATGAGCGACACGCCGGGCGAGAAAGTTGATGGCGCTCGCGGTGCCCGTCCGGGAGCAGCGCCGCGTCAGCAGCAAAGCAATGCCCCTCGCAAGGAAGCCTCCACGCCGGCGCCGAGCAATAACCCGATGGCGTCGCTGTTCGCCAACGCCAAGCAATTGAAGAAGCGCTGATGGATATCCCTGACGAACTGACTCAGAGCGCTTACTTCAAGACCCTCGGATGCAGAGTGGTGCAACTGAACGAAGGTGTCGCCATCGTGGCCTTGCCGCTGGAGCCGCACCTGCGCAATCGCGGCAATGTGATGCATGGCGGCGCGCTGTTCAGTCTGGTCGACATCACGATGGGGCTGGCCTGCTCCAGCGCCCATGGCTTCGACAAGCAAAGCGTCACCGTGGAATGCAAAATCAACTACATGCGCGCCGTGGCCGAGGGCGAAGTCATCTGCACCGGCACGGTGCTGCATGCCGGACGCCGAACGCTGGTGGTCGAAGCTGACGTTCGCCAGAACGACAAGCTGGTTGCCAAAGCGCAGGGCACGTTTGCGATCGTCTAGCTGTCCGATAGCGTTATGAGTTAATTTCGGCACTGTTAGGCAGTGTCGAAATTATCTGATTTCCTTGCAGGAACGATCAGCGACGGGCATCGGCGTTAGGGCCATCGACGAGGCGAAAACGCCAGTTCCTTTCTTCACCCTTGTAGACCGCCATATCGCCCCCATATAGGGCCGACTGACGCGTGAAGGATTCCAACTTGAGCGAACTTCTCAACCGCCGCCTGACTCTGCTTGGCGAGCACTCCAACCTCTCCCTTCTGGAGAAGTGCTTGCACGGCATCGAGCGCGAATGCCTGCGCGTTACGGGCGAAGGCCGTCTGGCGCAAACACCGCACCCCGAAACCCTCGGCGCGGCGCTGACCAACGAGCAAATCACCACCGATTACTCCGAGTCGCTGCTGGAGTTCATCACTCCGGCTCTGGCCAACCCTGCTGATACGCTGGACAGCCTGGATAAGATCCATCGCTTCGCGTACAGCAAACTGGGCAGCGAATACATCTGGAGCCCTTCGATGCCGTGCCCGCTGCCGGCCGAAGCGGATATCCCGATCGCCTATTACGGCACCTCCAACATCGGCAAGCTCAAGTACGTCTACCGTCAGGGCCTTGCCCTGCGTTACGGCAAAGCCATGCAGTGCATCGCCGGCATCCATTACAACTTCTCGTTGCCCGAGGCCATCTGGCCCGTGCTCAAGCAAGACGCGAAATTCGAAGGCGATGACCGTGATTTCCAGTCCGAAAGCTATATCGGCCTGATTCGCAACTTCCGCCGTTACAGCTGGCTGCTGATGTACCTGTTCGGCGCGTCGCCGGCGCTGGACGCCAGCTTCCTGCGGGGCCGTTCGCATCAGTTGGAGCAGTTCGACGCCGAAACGCTGTATCTGCCTTACGCCACCAGCCTGCGCATGAGCGATCTGGGTTACCAGAGCAATGCCCAGGCGGACCTGACGCCTTGCTACAACGACCTGCTGACGTACACCGACAGCCTGCGCCGTGCGGTGGCAACGCCCTACGCGCCTTACGTCGAAATCGGCACGCACAAGGATGGCGAGTGGATTCAGCTCAACACCAATGTGCTGCAGATCGAGAACGAGTACTACTCGACTATTCGCCCGAAACGCGTCACCTATTCCGGCGAACGCCCGATTCAGGCGCTGGTTGCGCGCGGCGTGCAGTACGTGGAAGTCCGCTGCCTGGACATCAACCCGTTCCTGCCGGTCGGCATCGACCTTCAGCAATCGCGCTTCATTGATGCGTTCATTCTGTACTGCGCGCTGCACGACAGCCCGCAGCTGGCGAACAACGAGTGCGGCAACGCCAGCACAAACTTCCTGACCGTGGTCAAGGAAGGTCGTCGTCCCGGCCTGCAACTGAACCGCAACGACACGACGATCGACCTTAAAGTCTGGGCCAACGAGATGCTGGACACGATCAGGCCGATCTGTGAACTGCTGGATGCCAGCCAGGGCACGGATCAGCACGTCAAGTCGCTGGACGTTCAGCGGGCGAAAGTCGCGGACGCCTCTCTGACGCCTTCGGCACAAGTGCTGGCTGCGATGACCGAGCACAAGGAAGGCTTCACGGCCTTCTCGCTGCGCCAGTCACAGGTTCACGCTGACCATTTCCGCAGCAATCCGCTGAGCGCCGAGGACCAGACCCACTTCGAGAGCAAAGCGCGTGAGTCCCTGGCTCAGCAAGCGGAGCTGGAACAGACCGAAGAGAAAGTGGATTTCGATACGTTTGTGGGTGCGTATCAGGCGAGCATTCTGGCGATCAGCAACTGATCAAAGTGGGTCGTGTCATCACTGACACGACCCGATTAACCCTGAGGAAGTACCACGCCCTTCCTACATTGGATTTCGGTCGTTCAGCACCTGAGCAGCTGACCCACCGCCTTCGCGAGCAAGCTCACTCCTACAGGTTTTGCATCCAACGCTGATCACAGGTGCACTACGACCGCTGCGGGAGCGCTTGCCCGCGAAGGCGGCGTGTCAATCAACCGATCCGTCGCAGCCGAAATGCGTTCGCGGGCAAGCGCGCTCCTACAGGGGGTCGGGTCGATGCCGGTGTTGAATCCGGCATCACGCCTTAGATCGACTTCTCAAAAATCTTCGAATTACGCTGATAGTTGTACAGCGACGCGCGCGCGCTGGGCAGGCGATCAACGCTGCTGGCCTCGAAGCCGCGTTCCTGAAACCAGTGCGCCGTACGGGTTGTAAGGACGAAAAGGGTTTTCAGACCCAATGCCCGGGCGCGTTCTTCAATGCGTTCAAGCAACTCGTCGCCGCGCCCACCGTGGCGGTACTCGGGGTTCACCGCCAGACATGCCAACTCACCCGCCTCGGAATCGGCAATCGGATACAGCGCGGCGCAGGCGATGATCAGGCCTTCGCGCTCGACCACGCTGAACTGCTCGATTTCCCGCTCCAGCACTTCCCGCGAACGACGCACGAGGATGCCCTGCTCTTCCAGCGGCGTGATGAGGTCGATGAGCCCACCGACATCGCCAATCGATGCTTCGCGCACCAGCTCGAATTGCTCCTGGGCCACCAGCGTGCCGCCGCCCGCGCGGGTGAACAGCTCGGAGAGCAGCGCGCCGTCTTCGGCGTAGCTGACGATATGGCTGCGCGCCACACCCCCGCGACAGGCCTGGGCCGCGGCATCCAGCAGCTCCGCCTGGTAGTTGCTGCCCAGGCGCTGAAGGTGCGCGGGGACCTGTTGTGGACGCAGCTCACGGACTAATCGGCCCTGCTCGTCCAGCAAGCCTGACTCGGCGCCAAACAGCAGCAGCTTTTCCGCCCCCAGATCAATCGCCGCGCGCGTCGCCACGTCTTCGCAGGCCAGGTTGAAGATCTCGCCGGTGGGCGAATACCCCAGCGGCGAGAGCAACACGATGGAGCGCTCGTCGAGCAGACGACTGATGCCCTTGCGGTCGATGCGGCGCACTTCGCCGGTGTGCTGGAAATCGACGCCTTCAAGGACGCCGATCGGACGCGCCGTGACGAAGTTGCCGCCCGTCACGCGTAGCCGCGAGCCCTGCATCGGCGAAGCGGCCATGTCCATCGACAAACGCGCCTCAATGGCAATTCGCAGGGCGCCGACGGCGTCGATCACGCATTCGAGCGTGGCGAAATCGGTCACGCGCATGTCGTGGTGGAAATGCGGCGTCAGGCCACGGGCCTGCAAGCGGCTTTCGATCTGCGGGCGGGAGCCGTAAACCAGCACCAGGCGCACGCCGAGGCTGTGCAGCAACACGAGGTCGTGGACGATGTTGCCGAAGTTCGGGTGCTCGACGCCATCGCCCGGAAGCATGACGACGAAGGTGCAATCCCGGTGGGCATTGATATAGGGAGACGCGTGGCGGAGCCAATTGACGTAATCGGGCATATCCGAAAGGAGCCTGTAGTGGATGGACGAAGGGTGGAAACACTCAAGACGGCATGAGCTTTATCGTCGGAACAGGCATCGCAACACGCGTACTCTCCTTTTCGGTTAATTCTGAGACAGGCCCTGACTCAAGCAGCGCATGGGCGCGCTCAAGGGGTAGCCAGGCAGTAATGTTCGATCAATTGACGTAACAGACGCACTGTAGGCTGCAAACGTGACATTTCAAGATACTCACCGGGCTGGTGCGCACAGGCAATATCACCGGGCCCCATCACGATGGTTTCGCAACCAAGGCGCTGAAGATAAGGCGCTTCGGTGCCAAATGCCACTGCTTCGGCCGTATGACCGGTCAGACGCTCTGCGATTCGCACCAGTTCCGCATCGGCGCTTTCTTCAAACGGCGACACTTCCGAAAACAGCGGTGCGTAATCGATCTGCACCTGATGCAGTTCGGCGAGGGGTTGCAGCTTCTGCCGAATCGCCGCGCGCAGCACTTCAGGGTCCATGCCCGGCAGCGGGCGCAGGTCGAACTCCAGCGAGCACTGCCCGCAGATCCGGTTCGGGTTGTCGCCGCCATGGATGCAGCCGAAGTTCAGGGTCGGTTGCGGCACGCTGAACTGCGGATTGCGGTATTGCTCCTGCCATTCTCGGCGCAGGCCTTTCAGCTCGCCAATGGCGTCGTACATCGCTTCCAGGGCGCTACGCCCCAGGCTTGGGTCCGAGGAGTGACCGCTGCGGCCGAGAATCTCGATGCGCTCCATCATCACGCCCTTGTGCAGGCGGACCGGCTTGAGGCGGGTCGGCTCGCCAATAACCGCCGCGCGGCCCAGCACACCGCCGGCCGCAGCCAACGCCTTGGCACCGGCCATCGAGCTTTCTTCATCGCAGGTGGCGAGAATGATCAGCGGCTGCTTGAACGGTTGATCGAGCAGGGGCTGCAGCGCTTCGATGGCCAAGGCGAAGAAGCCTTTCATGTCGCAGCTGCCCAGTCCTACCCAATTGCCATCGACCTCGGTCAGCTTCAGCGGATCGGTCTTCCACAGCGCGTCATCGTACGGAACCGTGTCGCTGTGCCCCGCCAGCACCAGCCCGCCGGGACCGGTGCCGAAAGTGGCCAGCAGATTGAACTTGCCCGGGCTCACGTGCTGAATGTCGCAGGCGAAACCCAGATCGCCAAGCCACCCTGCCAGCAGGTCAATCACGGCGCGATTGGACTGGTCGAGCGCAGGCTGCGTACAGCTCACAGACGGCGCGGCGATCAGGGCGGCGAACTGGTCTTTCATGGACGGCAACGGCATAGGCGACTCCGGGGATGGGGTGCGACACGCCAGCCATCATAGGTCGATTGGCCCGCATGAATAAACTGTCGCGGTTGATGTCCTGTACACTGCACGGCCCACGCAGCTGTGTCGATTCCGGCTGCGACCCCTGTTATCAGCGATAGAGCGTTTGGATTCTCCGGCCATGCAGAAAGAAACCGAAATCAAACTCCGCGTCAGCCGCGAAACCCTCATAGCCCTGCGCGAGCACCCGTTGCTGAAGAAGCGCAACAAGAGCGGCTGGGAGCGGTTGGAGCTGTTCAATCAGTACTTCGACACCCCCGAGCGCGAGCTGGCCCATGCCAAGGTTGCGCTGCGCCTGCGCCGCGATGGCGACGCAATCATTCAGACCCTCAAGACCCGCGGCCAGAGCGTCGCAGGCCTGTCCGAGCGAAACGAATACAACTGGGATGTGCCCAAGGCCAAGCTGGACCTGAAGAAGCTCGACGGCGAATGCTGGCCTGAGCAACTGGCGGATCTGGACAAGAAAACCATCAAGCCGGTGTTCACCACTGACTTCGTCCGCGAGAAAGCGGAAATCGCCTGGGGTCGTGGCAAGACCAAGGTGGTGATCGAAGCGGCGCTGGACCTGGGCAAGGTTGTCGCCGGCAAGCAGCAGGAAGAAATCTGCGAACTGGAGCTTGAGCTGCGCGAAGGCGACCCTGCCGCGCTGCTGGAACTGGCCGCAGAGCTGGCCGAGAAACTGCCGCTGATGCCGTGCGATATCAGCAAGGCCGAACGTGGCTATCGCCTGTTCGACGCCGGCAGCTATTCGATCAAACTGCCGACGCCTGAGCTGCATGGCGAGCTCTCGGTAGACGACGCCTTCAGCGCCATCGCCTGGTTCCTGCTCGGCAGCAGCCAGCGTCTGGCCGAGCAATACCGTTTCAACGGTCACTGGAGCTTGTTGCAGGAGTGGGTAGAAGTGCTCGCTGAGCTGCGCGCCTTGGCCGGCAGCCTCGGTCAGGCCGCTCCTCGCGCAACGACCCATGACCTGCGCGCCGCGCTGGACGCCTTGCTGGAAGACTGGCGCACGCTGGTGCTCGCCGGTCAGGAAGATGGCGATGTACGCGCCGCTGCCCATGAGCAGTTCATCGAAGAGCTGCAGGACACCCGCTGGGGCCTGTTCTCGCTGACCACCTCGCGCTGGCTGATGGCGCGCAGCTGGACGGTCGAGCGCAACAACCGTGGCAATCGTCAGGGCCACGCGATGCTCAGCAGCTGGGTACCGCGTTTCCTGGGCGATGAAGCCACCGCGCTGAACCTGCCGCGCTATCAGCAGCAGCCGGAAGATCTGGCCGAGCAATTGCCGCGCATCGAGCGCATTCAGGTCTGGCTGCATTACGCCCGCCAGGCCCTTGACCTGCCTGAGCTGGATCGCCTGTACGGCGAGTTGAACAAGCTCGAGCAACTGGCGCACCTGGACATCACCGACGAAATCCTCGATGCCCGCGTTCAGCAAACCATCACCGTGCTGCAAAGCCGGGCGTGGAAGACATTGCTGAAGTTGTAAGACGCCGTACGCATAGGACCGGCTGACGCTGTTTTGGTAGGATCGGCTTTAGCCGGGAAGAGGCGAGTGGCAGCACCCTCAGTTTTGCGGTGTATCTACCGACGCCTTCCCGGCTGAAGCCAGTCCTACGAAAGGCACGCGGTGTGTCAGTGGGACGCGCTCCCGCCGGGAACTGGCTCCCTATCTGCCAATCGGCAAGCTGGTCGTGGATTTGATCTCCGACAGCGCGACCGTTGAATTCACCTCCTGAATGCCCGGCACCAGGGAGAGCTTTTCGAAGAAGAATCGCTCGTACGCTTCGATGTCCGGCGTGACGATGCGCAGCAAAAAGTCCACAGACCCCATCAGCACATAGCACTCCAGCACTTCGGGAAAGCCACGGATCGCCTCGGTGAATTCGGTGAAGTTGGACCGACCGTGGGCGTTGAGTTTTACCTCGGCAAAAATCTGTGTATTAAGGCCAATCTTCTTGCGATCCAGCAGTGTCACCTGCCGCCGGATCACGCCTTCCTCCTTGAGCCTCTGAATGCGCCGCCAGCAAGGCGACTGCGACAGGCCGACCTGCTCGGCGATCTGCGCGCTGGACAGCGACGCATCCTCCTGCAGCAGCGCCAGAATCTTCCGGTCGTAGGCATCAAGCTCAATTTGCATAGTTAATTCCTGAAGGTAGGCTGCTGCACATAAACAAGTCTCATATAGCCTAATACAGCGTATCTTCGATCAGATATTTCTTTTTCAGCGTGTAAAAATTCCTGCCATTGAACGTCATTGCTACGACGAGATTGTCAGGAGATCCCCATGCCGAATTTTGAACCCGCCAGCCCTGCACCTTTTCGCCACGATGCCTGGTCCGTGGCAAACGCTCACTGCCTGTCGCGTTATCAAATCCTCGCCGAGGCGGAAGCTGACGTACTCTGCAGGCTGCTCAACCTGTTCGCCATGCAGTACCTGATTCCCCAACAGGTCAGCGTCTTGCAGCAGAAAGGCATGCTGATGGTGAGCGTCGAAGTCGGCGGCATGACGTGGCACCGCGCTCAGGTGATTGGCGAAAAAATGCGCAACATGGTCAGTGTGTGCTCGGTCGAACTTGAACCCATGGGCGAATTACACGTCGTAACCGAGGCCGTCTCACTCGCCGCCAGTTGAGTGCTCCGAAAATATTGGCAACGCTTCGCTACCGGCAGGGCGCAACAACTGGCACGCTTGGGACTACTCTTGCTCAACACCGAAGTAAGTCGTCTCGTCCGAAGGAGCCCGCATGTCCGTCCTCGCCTCATCATCTCAGGACCGCTGGCTGGATCTGAACGAAGTATTGCGTGACCTCGTCGCGCAGGGATACCTCGATCAGGACAACGCCGAATATGCGCTCACGCTGCGCCGAGCCGCGCAGAATCTCCACGCCCACCCGCTCGAACTCATCGCCACCCAGCAGTTCGATAACCACAAGCGGCCCGGCAAGAAACTCGACCTCGAAACCTTGACCGCCTGGCTGGCGGAGCAATCCGGCCAGCCGTACATGCGCATCGACCCGCTGAAGATCAACGTTGCCGCGGTGACCCCGTTGATGTCCTACGCCTTCGCCCAACGCCACAAGATTCTTGCGGTGGACGTCGATCGCGACGCGGTGACCATCGCCAGCGCGCAACCCTATGTGAATGCGTGGGAAGCCGACCTCACCCACGTGTTGAAGATGCCGATCAAGCGCGTCGTCGCCAATCCCGTCGACGTGCAGAAACTGGCCGTCGAGTTTTACCGGCTGGCGAAATCGGTCAGCGGCGCGAGCGCCAGCGATCAAAAAATCAGCAACATGGGCAACTTTGAACAGCTGCTCAAGCTGGGCGCCAGCGATCAGGAGCCGGACGCCAACGACGCGCACATCGTCAATATCGTCGACTGGCTGTTCCAGTACGCCTACCAGCAGCGGGCGAGCGATATTCACATCGAGCCCCGTCGCGAGGCCGGTACCGTCCGATTCCGCATCGACGGCGTGCTGCACAACGTGTATCAATTCCCGCCGCAGGTCGCGATGGCCGTCACCAGCCGCCTGAAAAGTCTGGGCCGGATGAACGTGGCCGAGAAGCGCAAGCCCCAGGACGGCCGGGTGAAGACCAAGACGCCAGACGGCGGCGAGGTTGAGCTGCGGTTATCGACGCTGCCCACGGCCTTCGGCGAAAAGATGGTGATGCGTATCTTCGACCCGGAAGTGCTGCTCAAGGACTTCGACCAGCTCGGGTTCTCCGGCGATGACCTGCGTCGCTGGGAAGGCATGACCCGGCAGCCTAACGGCATCATTCTGGTGACCGGGCCGACCGGTTCCGGCAAGACCACCACGCTGTACACGACGCTGAAGATGCTGGCGACTTCGGAGGTGAACCTCTGCACCATCGAGGACCCGATCGAGATGGTTGAGCCGGCGTTCAACCAGATGCAGGTACAGCACAACATCGATCTGACCTTCGCCAGCGGTGTGCGCGCGCTCATGCGGCAGGATCCGGACATCATCATGATCGGCGAGATTCGCGACCTGGAAACCGCAGAAATGGCGATTCAGGCGGCATTGACCGGTCACTTGGTGCTGTCGACGCTGCACACCAACGACGCGCCCAGCGCTATCAGCCGTCTACTGGAGCTGGGCGTCCCGCATTACCTGCTCAAGGCGACGATCCTCGGCGTGATGGCCCAGCGTCTGGTGCGTACGCTGTGCCCGCACTGCAAGGCACCGATCGAAATGGATGAGGTTGACTGGCAGACTCTGACGCGGCCGTGGCAGGCGCCAGTGCCGAGCGGCGCGCACCGGGCGGTGGGCTGCGCGGAGTGCCGCGACACGGGTTATCGCGGGCGGGCGGGGGTGTACGAGATCATGTTGATGTCCGACGCCGTGAAGTCGCTGATCACGGCGGACCTGGACCTGACGACGTTGCGTCGCCAGGGCTTCAAGGACGGCATGCGCAGCCTGCGCTTGTCAGGCGCGCAAAAGGTCGCGGCGGGGCTAACGACGGTTGAAGAGGTGCTGCGCGTGACACCGCAGAGCGAGCAGCGCTAGCCCGCCGACTGCAGGAGCGCGCTTGCCCGCGGAAGCGTCAGATGACTCATCACCGAGTTAACGGACACACCGCAATCGCTGTAGGAGCCGGCTTGCTGGCGAATGAGGCGTGTCAGTCGATGCATTCGTAACTGACATAACGCGTTCGCCAGCAAGCCGGCTCCTACTGAGCCGGGTGGATCAACTTACCTTTGTATTGGACGATCTGACGTCTTCGCGGGCAAGCGCGCTCCTACAGGTTTACGCGCCGGCAATCCCCGGTCAGACCTTCATAAACGCCGTGCTTTCACTGGTCCGGCACCCCGAAATCCAGCACCACTTTCATCGCCTGCTGTTTGTCCCCCGCCAGTTCGAACGCCTGCACCGCGTCCTGAAATGCAATGGTATGAGAGATCACCGGGGTCACGTCGATCACCTTGCGATTGAGCAAGTCCACCGCCTGGGCGAATTCGGGGTGGAAGCGAAAGGTGCCGCGCAGGTCGATTTCCTTGCCCACCACAAGGTTCAGCGGAATCGCCACATCGCCGCCGAGCCCGACCGTCACCACAATCCCGCGCGGGCGCATGCACGTCAGGCCATCGCGCAAGGCGTGGGCGCTGCCGGAGGCCTCGAACATCACGTCGAAATAACCCTTGTCGGCGGTATAGCGCGCCAGTGCTTCGGGCTCGTCGCGCAGATTGTGGGTTTCGCTGGCGCCCATGCGGCGCGCGCACGCCAAGGCGCTGTCGCTAAGGTCTGCGGCAATGATCTGCAACGCACCCGCCGCGCGCAGGCTGCCGATCAACAAGTTGCCAATCGGGCCGCAGCCGGTCACCAGCACGCGCTGGCCGAACACACCGCCGGCGCGCTGGATCGCGTGAAGCCCGACCGACAGAGGCTCGGCCAGTGCGCCTTCAGCCAGCGTCGTGGTTGGCGCCAGCAGATGGGCCTGGCTTGACTCGATCACCAGATGCTCGCGGAACGCGCCCTGAATATGCGGAAACGGCATCGCGCTGCCGTAAAAGCGCATGTTCAGGCAATGGTTGGGCAGGCCTTCGTGACAGTATTTGCAGTCGCCGCACGGCCGTGACGGCGATACGGAAATTCGTTGTCCGACGCTGAAAGCGCTCTGCGCGTCGCCGACTTCCTCGATGACCGCCGAGATTTCATGGCCGAGGACCATCGGCTCTTTCAGCCGGACCGCACCGAAGCCGCCGTGCTGGTAATAGTGAAGATCCGAGCCGCAGATACCGCCGCGAGCCACGCGTACGCGCAGCTGGCCGGCAGAAAGCGGCAACGCTTCGTTGCCGGGCTCGACACGCAGGTCTTTCGCGGCATGGCAGACAATCGCTTGCATGGTCATTCTCCGGATTACAGCGATGCCGTGATGGCACCGTCGACGTAAAGGATGTGGCCGTTGACGAAGCTGGCCGCGTCCGAGGCCAGAAACACCGCCGCGCCCGCCAGCTCCGACACTTCGCCCCAGCGACGGCTCGGCGTGCGCTGCACCAGCCAGTCGCTGAATTCGGTGTTGGCCACCAGCGCAGCGTTCAGCTCGGTCTTGAAGTAGCCCGGCCCGATGCCGTTGACGTTGAGACCGAACGGGCCCCAATCGATCGCCATGCCCTTGGTCAGCATCTTCAGCGCGCCCTTGCTTGCGGTGTACGGCGCGATACCCGGGCGGCCCAGCTCGCTCTGCACCGAACAGATGTTGATGATGCGCCCGCGCCCACGGGGGATCATGCACCGCGCGACGGCCTGGCCGACGAAAAACGCGCTGTCCAGGTTCGTGCGCATCAGCTCGTGCCAGTCCGCCTCGGCGAACTCCGCCAGCGGCCCACGGCGTTGTATGCCAGCGTTGTTGACCAGGATTTCCAGCGGTCCGACGCGCTCTTCGATTGCCTGAACCGCAGCGGCGACCGCCGCGCTGTCCGTCACGTCAAAACGCTGGGTATGAACCCCATGCCCCTCGGCCGCCAGCGCCTGGGCGGCCGATTGCAGCGTCTCGGCATTGCGGCCGTTGAGCACGACCGTCGCGCCTGCTTCGGCAAGGCCCCGGGCAATCGCCAGGCCGATGCCCGCGCTGGAGCCCGTGATCAGAGCCACCCTGCCGTCGAGACGAAAACTTTCCAGAACAGCCATGACGCCCTCCTATTGTTTTTGTGGCTTAAGTCTCAATGTGCTGCCCCAGCTATTCTTCCAGTGGTACAAGAAAGGTTCGCGGCGCATAAGGCAGTCACCGTACTCTGCCCTATCAACTTCTCATCGTCATCAACAGGGATCCGTTATGCAAACCGGTAGTGTGGTTTTACTTTTCGTGGCGCTGGCCATCGCCATCGTCTTCATGGGCTTCAAAGTGGTGCCCCAGGGTTACCAGTGGACCGTCGAACGCTTCGGGCGCTACACCAACACCCTTAAGCCCGGACTGAACATCATCGTGCCGCTGGTGGACCGCATCGGGCACAAGTTGAACATGATGGAGACCGTGCTCGACATCCCGCCCCAGGAGGTCATCACGTCCGACAATGCCACGGTGCAGATCGACGCCGTGTGTTTCTATCAAGTGGTCAACTGCGCCCAGGCCGCCTACGAGGTCAACAACCTGCAACACGCTATCCGCAACCTGCTGCAGACCAATATCCGCACCGTGCTGGGTTCGATGGAGCTGGATGCGATGCTCAGCCAGCGTGACGGCATCAACGAGCGCCTGCTGCGGATCGTTGATGAAGCCACCGCCCCTTGGGGCATCAAGATCACCCGGATTGAAATAAAGGACATCAGCCCGCCCGCCGACCTCATGGCGGCGATGTCGGGTCAGATGAAGGCCGAGCGTATCAAGCGGGCGCAGATCCTTGAGGCCGAGGGCCTTCGCGCGTCCGCCATTCTCACCGCCGAGGGCAAGAAGCAGGCGCAGATTCTGGAAGCCGAGGGTGAGCGCCAGGCGGCCTTTCTGGAATCCGAAGCCCGCGAGCGTCAGGCCGAGGCTGAGGCACGCGCAACCCAAGTGGTTTCCGAAGCCATCGCGGCAGGTGACGTGCAGGCAATCAATTATTTCGTCGCGCAGAAATACATTGATGCGCTGGGGAAACTGGCGTCGGCCAATAACAGCAAGGTCATCCTCATGCCGCTGGAGGCCAGTCAGATGATCGGCGCCATTGGCGGCATTGGCGAGATCGTCAAGGCATCGTTCGACACGCCCAAGCCTGAAGCCGGCAAGCGAGTGTGAGCCATGTGGAATTATCTGCACGATCTGTCGTTTTGGGACTGGCTGGGGCTCGGCGCTGTGCTGCTGATCCTGGAAGTGTTCGGCGCGGGCGGTTATCTGCTGTGGATCGGGGTCGCTGCGGCGGGCGTCGGCGTCCTCACTTACATCCTGCCGGGCTTAAGCTGGGAAGTGCAGTTCCTGCTGTTCGCCGTGCTATCGGTCCTGACGGCGCTGTACTGGTGGCGGCGTCAGCGCAGTGTTCAGCGCAGGTCGGACCAGCCTGGCCTGAACATGCGCGGTTCGGAATTGATCGGGCACACGTTTGCCGTACACGACGCCATTGTCAGCGGCCGCGGCAAAATCAAAGTCGGCGACGGCGTCTGGATGGTCACCGGCCCGGATACGCCGGCCGGCGAACAGGTCCGGGTGATCGCGCAGGATGGAACGATTTTGCAGGTCGAGGCTATATGAGGCCCTGCGCATGGGAACTAGAACGGGAGATGGCGTATCAAATCGTTTCAGAACAAACCAACATCGGAGTACCCGTCATGCGTCTTAAACTTGCTGTAGCCACGTTAGCCTTGCTTTCCCTGCCGGTCGGTTCAGCAATGGCCGACGGTTTTCTGCGGGATGTGCTTTCATCTGGTGCCACAACCGGTTCCACCTATCTCACCTTCCGTCACCACAAGCTGATCGTCGCTGCACAAGACGACGCTGGCAGCTTCGTGGCCAGCAATGGCGAAATCCGTGGCCCATATCTGGAAGCAGCCATGGATCAAGTACGCAAAGACAATCCGGCTCTGAAGGCATCGGACATGGACCTGGCAAACGCCATCCTGGCGAAGAATCTGGTTGCCGAGCAATAAGGCGGACCCGTCGGGATGAGTCGGCGGCACAACGCCAATCTCGCTCCCCAAAAAAAAGCCGCTCATCTGAGCGGCTTTTTTGCATCTGACTGATCGGCTTATTCGCCGATCAGCGCCTTGTAGCCGGCTGCGTCGAGCAGCTTGCCCAGGTCTGCGGCATTGGCAGGCTTGACCTTGAAGATCCACGAATCGTAAGGCGAGTTGTTCAATGCCTCTGGCTCCCCGGCCAGCGCTTCGTTGACTTCGACGACTTCGCCCGCCACTGGCGAGTAGATGTCAGACGCAGCCTTTACCGACTCAACGACACCTGCCTGATCACCTGCGGCCGAGAAAACTTTCCCTACCTCAGGCAGCTCGACGAACACGACGTCACCCAGCGCTTCCTGCGCATGATCAGAGATACCGACAACGATCAGATCTCCCTCTTGCCTGGCCCACTCGTGGCTCTCGGCAAAACGCAGTTCGGCGGGAATAGTGCTCATGTTCTTCTCCTCTCTACTTCATCAGGTCAGCGGAAAAACCCGCCAGGGATGGCTTCAATATCAGGGTTATATCAGGGCCTTGCCGTGACGCACGAATGCGGGTCGAACCACTCGGACCGGGTACCACTTGCCCCGGATTTCAACCTCGGCACGGTCAGCGGTGGCCATCGGCACTCGCGCCAGCGCAATCGACTTGCTTAGCGTAGGAGAGAAACTACCACTGGTGATCTCTCCTTCGCCAACTTCCGCTATTCGGACGACCTGATGAGCGCGCAAAACGCCCCGTTCTTCAAGGACCAACCCTACAAGCTTGGAGGGAATCCCTCGCGTGCGCTCTGCTTCGAGTGCAGCGCGCCCGATGAACGTGCGGTCTTCAGGCATCCACGCGACCGTCCAGGCCATATTGGAGGTCAGCGGCGACACCTGCTCGTCGATTTCCTGACCGTACAGGTTCATGCCCGCTTCCAGGCGCAGCGTATCGCGGGCGCCCAATCCAATCGGTGAGATGCCGGCGCCGACCATGTCATTGAAAAAGGCACAGGCCTCAGTGGCTGGCAGGATGATTTCCAGGCCGTCTTCACCCGTATAGCCCGTACGGGCAATGAACCACTCGCCCTCTTGCTGGCCTTCGAAAGGTCTGAGGGTGTGGATAAGCGCGGTGCGTTCCTGATTGACCAGTTCGCCGATCTTCTGCCGGGCGTTAGGGCCCTGAATGGCGAGCATGGCCAGCTCCGAGCGGTGCTTGATGCGCACGTCGTAGCCGGCCAGGTTGGCGTTCATCCAGGCCAGGTCCTTGTCGCCGGTCGCTGCGTTGACCACCAGTCGATAACCTTCGTCGGTCTGGTAAACGATCATGTCGTCGACGATGCCGCCATGGGTGTCGAGCATCGCGCTGTAAAGCGCCTGCCCGGTCTGTTGCAACCTACCGACGTCGTTGGCCAGCAGATGCTGCAGCCAGGGCTTGGCCTGACTGCCGGATACGTCGAGCACATGCATGTGCGACACGTCGAAAATTCCGCAGTCCCGGCGCACCTGATGGTGCTCCTCGACCTGGGAGCCGTAGTGCAAGGGCATGTCCCAACCACCAAAATCGACCAGCTTCGCGCCGAGCGCGAGGTGCAGGTCAAAGAGGGGCGTACGCTGTCCCATGGGTTTCTCCTTCCGGGCGTGGCGAAGACGCAGTCCCTGACAATCCCGCAAATCCCCCGTGAATTGGGGTCTGAAACCTTTGCTAATTTGTGGAATTGTCTGACAGACCGAGTCGATTGCGGCGCATTGTAGCCGCAAGGTTAGGACCCCGCACCTAACCAATCGGCTTGGCCGAACGTCTGATCAAACCGATGACCGGGAGCAGTCCGACCAGCACCAACGTCAGCGCAGGCAACGCCGCACGTGCCCACTCACCTTCGCTGGTCATTTCGAAGATACGCACGGCCAGCGTGTCCCAGCCAAAAGGGCGCATGAGCAGCGTGGCGGGCATTTCCTTGAGGACGTCGACGAAGACCAGCAGCGCAGCGCTCAACGTGCCGGGTATGAGCAGCGGCAGATAAATCCTGAAAAACAATCGTGGCCCGCTGACACCCAGACTGCGCGCGGCTTCGGGCAGTGACGGGCGAATGCGCGACAGGCTGTTCTCGAGCGGCCCGTATGCGACCGCGATAAAGCGCACCAGATAAGCAAGCACGAGCGCCCCCAGGCTTCCCAGCAGCAACGGCCTGCCAGCGCCGCCCAGCCAGCTGGATAACGGCACAACCAGTTCCCGGTCCAGATAACTGAACGCCAGCATGATCGACACCGCCAGCACCGAGCCGGGCAGCGCATAGCCAATGTTGGCGACGCTGACGCCCGAGCGAATGGCGCGTGTGGGGGCGAGCCGCCGGGCAAACACGAGGATCATCGCGACGCACACCGTGACCAGCGCAGCGATGCCGCCCAGATAAAGCGTGTGCAGAATCAACCCGGCGTAGCGCTCGTCGAGGTCGAAACGCCCGCGTTGCCAGACCCAGACAATCAACTGCAGGAGCGGCACCACAAACGCGCAGGCGAACACCAGCCCACACCATGTGCTGGCGGCGGCGGCTTTTAATCCATGCAGGTGATACAGCGCCATGACCCTCGGGCGCTCGTTGCTCGGCCGGCTCGCCCCCCGTGCGCGATGCTCGCCGTACAGCAGGAGCATGACGGCCAGCAGCAGCAGGCTCGCCAGTTGCGCGGCGCTCGACAGGCTGAAGAAGCCGTACCAGGTTTTGTAGATCGCGGTGGTGAAGGTGTCGAAGTTGAACACCGACACCGCGCCGAAATCCGCCAGGGTTTCCATCAACGCCAACGCGACACCGGCACCGATCGCCGGCCTCGCCATGGGCAATGCCACGCGCCAGAACGCTTGCCACGGCGACTGCCCCAGAATGCGCGCCGCCTCCATCAGGCCTTTGCCCTGCGCCAGAAAAGCCGTACGCGCCAACAGGTACACGTAGGGATAAAACACCAGCACCAACACGATAATCACACCGCCGGTAGAACGCACTCGCGGCAGACGCAGGCCGGAGCCGAACCACTCGCGCAATAGCGTCTGCACCGGGCCTGCGAAATCCAGCAAACCCACAAAGACAAACGCCAGCACATACGCCGGGATGGCAAACGGCAGCATCAGCGCCCAGTCGAGCCAGCGCCGCCCCGGAAACTCACACAGCGCCGTCAGCCACGCGAGACTCACGCCCAGCAGCGTGACGCCCAGGCCCACGCCGAGCACCAGCGTGAAGGTGTTGCCCAGCAACCGTGGCATCTGGGTTTCCCAGAGGTGGGACCAGATCTGCTGATCGATGGTTTGCCAGGAGAACAGCAACACGCTTAACGGCAGCAGCACCAGCGCGGCGATGGTGAACACCAGGGGGTACCAGCGACGCTGGGGGGAGTGGGCCAAGGAGAATACTCATAGAGTGAGAGATCGGCTGCAGGAGCCCGCTTGGCCACGATGAAAAGGTGTCAGGCACCTTTTATGTCACAGACATATAGCCTTCGCGGGCAAGCGCGCTCCTAGAGACGGGTGCTGCCTGGATGCGGTCAGTTCCAGCCCGCACGGTCCATCATACGAATCGCCTCGGCCTGCCGCCGACCCGCCACTTCAACCGGAATAGTGTCCGCCTTGAATGCGCCCCAGCTCGCCACTTCTTCAGACGGCGCCACTTTCGGGTTGGCCGGGAATTCCTGGTTGGTGCCGGCGAATATCGTCTGGGCTTCGGGGCCCGTCATCCATTCCACCAGCGCCTTGGCCGCGTCGGGGTGGGGCGCGTACTTGGTCAGGCCGATGCCGGATAGATTGACGTGCACGCCCCGGTCCGACTGATTGGGCCAGAACAGGCGCACGGCGAGATCCGGATTGTCCTTGTGCAAGCGACCGTAGTAATAGGTATTGACGATGCCGACGTCGCATTGGCCGGCGTTGATGGCTTCCAGCACCGCGATGTCATCGGAAAACACGTCGGTCGACAGGTTATTGACCCAGCCCTTGAGGATCTTCTCCGATGCCTCGGCGCCGTGGGTTTCGATCAGCGTGGCGGTCAGCGACTGGTTGTAGACCTTCTTGGCGGTACGCAGGCACAGACGCCCTTCCCACTGTTTGTCGGCCAGCGCTTCGTAGGTGGTAAGTTCTTCAGGTTTGACGCGGTCGGTGGAGTACGCAATGGTCCGCGCGCGCAGGCTCAGGCCGGTCCAGCTGTGGGTGGAAGAACGGTATTGCGAGGGAATGTTGGCATCGATGACCGGTGAAGTGAACGGCTGCAGGATGCCCATCTGTTCAGCTTGCCAGAGGTTGCCTGCGTCGACGGTGAGCAGCAGGTCAGCCGTTGCGTTCTGGCCCTCGGCCTTGATGCGCTGCATCAGCGGCGCTTCCTTGTCGGTGATGAACTTGACCTTCACGCCGGTCTTGGCGGTGTAGGCATCGAACACCGGTTTGATCAGCTCATCGATTCGGGAGGAATACACCACCACTTCATCTGCGGCCTGGGCGGTGCTGCCGAGCATGATTAATGCCAGGGCAGCCAAAAGACGCTTGCTCGCCTGCATGCAGGTTCTCCTGATTCGAGAGAGGGGAAAAACGAGGCGAAATGGTAGTGAATCGCATCTGCCATCTCAACCGAAGTCAGGATTGAGGCGTTACCGGATGTTGCGAGGGGTAATCCAATATCTGTAGGAGCGTGGCTTGTCCCGCGATCTGGCGCGCAGCGGCAGCTAACCCTTGCACCACGGTTAAGCCTGATAAACCAGCCGGCCAATTACGACTGCTGCGCAGCCGATCGCGGGACAAGCCTCGCTCCTACAAAAAAACGCTGTGCCGTCAGAGCTTTGCAAGGGCCGGGAGATCCCCGGTCAGGCCCAAGGCCTGGCGCACGAACAATGCTTTGGCTTCAGCCGAATGATCGACCATCTTCAGCCCGGCGTTACGCAATAGCCGAACCGGCAGCGCGTCGGCCTGGAACAGTCGCTCGAAGCCTTCCATCGCCGCCATCAACGTCAGGTTATGCGGCATGCGCCGACGCTCGTAACGGCTCAACACACGCTCATCGGCCAGGCGTTCCCCGCGCTCGACCGCACCGCGCAGCACTTCGGCCAGCACTGCTGCGTCGAGAAAGCCAAGGTTGACGCCCTGCCCCGCCAAAGGATGGATGGTGTGCGCGGCATCGCCGATCAGCGCAAGGCCGGGTGCCACATAGCGCTTGGCGTGGCGTTGACGCAGCGGGACGCAAACACGCGGATCGGCAGAAATCACCTGCCCGAGACAGCCTTCGAAGGCATTCTCCAGCTCACGGCAGAAACGTTCGTCGTCGAGCTTCATCAAACGCTCGGATTGCTCCGGCGTCACCGACCAGACGATGGAGCACCAATGCTCACCCTCTCGATCCAGCGGCAAAAAAGCCAACGGGCCGTCGTCAGTGAAGCGCTGCCACGCGGTTTTGCGATGGGACTCCGCTGTACGCACGCTCGTCACGATGGCGTGATGCAGGTAGTCCCACTCCCGCGTTGCGGTGCCGGTCATGCGTCGCACGGTCGAATTGGCGCCATCGGCCGCGACCACCAGCGGCGCGCGCAACGTGCGGCCGTCGGACAGCGTCAGGAGCCAGTCATCGCCGGAGTGACGCATCTGCTCCAGACGCGCATCGGCCAACAAACCGATTTCGCTGCCATGCAGACGTTCGACCAACGCATCCTGCACCACGCGATTTTCGACGATGTGCCCGAGCACTTCAGCATGAACACTAGATGCAGAAAAGTGCACCTTGCCCGTGCCGCTGCCATCCCACACGTGCATGTCGCTGTAGGGGCTGACGCGCCGCGCAACGATGCCCTCCCAGACGCCGAGCCGTTCGAGAATGCGCTGACTGGCGATGGACAGCGCGCTGACCCGAGCCTCGAATGGCGCATCGGCCACGAACGGCTTGACCGTCAGGGGACCGCCGTCTACCACAAGAATCTTCAGCCCGCTGTCTTGCAGCGCCAGCGCAAGCGCGCTCCCCACCATTCCGGCCCCGACAATCAGCAGATCTGCGCGCGTTTCCATGCTTTAAATCGTTCTCGGTTGTGGCAAAAACCACGAATGAATGGAGTGTTCAGACATCGCTTCGCGTCCCCAGCCCCATGGCCTGACGGGCGAACCAGCTCTTGGCTGAAGGCAACAGATCCAGGCCCAGGAGGCCTAGATTACGGCCCGCCGTCACAAGGGACTGCTGACTGCTGAACAGCCGGGTCGTTTGATCGGAAAAGCCGACGGTCAGTTTTTGATCAACCCTCTGGCGTGCGCGGTAGGCCTGTAACGTCGACAGCTCGCCCAATGGCGCTTCACTGGCCAGCAGCGCTTCGGCCAGGGACGCAGCATCGCGCAGCGACAGATTGAAGCCCTGCCCCGCAATCGGATGAAGACTATGGGCGGCGTTGCCGAGCACCACCAGATGGGAGCGGATCTGCTCTTCGGCCTGGATCAACGCCAGCGGATAGCTGTGACGCGCACCCACTTGCTTGAGCGCACCCAGCCGGTAACCAAAGACGCCCTGCAATTCTTCCAGGAAGCTTCGGTCGTCCAGCGCCATCAGGCGTTGGACGTCATTGCCGGTGCGCGTCCAGACCAATGCGCAGCGGTTATCCGGAAGCGGCAGCAACGCCATAGGGCCATTTTCGGTAAATCGCTCGAAAGCCTGACCAGCGTGGGCATCGCCCGGTGTGATGTTGGCGATCAGCGCGCTCTGATCGTACGGCGTGTGTCGCACGGCAATACCCAACTGCTCGCGCAGGCTGGAACGGCCGCCGTCGGCCAGCACCGCCAGGTCGCAAGTGAGCTGCGTTTCATCGTTGAGCGTCAGTTGGTAGCCGTCGGGCAGCGCCTGCATGTGCGTGACTTCGGCCGGCACACGCCAACTGATCACGTCCTTGTCCAGGGCCTGCCACAGGCATTGGCCCAGCCAGGCGTTTTCAACCACGTAGCCCAGCGCCGGAACGCCTTCCTCCATCGAAGACAGGTGCGCAGCGCCGAACCGGCCTTTGTCGGAAACGTGAATGTTGAGGATCGGCTCGGCGCGGCGGCTGATTTGCTGCCACAGGCCCAGGCGCTCGTAAATCTGCCGCGCGCCGAACGACAGCGCGGAAGAGCGCGCGTCGTAGCTGGGCTGATAGGTGTCGCCGGGCGCAAACGGCTCGATCAGGACGATTTTCCAGCCGCGCGCTTTTGCCCCGGCTTGCAGGGCGAGCGCCAGGCTTGCACCCACCAGTCCGCCACCTACGATGGCCAGATTGAAGCGGCTCATGCGGCTTGCGTTCGTGCGGCGGCCATCAAGGCCTCGATCTCGGCCACGGTCTTCGGCACATCGCCCGTCAGGATTTCACAGCCTTTTTTGGTCACCACGACGTCATCCTCGATTCGCACGCCAATCCCGCGCCATTTTTTGGCGACGGTCTGATTGTCCGGGGACACATAAATGCCGGGCTCGACGGTCAGCGCCATCCCGGCCTCCAGCACACGCCACTCGCCACCGACCTTGTATTCGCCGACGTCGTGCACGTCCATGCCCAACCAGTGTCCGGCGCGGTGCATGTAAAAAGCTTTGTACGCTTCGGCGGCAATCAGTTCATCCACCGCGCCTCGCAGCAGTCCAAGTTCTACCAAGCCGTCGGTAATGACCCGAACCGTAGCCTCGTGGGCCTGATTCCAGTGATTGCCGGGTTTGATCGCCGCAAATGCTGCTTCCTGGGATTTGAGTACCACTTCGTAGATCGCTTTTTGCTCAGCGGAGAATTTGCCACTCACCGGAAACGTGCGGGTGATATCGCTGGCGTAACAGTCGATCTCGCAACCGGCGTCGATCAGCACCAGGTCACCGTCTTTGAGCGGCGCGTCGTTCTCCTGATAGTGCAGGATGCAGGCGTTGCGCCCCGACGCGACGATGGAGCCATAGGCCGGCATCTTCGCGCCGCCCTTGCGGAATTCGTAATCCAGCTCCGCTTCCAGGCTGAACTCGTACAGCCCGGCGCGACTGGCCTGCATCGCCCGCACGTGGGCACGGGCCGAGATTTGCGCGGCCTCGCGCATCACTTTCACTTCAGCCGCGGATTTATACAGGCGCATGTCGTGCAGCAGGTGATCCAGGGCAACGAACTCTTTCGGCGGCTGCGCACCCAGATGCGCCTTGGAACGGATGACGTTGATCCACTCCATCACATGGCGATCGAATTCAGGATTGCTGCCCATGGACGAGTACACCCGATCGCGACCCTCGATGAGGCCGGGCAGGATGTCGTCGATGTCGGTGATCGGGAAGGCATCGTCGGCGCCGTACTCGCGCATCGCGCCGTCCTGACCAGCGCGCAGGCCGTCCCACAACTCGCGCTCGGGATTGCGCTCGCGACAGAACAGGACGTACTCACCGTACTCACGCCCGGGTATCAGGACGATCACCGCTTCAGGCTCCGGGAAGCCACTGAGATACTGAAAGTCGCTGTCCTGGCGGTACACATGCTCAACGTCCCGGTTTCGAATCGCCACAGCCGCCGCGGGCAGAATGGCGATGCTGTTGGGCTCCATCTGCTCCATCAACGCCTTGCGGCGGCGGGCATATTCGGCTTTCGGGATATGAATCATGGGCAAGTGCGGTTCTCCGGGAGGTGCGCTTCGGCCTTCGCCGCGCAAAGACGGCGTGGCCGAAGCAGCAATGACGCGCTGTCAGTGCAAAGACGGCTTGGCTTCGTCTTCAGCTTCGGTTTTCTGGTTGAACTCGGTGAACAGCAGCAACGGCGCAACGCGCAGGTACTCCATCACTTCCATGTAGTCGCTCTCGCCGTCTTCGGACTCGTCCAGCGCGTCATGAACCTGAGCGATGGCGGCCAAATCCTGCAGTACGTCCCTGGCATCATCGCTCAGTGACTGACCACCCACCCGGGCGAAGCCGCTGAGGAAACCCTGACACCACTGGGCCATGGCGGCGGTGCGTGCAGCGAGAGGCTCATCATCGCCAGGCAACAGCAACACGACAGTCATGTCGTCGCCGGTCAGTTCGCTTTTGACCATTGCCTGCAGGCCGATCAGGGCCTGCCGCACTTTGTCGTCAGGCTCTGTTTCCAGCAGCAGGTGAGCGTCGGCCAGCCACTCTTCTGCATCGAAGCCTGCGCCGGCGCAACTGCGGCCCAGCAAAAGGCCGTGCAATTCGGCGGGAGATACGTGATGACCACTGCTGGTGAGCAGGGTGGCGAAGCCGTTGTACGGGGAATTCTGAATAGGCATGGGCAACTAGGCGCCAGGCGGCGCAATGTCTAGAATGAAGGCCTTGTATCGTAGCACCGGCAGACGCGCCCAAGCTATCAGGCGATGTCCGGGGCGAATCCAGACGCCAGCGCCTGCACCACTCATCTGAAAGTAATCAGTGGAAAACAATGGAAGACAACGACCTGCAAGCGCTGATGGCCCGACTGGAGTTATTGATCAATCGTGTCGAGCAACTAAAAAGTCAAAACGGACTCCTATTAGCTCAGGAAAAATCCTGGCGCGAGGAACGCGCTCAACTCATTGAAAAAAACGAAATCGCCCGGCAAAAGGTCGAGTCCATGATTTCGCGCCTCAAGGCCCTGGAGCAAGACTCATGAGTAATGGCAACAGCATCACCGTGCAAATCCTCGACAAAGAATATTCAATCATCTGCCCGCAAGAGGAGCGCACCAATCTGGTCAGCGCTGCGCGCTACCTGGACGGCAAAATGCGCGAGATCCGCAGCAGCGGCAAAGTCATCGGCGCAGACCGGATTGCGGTGATGGCCGCACTGAACATTACCCACGACCTTCTGCACAAACAGGAACTGCCACCCGCAAAGGCCCAGGCCAATGGTGCCAACAGCGAGCAGGTTCGCGATTTGCTGGACCGCGTAGACCTGGTCCTTGCCACGGATTCGGATAAAGCACAAGGCTGATTGTTCGGACATGATTCGGTATACTTGCGACCGCTCCCTGGAGTGCTTGCCAGTCGGTCATGTCCCTGAGCCGATACGCACAACCACGGGGGTTGCACGTTGGGGTTGGTGTGCATGTCCGCTCGACGGAAAGCCTTAAAACCTCCTGCAATCTCCACCTTGAACTTTCGGGTTCAAGGGCTACACCGACAGCGGTTCGTCGGGGAGTCTCGAACCTTCCACCCATCGCCAGGCGCCCCGTCTGGCGGTGGGCATCGTGAATCTGCCTGATTACACGACATCACCTTCAAAGCCTCACGGACCCGCCAGCATGACCTCATCCGGGGCCGCTCCTCTCCCAGATCCTTCAAGCCTCTCCCGGCCACAGTTGCGTCGCCTGCTTCGCCATAATCGTCGCGCGCTCAGCCGTGCAGAACAGCGACAGGCGGCGCAGGGTTTGTACCGTCAACTTGCGCAAAACCCATTGTTTCGCCGCGCCCGACACGTTTCTCTCTACCTTCCGATGGACGGTGAAATCGACCCGCGCCTGCTGCTTCGTGCCGCTCAAAAACGCGGCAAGACCACCTACCTGCCGGTGCTCAGCGCCTGGCCGCGAACCAAAATGGTGTTTCAGCGCGTGCGCTCCGGGGAGACGTTCAGGCCGAACCGGTTCCGCATCCCGGAGCCACGTATCAATGCCAGGCGACAGCGCAAGATCTGGACGCTGGACCTGGTGCTGATGCCGCTCGTGGGATTCGATCCGCAAGGGGGACGTCTTGGTATGGGTGGCGGCTTTTACGACCGCAGTCTCGCTTATCTCGCGCGTCGCAAAAGCTGGCGCAAGCCGGTATTGCTGGGACTGGCCCACGAGTGTCAGAAAGTCGGGAAGCTGGCGGCTGCCAGTTGGGATGTTCCGTTGGCAGGAACGGTGACGGATAAGCGTTGGTATATGGCGGAGTGAATCGTCAGCAGTGCGCGCTTCTGCAAGAAAAGCGCGCTGCGAAAAAGCGGTTTAGCGGCGCAGCTGTGACTGTTGTTGCTGAGTGATTTCAACCGGCGCGTCTGCCTTGGCGGCCCACAGACTTTGCGCGTAACCGGTGGTGACGATTCCCAAGCCGAACAAAATTGCCAATATCCACAGTACATCCGGCTTGCGTCGCATTCATCGTCCCCTTTGTAACGAATCAGAATCTGAACTCGATAGCGTTTAAACAAGGCTGCCAAGTCGTGCAGCCCTTAAAATGCCGGCATTCTGCGGCAACGTGACGCAACACGCAAATACTGACGCCAGCCGACTGTCGGTTTGTCATCAAAGCGTAGGACAACTTTCCCAAGACCTGTTCAGGAGCCTTATAAATGGCCTATTGGCTGATGAAATCCGAGCCCGACGAGCTCTCGATCAGCGGGCTGAAAAAGCTCGGGCAGACACGCTGGGACGGTGTCCGAAACTACCGGGCCCGCAACTTTCTGCGGGCAATGGCCGTGGGCGATCAGTTCTTTTTCTACCATTCCAGCTGCCCCGAGCCCGGAATCGCCGGCATCGGAGAAATCGTCAAGGCCGCGTATCCCGATCCCACGGCGCTGGACGAAAAAAGCCACTATTTCGACGCCAAGGCCACCGAGGAGAAAAATCCCTGGAGCGCGCTTGATGTGGGATTCGTCGAGGCGTTTCCGAACGTGCTGGGGCTGGGGTTTCTGAAGCAACAAGCCGCGCTGGAGCACATGCCTCTGGTGCAGAAAGGCAGCCGCTTGTCCGTCATGCCAGTGACGGACGAACAATGGGCCGCCGTGCTGGGCCTGCGCTGAGTTCAGAAGGCCGCGTGTTACTGGGCGATAAAGTTGTTGAACAGCAGATCATCAACCACAGGCTTGCCGGTTTCCTGGGTCAGCACCTGCTGGGTCTGCTTCAGGGCTTCCTGACGCAACTTCTCTTTGGCATCGACGTTGCCCATGCTGTCGACCGTTTGCTGGGTGAACAGCGCCACCAGTTGATTGCGAATCAGCGGCTCGTTCTGCTTCACCAGTTTCTGCGCTTCGGCGCCGGTCACGCGCAAGGCGACGTCGGCCTTATAGACGTGCAGTTTCGGGCTGCCGTCCAGTGAGTAGTTGCCCACGAAGGGTGGCGTCAACGCCACGTAGGAAACCTTGTTCGGATCTTCTTTCTCGCCGCCCTCTTCGGCCAGCGCCACAACAGGCATCGACAATGCCATCAACATCACAATCCACGCTTTCACAGTCCGCTCCTCAATCCGCTTTGCCGCATAGCTTACTTCAGCTTATGCACACCTATCAGGCCGGGGCATGCTCATTGACCCCACAACCTCGCTACCTGTACTTATCGGCCACCCCCGAAAAAGGAATAGCCCTCGATGAAAGCCGTGCTTTGTAAAGCCTTCGGTCCCGCTGCAGATCTGGTGCTGGAGGACATCCTTGGCCCGGAGCCGAAGAAGAACGAGATTCTTCTGGACGTGCACGCTGCCGGTGTCAACTTCCCGGACACACTGATCATCGAAGGCAAATACCAGTTCAAGCCGCCTTTTCCGTTTTCGCCCGGGGGTGAAGCGTCGGGCGTTGTGACGGCTGTCGGTGAAAAGGTCAGCCATGTTCGTGTCGGCGACCGGGTGATGGCGCTGACCGGCTGGGGCAGTTTTGCTGAACAGATCGCCGTGGCCGGTTACAACGTCCTGCCCATTCCCGAAGCGATGGACTTCACCACCGCCGCCGCCTTCAGCATGACCTACGGCACGTCCATGCATGCCCTCACACAGCGCGCCAATCTCAAGGCCGGCGAAACGCTGCTCGTCCTCGGCGCCTCCGGAGGCGTCGGCCTGGCCGCGGTTGAGATCGGCAAAGCCATGGGTGCTCGCGTGATCGCCGCCGCCAGCAGCGCAGAAAAACTGGAGGTCGCCAAAACCGCAGGCGCCGACGAGTTGATCAACTACAGCGAAAGCAATCTGAAGGATGAAATCAAACGCCTCACCAACGGTAACGGTGTCGACGTGATCTATGACCCTGTGGGCGGTGACCTTTTTGATCAAGCCGTTCGCGGCATCGCCTGGAACGGCCGATTGCTGGTCGTCGGGTTCGCCAGTGGTCGCATTCCCGAACTGCCGGTCAATCTCGCGCTATTGAAAGGTGCTTCGGTTGTGGGTGTGTTCTGGGGCTCATTTGCCCAACGCCAGCCCCAGGACAATGCGGCGAATTTCCAGCAACTGTTCACCTGGTTCAGCGAGGGCAAGCTGAAGCCGTTGGTGTCGAAGGTTTACCCGCTGGAGCAGGCGGGGGAAGCCATTGAATCGTTGGCGCAGCGTAAAGCGATGGGCAAGTTGGTGGTGAGCGTCAGGTAGCGTGCATCGGGATCGACCGCGTTCTGAAGAAACGAAGCTGACTTTGCGGAGTTCTCTGCACGCGCTCACAGCATCATCCTCACTTGATCAGGCAACACGTCCTTGTAACGCAGTTCCGGATTCGCCCGGCATCGCTGAATGACCTCCGGAACTGCATCGGCCAGCGCATCCCCCAGCGCGAACCTTTGCTCGTCGGACAGCTTTCTGTAAGTCGCCACCCTCGCGAGCACGCTGTAGGTGTGCCGGAACACGCTCATCTCCACCTGTTCAAGATCAGACGCGTTCTGCTGGAAGTCTTCGAAGCGTTTGTTGAATTTCGCGCAGGACAGGTGGCGCAGACTCCGATGCAACCAAGGCACGTGAGCATTTCCTTCACGCGGGTGGACGAAGTAATGCTCCTGACGCAGCGAAATGACTGCCGGACGCTGCTCACTGACGACCCAGGGTTTTACGCGCCACGTTGGCACCACGTTTACGACGGAGAGGGAAAACAGAGGATGCGAGCTGTCCAGCACCTCAGGCTCGGAAACCCGTCCGTCATGGTGCGCCTTCAGGTCGTAGACGACCCACCCGGATATTCCGGATTTTGAAAGCGAATACGGCCAGGCGGGTGCCCTGCGGTAATCAAACGCCACACTGCCCTCGTCCGCGCTCGCTGCGATACAAATCGCACACATCACGCACGCCACCCATCTGCTCATCACTGTCGTCACCCGCGCCCGTTCCAGTCTGCCTTCTGCGTGGGAGCAAAAGACTGGCGCGCATTTTGTGCGCGGGCCTGCTGCGGCAATAGCTCATGACTTCCCAGGGCTGCGTAGGACCGATCCCAAAATCAACACGTCGCTAAACAACCCGCGACGGCACCTAATGTGTTCCGTATATTTCACGGCCGATACATACCGAACACCGAGTCATTCGGTATCGACTCCCATACGAACTGCGGACCCGTATTGATGACCGTCACTCTGATTCTGATCTCGCTGTACGCGCTGTCGATCGCGATATTTTGCGTCGCCACCCAACGCCTGCCGATCCTCTCCCGAGACGCGCTCCACCGCGTTTCGTCGCTGGACGGGCTGCGGGGCGTGCTCGCAACCGCAGTTATCGTTCATCACTTCATCGTCAGTTATTACTGGCACGTCAACGGGGTATGGGAAACCACGGAAAGCCGCGTGCTGAACAACATGGGCACGGTGCCGGTGTCGCTGTTTTTCATGATCACGGGGTATTTGTTTACCGCGAAGATCTACCGCAGCGAGCCGAAATGGCGGCTGATCCTGGCGTCACGGGTGCGACGAATCTTCCCGATGTACCTGTTCAGCGTTGCGCTGATTATGGCCATCGCGCTGTATCAATCTGCAGGCGTCAATGCGCCGGTCATGGAAACGATCAAAGCGCTCGGTCGGTGGGTGATCTTCATCGGGAGCCCCATCAATGGCTTTCCCGACACCGTGCGTATCAACGCCTCGGTGCAGTGGACGCTGCTCTATGAAGCGGTCTTCTATCTGTCGCTGCCGGTGCTGTATTGCCTGCTTCGGCGCAAGCTCCCCGGCATGGCCGTCCTCGTCGCGCTGATTGCGCTGGCGTGCCTGTGGGGCGAATACCACCATCACTTTCACAACCGGTTCATCAAACTGTTTGCTGTCGGCATTGCGGTGGCGGTCTTTGAAGACCGGATGCGCCAATGGCGAATCGACTTTACGGGCGTGCGCTGCACGTTGGTTGCAGTGGCGGTACTGCTGATCTGCATGAAGCTCAAATCGTACTCGACCCTGCAAATGCTGATCCTCGGCGTCCCGTTTGCGCTGTTTGTGCTCGGCAACAGCTTGCACGGGGTGCTGGAGCTTCGAGGGTTGAAGATATTGGGCGAGGCCAGCTTCAGCATTTACCTGCTGCACGGCATCGTCATCTATAGCGTATTCAGCCTGATGGGCGCGTATGACTTCGCCACACCGGATCCGCTCAGCTACGCACTGTACTTACCGCTGATCATCCTGCTGACCAGCAGTATCAGCGTCGCGACGTACTGGTGCATCGAGCATCCGTTCCTGCGCAAGGCAACGCCGAGCGCCAAAGCGGCCCTGCCGGACGCTTAAGATTCGGTAATGGGTAATCGATTCGGGCCGGCCGGCGGCGAACTGAAAACCTCGTTAGTCCAGCTGGCCATGCTGTACCGCTGCACGACCTCTTCGGGCGGGTCCACGTATTCGCCGCTGATGAACGATTCAGGGATCACGGGGTGATCGCTGTCGATAATCAAGATGTTGCGAGGATCGTAGAAGTCGTAATCCGCCACCGATGCATTGTTGGTGATCATTTTCTTGCGATAGAGCAGCGCTTCGAAAAAACGGAAGCTCAAACCCGCGTGGCCCGGCCGGACGATGTCGATCAGTATTTCCGAACGCCTGACGTATTCGGCCGTTTCATCGATGCCCATGCGCTGGCGAAAGAAAGTCAGTAATGGACTGGCTCCCGGCACAGGCTTGCTTTGCACCAGAAACTTGCAGGTACTGCTGTAGCCCAATTGTTCAAACGCTTGAGCCACCCGGCCGAGCACATCAACGCGGTGCTTGCCGCCCATCACCACGAAAGCCTTGAAGTCGGACGTCGTTTTGAAATCGGCGTGTTCTTCGTAGATGTAGTTGTAGAGCTTGCGCAGTTGGTATTCGCGGGCGTCAGCGCCATCGAAGGTGTAGACCTTGTCAAAGGTCGCCAGTTGATCGAGCGGCATGGCCAGCCGTGCGATGCCGTCTGACAGGTACGCAATGGTCAGCTTCGCGGCGGATTGCGCCTGCAGGACCAGGCCCTGATCCAGCTGACTCGGGTTCACCACCAGCAATGCGTCGACGTGCCCTGCTGCCCGGATCTCAGCGTGGGCACGTCGAATGATCAGGTACTTCTTCAGCCATCGCCGCATTTTTCCCGGAAGCCAGGACATCTCCTTCCCACCTTGGGTCAGGTCAATGAACACAACGTCGTTCGACTTGCCGAGGAAGGTGCTCAGCCGACCAAGGTATCCGCCGACATCGCGGCACAGAATGATGATTTTTTGATTCCGAATCCCAAGCGGGGGTGACTGCATGTCGGTTTGCCAATCTTGAGCCCATGAGCGCGCACTTTACCTGTCCCACGCACCGAAACGCACCCAGGGGCAGCACTGAACAAAGGCGATGTTCGCAAAGGAATTCCCTCTCGCCCCATATTTACGGCCTTATTATCCGATGAGAAGCCTTCCTATTTTCTGTAACGAAAATGTAATATTCGGATTCGCATAACAAAAAAATAAATGGAGTGTCCCGATGTTTGCCTTTTTTCGTCCTGCCGCCCATCAGGCTCCGCTGCCTGAGGAGCGTGTCGACTCCACCTACCGCCGCCTTCGCTGGCAGATTTTCGCCGGCATCTTCTTCGGCTACGCCGGCTACTATTTGCTGCGCAAGAATTTCTCGCTGGCCATGCCTTACCTGATCGATGAGGGATACACCCGCGGTCAACTGGGGCTTGCGATCTCGGCGATTGCCATTGCATACGGGCTGTCGAAGTTCCTGATGGGGCTGGTGTCGGATCGCTCAAACCCGCGTTACTTCCTGCCATTCGGGTTGGTGATTTCCGCGCTGGTGATGTTCGTGTTCGGATTCGCGCCCTGGGCGACGTCCAGCGTGACCATCATGTTCATACTGCTGTTCATCAATGGGTGGGCCCAGGGCATGGGCTGGCCGCCGAGCGGACGCACGATGGTGCACTGGTGGTCGCAGAAGGAACGTGGTGGCGTAGTGTCGGTGTGGAACGTGGCGCACAACGTCGGCGGTGGCTTGATCGGCCCGCTGTTCCTGCTCGGACTTGGCTGGACCAACGACTGGCACGCCGCGTTTTATGTGCCTGCGGCGGTTGCCCTGTTTGTCGCCCTGTTCGCCTTCGTCACCATGCGCGATACCCCGCAGTCCGTGGGCTTGCCGCCAGTCGAGGACTACAAGAACGACTACCCGGAAGGCTACGACGCGAGCCACGAAGAGGAATTCACCGCTAAAGAGATCTTCGTCAAATACGTCCTGCGCAACAAAATGCTCTGGTACATCGCGCTGGCCAACGTGTTCGTCTACCTGCTGCGCTACGGCGTGCTGGACTGGGCACCAACGTACTTGAAAGAAGCCAAGCACTTCGACGTCGACAAGACGTCCTGGGCGTACTTCTTCTATGAGTGGGCAGGCATTCCGGGCACGCTGTTGTGTGGCTGGATGTCCGACAAGATCTTCCGTGGCAACCGTGGCCTGACCGGCATTGTGTTCATGGCAATGGTGACCGTTGCGACGCTGGTCTACTGGCTCAACCCGCCAGGCAACCCCACCGTCGACATGATTGCTCTGGTTTCGATCGGCTTCCTGATCTACGGCCCGGTCATGCTGGTCGGCTTGCAGGCCCTTGAACTGGCACCGAAGAAAGCCGCCGGTACGGCAGCGGGATTCACAGGTCTGTTCGGGTACCTCGGTGGCTCGGTCGCCGCCAGCGCGCTGATGGGTTACACCGTCGACCACTTCGGCTGGGACGGCGGCTTCGTGCTGCTGGTCTCCGCTTGCATCCTCGCAATAGCGTTCCTGATACCGACGCTGCGGCATACGCGGGTGGCGAGCCAGTCGCGAGAGGAAATGGCTTAGCATCTTTCTCAGCGAGAATGTAGGAGCGCGCTTGCCCGCGATTGCGATCTGTCTGAGATGGATTTACTGACTGACACAAAGCATTCGCGAGCAAGCGCGCTCCTGCAGGTGAAGCGCTGAGGCGTGCCCATCAGGCAGAGCCAACGTAAGCAGGTCAGGCGGTTATATCGCCAACAACACCGGCCTGCACCGCTTGAACCGCGCTTCCAGGCTCAAGTCCGGCATGGCGTGGGTGCGCAGTGCGCGGATGGTTTGTTCGACGTATTCCCAGGTGGTCCCGAATCGCCCGCTGGCATTGGCCAGCACTTGGGTAAGCACACTGTCGGGCAGGTTGCCGGCGTAGCTGGGCAGATGCCGCTCCAGTACAAATCCCAGAGCCTGCACCTTGGTGCCGTCTTCAAGTCGACAGTTGAGCCAGTGCGGGCGATAGGACGGGAACGGCATTTCCCTTTGCCACAACGCCAGCAAGGATTCGTCGATATTGTCTTCGGGCAATCGGTAGGCGAATCCGCTGCAGGAGCCGCCGCGATCCAGACCGAATACCAGCCCTGGCTGCTCGGGGGTGCCACGGTGTTCGTGGGACCAGAGATAGAGTCCGCGATGATAGCCATGGACCCGACCGCGCTGACGCTCGACGGCGCTGCACTCGGGTCGCCAGATCAATGATCCGTACGCGAACAACCAGATCGGACCGCCCTGATGGCGGCTCATCGTGGCATGGATGGAGGCAAGTAACTGGTCGCGGCTCAGTTTCGGCCCAAGATCGATGACCGGCGGGTAGGACAAGCCCAGGCCGTCATGGACGGCTTCCGCCAGAATATTGATTTGATTCCCCATCTGGTTCCCCCCACCGGCAAGGCTGACGCCGGTGCAACGCTGAACACTCATGAAACGGGTCTGGCAACAACGAATGAACAATCAGACGGCATCGCAGGCAGTGTGACGGTGTGACTCGGCCACCGGCGCATGGGTCACGCCGGAAAAACCGATATCTGACAAACAGTCATGCAATACGCTGTCCACATCCGGCTCGGCGAGTGGCTGCGCTTCAGGGCCTCGGCGCATACGCGAAAACATCCGCGCACATCTGATGCGCATCCATGCCGGCCAGCACCAGCGCATCGAGGGTCGAATAGACCATCGCCGGCGAACCGCTGGCGTAGACATAAAGCGACTTCAGGTCGCTGAAGTCCTCGCAGACCGCCTCGTGCAGCATGCCGCAGCGCCCTTCCCAACCGCACAGATCACTGACGATTTTGTGCAGGAAAAGATTAGGCAGCGTCTTCCACTCATCCCAATGCTTGAGCTGATAGAAATCTTCCGGACGGCGCATTCCCCAATACACGTGCACCGGATACGGAAAACCCTTGGAGCGGCAATGCTCGATCAGGCTCTGCATCTGCCCCATACCGGTGCCTGCCGCGATCAATACCAGCGGCCCGTCGGGCAACTCGCCCAGATGGGTATCGCCGAACGGCAATTCGACCCGCGCCATACCCTCCCGCTGCAGCTGCTTGATCAGATTTTGCGCACTCGTCTCGCGGGCAAGCACGTGAATTTCCAGTTCTCGGCCGCTCTCAGGCGCAGACGCCATGGAAAACGCCGATTTTTCGCCGTCGTCCCGGTGGATCATCAAGTACTGACCGGCGTGATAGCGCGGTGGTTTGCCCGCAGGCGCACGCAGCATCACCCGCCAGACATCGCCGCCGACTTCAACGCACTCACTGACCTGGCAGGCGAACGTGCGCACCGGCAACTCACCGAGCGCAAGCACGCTGTCCCACAGCACAACGCAGTCTTCCTGCGGTACCGCCAGGCATGTGTAGATTTCGCCGTGGTTGCGGATCTCTCCCGCCTGCTCAACGCTGCCTTCAACCAGCAGCGCGGAACAGATGTGGCAATTGCCGTTGCGACAGCTCTGAGGGCATTCGTAGCCCAGGCGCTGAGCGGCGTCGAGGATACGCTCGCCTGGCAATGTCTCGATGATTGCGCCCGATGGCTGCAAGGTTACACGCATCAATCAATTCCCAGCTGAGTCCAGATTTCATCGATCCGGCGGGTCACTGCTTCGTCTTTGACGATGGCACGACCCCATTCACGGGTGGTTTCGCCCGGCCACTTATGGGTGGCATCGAGCCCCATTTTCGAGCCCAGTCCGGAAACCGGCGAGGCGAAATCGAGGTAGTCGATTGGCGTGTTGTCGATCATCACCGTGTCGCGCTTGGGGTCCATGCGCGTGGTGATCGCCCAGATGACGTCATTCCAGTCACGGGCATTGATGTCGTCGTCGGTGACGATAACGAACTTGGTGTACATGAACTGTCGCAAAAACGACCAGACGCCCAACATCACGCGCTTGGCATGGCCGGGGTACTGCTTCTTGATCGTCACGACCGCCATGCGGTAAGAGCAACCCTCGGGCGGCAGGTAGAAGTCGACGATCTCGGGGAATTGCTTCTGCAGGATCGGCACGAACACTTCATTCAGCGCCACGCCCAGAATGGCAGGCTCGTCAGGCGGCCGGCCCGTGTAGGTGCTGTGGTAAATCGGCTTGATGCGGTGGGTGATGCGCTCGACCGTGAAGACCGGGAAGCTGTCGACCTCGTTGTAGTAGCCAGTGTGGTCGCCGTACGGACCTTCATCGGCCATTTCGCCGGGATGGATCACGCCTTCGAGGACGATCTCCGCACTGGCCGGGACCTGGAGGTCGTTGCCACGGCACTTGATCAGTTCGGTGCGGTTACCACGCAGCAAGCCGGCGAATGCGTATTCGGACAGGCTGTCAGGCACTGGCGTGACGGCGCCGAGAATGGTGGCGGGGTCGGCGCCCAACGCCACGGACACCGGGAATGGCTGACCCGGGTGTTTGTCGCACCAATCCTTGAAATCCAGCGCGCCGCCGCGATGGCTTAGCCAGCGCATGATCACCTTGTTGCGGCCGATCACCTGCTGGCGGTAGATGCCCAGATTCTGCCGTTCCTTATTGGGGCCGCGGGTAACCGTCAGGCCCCATGTGATCAGCGGTCCGACATCGCCGGGCCAGCAGGTCTGCACCGGCAGCATGCCGAGGTCGACGTCATGACCCTCGATCACGATCTCCTGACACGGGGCATCCTTGACGACTTTCGGCGCCATGGCGATGACTTTTCTGAAGATGGGCAGCTTGGACCAGGCGTCTTTCAAGCCTTTGGGCGGCTCGGGCTCTTTAAGGAACGCCAGCAGCTTGCCGATTTCTCGCAGTTCGGACACCGATTCGGCGCCCATGCCCATGGCCACGCGCTCGGGCGTGCCGAACAGATTGCCAAGCACCGGAATATCAAAACCCGTCGGCTTTTCGAAGAGCAGCGCCGGCCCCTTGTTGCGCAGGGTCCGGTCGCAGATTTCGGTCATTTCCAGTACAGGGGAAATGGGTACCTGAATGCGTTTCAACTCTCCGCGCTGCTCAAGCTGCTGCACGAAATCCCGTAGGTCCTTGAATTTCATTAACCCGGCCACTCACCAAATAGATGCACATCCTACCTGCTCTGACCGCAGAGGGCAGCTTGTGTCCAACTCAAATGCGCGGTGTTTCGCTGAATATCGGCGTGAACAGCGGCTGCATCTTCTCGCCGCCCAGATCCGACAGGTGATCCTCGTCCTTGTACAGCGAACGCCCGTCAACTTCGGCACGGCACAGGCCGCCCTCACACAGCAGCGGTTTTGGATCAATCAGGTGAACGCCCGCATCCGCTTGGCGGAGCGTGGCGAACAGCTGATTGATGAACGCCTGTCGCGCGTCAAGCTCCGCCGCCGGACGCCCAACCTCTGCAGCCGAACGCCCGACCCTGGCCAGGCTGCTCAATCTCTCGATGGCGCCCTTGCGCTGCTGCGGCACTTCCTTGAACAGCCAGACCTGAGCGCCAGCGGCCCGCAGTTCAGCGATCTGCGCCTTCAAGGCGTCGGCAAAATACGCTTCGTTTCGTGCAATGGATTCGTTTTTCAGCAGCACGTTGCTCTTGTTGCCGTCTTCCAGGCCATAGATGTACAGGCTCCAGCGCGCGGCCAAGGTGACATCGGGAATTTTCTGCGTTCGGACGCGCTCGACGTTCAGGGCGTTGAAGTCCTGACAGCGCTTACTTATTGCGGTGCTGACAAGCGGCGGGCATCCGCTCATGCTGGCCAGCCAGACAGGCACGTGCGCTTGCTCGGCCGCGATTCTGACGCCCGGCCACAAGGCCGCCGCATGACTGTCGCCCCAGATGAGATGGGACGGCGCGGCATCGGCATTGCCCCCCGCCCGGCAGAGCTTGTCCAGACCTTTGCTGTGCCTGGAACCGAGCAGGAAGCAGTCCATCTGCCCGGCGCTCCATTCCTGCGACTGCGCATACGCAAGCGCCTGACCTGACATGCGTTGCGGCACACCATCGCTGGAGCGTACCGCCTGCCCTACCAGCGCTAAAACGGCCAAGGTAATCAAGCCGCCAATCAGCACTGGCTTACGGCCGCCGAGCACGCGGCGTTCACGGAACGGCAGCTCAACGAAGCGCCAGCTCAGCCAGGCAAGGGCGCCCGCCAGAAGGATCCAGCCGATCGCTTCCAGGTCGGAAATACCGTCGACGGAGATCGCGTTGGCGTAGACATGGATAGGCCAATGCCACAGGTACAGCGAGTAGGAGATGAGCCCGATCGCCACCAGCGGCTTGATGCTAAGGAAACGCCCGACCCATGACGCGGAATGACCGTTGGCCCAGATCATCGCCGTGGTGCCAAGCACAGGCAATAGCGCCGCCCAGCCGGGGAATTGCGTGGTTTTGTCGAAGCTGAGCATCGCCAGCACGACTGCAGCAAAGCCGCTCAGGCTGATCGTCTGGTACAACCCGTTCGGCAGCGGGCGTTTAGGCGCAGGAGCGACGGCCAGCATGGCACCGCACAGCAGTTCCCATGCACGCATCGGCAGCAGAAAGAACGCAGCCTCGGGTTTGTGCTTGATCGCCCAGATGTTCAGCCCGAACGACAGCACCAGCAAGCCGAGCAGCAACCAGCGCCAGTGCCGCACGTACCGCGTCGCCAGCACCATCAGCAATGGAAAGAAAATGTAGTACTGCTCTTCCACCGCCAGCGACCAGGTGTGAAGAAGCGGTTTGAAGTCTGAGGCGGAATCGAAGTAGCCGTCCTGCCGCATGAACAGCAGGTTGGACATGAACATCGACTGATAGTGCACTTCCCGGCCCAGCTCGGCGTAGTCCTTGGGCGTCAGCAATATCCAGCCAAACGCCAATGTGGCCAGCACGACAACGGTCACGGCAGGAACAATACGCCGCGCACGACGGGCCCAGAAATCGACGAAGCTGAACCGCCCGGCGTTGATCTCACGGAAGATGATGGACGTGATCAGGTAGCCGGAAATGACGAAAAATACGTCGACGCCGACGAAGCCGCCGCTCAGGCCAAGGCCGAAGTGAAACAACAGCACCGGGACCACGGCCAGTGCCCGCAGTCCATCGATATCGCGACGATTGCCAAACGTGTGCATGACGCTCCTTGTCTACGGGAGATATCTACAGAAAAGGTCAAAAAAAATGGTGTCCAGAAGGACACCATTTTTCTACGGTCAGTTCAGCGCAGGGTGTTACTTGCGCTTCATCGACAGGAAGAACTCATCGTTGGTCTTGGTCTGTTTCAGCTTGTCGATCAAGAACTCGATGGCTGCGACTTCATCCATAGGATGCAGCAGCTTGCGCAGGATCCACATGCGCTGCAGCTCGTCGTCGGCCGTCAGCAACTCTTCGCGGCGTGTGCCGGAACGGTTGATGTTGATGGCCGGGAAGACGCGCTTCTCCGCGATCTTGCGATCCAGAGGCAGCTCCATGTTGCCGGTGCCTTTGAATTCTTCGTAGATCACTTCATCCATCTTCGAGCCGGTTTCAACCAGCGCGGTGGCGATGATGGTCAGCGAGCCGCCTTCTTCGATGTTACGTGCCGCACCGAAGAAACGCTTTGGCTTCTCGAGAGCGTGCGCATCGACACCACCGGTCAGGACCTTGCCGGAGCTCGGAATGACGGTGTTGTAGGCGCGAGCCAGACGGGTGATGGAGTCGAGCAGGATGACCACGTCTTTCTTGTGCTCGACCAGGCGCTTGGCCTTTTCGATCACCATTTCGGCGACCTGCACGTGACGGGTCGGTGGCTCGTCAAAGGTGGAAGCAACCACTTCGCCGCGCACGGTGCGCTGCATTTCGGTCACTTCTTCCGGACGCTCATCGATCAGCAGAACGATCAGATGGACTTCAGGGTTGTTGCGCGTGATGTTCGACGCGATGTTCTGCAGCATGATGGTCTTGCCCGCTTTAGGCGGAGCAACGATCAGACCGCGCTGACCTTTACCGATCGGGGCACACAGATCGATGACGCGACCGGTGAGGTCTTCGGTGGAACCGTTACCGGCTTCCATCTTCATGCGAATGGTCGGGAACAGCGGCGTCAGGTTTTCGAACAGAATCTTGTTCTTCGCGTTTTCTGGACGGTCGAAGTTGATGGTGTCGACCTTGAGCAGTGCGAAGTAACGCTCGCCTTCCTTCGGCGGACGGATCTTGCCGACAATGGTGTCGCCCGTACGCAGGTTGAAACGGCGGATCTGGCTGGGCGAGACGTAAATGTCGTCTGGGCCGGCAAGGTAGGAGGCGTCTGCAGAACGAAGGAAGCCGAAGCCATCCTGGAGGATCTCCAGCACGCCGTCACCCGAGATTTCCTCGCCGCTTTTCGCGTGCTTCTTCAGCAGGGAGAAAATCACGTCCTGCTTGCGCGAACGGGCCATATTTTCAATGCCCATCTGTTCGGCCATTTCGAGCAGATCGGTAATAGGCTTTTGCTTGAGTTCAGTCAGGTTCATATAGGAATGACGTAATCATGTATGGAGGGGGAAATTAAGCTTTTGGCTTAATGAGGCCGCGCCGCAGAGAAGGCGACAGGATCGCGTGCAAATCGAAAGGAGACGGTCGGCGACGGCTAGCAGGGGGCAACGGAGAAGCCGTTGCGGGGCCGAATGTACCACTTGATTTTCTGAGCGTCTAGTACGACGCCAGAAATAAACCCCGCAATTTGCGGGGCTATATCGTCATCAGATGTTGGCGTCGAGGAACGCTTGCAGCTGGGACTTGGACAGTGCGCCGACCTTGGTCGCCGCCACTTCGCCGTCCTTGAACAGCATCAGGGTCGGGATACCACGAACGCCGTGCTTGGCCGGGGTTTCCTGATTGTCGTCGATGTTCAGCTTGGCAATGGTCAGCTTGCCTTCGTAAGTGCCGGCGATGTCATCCAGGACCGGGGCAATCATCTTGCACGGGCCACACCATTCAGCCCAGTAATCGACCAGTACAGGGCCGCTGGCCTTCAGGACATCGGCTTCGAAGGTCGCGTCGGTGACGTGTTTGATCAGGTCGCTACTCATGAGATTTCTCCGAGGTCATAGGCAAAAAAACGTGGGCCATCATAACTGTGTCACGCGGAGACAGGAAGCCGGGGTTAATTGTCTCTCGCTATGGCTCGCCAGGGTTACCTCAATCGACAGTATTCAGCCGGAGGGCGCGACGAACACAATGCCGGTACGCAAGGCTGCGCCGCGGATGTGCTCCTGCATGGCCTTCTGCGCCGGGCCAGACGCGTTTCGCGCCAGCGCTCGGAGGATCTTGCGGTGCTCCTGCCAGGTTTCCATGGCCCTGCCCGCGCGAATAAAAGGCAGTTTCTGGCTCTCCAGAAAAATATCGGCGCTGGTCGTGATGATCCCCAGAATCGCCTGATTGCCACTGGCGACGAGGATGCGCCGGTGGAAATCAAAGTCCAGCCGGGCCGCGCATTCAAAATCCCCTGCCTTGAGTTCAAGGCGCATGGCCTCGACGTTGTCTTCCAGTACATCGCGCTCGTCGGCCGTCAGCGTGACCGCTGCAAGCCCGGCGGCAAAACCCTCTAGCGCATAGCGCAGCTGAAAGGTCTCCGCAGGCGAGGCGTGCGCTGCATACGGCCAGGAAAATCCGCCCGTGCTCCGTTGTGGTTCAGAAACCGCCTGTACGAATACGCCTTTGCCGGGCTGCACACTGACCAGCCCCAGGGCGCTCAATGACGACAACGCCTCACGCAACGAAGCACGACTGACGCCCAGACGAATCGCCAGATCCCGCTGGGATGGCAGGCTGTCGCCGGGCACATAGCCCTGCTCGGCGATCAATTTGCGGATCGCCTGGAAGGCGGCTTCAGGCACTGCGACAGGGCTCGTATGCATGGCGATCAAGGTGTGGAAACCGTAGGAAAAATCCCTTGTATCGCCATCGAAGGCATCCGGCAAGTGACGCCCAAGCGAGGGGCGCCGGGCCTTTCAAGCGCGCCAAAGCAGGGCGGCGCGCCGACTCACTGTTCAGACCAGTTAGACCGGATCAAGCCTGCGGCCCGCATTCCATGGTCGCAAATCAGCGGCTGGCATGGGCTGTGCACTGGTGCTTGGCCATTACTCGGGCTTCGCCTACACACTGATCGATTCGGAGACACCACATGACCCAGCGTTACAGCGCCCTGCTCGCCGCCCTGTTTGCCAGCCTCATGCTCGGCCAGGCCCCCGCCCACGCTAATGGTCTGGATGATGTAACCGCTCGCGGCACGCTGAAAGTCGCCGTTCCGCAAGACTTCCCGCCATTCGGTTCGGTCGGCCCCGACATGCAGCCCCGTGGACTGGACATCGACACGGCAAAGCTCATTGCCGACCAATTGAAGGTCAAACTCCAACTGACGCCGGTCAACAGCACCAACCGCATCCCGTACCTGACCACTGGCAAAGTTGACCTGGTCATCTCCAGCCTTGGCAAAAACCCGGATCGCGAAAAGGTCATCGACTTCTCCCGCGCCTACGCCCCGTTCTACCTCGCGGTCTTCGGCCCGCCTGAAGACGCGGTCAAAATCGTGGACGACCTGAAAGGCAAAACCATCAGCGTGACCCGTGGCGCCATCGAGGACATCGAGCTGACCGCCGTTGCGCCGAAGGAAGCGACGATCAAACGCTTCGAGGACAACAACTCGACCATCGCAGCCTACCTGGCCAAGCAGACCGACCTGATCGCCAGCGGCAACGTGGTGATGGTCGCCATCAGCGAGAAGAACCCCAAGCGCATCCCTGAGCTGAAAGTGAAGCTCAAGGACTCGCCGGTCTACGTGGGTGTGAACAAAGGTCAGCCCGAGTTGCTCGCCAAGGTGAACGAGATACTCGAAGCGGCAAAGAAAGACGGTTCGCTGGAAAAGAACGCGCAGACCTGGCTCAAGCAGCCATTGCCTGCCGACCTCTGATCATCGACCGCCGAGGCGCTTAAATGGCTTATCAGTTCGACTTTATCCCGGTCCTGCAAAACGCTGACCTGCTGCTGCGCGGTGCGCTGTTCACGCTGGAACTGACCGCGATCGGCACCCTGCTCGGCGTCAGTCTCGGCATCGTCGGGGCGATTGTCAGGGCGTGGAAAATACAGCCGTTCTCGGCCATTTTCGGTGTCTATGTCGAGCTGATCCGCAACACGCCGTTTCTGGTGCAGCTGTTTTTCATCTTCTTCGGGCTGCCGTCCCTGGGCCTGCAGATATCGGAATGGCAAGCCGCCGTCTTGGCGATGGTCATCAACCTCGGCGCCTATTCGACGGAGATCATCCGTGCGGGCGTGCAGGCGATTCCGCGCGGCCAGATCGAGGCGTCGGCCGCGCTGGCGATGACCCGCTTCGAGACCTTCCGCCACGTCGTGCTGGTCCCGGCGCTGGGCAAAGTCTGGCCGGCGTTGAGCAGCCAGATCATCATCGTGATGCTCGGCTCGGCAGTCTGTTCGCAGATCGCCACCGAGGAGCTGAGCTTTGCCGCGAATTTCATTCAGTCGCGCAATTTTCGCGCGTTTGAGACGTACATCATTACCACGCTGATCTACCTGTGCATGGCGCTGCTGGTGCGTCAGTTGCTGGCCTGGATCGGCCGACGTTATATCGCGAGGAGCCGCTGATGGACTTCACCCTTTGGGACGTCGTGCGCAACTTGCTGACCGGGCTGCAATGGACTTTGGCGCTGTCGCTGGTGGCGTTCATCGGCGGCGGCGTGATCGGGTTGCTGGTGATGACCCTGCGCATCTCCGAGAAGGCAATGCCGCGCAGATTCGCGCGCTGCTACATCGAACTGTTTCAAGGCACGCCGTTGTTGATGCAGCTGTTTCTGGTGTTCTTCGGGATGGCGCTGATGGGCATCGACATTTCGCCCTGGCTGGCGGCGGCGCTGGCGTTGACGTTGTTCACCAGTGCGTACCTGGCTGAGATCTGGCGGGGCTGCGTGGAGTCGATTTCCAACGGCCAGTGGGAAGCTTCCGCGAGCCTGGCGCTGACGCCGTTCGAGCAACTGCGCTATGTGATTCTGCCCCAGGCATTGCGCATCGCGGTGGCGCCGACGGTGGGGTTCTCGGTGCAGGTGGTCAAAGGCACGGCGGTCACGTCGATCATCGGCTTCACCGAGCTGACCAAAACCGGCGGCATGCTCGCCAACGCCACGTTCCAGCCTTTCATGGTCTACGGCTTCGTTGCCCTGGGCTACTTCCTGCTTTGCTATCCGTTGTCGCTCAGCGCGCGCTACCTGGAAAGGAGACTTCATGCCTCTGCTTAGAATTTCCGCCCTGCACAAGTATTACGGCGACCACCATGTGCTCAAGGGCATCGACCTCAGCGTTGAGGAAGGCCAGGTCGTGGCGATCATCGGGCGCAGCGGTTCGGGCAAGAGCACGCTGCTGCGCACGCTCAACGGGCTGGAGTCGATCAACGACGGGGTGATCGAGGTCGACGGCGAATACCTCGACGCCGCGCGGGCTGATCTGCGCAGCCTGAGGCAGAAAGTCGGCATGGTATTTCAGCAATTCAACCTGTTTCCGCACCTGACGGTGGGCGAGAACGTGATGCTCGCGCCGCAGGTGGTGAAGAAAGCTTCCAAAGCCGAAGCGGCGAAGCTGGCAAAGGAAATGCTCAATCGCGTGGGCCTGGGCGAGAAATTCGACGCCTTCCCTGACCGACTGTCCGGTGGTCAGCAGCAACGGGTGGCGATTGCGCGTGCGCTGGCGATGTCGCCCAAAGTGCTGCTGTGCGATGAAATCACCTCGGCGCTCGACCCGGAGCTGGTTAACGAAGTACTCGCGGTCGTTCGCGAGCTGGCCAAAGACGGCATGACGCTGATCATGGTCACCCACGAAATGCGCTTCGCCCGGGAAGTAGGCGACAAGCTGGTGTTCATGCATCAGGGCAAGGTCCATGAAGTCGGCGACCCGAAAGAATTGATGGCCAACCCGAAGACGCCCGAGTTGGCGAATTTCATCGGGTCGGTTGAGCAGGGGTGAGTCCGGGTGCAGGGCCGGCTTTGGCTCATATTGTAGGACCGGCTTTAGCCGGGAAGACGTCAGGTGTCACACCGCAACATTGACGGCGCACAAGCAGGCCTCTTCCCGGCTAAAGCCGGTCCTGCTAATACCGCGCAAATACGTTGCCGGTTTGGCGACGGTGATGGATCGTGGCACGATGTCGGAGTTATCGACCGAGACCTTTTGACCATGCCGCTATCCACAGCCAAAAACCTCTCGCTGATCGCCGCGATCGACCTGGGCTCCAACAGCTTCCATATGGTTGTCGCCAAAGCCAATCAGGGCGAAATTCGCATCCTTGAGCGGCTCGGTGAGAAAGTGCAGCTGGCCGCGGGGATCGATGACGACCGCCGCCTCAGCGAAGAATCCATGCAGCGCGGGCTCGACTGCCTCAAGCGCTTCTCCCAACTGATCAACGGTATGCCGCCCGGCGCCGTGCGCATCGTGGGCACCAACGCCCTGCGCGAAGCCCGCAATCGCAACGAATTCATCCATCGCGCCGAAGAAATCCTCGGTCATCCGGTGGAAGTCATCTCCGGACGTGAAGAAGCGCGACTGATCTACCTGGGCGTTTCCCATACCCTGGCCGACACGCCCGGCAAACGCCTGGTCGCCGACATTGGCGGCGGCAGCACCGAGTTCATCATCGGCCAGCGCTTCGAGCCACTGTTGCGCGAAAGCCTGCAGATGGGCTGCGTCAGCTTCACTCAGCGTTATTTCAAGGACGGCAAGATCACCCCGGCGCGCTACGCCCAGGCTTACACCGCCGCGCGGCTGGAAATCATGAGCATCGAGCACGCGCTGCATCGCCTGACGTGGGATGAGGCCATCGGTTCTTCCGGCACCATTCGCGCCATCGGCCTGGCGCTGAAGGCAGGCGGCCACGGTAATGGTGAGGTCAACGCCGAAGGCCTGGCCTGGCTCAAGCGCAAGCTGATGAAGCTGGGCGAAGTGGACAAGATCGATTTCGAAGGCCTCAAGCCTGATCGTCGGGCGATCTTCCCGGCGGGCCTCGCGATCCTCGAAGCGATCTTCGACGCCCTCGACCTCAAGCGCATGGACCACTGCGAAGGCGCGCTGCGTGAAGGCGTGCTGTACGACCTGCTGGGCCGTCATCACCACGAAGACGTGCGCGAACGCACCCTCAGCTCGCTGATGGAGCGCTACCACGTTGATCTCGAACAAGCCGCCCGTGTGGAGCGCAAGGCGCTGTCAGCGCTGGAGCAAGTAGCGACGGCGTGGGAGCTTGAGGACAATGCGTATCGCGAACTGCTGAGCTGGGCCGCCAAAGTGCACGAAGTGGGTCTGGACATCGCCCACTATCACTACCACAAGCATGGCGCCTACCTGATCGAGCACTCGGACCTGGCCGGTTTCTCGCGCGAGGACCAGCAAATGCTCGCGCTGCTGGTGCGCGGTCATCGTCGCAATATTCCCAAGGACAAGTTTGCCGAGTTCGGCAACGAAGGCGTGAAGCTGATTCGTCTGTGCGTGCTGCTGCGTTTTGCGATTCTGTTTCACCACATTCGCGGCACCCAAGAGATGCCGCAGCCTGTGCTGACCGCCAACGATAACCACCTGGACATCGTGTTCCCGGATGGCTGGCTGGAAAACAACCAGCTGACTCAGGCCGACTTCGCGCTCGAAGCGGAGTGGCTGACCCGAGTCGGCATCATCCTCAACGTACGCTGAGGACCGGGTTGCTGAGTTTTTCCAACAGACTCGCCTGCACATTGCGGGCGTTCTGGTTGCCGGTCGGGGTGCTGCGAATGTAGCGCCCGTCCGGCTGCAGCAGCCAGCTATGGGTGTTGTCGGTCAGGTACCCTTCCAGCTCTTTCTTCACACGCAAGATCAGCTTCTTGCCTTCCACCGGGAAGCACGTCTCGACGCGCTTGTCGAGGTTGCGCTCCATCCAGTCGGCGCTGGACAGGAACATCTGCTCGTCGCCGCCATTGAGGAAGTAGAACACCCGCGTGTGCTCAAGGAAGCGGCCGATGATCGAGCGCACCTGAATGTTGTGGGACACGCCGGGCACGCCAGGGCGCAGGCAGCACATGCCGCGCACGACGAGGTCGATCTTGACCCCGGTCTGGCTGGCCTTGTACAGCGCGCGAATGATCTTCGGGTCGGTCAGCGAGTTGAACTTGGCGATGATGTGCGCAGGCTTGCCCTCGGACGCGAACTGCGTCTCCCGGCCAATCATGTCCAGCATGCCTTTCTTCAGGGTGAACGGCGCGTGCAGCAACTTCTTCATGCGCAGCGTCTTACCCATGCCGATCAACTGGCTGAACAGCTTGCCGACGTCTTCGCACAACGCATCGTCCGAGGTCAGCAGGCTGTAGTCGGTATACAGACGCGCGTTGCCAGCGTGATAGTTGCCCGTACCCAAATGCGCGTAACGGACGATCTCGCCGGCTTCACGGCGCAGGATCAGCATCATCTTGGCGTGGGTCTTGTAACCGACCACGCCGTAGATCACCACGGCGCCGGCCGCTTGCAGGCGGCTGGCCAGTTGCAGGTTCGACTCTTCGTCAAAACGTGCACGCAGCTCGATGACGGCGGTCACTTCCTTGCCGTTGCGCGCGGCATCCACCAGCGCATCGACGATTTCCGAATTGGCGCCACTGCGGTACAGCGTCTGACGCACGGCCAGCACGTGAGGGTCTTTCGCCGCTTGGCGCAGCAGATCGACAACCGGTGTGAAGGACTCGAACGGGTGCAGCAGCAGAATGTCCTGCTTGCTGATCACGTTGAAAATGTTCTCGCTGTTCTGCAGCAACTTCGGAATCGCCGGGGTGAACGGCATGTACTGCAGCTCGGGATGACTGTCCAGGCCCGTGATGCTGAATAGCCGCGTCAGGTTCACCGGTCCATTGACCTGATACAGCTCGCTCTCGCTCAGGTTGAATTGCTTGAGCAGGTAGTCCGACAGCAGTTTCGGGCAGGTATCCGCCACTTCCAGACGCACCGCGTCGCCGTACCGACGAGAGAACAGCTCGCCACGCAGCGCGCGGGCAAGGTCTTCGACGTCTTCGGAGTCGAGGGCCAGATCGGCGTTTCGGGTCAGACGGAACTGGTAGCAGCCCTTGACCTTCATGCCCTGGAACAGGTCATCGGCGTGAGCATGAATCATTGAGGACAGGAACACATAGTTGTCCCCCGGGCCGCCCACGTCTTCCGGCACCTTGATGATGCGCGGCAGCAGGCGCGGTGCCGGAATGATCGCCAGGCCCGAGTCACGGCCGAAGGCGTCAATGCCTTCCAGCTCAACGATGAAGTTGAGCGACTTGTTCACCAGCAGCGGGAACGGGTGCGTCGGGTCCAGACCGATCGGCGTGATGATCGGCGCGATCTCGTCACGGAAATAACGACGCACCCAGGCCTTGATCTTGGCGTTCCAGTTGCGACGGCGGATGAAGCGCACCTGATGCTTTTCCAGCTCAGGCAGCAAGATGTCGTTGAGAATGGCGTACTGCCGATCCACGTGGCCGTGAACCAGTTCGCTGATGCGAGCCAGCGCCTGATGAGGCTGCAGCCCATCAGCGCCGGCCTGTTCGCGAGCGAAGGTGATTTGCTTCTTGAGCCCGGCAACGCGGATTTCGAAGAATTCGTCGAGGTTGCTGGAGAAGATCAGCAGGAACTTGAGCCGCTCAAGCAACGGATAGGACTCGTCCAGCGCCTGCTCCAACACGCGAATGTTGAACTGCAGCTGCGACAGCTCGCGATGAATATAGAGGCTGCTGTCATCCAGATTGGGGACCGCGATGACATGCGGGGCCGGATGATGCGTCTCCAGCGCTGGGACCACTTCAATGGTCGGCTCGACCACAGGCGTGACTTCCTGGTTGACGGGCTGCGGGTCAAGCTCGACTGCGGCTTCGGTAGATCCTTCGGTGCTCATGAATAATCCTGTAAGGCAATTGGCCTTGTAACAGTTGGGCCGCGCATACGGCCGATGTCGGAATGCCGCGTGCGCCACAACAGTGGTGACGTACAGCGTGGGGCAACGGTCACGCCCGGGCCGCGGCGGTTCTGAAGATGTTTGCAGCCTGACTCGATATCGAGCGGCGGGGCGACCGGCGTCAGGCGAGATGCTGTGAGCGGTTTGACTCTCCACGCTACGGATTTCTCCGTACGGTGCAAGCCCTGACCTGCAGACATCCGGGTGATACTCAACATCGGACAACGTGCGACGAAGGGTTCCGAGCCCATACAGCCGGGCAAGCGTGACATTTATAAGCGGCGATTATGACACTCGCGTGACAGGTGTAATTGCGACGTAACACGTGCGATACAACCCCCCTCCCCAAGCGAATAATCGCTGCTGAATGTAGGAAACTTTAACGCGGTGACACATTTGCATACTTTCCTGAATGACTTGGGCGCGTTAGGCTGCGCGTTCATTTCGCCAGCACCCAAATAATGCTCCAGCATTTTTTACAAGAATTTGGCTATTTCGCCCTTTTCCTCGGGACCTTTTTTGAAGGCGAGACCATTCTGGTGCTTGCCGGCTTTCTCGCGTTCCGCGGATACATGGATATTAATCTGGTCGTGGTGGTTGCCTTCTTCGGCAGCTATGCAGGCGACCAACTCTGGTATTTCATGGGACGCAAGCATGGCCGCAAGCTTCTGGCGCGCAAACCTCGCTGGCAGTTGATGGGCGACCGCGCGCTGGAACATATCCGGCGCCACCCCGACATCTGGGTGCTGAGCTTCCGCTTCGTTTATGGCCTGCGCACGGTCATGCCGGTGGCCATCGGCTTGTCCGGCTATCCACCGGGGCGCTACCTGTTGCTCAACGGCATCGGCGCAGCGGTGTGGGCAGCGGCACTGGGCGCCGCGGCGTACAAGTTCGGTTCGGTGCTTGAAGGCCTGTTGGGCAACGTCAAGAAGTACGAGCTGTGGGTCTTGGGCGCATTGCTGGTGATTGGTGTGCTGCTGTGGATTCGCCGGCGCATCAAAAACGCACGTATCGCCCGAGAAGAGAAGCTGGCCGTCGCGGCCAATGCCGAAGTCAACGCAAACGCCAGGCACACCCCTGACGAGTAAACCCTCGGCGCATGCCCACGACGCTGGAGACATTCGCTGACGGCGTTGTCCTAGGTTCATGGCTTGCGACATCAGCGCAATGCTGACCTGCGTAACCGGCTGGGCCGGAGCAACCGAGAGAGGAACACGCGAATGACCAAAAAAGTAGCCGTTATTCTTTCTGGCTGTGGCGTTTACGACGGCGCTGAAATCCACGAAAGCGTGCTGACGTTGCTGCGCCTTGATCAGCGCGGCGCAGTCGTGAAGTGCTTTGCACCCAATATCCCGCAGCATCACGTCATCAACCATCTGACCGGCGAAGAGATGCCCGAGTCGCGCAACGTGCTGGTCGAATCAGCCCGCATTGCCCGTGGCGCCATCGAAGACATCCGCGAAGCCGACGTCACCGAATTCGATGCCTTGATCATCCCTGGCGGCTTCGGTGCCGCGAAAAACCTGTCTAACTTTTCCACTCAAGGCGCTGGCTGCAAGGTCCAGGCTGAAGTGCTGGCGATGGCCGAAGCGTTCGCCGCAGCCGGCAAACCCATCGGGCTCATCTGCGTCTCACCGGCGCTGGCCGCCAAAATCTATGGGCCAGGCGTCACCTGCACGATCGGCAACGACGCCGACACCGCCGCAGCGATCACCCGAATGGGCGGCACTCATCAGGAGTGCGAGGTGACGGAGATCGTCGAAGACAAGGACCGCAAACTGGTGAGCACACCCGCTTACATGGTCGCCAAGTCTATTGGTGAGGCGGCATCCGGGATCAACAAGCTGGTGGATCGGGTGCTGGAGCTGGTGCAGGAAAACGAGGATCGCCTTCCCGACTGATTCAAAAAGGGGCTGGTGATGCACTTACCGCTCACCCGCCTTCAGCCCTAAGGGTGTTCGCCTGTGGGCTGCGCGGGATACTCTCGCGCCAACCGCGTCAGGATCCGGTCGAGGCAGTTGGCAAACGCCTGTTTCTCCCGCTCGCCATAAGCGCCCTGCCCGCCACTGGCCTGCCCTTGCTCACGCAGGTCCGTAAAGAGGTTACGCATGGCCAGGCGCTGGCCCATGTTATGCGCATCGAACTCCTTGCCCCGTGGATCGAGCGCTGCAACACCCTTCTTCACCAGCCGATCAGCCAGCGGCACATCGCTGCAGATCACCAGTTCCCCGGGCACGGCGTGGTCGACCAGATAATCATCAGCCGCATCGGGGCCGCTGGGCACAACGATCAGCTTCACCAGGGTCAGGCTCGGCTTGATCTGGCTCCGCCCCGCCACCATCACGACCTCGAACTTGCGCTTGAGGGCGAACTTGATGACGAGGTCCTTGGCGGCCTTGGGGCAGGCGTCGGCATCGATCCAGACGCGCATACGCGACTCCGATTTCAGAAAGTGAATTTAGGCAACGGCCGCGCGGCGCTTCTCAGCGATTCGACTGCGACCATACAGCACCACAATCGCCAAAAGCGCTATGGCTTGCGCACCCAGGGAATAGGCGTCGGCGTGAATACCCAGCCAGTCGAAATCGAAGAACGGCACCGGACGCGTTCCAAAAATACCGGCTTCCTGCAGCGCCTTGACGCCATGGCCGGCGAACACCACCGACAACGCACACAGCAGCGCAGCGTTGATGCCGAAGAAGAGCGTCAGCGGCAGCTTCGCCGAACCCCGCAGGATCACCCACGCCAGGCCGACAAGCAGTACCAGCGCCGTGGCGCCGCCGGCCAAAACGGCGTTGTGGCCGGCGGGCCCTGCCTGCAGCCACAGGGTTTCGTAGAACAGAATGACTTCGAACAGCTCGCGGTAGACCGAGAAGAACGCCAGGACCGCAAAGCCGAAACGGCCACCGCCTCCAACGAGGCTGCTCTTGATGTAATCCTGCCAGGCCGCGGCATGACGCCGGTCGTGCATCCACACCCCCAGCCACAGCACCATGACGCTGGCGAACAGTGCGGTCGCGCCCTCCAGCAGCTCGCGCTGCGAACCACTGACATCAATGACGTACGCTGCCAGCGCCCACGTGCCCAGGCCCGCCAGCAACGCCAGCCCCCACCCGACGTTAACGCTGCGCACAGCCGACTGCTGACCGGTGTTGCGCAGGAACGCGAGAATGGCGGCGAGCACCAGAATCGCTTCCAGTCCTTCGCGCAGCAGAATCAGCAAGCCCGAGATGAAGCTCAATGAGGTGCTCAGGCCATTGCTGCCGAGCAGATCGGCCGACTCCTTGAGCTTGACCTTGGCATCCGCGAGCTTCTGCGCCGCTTGCGCTGCGGGCAGGCCGTCCTGAAGCGACTGCCGATAGGCCATGAGCGCTTTTTCGGTGTCCTTGCGCACGGTGGCATCGACGTTGTCGAGCGAGCTTTCGACCAGCTCAAAACCCTCCAGATACGCCGCAACGGCCAGGTCATACGCTTGCTCACGATCGCCGGCCTGGTACGCGGCAAGGCTCTTGTCCAGGGTTGCGCTGGTGTAATCGAGCAGCTGAGCCGGGCCGCGTTGAACCTGAGGCGGCTGCGCGCGCTGGGCACGGAAGCTAGCCGCGGCTTGCGGACCTTCGGCGGCACTGACCTCAGTGGGCGTTTGCCGCGCGAGATCAGCGAGGTTGTAAGGTTTGTCCTGCTTCGCAGAGGAATCCGCACTGAAGCCTGCGATGTAAGTGGCAACGTCCCAACGCTGGCGGTCATCCAGTTGGTCCGCGAACGCTGGCATTTCAGTGCCTTCAATGCCCAGCCCGAGGGTGTTGTAGATGTCGTAGAGGCTCAGGCGGTCGAGACGGGCTGCGTCACGCAAGTTGGCCGGTGGCGGTGAAAGACCAATCCCGGCCGGACCGTCGCCTGCGCCGGCATCGCCGTGGCACACCGAACAATACTGCGCATACAAAGGCGCGCCACGTGCGGGATCCGGGGTAATCACCGGCGCCTGGCTGACTTCGTACGCCACTGCCAGCTTCGCACCGAGCTGACGCGCCTGACGGGCCACTTGGGCCCCGTCCTGCTTCTGATTGACCGCATTCAACAGCGCTGAGACGCCCTGCTCCAGCTCTGAACGCTCCGGCTTGGCCGGCAACGCGGCGATCGTGCCCTGCAGCGCCGCGAGAAACTCCAACTGCTCGCGGTACTCGGCGTCATCCACGACCTTGCCGTCCGCGACCGTCGCCGGGTAGTCCGCCCCGACGTAATCGAGCAAATGCAAAGCCTGAGCCGCGTCCTCGGCAGGCGCTGCGCAGGCACCGACGCTGAACAGGCTCAACAGCACGAGGCTCAGGCAGGTCAAAAAGCGGGAGCGGAACATGGGGGGTGGATCTCAAATAGGAATGCGAAGGGTTGCCATTGTTCATGTTCGGCACGGAGGACTCAAGCGCTGCATTGATAACCGTGACTCAATTGTGGGACCGGCTTTAGCCGGGAAGACGTCACTCCCCCTGTTAACCCTGTTGTCCAACACACCGCTTTCGCGAGCAAGCTCACTCCTACAATTTCGTGTGCGCGCACGACGTCAGCGTTGGACGCAAATCCCCTGTAGGAGCAATCGGAGGTTACGACGGTCGCGAACGCGGTGGGCCTGTGAGATCGACGGTGGGTGACACACCGCCTTCGCGAGCAAACTCACTCCTACAATTTCGTGTGCGCGCACGACGTCAGCGTTAGACGCAAATCCCCTGTAGGAGCAATCGGAGGTTACGACGGTCGCGAACGCGGTGGGCCTGTGAGATCGACGGTGGCTGACACACCGCCTTCGCGAGCAAGCTCACTCCTGCAATTTCGTGTGCGCGCACGACGTCAGCGTTAGACGCAAATCCCCTGTAGGAGCAATCGGAGGTTACGACGGTCGCGAAGGCGGTAGGCCTGTGACATCGACGGTGGCTGACACACCGCTTTCGCGAGCAAGCTCACTCCTACAATTTCGTGTGCGCGCCCGACATCCGCGCTGGACGCAAATACCTTGTAGGAGCAATCGGAGGTTACGACGGTCGCGAACGCGGTAGGCCTGTGACATCGAGGGTGGCTGACACAATGCATTCCCGAGCAAGCACTGCCATTTCCACTGGACGAGCGCGATGCTTTTAGTGGGACCGGCTTTAGCCGGGAAGACTTCAGCCGTCACACCGCAAAGGTGAGGGTGTCGATACCGGCCTCTTCCCGGCTGAAGCCGGTCCTACAAAACACCGCACGCATCCAATTAGATCGGCTGTTACTCGACTGTGGAGCGGGCTTTTGCCGAATCAGGCGCGATGCAAGGTGGCGAGGAATGCCGCGGCGCTGACGAACAATCCGGCAAATGTGCGATTCATCCGGCGTTGCTGTTTGGGGGTTTTGAGGGCGCGGAGCACTTTCGAGGCCAGGCCGGTGTAGCCCGCCATGACGATCAGATCCACGCAGACCATGGTCGCGGCGATGATCAGGTATTGCGGCAGCAGCGGCAGGTGCGTGTCGATGAACTGCGGCAGGATCGCCAGGATGAACACCAGCGCCTTGGGGTTGCTGATGTTCACCAGAAACCCGCGGGCCATGAGCACCAGCGGCTTGCCCACCGGGCGCACAGCCGACTCATCCGCCAAATCGCTCGGCAGCGCACGCCATTGCTTGATGCCCAGATACACCAAGTAGGCGACGCCAAACCATTTGATCAGGGTAAACGCCAACGCCGAAGTGGCCAGTACCGCGCCAAGCCCGGCGGCGACTACAGCGATCTGCACGACGAGGGCGACCTGCAGGCCCAGCGCGTTCCAGTAGCCGCGCCAGAACCCGTATTGCAGCCCGCTGGACATCGAGGCGATAGCGCCCGCGCCCGGTGACAGACTGATAACCCAGCAAGCGGCGAAGAACGCCAACCATGTTTCGAGCGACATCACGCACCTCAGGCAACGAAATCTTCGCCTAACCTAGTGTTTACGGGCCTTCGAAGGCCAGTCATTTCTGACTGTTGCGGCGACTTGGCCGACAGCTGTTCCGGTCGCCTGCGTTGCACGGCTAACGCAGGTCACGCCATCAGGACAACGCTTCCAGCTCGGCCTGCATCGACTCCAGCAATTCCAGCGCTTCCATCCACGCTTCTTCGAGCTCGGATTCACGGGATTTGAGCTTGGCCTGATCAGCCAGCAGGTCGCGCAATTTATCTTTGTTGGCCGCCTCGTAAATGCCGCTGTCACCCAGGGCCACTTCAATCTTTGCCAGTTTCTCGTGCAACGTGCCGAGCTCTTTTTCAAGCTTGTCGGCTTCGCGCTTGTGCGGCGCGAGTTGGTGGCGCAACGCGGCGGCCTGCTGTCGCTGGGCTTTCTTGTCGGTCTTGTCGACGTTCACCGGCGTATTACTTGTCGGTGCATTGCGCAGGCGGTAGTCCACCAGCCAACGGGCGTAGTCGTCCAGATCGCCATCGAACTCCTGAACCAGGCCATCGGCGACGAGGAGGAAGTTGTCAGTGGTGCTCTTGAGCAAATGCCGATCGTGGGAGACCACCAGCACCGCGCCACTGAATTCCTGAAGCGCCATGGTCAAGGCCAGGCGCATTTCCAGATCCAGGTGGTTAGTCGGTTCGTCCAGCAGCAGCAGGTTGGGTTTGTCCCAGGCAATCAGGGCCAACGCCAGTCGCGCTTTCTCGCCACCGGAGAAGTTCAGCACCGGCTCGTCGAGTCGCGCACCCCGGAAATCGAAACCGCCAAGGAAATCCCGCAAGGCCTGTTCGCGCTCGGTGGGCGCGATACGCTGCAGGTGCAACAACGGACTGGCCTTAGAGTCCAGAGAGTCGAGCTGATGCTGAGCGAAGTAGCCGACCACCGTGTTTTCGCCACGCACCATGCGCCCGCTCAACGGCTCGAGTTCGCCCGCGAGGTTTTTGATCAGCGTGGATTTACCGGCGCCGTTCGGGCCCAGCAAGCCGATACGTGCGCCCGGCGTCAGTTGCAGCTTCACCTTTTGCAGGATGGCTTTGTCGCCATAGCCCAGTCGCGCGTCAGACAGGTCCATCAGCGGGCTGGAGATCTTGGTCGATTCGCGGAAGGTGAAGTCGAACGGAGAATCGACGTGGGCCGCCGACAGCTCCTCCATTCGCTCAAGCGCCTTGATCCGGCTCTGGGCCTGTTTGGCTTTAGTGGCCTGGGCCTTGAAGCGCGTGATGAATTTCTCCATGTGCGCGCGCTGGGCCTGTTGCTTGTCGTAGGCCTGCTGTTGCTGGGCCAGGCGTTCGGCACGGGCGCGTTCGAAAGCGCTGTAACCGCCGCGATAAAGCGTGATCTTTTTCTGCTCGACGTGGGCAACGTGATCGACAACCGCATCCAGAAAATCGCGGTCGTGGGAGATCAGCAGCAGCGTGCCCTGATAGCTCTTGAGCCAGTCTTCAAGCCAGAGAATGGCATCGAGATCCAAGTGGTTGGTCGGCTCATCGAGCAGCAACAGGTCCGAGGGACACATCAAGGCCTGCGCCAGGTTGAGACGCATCCGCCAGCCACCGGAGAAGTCGCTGACCTGGCGCTCCATCTGCTCGTTGGTGAAGCCCAAACCTGCCAGCAACTTGCGCGCCCGCGCATCGGCGGTGTAGCCATCGGCGCTGTCGAGTTCCGAATGCAGACGCGCCTGCGCGGCGCCGTCCTGGGCGGCCTCGGCAGCCGCGAGGTCATGCTGCACCTGGCGCAAGCGCAGATCGCCGTCGAGTACGTAGTCCACCGCCAGACGATCGAGGGTATCGACCTCCTGACGCATGTGGGCGATGCGCCAATCGGCAGGCAGCAGGCAGTCGCCGTTGTCGGGGGTCAGTTCACCCCGCAGTAGCGCGAACAGGCTGGATTTACCGGCGCCGTTGGCGCCGATCAGGCCGGCTTTCTGGCCGGCGTGCAGGGTCAGCTCGGCGTCTTCTAGCAGACGTTGCGGACCACGCTGTAAGGTAAGGCTTTGAAGTCTGATCATAATGGCGGCGGAGTCTACCAGCTTCGCCCAAAACAGGTAGATGACGATGCTTTCGGACCTATGGAGTTTCACCCTCGATTTCTATGCTCGCCCAGGCGTTGAGCAGGCATGTCTCACCCTGCAGGCCAGTGGCGCCAATGTCTGCGCGCTGCTGTGCGGCGTCTGGATGGACCGCCGTGGTGTGCAGTTCGACCCGGACCGGGCGCGACAAATCGGACAATTGGCCGACCCGTGGCACGAGAAGGTGGTGGGGCCACTGAGGGATGTTCGGACACGCTGGAAGGCCGACGCGACAGAAGACGAAGAACTCACGGCTTTACGGGACAGGCTGAAAATTCTGGAGCTTGATGCCGAGCGTGAGCTGCTGGTGCGGTTGCAACGGCTGACCAGAGACTGGCCTGAGCGAGACGCTCAACCTACAGGTGTGTGGCTGCAAGCGCTGGCGGGAGGTGCTGATCAAGCCAGTCCCGACGCGTTGCAGATTCTGCTTCGCGCCGGGACCGATATCGCTTAGGACGCGCTGTTCGACGTCGAATCAGCAGCTGGCGCGGCCGGAGCGGCTGGCGCAGGGGACGCTGCCGGAGCAGCAGGCGCTGGCTTGGCGGCTGTGGAGACGGCAGGCTTGGCAGCCGGTTTTGCCGCAGGCTTCGCTGCGACTGGCTTCGCGGCAGCAGGCTTGGTCGCTGCTGGCTTGGCGGCCGGCTTGGCAACCGGGCTCGCTTTGGCGACAGGCTTGGCTGCTACTTTGCTCACAGCAGGTTTGGCGGCGGCACTGGCGGCTGGCTTTGCAGCAGGCGCTTTAGCCGGGGCAGGTTTGGCAGCGGCTTTCACGGCGGCCGGTTTGGCAGAGGTGGTCTTGAGGGCGGGCTTGGCGGCCGATTTCGCAGCAACGGCGGTTTTAGCAGCTGGCTTGCTCGCAGCGCTGGCAACTGGCTTGGCAGCAGGTGCCTTGCTCGCAGCAGGCTTGGCAGCAACGGTTTTCGCAGTCACTTTGGCAACGGTTTTTTCAGCGACAGCTTTGACTGCAGTTTTAGCAGCAGGCTTAACCGGCACAGCTTTGGCCGCAGGTTTTGCAGATGCCTTCGCAGGTGATTTTGGCGCGACAGGCTTGGCAGCAGCCTGAACCGGGGCTTTTGCAGCGCGATCGTTCAGCGCTTTGCCAACGGCTTCCTTCACGCGGCCAATGCCTTGGGCCAGCTTCAGGCTTTCCTGAGCATCACGCTTGAGGTTGAGGATGTAGCTGCGGGTTTCGGTCTGACGATCTTTCAACGCGTCGAGCAACGACTCAAGCTCGGCCACACTGTCTTTGGCCTTGCCTTGAGCCTTGGCTTTACCGGCGGCGGCAGCGTCCTGCAACTTGGTGCGCGACTTGTGCAGTTTTTCCTGCGCCTTGCCACGTTGCTTCTCGAGTTTGGCGAGCAGTTTTTCAGCGTCAGCCAATGCTTGAGAACAGGCGTTTTCGAGATGTTCGAGCAGGCTGCCCGACAGCTGTTGAAGCAAATGCAACGGAGTGTTTACTGGCTTCTTGGTGGCCGACATGACTTACCTCCTGGCTGATTTGAGTGCGGCCATACTAGACCTCCGCCCGCACCGCCGCTAGGGCATCTTGACACTACAATCCCCGCTCTGTTGCAAGACGCCGAAAAACGCGGCAATACCCGTCACGCTCGGGCTTCAGCGCTGGCATAATCGCTCACTTCCCAGGCCGGAGAGCATTCATGTCGCGCTACCTGTTTATGTCGTTGTTCCTCTTGGTACCCCTTGCTCACGCGACCGATGCTCCGGCGTCCGACAACACCCACGATCTTTCCTATAGCCTTGGCGCAAGCCTGGGCGAGCGCCTGCGTCAGGAAGCCCCCGATCTGCAGTTGCCCGCGCTGCTTGAAGGCCTGCAGTCGGCATATCAAGGCAAGCCGCTGGCGATCAAGCAGGAACGCATGGAGCAGATTCTCAGCGACCACGACGCCGCCCTCGCCCAGGCTGAAAACTCCGGCCAGACCGAACCGCAGACTGAAGCGGCGCTGAAGGACGAGCGCAAGTTCATGGACGCCGAGAAGGCCAAACCGGGCGTTCGCCAGCTCGCGGACGGCATCCTGATGACCGAGCTGACGCCGGGCAACGGCCCCAAACCCGACATCAATGGCCGTGTGCAGGTGAAGTATGTGGGCCGCCTGCCTGACGGCACGATCTTCGATCAGAGTCAGCAGCCACAATGGTTCCGTCTGGACAGCGTCATCGCCGGCTGGACCACCGCCCTGGCCGACATGCCGGTGGGTGCCAAATGGCGGCTGGTCATCCCTTCGGCTCAAGCATATGGCGCAGAAGGCGCAGGCGATCTGATCGATCCGTATACGCCACTGGTTTTCGAAATCGAGCTGATCGGGGTGTCGCAGTAACGCCGACAGTGTCCGTGGCTCGCCGCGAAAGACCATAAAAAAAGGGTGCCCAAGGCACCCTTTCTTACACCAGCGGCCTTCTCAGACCTCTTCCTCTACCTGTTCCTTGTGCGCGTTGTGCAGCACCTCGATCAGGCAGTCTTCCAGTTCAAAGCGCTCGTGCAGCAAGCCGCCCAGCTCCTTGAATTTCTCGGTGACGCACTTGCCTTCATCACAGAGATCGTTGAACGCCAGCAGCTTCTCGGTGATGACGTCGATACGAGGATAGATCGTGTCAGCCAGGTCGAGGCCGCGCTGATCATTGAAAGCCTTGGCTTCGCTGGTAAGTTGCTCGTAGATTTCGAAATGGCCAGCCGACACGTAATCGACCAATGTGCCGCAGAAGTCCTGCAAGGGCGCGCGCTTCTCAGAGAACGATCCCGGCTCTGCACCCAGAGCGTCGTAAGCCTTGATCAGCTCGTTGCGCTCCAGCAACCAGCGGTCAATCAGCTTGTGGACCCCACCCCAGCGTTCCTGAGCGTTCTGACAACTTTCCAGCATGATGTTTTCTCTTCCCTTCAGGGGCATGCTGCTTCAGGCGCTTTCCGGTTCGGATCCGAAACATGCCGGATCCGGCCCGGAAAAGCGTCAACAGCAACATTGATCCGATGATGCGTGCGGCCCAGATTATGCCCGCATGACTAGCCCATCAAGGTACGCAGGACACAAAGTTCATACAAGTGTTTAATCCGGAGTTCCCAGATCCATTGATCTGAATCGACGGAACTCGATAAAAAGGTAATACAGCGCGAACAGGCACAAGCCGGAAAATGCCAGCAAGCTCCACTCGGGCAAGCTGATGCCGAACAGCGACCAGTTGATCTCGGAGCACCCTGCACTTCCCGCCAGCACCATCGCCATGACTTTCACGTAGGTTTGCGTTTCCAGCAGGTAGTGAAGGTTTTCAATGCATGCCGCCATGTTCTCGGGCGGCGAAGCCTGCAACCAGACCTGACGTGCCGCGACGCTCGCCCCCAAAGCGGAAAACAGTAAAAGAAAGCCCGCGTAGATACGCCAGCCGGATTTACCCGGCGCGTGCAGGGCCGCGAGCAGGCACACACCCGCGGATAACGCCATGAGCACTCGCTGAAGCAGACACATCGGGCATGGCGCCGCATCAACCACAGGGCCGAGATAAACCGTCGCTCCCACTATCGATGCGCAGGCCAGAAACGCCAGAGAGAACAAGGAGCGCGTACGAGCCAGCTGCATGGAAAATCCGTAACAAAAGACGAAGGCGGCTACGGTAGAGGAAAGCGCGAGTCGCTTTCAAGGCACCCAACGGAGGATATTTCTTTGTTGATGTAGGTAAATCCCGACGCCGTGTTTAAGACGTTATACCGGTAGCCTGAATATCCTCTCAACAGGCCACACCAAGCACAGAAAGGTCCTACACCAATCAGCGAATCAGACACGGAAGAGGCCCGCTGGCGGGCCTCTTCACGTTGACGCCTGACTTTAATCTAAACGCGTGTCAGCGCCGGCAACGGACGTGCAAGCAAACGCTCATCCAGCAGACCCAGACCTTCCTGAAACAGCTGATTGCTGCGATCGGTCTCGCCCAGTTGCGCCAGCAGACGCGCCAGCTCCGCGCAGGCTTCCGGGTTGCGCTGCAACCTCAAGCTCGACTCGAGATAATCACGCGCCTTACCCCACAAGCTGCTTTGCAGGCACAGACGACCCAGCGTCAACAGCAAGCCTGGGTCATCGGTATGACTTTTCAGCCAACCTTCGGCAGTCTGCAATTGTTTGGCGGGATCGGCGCCGCGCACCAGTCCATACAAGCGCGCAAGATGGGTGTTGTAGTCACGCTTCATGGCCGTGCGCAAAACTTCCTCGGCCTGGACATCGGCGCCGAGACGACGCAGCTGCTCGGCGTACGCCAATACCAGCGCGGGTTCCTGGCGCTGAGCAGAGGTCAGTTGCTGCCAGGCACTTTCCAGTGATGGCAGGCCTGTGGCTACGGTATCGCTAGCGGATTCACGATGGGCCGCCAGCGAGAGATTCTCGCCCCAGGCACGTCTCTCCAGTTCAGCCAGCTCTTGCGCCGGAAGCACCTTGTCTTTTCGCAGATCCGGCATCAGACGAACCAAGTCCGCCCACTCACCGCGCTCGCGATACAGGCGCTGCAACTGACGTAATACCTGCGGGTTATGCGGATGACGCTCTTGCATGGCCTGCAAGGTAACCAGCGCTCCGTCGAGATCACCGCGATCCACCTGCAACTGCGCGTGGCTCAACGCAATGGCGAGCTCCGCGTGCGGCTGACGCTCAAGCGCGCGCTCAAGCAGATTGTCGCTTTCCTCGTAACGGCCCTGCTCATTCGCTGCCCGGGCGGCGCCAAGGTAATAGAGCAATGGCTGACGTTCCGCCTCGGCGGCACGATGCAAGTTGCGTTCAGCGCTGGCCCAGCGCCCTTCGGCGAGGTCCATCTGCCCTTGCTCTATCGCGTTCTGCACGCGACGGCTGCGGTTGCGACGAGACCAGGGATTGACCACTCCACCGGAGGTCGTCAGCAACGCAATAACCACCCGCACCAGCCACAGAATGAACAGGACGGCGACAAGTAACGCCAGCGCTGCCCAGATGCTCGATTCGTAGCGGAAGGTGTCGTAGGAGATAAGCACGTAACCCGCATGGCGGGAGATCGCGACACCGATCAGCGCCGCGGCCACCACCAGTACGAAGAGAACGACGTAAGCGCGCTTCATGGCTGTTTCCCAGGCTGCGCCTCGTCAGTGCGTTTCTCCAGCGCACCGCCCACAGGCGTATGACGCTGTTCGAGGTAGGCCTGAACCGCAGCCAGACTTTGTGTCAAATCAGGGGTCGCCACGGAAACCGGTTGTTTGCCGAGCTCCTCCAGACGCTGACCGAGCGCCTTGCTCTGCTGGCTATCACGATTGAAATTGTTGTCCAGAACGCTTCGAGCTTCAGCCATGGCCTTTTCGTAAACCGGCGCCTGGCCGTTAAGCGCGGCCCATTGCGCCTGCTCGATTGCCAGGCTCAACGCCAGACGAACCTGGGTCAGGCTCTGACCTGCCAGCAACGGCCGAATGTTTTTGTCGGCGTGGAAATCGATACGGACGAACTGCGAGATCTTGTCCCACCACTTGGCCCAATAGCTGCCCTCGCTGCCATCGGTCAAACCGAACAGCGAATCGCCCTTGTCGACATATTCCGGCGCCAGCTCATTCAACTGCGCCACTTGATCACGCACTGCTGCCAATTGCAGAAACAGTCCAGTACGATCCGGTTGATCAACGCTGCGCAGCGCGGTCAGGCTTTTGGCCAATTGCTCGCGGGCCGCAAAAGCGCCGGGATCGTCCTGCTCGCGCAGAATCTCGTCAGCGCCCTGCACCAGCGCTGCAGCGCTGTTGATGTCTTGCAGCGCAGACAGCCTCAGGCTCGCCAGGCGCAGCAAGTGCTCGGCCTCGGCCAGACGCCAGTCCTTGCGGCTGGCGCCGAGCACGGTCTCTACACGCTGGCTCAGGCGCTGCTGATCACCCTGCAGTTGCGTGACGAGGCGACGGCGATCTTCCAGCTCTTGAGCCGGTGGCAGTTGCGCCAGCCGTGCAGCGATTTGCTGCTCGCTCTGCTTGAGGGCTTGGGTCTGCGAGCCGATGTCCTGCAACTGCCCCGACTGCTCCTGATGGCCGGCCTGCATGGCGCGCAGTTGCCAAACGCTCCAGCCGCCAACGGCAACGCCCGCTGCGCCCAGCAACAGCGCCAGTATGGCGAGCCCGTTGCTGCCTCGGCGATTTGACGGTTCTTTATACGCTGGATCCGGTAGCGGCTCGGATCTGGCCAGTACCGGTTCAACGTCATCTTTTGGCAAGACTGTTTCGCTCACGTATCCATCCTTTGCATGTTGGGCGTCGCGTAATCCGACTGATCGACCATTACGCCTGTGAGGCAGGCGCGGGGTGTTCGCGCAATGCTGCCAGCAAGGCCGGGGCGCTGGCGCCACGGCAGTCCACTACGTTAAGAACCCCGGCGGCACGCGCCATTTCGGCGACCCGGGGGCTTGGTACAAACAAAGGCATCTGCGCAAGCGTAGGCCAGGCGTCGCCCGCCAGCTCCCGCAGATGCTCGAAACCCTGTCCACTGCTGACCACCAGCCCATTCAAGCGTTCCGCTTTAACCGTGTCGGGCAGCACGAAAGCCGGGTATTGCGGCAGGTGGCGACGATACAGCGGAAGGTAATCAACCACTACACCACGCTCCCGCAACCGCTCGGCCAACAGCTCGCGCCCTTCTTCGCCGCGCATGATCAGCACTTTGGGATCGTATCCCGAGACAGCTTGTTGAAACTGCGGCAGGTCGAGCAGCGCTTCGCTGTCGTCGCCATGCTCGGGGAAGAACACGTGCAGACCATAGTCATCGAGGATTTGCGCGGTTGCAGCGCCGACGGTGAACCACTTCTGCATGGGCGGCTGCGGCCAGACTTCGTCAAGCATCGCCAGCCCAAGACGCGCGGCCGGTTTGCTGACGACGATGACGGCGCAGTACGCCGCGAGGTCGAAAATGATCGAACGGCTGGCTTCTGAAACCGGCAGAGGCTCGATCTCCAGCAAGGGGAGACTGGCGCTGTAAACGCCCACCTCAGCCAGCGTCTGCGCAAGGGCCCGCGATTCTTCAGCAGGACGCGTGAGCAGCAAACGCCAGGCCTTCACTCGTCGCCAGCCTCGCCGTAGACCGCCTTGAGAATCTTCGCCGCACCTTGCTCCAGCAGCGCTTCGGCCACTTGTACGCCCAACGCTTGAGCGTCCACTTGTGGCGCACGCGCTTCGGCATGCAGCAGAACTGTGCCGGAGGGATCGCCCACCAGCCCGCGCAACCAGAGTTGTTCGCCTTCCAGCACGGCGTAGCAGGCAATTGGCACCTGGCACCCCCCGTTGAGGTGCTTGTTGAGCGCACGCTCAGCGGTGACCCGCACGGCAGTGTCGTCATGGTGCAACGGGGCCAGCAAGGCATGAAGTTCGATATCGACGCTGCGGCATTCAATGCCCACCGCGCCCTGCCCGCCTGCGGGCAAGCTGTGGTCGATGCTGATGGGGGCGGTAATTCGGTCTTCGAAACCCAGACGGATCAGGCCGGCGGCGGCAAGGATGATCGCGTCGTACTCACCCGCGTCCAGCTTGGCGAGGCGCGTATTGACATTGCCCCGCAAGAACTGAATTTTCAGGTCAGGCCGACGCGCCAGCAATTGAGCCTGCCGGCGCAGACTCGACGTCCCCACCACGGCGCCGGCGGGCAACTCATCCATACTGGCGTGGGTGTTGGAAACGAAGGCGTCGCGTGGGTCTTCGCGTTCGCAGATGCAGAACAGCCCGAGACCCTGGGGGAAGTCCATCGGCACGTCTTTCATCGAGTGAACGGCGATATCGGCTCTGTGCTCCATCAGGGCTGTTTCCAGCTCCTTGACGAACAGGCCTTTGCCACCGATTTTCGACAGCGGCGAGTCCAGAAGTTTGTCGCCGCGACTGACCATCGGCACCAGCGTCACGATCAGACCGGGATGAGCCTGCTCCAGACGCGCCTTGACGTATTCGGCTTGCCAGAGGGCCAGAGCGCTTTTGCGGGTGGCGATGCGGATTTCGCGAGAAGACATGAACCGGTCCGTGCTGAGTGAATGCGGCGAATAATAACAGCTCGGCCGGATCGGGCCGAATGGCTGTATTCAATCTGCGCGCATCATGATCTCAATCAACCTGCGTACGCCATGCGACGGCGTGTCGCCCGCATGACGGCATGCTCCTCGCGGCACTCCCTTACAACTGCTGCATCATCTTGCGCACACCGGCAACGTGCCGGCGGCTGACGATCAACGCATCGCCGTTGAGCCCCTTCAGGAACAACTGGAAGTGGCCCAATGGCGTGCGCTGCAGGCGCTCGATGCGCTCCCGGGCGACCAGCGCGTTTCGGTGGATGCGTACGAACCGGTCGCCGAACTCGTCTTCAAGGGCTTTAAGCGGTTCATCCAGCAGCACTTCGCCACCTTCGTGGCGCAGGGTCACGTACTTGTGGTCAGCGATGAAATAGATCACCTCGGCCAGCGGGATCAGCTCAATGCCCTTCCGGGTACGTGCGCTGATGTGGCTGCGCGGGCCGGTGCCGCTTTCTGCAGCAGGCCGGGTCATCGCCGCCAGTTGCACACGATTAGGCCGCTCGGCCTTGCGCAACGCCTCGAGCAAGTGCTCGGAACGAACCGGTTTGACCAGATAACCCACGGCACTGACCTGGAAAGCTTCCAGCGCAAATTCATCGTGGGCCGTACAGAAAACGACGGCAGGCGGGGTGTCGCGCTCGCATAGCTTGGCCGCGACCTGAAGTCCGTCCAGGCCAGGCATGCGGATATCCAGCAACACCACGTCGGGTTTCAAATTTTCAATCAGCTGCAATGCTTCTTCGCCATTTGTGGCGCTGGGTTCCAGAACCTTGTAACCCTCGAGCTCACTTACCATACGGCTCAGGCGGTCTCGGGCTAGGGGTTCGTCATCAACGATCAGGACATTCATATTGCTCTGGCTTCCTGCGTGAGTCTCGCACAAGGATAGCGTAGACAGGTGAAGTGACGACCGTCTCGGCGCTCCACGCTCAGACTGGCGAGAGGGCCGAAAAGTGCCGTGAGTCGAGCGCCGATGTTTGCCAAGGCCTGTTGAGTGCCGCCTGGATTTTGCCGTAAGACGACCTCATCGTAAGGATTACTGACGCGCAATATAAATACTCCCCGTTCGTAGTCCGCCTCAACTCTGACCACGCCGCCTTCAACACGGGGCGCGATGCCGTAAATCAACGCGTTTTCCAACAATGGCTGCAAGGTTAGCTGGGGAATCGGCAAGTCGTCGGGAATTGCACTCACGGCCCAGTCCAACTGTAGACGCTCGCCAAGTCGATATTGCTCAATCGATAAATAGCGTTTCGCCAATTCAAGCTCTTCGCGCCATGTCGTCAGGCTCCCTGGCTTGCCCAGACTGGCCCGGAACAGGTCCGACAGATCAAGCACCGCCTGCTCTGCCTTGACCGGATCGCTGGTGACCAGACTGGCGATGCTGTTGAGCGTGTTGAACAGAAAGTGCGGACGGATCCGCGCCTGCAGGGACTCGATCCTGGCCTGAAGCTCGGCCTGCTGCTGTTTGCGCCACTGACTCTGCAGGTAAAAATAGCGCAGCATCAGCGCGGACATGATCAAGGCGATCAGTGCGTAGCGCAGGTACCGCTCGACGACGCCATCGAACGACGTCGGGGGATTGACCTGGTAGTAGTCAGTCACAGCGGTGCACATCAGCGTCACTGCCACCACCAGCAGACAACCGATACAGCCGGCTACACCAGCACGCAGGCGCGCCAGCCAAGGGCGCAAGCCACACAGCAGTGCAGCGGACAGCAGCACGATCCACTGCACAAAAAGAGAAATCAGCGCCAGCCGCACCCAGTCGAAATCCGGCCGCATGGGTTCGATGAGCACAAGTACGAAGACCAGCAACTCCGCCAGCACGACCAGCATGAGCAACGCCTGGGGCAGGCACAGCTCCGGAAGGAAGAACTCTTTGCCGGGCGCACTGCTCTGCCCCGGTTGTTTGCGCTCGTTTTGCATGGCCGCCAGTCTCTTCGCTCATACCGTTGCGGGCAAGCCGCCGGGGATAAATAAACGGCAATGCTGTTATCATCGCCCGCGTCTTTAGAATCGGCCGGCGCCGGTTTTTCATCAGTTTCAGCCACCACAGCAGCGAGCGAATCATGAGCACCGACAAGACCAACCAGTCCTGGGGCGGCCGCTTCAGTGAACCCGTCGACGCCTTCGTCGCACGCTTCACCGCCTCCGTCACCTTCGATCAGCGCCTTTATCGCCATGACATCATGGGATCCGTCGCCCACGCCACGATGCTGGCCAAGGTCGGCGTGCTCACCGACGCCGAGCGCGACACCATCATCGACGGGCTGAAGAGCATTCAGGGCGAGATCGAAGCCGGCACGTTCGACTGGCGCGTGGACCTTGAAGACGTGCACATGAACATCGAAGCGCGCCTGACCGATCGCATCGGCGTCACCGGTAAAAAGCTGCACACCGGACGCAGCCGTAACGATCAGGTCGCCACCGACATCCGCCTGTGGCTGCGTGATGAAATCGACCTGATTCTGGCTGAAATCACCCGCCTGCAAGAAGGCCTGCTGGGGCTGGCCGAGCGCGAAGCCGAGACCATCATGCCGGGCTTCACTCACCTGCAGACCGCGCAACCGGTGACCTTCGGCCACCACATGCTGGCGTGGTTCGAAATGCTCAGCCGCGATTACGAGCGTCTCGTCGATTGCCGCAAGCGTACCAACCGCATGCCACTGGGCAGCGCCGCGCTGGCCGGCACTACGTACCCGATCGACCGCGAACTGACCTGCCAACTGCTGGGTTTCGAAGCCGTTGGCGGTAACTCGCTGGACAGCGTCTCCGATCGCGACTTCGCCATCGAATTCTGCTCCGCCGCGAGCATCGCGATGATGCACCTGTCGCGCTTCTCCGAAGAGCTGGTGCTGTGGACCAGCGCGCAATTTCAGTTCATCGATCTGCCCGATCGCTTCTGCACCGGCAGCTCGATCATGCCGCAAAAGAAAAACCCAGATGTGCCCGAACTGGTCCGCGGCAAAAGCGGCCGCGTGTTTGGCGCATTGATGGGCCTGTTGACCTTGATGAAGGGCCAGCCGCTGGCCTACAACAAGGACAATCAGGAAGACAAGGAGCCGCTGTTCGACGCTGCAGACACCCTGCGCGATTCGCTGCGGGCCTTCGCCGACATGATCCCGGCAATCAAACCCAAGCACGCCATGATGCGCGAGGCTGCGCTGCGCGGTTTCTCTACCGCCACCGACCTCGCCGATTACCTGGTACGTCGTGGCCTGCCATTCCGTGACTGCCACGAGATCGTCGGTCACGCGGTGAAACATGGCGTTGAGACCGGCAAGGACCTGGCCGAGATGACGCTGGACGAGTTGCGTCAGTTCAGCGACCAGATCGAACAGGATGTCTTTGCGGTGCTGACGCTCGAAGGTTCGGTCAATGCCCGCAACCACGTCGGCGGTACGGCGCCGGAGCAGGTCAAGGCGGCGGTCGTGCGTGGCCGGCATTTGCTCGCCACCCGCTAAACCCATAAACGGGGTCGCCCAGCGCGGGCGATTCCATTCAATTGGCAGGACATCGAGAACAACATGAGCGACAACATCGAAAACGACGACGAAGAGTTCGCTGAAGCGACGCTGATTGAAGCCATCGAAAATCAGATCGAGAGCGACAATCCGCCGGCGGCCAAAGCCACGTTCAACAAGCTGACCCTGGTGGGCATCGAGCGCGAAGAGATTCTGCAGATGATGGCCCACATTCTGGCGCTGGAGATCGACGGCATCCTGGCCGAAGATCGTCCGTTCAATACCGTCTGGTACGAAGCGGCGCTGCGTGCACTGCCCGAAATGCCGCCGGGCGTGCGACTGGCGGACGACGAGTAAAACCCGCCACACATGCCGGTCGCTCAACTGACCTGACGACCGGCCAGATACTTCCTGCAAAATCCCCAGACCTGACTACACTCCAACAGCCTCGCTGCCATATGGCGATGGGGCCGTCACGCCTGCGATTCTGATCGCGGTGTATCCACTGGAAAAAGTCTGGAGCACCTATGTCGTTTACCCCTGAATTGGTTGCCGAGCTGGAAATCCTGTCGCTGTTCAATCTGAGCAACACCAAAGAGGGTCTGAAAGTTCACCATCACTCAGCGGCCCCCACGGCCATCGCCGCCGCCCAACGACTCTTCGACAAAGGCCTCACCACGCAACACGACGGAGGCTACTTGACCAGCCTGGGGCTGGATGCCGCCGACCACGCTCAATCGCTGCTGATCATTCTTGCCACCAGCCAGGAAGCTGCCTGATTTCGTCCTCGCGAAACCTTTGCCTGGACGCATCAAATAAAGGTTTCGCGAATCCTCCATTTCGACGATGCTGCGCCGATAAAATAATGGCGCCATAAAAAAGACGCGCAGCCGAGCCTTACAGGTTAGACGCCCAGCTGTCTTGATTATCGCTACACCCCCCACTTCATGCAGTGCCGCCCGCCGGCTTCGAGTCGCGATGACGCGTAGTTTCGAAATTCGCCCGGATCTGGATGAGGGCATTGATCGCAAGGTCCTCGCCCAGTTACGCAGCCGCTTCCTGGCCCTGAGCGAGAGTCGACTGGCGCGCGCGTACGAAGGCCTGTCGACGCGCCAGCAAAGCGTACTTTCGCTGCTGCCGCTGTTTTTCCACGTCAATCATCCTCTGTTGCCGGGCTATGTGTCGGGCTCGACCCCCGCTGGCGTTTCCCATTACGAGCCTGACGCCCATGCCCTTGCTGAAGCGCAACGCCTGACGCGGTCGTTCTCCTACAAACCACGCCGGGTGAATCCGCCGCAGCCGATTCACGGCATTTTCCTGATGGGCAGCCTTGGCACCCTCGCCCAGGCCGACCAGAGCGACATGGACGTGTGGATCTGCCACGACCCACTGCTGTCGGCAGACGAAATCCAGGAGCTGCGCAGGAAGTGCCAGTCCCTCGAAAGCTGGGCCGCAAGCATGGGCGCCGAGGCGCACTTCTTTCTCGTTGATCCGGAACGTTTTGTCGTTGGCGAGCGCGACGCGCAACTGAGCGGCGAGGACTGCGGCACGACGCAGCATTATTTGCTGCTCGACGAGTTTTATCGCACCGCCATCTGGCTGGCCGGGCGGACCCCGATGTGGTGGCTGGTGCCGGTCTATGAGGAAACGCGCTACGCGGAATACACCCATACCCTGCTGTCGAAACGCTTTATTCGCGCTGACGAAGTGCTGGACCTCGGCAACATGTCGCATATCCCGCCGGGCGAGTTCATCGGCGCAGGGCTGTGGCAGCTGTTCAAAGGTATCGAATCGCCCTACAAATCGGTGCTCAAGCTGCTGCTCACCGAAGTCTATGCCAGCGAACACCCGCAGGTGCAGTGCCTGAGCATGCGCTTCAAGAAAGCCGTGTTCGCCAACCACGCCGACCTCGACGAACTGGACCCATACGTGATGGTGTACCGGCGCATTGAGGAATACCTGCTGGCGCGGGGTGAGCCCGAACGGCTCGAGCTGGTACGCCGCAGTTTGTACCTGAAGGTGAACAAGAAACTCATAGGTGGCACTCGCCACCGCAGCAACGGTTGGCAGCGCCTGCTGCTGGAACGGCTGGTCAATGAGTGGCATTGGGATGAGCGCCAGCTGGCGCTGCTCGACAGCCGTAGCCAGTGGAAAGTGCGTCAGGTTGCGAGCGAGCGCCGCGCACTGGTCGCCGAGCTCAACTTCAGTTACCGCTTTCTGACCCAGTTCGCGCGCGCGGAAAAAGCAGTCAATTCGATCAACAAACGCGACTTGAATGTGCTCGGGCGGCGTCTGTACGCAGCCTTCGAACGCAAAGCCGGCAAGGTGGAATTTCTCAACCCGGGCATTGCGCCGGATCTGGCGGAAGACACGCTGACGCTGGCGCAGTTACCGAACAAGCGCGAGCCCGGGAGGTACCATTGGTGTCTCTATAACGGCAGTCTGAGTGCCCACGAGCTGGAGACGTTTGCGCCGATCAAGCGCAGTCGCGAGCTACTGGAACTGCTCACGTGGTGCCATCGCAACAACGTCATCGACAGCAGCACGCGGCTTGCGCTCCACCCCGGCATTAGCGATCTGACCGAGTTCGAGCTGTTCAACCTGCAAGGCGCGTTGCAGCAGAGCATTGCGCTGCCGCTCGCAATGGTTGATGAAGAGGTACTGTTGAGCCCGAGCGTACCCCGCGAAATTCTGCTGTTGGTCAACGTCGGCGTCGATCCACTCCGACATCACAAAGACCTGAACATCCTGATGACCACCGAGCGAACCGACTCGCTGAGCTACGCGGGTGTCCGCGAAAATCTGGTGCTGACCTTCGATCAGATCACCCTGAATAGCTGGAACGAGGTGCTGGTCAATCGCTTCGACGGTCCCCACGCACTACTGGACTGCCTGACAGAATTGTTCAACAGCCTGCCGGAAAAGTCCGCAGGGCCTGTCATCCGCGTGCGCTGCTTTTGTCACAACCGCGCGCAGGCCATCGCCCAGCGCGTGGAGGAGCTCATCGGCACCGCGCAACTGCTGCTGGACCGGCGCCTGAATCATCGCTATCTCATCCAGGTCGAGCAGCGGTATCACGTCCTGGAAATGATCCCCGGCCAGGTCAGTCATGTGGTGCTGGAGCATTTGCCGGCGCTGTACGACTACCTGGGAGAAGAGCTTTCCGCCTACAGCCCGATTCATCTGGACCCCCAGGCACTGGACGACTCGGACTTGTCGCTGTTCATCCCGCACGGCCAGCCCGAGTGCATTCAGGTGTTCTACCGGATCAACGAGCCCAATGCCGACCTGTACGTGCTCGATGAGCGCAATGCGCTATGGCATCAGCAGGTGCCTTACCACACTGAATCAAGCCTGCTGGTGCCGCTTCAACGCTTTTTTCAATCGCTGATGTACCGGCGCGTGACGTTGCTGCCCCTGGATAACCCGCTGGAATCAACGTCGCCGGAGGCTTTGTATTACCGCATAACCCCTGATGGATCAGGGCGGGCCCGCCGCGTTGAGCACCGTCCTACCCCGGCGATGCTCAACGACAAATCGTTTTTTGACGTGCAGGCGATTATCGAGGAGGCATCCCCCGGCCAGGTCAGCGTGACGCTGTATTGCGACGGGATGGAGTTTTCCGAACTGGAGTATGGCGATCAGATGTTCAGCGTCGTGGCGCGGCGGATTCTCGACCAGCGCCGCGAGACGCAACGTTACCGTTGCTACATCACGGATCTGGACCTGTCCGGGATACTGGGGGATACGCGCGGGCAAACCATCCTGTTCCTGCGCTACAAAGCCCAGCTGGAACAGTCACTGAATGCCGCGATGGATGAGGCGTGATGCCAGTTGCGGCTAGACATCAGGCCCGGCATCGCGACAGGACCGGGCTTTGTGGGAGCCGGCTTGCTGGCGAAGGCGTTTAGTCAGACGCTGCAAGGGTAAATGCCAAATCCTGTTCGCCAGCAAGCCGGCTCCTACAGATTCAACTTTTCCAAGGGGGGCCGTGACCTAAACGCGACCGGAAGTCGTACTGCGACGCTGATCCGCCTGCCGCACGATCTCGCGGCGTCGCTCATCGGTCGCCGCCCGCCACTCGCGAATGTCCTCGACGTGGCGCTGACACCCCGTGCAGACTTTGTCTTCGTCGAGCCGGCAGATGCTGATGCACGGCGACGGCACCGCCGGGCTGACGTTGCTGAACAGCGGTTTTGGCGGTTTGACCGGCGTTGCGTTAACGGTCACTGGCGGTTGCCATCGTTGCCGTCGAGGGCGTCGAAGTCGATCTCTTCGCCGGCCTGCTGTTTCGCCAGACGATAGAGCATCTCGCTCAACAGCTCTTCGCTCTTGTCGCAGATCCAGTGCTTCGCTTCTTCGTCGTAATCAAAGTGAAAGCCACCCGACGCAGCCGCCAGCCACAGCTGACGCAAGGGCTCCTGACGACTGAAAATGAACTGCGAGCCGTTTTCGAACTTCACGGTCAGCACACCGGCCGAGCTCTCAAGGTCCAGATCCAGACCGCTCTCGTCGAAGATGTCCTGCAGCTTTTCTTGGGTGGCATCGACCAGGTCGTGAAAACGGGCTTCGGTCAAACTCATTGCATGAACCTCAAAAGTGTCGGCGGATGGCGCAGCGACGCACGATACGGTCGCTCCCCGGCAAATGCAAAGCCTACCCGCCCAAGTGTAATTGTGAGAGCGGCTTTGTCCGGGAAGGCAGCAAGCGTCTCGCCCCACCGCAGGCTGCGTCAGAAATCCGCGCGCGCTGCGCCGTCTAATTGCGCAGCGGCGTCAAACCCCCGCCGGACGGGAACTCCAGCGCATAGGCAATCTGTCGGGTGGTCGGTATACTCGGGCGCAATTAATGCTTATACAAAGGATTTCGCCATGAAGCGCCTGATTTCCTCCCTGGCCGCACTGCTTGCAGTTGCGTGTCTGGTCTCTGCCTGCGGTCAGAAAGGTCCACTGTATCTGCCCGACGACGACTCGTCCGACGGCTCCAGCCAGACCAAGTCGCACTCGCACAAGCATCAGACTTCGACCTACTAGGAATCAGTCATGGACGCCTTCAACTACCGCGACGGTGAGCTGTTCGCGGAAGGAGTGGCGTTGTCTGCCATCGCCGAACGCTTCGGCACGCCGACATACGTCTATTCCCGCGCGCATATCGAGGCGCAGTACCGCGCCTTCGCTGATGCCCTGAGCGGCATGCCGCACCTGGTCTGCTTCGCCGTAAAAGCCAACTCAAACCTGGGCGTTCTCAATGTCCTGGCGCGTCTGGGCGCCGGTTTCGACATCGTGTCCCGCGGCGAACTGGAGCGTGTACTGGCGGCTGGCGGTCAGGCCGACAAGATTGTCTTCTCCGGCGTCGGCAAGACCCGCGATGACATGCGTCGTGCGCTGGAAGTCGGCGTGCATTGCTTCAACGTCGAGTCCACCGACGAACTCGAACGCCTGCAAGTCGTCGCCGCCGAACTGGGCGTGCGCGCTCCGGTGTCGTTGCGCGTCAACCCGGACGTCGACGCCGGCACCCACCCCTACATCTCCACCGGCCTCAAGGAAAACAAATTCGGCATCGCCATCGCGGACGCCGAAGACGTTTACATCCGCGCCGCGCAGCTGCCGAACCTCGACGTCATCGGCGTCGACTGCCACATCGGCTCCCAGCTGACCACGCTCTCGCCTTTCGTTGATGCACTGGATCGCTTGCTTGATCTGGTCGACCGACTGGGCGATTGCGGCATTCTGCTGAAACATATCGACCTGGGCGGCGGTCTGGGCGTGCGTTATCGCGACGAAGAGCCGCCACTGGCGGGCGATTACATCAAGGCTGTGCGTGAACGCCTCGATGGCCGCGATCTGGCGCTGATGTTCGAGCCCGGCCGCTTCATCGTCGCCAATGCCGGCGTGCTGCTGACGCGCGTCGAGTACCTCAAGCACACCGAGCACAAAGACTTCGCCATCGTCGACGCAGCCATGAACGATCTGATCCGTCCCGCGCTGTATCAGGCGTGGATGGACGTAACAGCCGTCAAACCCCGCGACGGCGCCAAACGCATCTACGACATCGTCGGCCCGATTTGCGAAACCGGGGATTTCCTGGCCAAGGAGCGCGAACTCGCACTGGCTGAAGGCGATCTGCTGGCAGTGCATTCGGCCGGTGCCTATGGCTTCGTGATGAGCTCCAACTACAACACCCGCGGACGTACGGCCGAGGTGCTTGTGGATGGCGAGCAAGCCTTCGAAGTGCGTCGCCGTGAAACCGTGACTGAGCTGTTTGCCGGCGAAAGCCTGCTGCCGGAGTAATCCCATGCTGCTGCGTTTTACCAAGATGCATGGCCTGGGCAATGATTTCATGGTGCTGGACCTTGTGAGCCAACACGCCCACATTTTGCCCAAGCACGCCAAGCAATGGGGCGATCGCCACACCGGTATTGGTTTCGATCAGCTGCTGCTGGTCGAGGCGCCAAATAACCCGGACGTGGACTTCCGCTACCGGATTTTCAATTCCGACGGCTCTGAAGTGGAGCAATGCGGCAACGGTGCGCGCTGCTTCGCCCGTTTCGTGCTGGACAAGCGGCTGACCGCCAAGAAGCAGATCCGCGTCGAGACCAAGGGCGGCATCATCGAGCTGGACATCCGCAACGACGGCCAGATCAGCGTGGATATGGGCGCGCCGCGTCTGCTGCCGGCGGACATCCCGTTCGATGCGCCGGAGCAGGCCCCCAGTTATTCCCTTGATGTCGATGGCGAGACTGTCGAGCTTGCCGCCGTGTCCATGGGCAACCCCCACGCCGTGCTGCGCGTCTACGACATCAACAACGCACCTGTGCATGTGCTGGGGCCGAAGATCGAGAACCATCCGCGCTTTCCGGCCCGGGTAAATGTGGGCTTTCTCCACGTTGTCGATCGCCAGCGCGCGCAATTGCGGGTGTGGGAGCGAGGCGCCGGGGAAACCCAGGCCTGCGGCACGGGTGCCTGCGCAGCAGCGGTCGCGGCCATTACTCAGGGCTGGATGGATTCGCCAATGCTGATCGACCTGCCGGGCGGACGCCTGTCCATCGAGTGGGCCGGTCCCGGCCATTCGGTGGTGATGACCGGCCCGGCTGTCCGGGTTTACGAAGGCCAAGTACGTCTATGAGTGAGAGTATCCAATGACCGACCAGCCTCAGACTTCAAACGACACGCCCGGCCCGTCCCCTGCCGAGGACGCAGTGCCTGCCCTTGAAGCCGAGGCGGTCGCGGCCTGGCTGCAACAACATCCTGACTTCTTCGCCGAGCACGACGAACTGCTGGCGATGATGCGCGTGCCGCACCAACGGGGCGACACTGTCTCGCTGGTCGAGCGCCAGCTCAAACTGCTGCGCGAGCGCAACATCGAGATGCGTCACCGGCTTTCTCAACTGATGGACGTGGCCCGGGACAACGACCGGCTGTTTGAAAAAACCCGGCGGCTGATTCTTGATCTGATGGACGCGACCAGTCTGGAAGAGATCGTCATCTGCGTGGAAGACAGCTTGCGCCAGGAATTTCAGGTGCCCTTCGTCAGCCTTATCCTGTTCAGCGACAACCCAATGACCGTCGGCCGCTGGGTCAGCGCCGCCGACGCGCAGAAAGCCATTGGCGGGCTGATGTCCGGCGGCAAGACCCTGTGCGGCGCACTGCGTGAACATGAACTCGAGTTTCTGTTTGGCAGCGAGCAAACCAAGGAAGTCGGCTCAACGGCTCTGGCCGCCCTCAGCCACCAAGGCCTGCACGGCGTTCTGGCGATCGGTAGCCGTGATCCGCAGCATTACAAAAGCTCGGTCGGCACGCTGTTTCTCGGTTACATCGCCGATGTGCTCAGCCGCCTGCTGCCACGCTTCACCAATTCGCTGCGTTCGGTTCGCTAGTCATGGAGCGGCAACTGGACGCTTACTGCACGCACCTGCGCAGTGAGCGCCAAGTGTCGAGCCATACGCTTGAAGCCTATCGCCGCGACCTGAATAAAGTCCTGGCGTTCTGCGAAAAGCAGCACATCGACACATGGAAGGCGCTGGATATTCAGGCCATGCGCAGCCTAGTCGCTCGCCTTCATCAGCAGGGCCAATCCTCGCGCAGCCTGGCTAGGCTGCTGTCAGCCGTTCGCGGCTTTTATCACAACCTCAACCGCGAAGGGTTCTGCGATCACGATCCGGCCAATGGCCTGTCACCGCCCAAGGGCGAGCGTCGCTTGCCGAAAACTCTCGATGCCGACCGCGCCCTGCAACTGCTTGAAGGCGGGGTCGAAGACGATTTTCTGGCCCGGCGCGATCAGGCCATCCTCGAGCTGTTCTATTCCTCAGGCCTGCGCCTGTCAGAGCTGACCGGGCTGAACTGTGCAGACCTGGATCTGGCGGACGGTCTCGTGCAGGTCCTCGGCAAAGGCAGCAAAAGCCGCGTTTTACCGGTCGGCCGAAAGGCCCGGGAAGCGCTGGAGGAATGGCTCAAGCAACGGGCGCTGGCCAATCCGCAGGACGACGCGGTGTTCGTCAGCCAGCAAGGTCGCCGTCTGGGGCCGCGCTCGATCCAACTGCGGGTCAAGGCCGCCGGCGAACGCGAGTTGGGCCAGAACCTGCACCCGCACATGCTTCGTCATTCATTCGCCAGTCACTTGCTGGAGTCGTCCCAGGACCTGCGCGCTGTGCAGGAACTGCTGGGCCACGCCGACATCGCCACCACTCAGATTTACACCCATCTGGATTTCCAGCATCTGGCCACGGTGTATGACAGCGCCCATCCACGGGCCAAGCGCAAAGGTAACGCCGACAATGAGCATTAAGCTGATCACCTTCGATCTGGACGACACGCTGTGGGAAACCGCACCGGCGATTGTCAGTGCCGAAGCCAAGCTGCGTGAGTGGCTGGCTGCCAACGCACCAAAACTCGGGCCGGTTCCGGTCGAGCATCTGTGGGAGATTCGCTCGCGACTCATCGAAGAGGATCCGACGTTCAAGCACCGGATCAGTGCGTTGCGCCGCACGGTGCTTTTTCACGCCCTTGAGGATGCCGGGTATGATCATGCCCAAGCCCATGAACTGGCGGACCAGAGCTTTGAAGTGTTTCTTCAGGGGCGACACCAGTTGGACATCTTCCCTGAAGTGGTTCCGACCCTGGAGATCCTGACCAAGTCTTACACGCTGGGTGTCGTGACCAACGGCAATGCCGACGTCCGCCGCCTTGGCCTGGCCGACTATTTCGCCTTCGCGCTATGCGCCGAAGACCTGGGCATCGGCAAACCCGACCCTGCGCCTTTCGTCGAAGCGCTGAAGCGCGGCAAAGCCGATGCCAGCCAGGCCGTGCATGTTGGTGATCACCCCGGTGACGACATCGCCGGTGCTCAAAAGGCCGGCATGCGGGCCATCTGGTACAACCCCGGCGGTAAGGTCTGGGAGGCTGAAAGAGCGCCGGACGCTGAAATCAGCAGTCTGACGCAATTACCAGAGGCGCTGGCCCGCTGGGCTTGATCACAACTTCCTGCTTCGTCCACACCGCTCTTTGCAGGAGCGCGCTTGCCCGCGAACTGCGGTGTGTCAGCTACACATTTATATCAGGCACATCGCGATTCGCGGGCAACCGCGCTCCCACAGCATTGCCCGATGCCAGTACCTGACAACTAAACCACCCGAATCGCAGGCAATAAAAAACCCGCAGCGACAGCGGGTTTTTCATCAGGCGCACAGCCAGTCCCTTAGATAGGGCGGCTGCCGTACTTGTTGTCGGGCTTCTTGGGCGGATCGGCGACCACGTTGGCCTCCACTTCCACGACCTTGCCACCGCGAGCCAGGAACTCTTCCATCGCGCGAGCCAGAGCATCACGCTCTTTATTCTTGGCCTCCACGCTCGGCAATTCGTCAACCGAGACGGCAGCCTTGGCCTTGCCTTTGGCCGGAGTCGCAGAGACTTCAGCGCTGTCATCGACCTCCACTACATCTTCATCGGAAGCCGCTGCAAGCCCCTCACCGTCCTCCCCTTCTTCCAGATCGTCTTCCAGACCTTCTTCGATGTCGTCGTCGCTCATGTTCTACCTCATGACTTGCGAAAGCAGATTAGTTATAGCCCAGCCGGGCTTGATTTCTTGGACAGCCGGAAAAAATTCAACTACCGCGTACTCTCAGCGGTCGTGCCCCTCACCCTGAAGCGTGACGAGGACTTTACGGGCACCGCCTGCATCGCGGTGCTCGCCCAGATAAATACCCTGCCATGTGCCCAACGCCAGCCGTCCATTTGTAACCGGTAATGTAAGCTGGCAGCCAAGCAGACTGGCTTTGAAGTGCGCCGGCAAATCATCGGGCCCTTCGTCGTCATGCTCGTAGCCGTCGCGCCCCTGGGGCACCAGACGGTTGAAGAAACGCTCGAAATCGCGACGTACCGCCGGGTCTGCGTTCTCGTTGACGGTCAACGAGGCCGAAGTGTGCTGCAACCAGACATGCAGCAGGCCGATGCGGCATTCGCGTAATTCACGAAGGCCCGCGACGATCTCGTCAGTCACCAGATGGAAACCACGAGGCCTTGCCCGCAGCGTGATCAAGGTCTGTTGCCACATACCGTTCTCCGCCCTTCGGCGCGCATTCTAACGCGCTGGAAAAAAAAACAAAGTGCGTAATGAGCGACGATTTTCAAGAGCGCTGAACAAGGGCGTTTATGCCCTCGCAAGCCTCCGGAATCGTCGGGTTTGGCCGCACATTGCTGCGGATGTTCCTGCCTGGAGCGCCTGCCCCCTGTGCGGACATCCCTATCGACAAACGCCAGACAAAAAAATGCCCGGAGACCCGGGCATTTTTTCATGGGTGGATTACAAGTTGTAGCCACGTTCGTTGTGTTGCGCCAGATCCAGGCCAACCGCTTCTTCTTCTTCGGTGACACGCAGGCCCATGACCATGTCGAGCACCTTGAGAATGATGAAGGTCACGATTGCGGTGTAGATGACGGTGAAGCCGACGCCTTTGCACTGAATCCAGACTTGTGCCGCGATGTCGGTCACGGTGCCGAAGCCGCCCAGCGAAGGGGCTGCGAACACGCCGGTCAGAATCGCGCCGAGAATACCGCCGATACCATGAACGCCGAAAGCATCCAGGGAGTCGTCGTAGCCCAGTTTGCGTTTCAGGCTGGTGGCGCAGAAGAAGCAGACCACGCCTGCCGCCAGACCGATGATCAGGCCGCCCATCGGGCCGACAGTACCGGCAGCCGGAGTGACAGCAACCAGACCGGCAACCACACCCGAGGCGATGCCCAGAGCGCTTGGCTTACCGTGAGTCAGCCATTCGGCGAACATCCAGCCCAGCGCTGCAGCAGCGGTAGCGATCTGGGTAACCAGCATGGCCATACCGGCGGTGCCGTTGGCCGCAGCCGCGGAACCTGCGTTGAAGCCGAACCAGCCGACCCAGAGCATGGCCGCGCCGACCAGGGTGTAACCCAGATTGTGCGGAGCCATCGGGGTGGTCGGGAAACCTTTGCGCTTGCCCAGTACCAGGCACGCTACCAGGCCAGCCACACCGGCGTTGATGTGAACAACGGTGCCGCCCGCGAAGTCGAGCACGCCCCAGTCCCACAACAGACCACCGACGCCGCTCCAGACCATGTGCGCGATTGGCGCGTAAACCAGGGTGAACCAGATCCCCATGAAGATCAGCATCGCGGAGAACTTCATGCGTTCTGCGAAGGCGCCGACGATCAGGGCCGGGGTGATGATGGCGAAGGTCATCTGGAAGGTCACGAAAACGGCTTCCGGGAACAGCGCCGCAGGGCCTGTGATGCTCGCAGGGGTGATGCCTGCCAGGAACGCCTTCGACAGACCGCCGACGAAGGAGTTGAAGTTGACGACGTTGGCTTCCATCCCGGTGGTGTCGAACGCCATGCTGTAGCCGTAAACGACCCACAGGATGCTGATCAGGCCGGTAATGGCGAAGCACTGCATCATCACGGAAAGAATGTTTTTCGAGCGGACCATGCCGCCGTAGAACAGCGCCAGACCGGGGATGGTCATGAACAGCACCAGCGCGGTGGAGGTCAGCATCCAGGCGGTGTCGCCGGAATTGAGTACGGGGGCTGCCACTTCGTCTGCCGCCATGGCCAAGCCAGGGGTTACGAGGGACAACAGGGCTCCTAGCCCTGCGAATTGACGCAGAGTCATATTGTTTTCTCCTGGGGCGTTGGGGTTTGGCGGCTTAGATTGCGTCGGTATCGGTTTCGCCGGTACGGATGCGGATGGCCTGTTCCAGATTGACCACGAAGATCTTTCCGTCACCGATCTTGCCGGTGTTGGCCGCTTTGGTTATCGCTTCGATAACGCGGTCCAGATCCTTGTCGTCGATCGCAACATCGATCTTCACCTTGGGGAGGAAGTCGACTACATACTCCGCACCGCGATACAGCTCGGTGTGGCCTTTCTGACGTCCGAAGCCTTTGACTTCAGTAACCGTGATGCCCTGCACGCCGATTTCGGACAGCGACTCGCGTACGTCGTCCAGCTTGAACGGCTTGATGATGGCAGTGACTAGCTTCATGAAACTTTCTCCCGAATTGGTGGACTTGCCCCAGGAAAACAAACCCGACTCAAGTCTAAGCGCAGTGTCTGGCTTTGTAACGCGTCGTGTCCGCAAGAGACCTGACCAACTCCAGAAAACCGCTTCTGACGAAACATTCCCCGCTCCGCCTGCCGCACTGCATTCGTCACAGCGACTGCATCAGTGCATGGGTTACAAGCCACTAAGCAGAAAGCTTGCCATCTCACCGATCGGCAAGAATTTCGGCACTTCGACCGATAATTCATGCTTCAGCGTAGTCGTCGATTGCCATCGCCGCACAACAACGGTGCGCACGTGCCCGAGGTCATGCGCGAAAAGCGTGCAGCCCATGCCCAGCCCCAAGTGGCCAAAAGCTGCGTGCTACACTCGTCCCATCTGATTCCGGAATATCATCATGCTCGCCCCCAAAGCTTTTCTCGACGCCCTGAGCGGCCACGCTTCCCGCCTGTTCAGCGGCGAAACCCCGGTTCCACGCAGCGAATTCGAAACCCAGTTCAAGGCGCTGCTGCAAAGCGGCTTCAGCAAGCTGGACCTGGTCAGCCGGGAAGAATTCGACAGCCAGATGATCGTCCTCGCCCGCACCCGCGCCCGTCTTGAGGCACTGGAAGCGAAGATGGCGGAGATGGAAGCGCAGTTGGCGACACAGCCGAAGGCGTCAAGGGCTGAGCCGCAGGGTTGAGCGTTGGATGCTGATGTTGCTCAGGCGCAGTGCGCAATGCGCTGAACCTGGGCTTTGATCGCCTCACCCCGCTCGATCTCTGCTTTGCGCAGGTCGTAAGAACCGTAAGTTCAGCCAGAACTCCGGGTGGTCTCAAGACCGGGCGCCGGCCGTAACGCCTGTCGGCGCTGTCCTATGAAGGCTTTGTTCAGCCACCCACTGGCGGGCAGCCTTGAGCAGCGTGCCGAACATAGTAATTATCGAACTCGCCAGCCTCGACGAACTGAAACCCATGCCGAATGTAAAACCGGTTTGAAGCGCTTTCCTTCAGAGCCCCAACGTATAAAGTCTGCACCGCCGCGTCCGCTTCCATGAAGATCTGACGAAGGACAATCGAACCTGTTCCTGATCCCTGTGCGCCTGGCTTGATGTAAAGGTGATCGAGCAACAACCCGTCGATACGCGGCTTGACCACGACAAAACCCACCCGCTCGCCGGAAACCTCAACGTGGCGGGTAAATTCGGGAGAAAAACCTTCCCGGAAACGTTCCCGGGCGCGCACGGGATCGAAACGCCCAATGCGCTCAAGGCTCTCACGCATGGCCTCAATCCGGATGGCAACAAGCGCTTCGAAGTCACCGGCTCGCGCCGAGGCAAAGGTGACCAAAGTGTTGTCCGCAGCTGACAACGGTTTGAGAGATTCCTCGGTGAGAATTTCTCCCGGACGTGCAGGCTGCATTCCAGTTCTGGTCATGATTCACCTCACTCCTTCGATTCATACACATGCCGTAGAACATGCACGGGGCCAAGCTTCAGGGCAATGACTATCCTTCAGCTCGCCGCAGGAAGCGGTGCTGCCTTCAAGGAAAGACATGTCCCTCGCGATTGTTCTGAGCCGTGCCCAGGTTGGTGTCGAAGCGCCTGCCGTGACCGTCGAAACCCATCTCGCCAACGGGCTGCCCAGTTTGACGCTGGTGGGCCTACCAGAGGGCGCGGTGAAGGAAAGCAAGGATCGGGTGCGCAGTGCGATCCTTAACTGTCGACTGGAATTTCCGGCGCGACGCATCACGCTAAACCTTGCCCCTGCCGATTTGCCCAAGGACGGCGGGCGCTTCGATCTTGCCATTGCGCTTGGGTTGCTGGCCGCCAGCGCGCAGGTGCCGACCCTTGCACTGGAGGGCATTGAGTGTCTGGGCGAGCTGGCGTTATCGGGTGCAATTCGGCCCGTGCAGGGCGTGCTCCCGGCGGCGCTTGCTGCGCGGGAAGCGGGGCACACGTTGATCGTCCCGGCGGTGAATGCCGAGGAAGCGTGTCTGGCGTCAGGCCTGAAGGTAATCGCGGTCAGTCATCTGCTGGAGCTGGTGTCCCACCTGAATGGGCACACGGTCATCCCGCCCTATAAATCCAATGGCCTGATCCTGCAGACGCAGCCTTATCCCGACTTGAGTGAGGTTCAAGGCCAGACCGCCGCCAAACGCGCTCTGCTGGTGGCCGCAGCCGGCGCACACAATCTTCTGTTCAGCGGCCCTCCCGGCACTGGCAAAACGCTGCTCGCAAGCCGTTTGCCAGGGCTGCTGCCGCCGCTGGATGAGCTCGAAGCGCTGGAGGTGGCGGCGATTCAATCGGTCGCCAGTCACGCGCCGCTGACCAGCTGGCCCCAGCGCCCTTTCCGCCAGCCTCATCACTCGGCGTCGGGTCCTGCGCTGGTCGGGGGCGGCAGTCGCCCGCAACCTGGCGAGATCACCCTCGCGCACCACGGCGTGTTGTTTCTGGACGAGCTTCCGGAATTTGATCGGCGTGTGCTGGAGGTGCTACGCGAACCCCTCGAATCTGGCCATATCGTGATTTCCCGCGCGCGGGATCGGGTGCGCTTTCCGGCGCGCTTTCAACTGGTCGCAGCGATGAACCCCTGCCCCTGCGGTTATCACGGCGAGCCGACCGGGCGCTGCCGCTGTTCCACCGATCAGATTCAGCGCTACCGCAACAAGCTGTCCGGCCCATTGCTTGACCGGATCGATTTGCACCTGACCGTTGCTCGGGAAACTACGTCTTTAGCGGCCACGCCTGACTGCAAGAGTGAAAGCGCCAGCGCAGCGGAGGTGGTGTCCGATGCACGCCAGCGCCAACAACGACGCCAGGGCTGCGCCAACGCATTCCTTGATCTTCCTGCGCTGCGCCAGCACTGCGCGCTGCTGCCGGAAGACGAAGCCTGGCTCGAGAACGCTTGCGAACGCCTGAACCTCTCCCTGCGCGCTGCACATCGTCTGCTGAAGGTTGCGCGCACGCTGGCGGATCTGGAGAAGGTAGACGCAATCGCCCGATGCCATATCGCCGAGGCACTGCAGTATCGGCCTTCGTCGAACTAAAGCTCGAATACACCGTGGGTGTAAGGAGATCAATTGTAGGAGCGCGCTTGCCCGCGAACGCGTCTTTTCAGTTGCCATCGGTGCAATCTGACCCACCGCATTCGCGGGCAAGCGCGCTCCTACAAACGCTTGTCGCCGCTGACTATCGGGAGATGGGGCGCTTGAAAAAAAAACGAACGCCCCCCAAAGTCAGGCAAGTCGACAGCGCCCCAGCCTCACCGAAACCGATCTACTTCCTTCTGTAAGTCGGACGCGACCGCATTCAGCTCTTGAGCCGTGATCGCCAGGTTGGACACGACTTCGCGTTGCTCGCTGTTCGCCAGGGCGATGCTTTGCAGGTTGGCGCTGAGCAGCGTGGCGGTGTTGCTCTGCTCTTGGGTGGCGGTGGTGATGGATGTGAACTGCTCGCCGGCCGAGCGGCTCTGTTCGTCGATCTGGGCCAGCGCTGCCGCGACTTTGGCGTTGCGCGACAGGCCTTCCTGCATGAGCGCGTTGCCTTGCTGCATGGTGTTGATGGCATTGCTGGTCTCTTGCTGGATGCTGCTGATCATGCCGGAGATTTCATCGGTGGCCTGACGCGTACGTGATGCCAGGCTGCGGACTTCATCTGCTACCACCGCAAAACCACGGCCTTGCTCGCCGGCGCGTGCGGCCTCGATCGCTGCGTTGAGGGCCAGGAGGTTGGTCTGCTCGGCGATCGAGGTGATGACGCTGACGATCCCGCCGATCTCTTGCGAGCGCTGGCCCAAGGTATCGATCACCGTCGCGGTGCTGCTCAGCGAGCCTGCGATTTGCTCCAGCGAGGCCGACGCCTCTTCCATGGACGTGCGACCGATGCGGGTCTGCTGAGCATTGCCCTGCGCCATGCGTTCGGTGGTGCCCATGTTGTCGGCGATGGTCAGGGCCGTGGCGCTGAACTCCTCCACTGCACCGGCCATGCTGGTGATTTCGCCGGATTGCTGCTCCATCCCTTCATAAGCGCCGCCCGACAGGCCGGACAATGCGTTGGCACGACTGCTCACTTCCAGCGCGGCCGTGCGGATGTGGGACACCATGGTTTCCAGCGCTTGGCCCATCTTGTTGAAGCTGCCTGCCAACTGACCAATTTCGTCATGGCTGGAAATGTTCAGACGTGCGCTCAGATCACCTGCGCCGAGGGCTTCGGCTTGACTGACCAACGCCGACAGCGGCCGCAGCTTGCTGCGCAACAGCCAGATCGCGGCACCGACAGCGATCAACATCGCCAGCAGACTGCCGATGGCCAATTGCGTGCCGACGCTCCAGGTCACTGCGCTGATCTCATCCTTGGGCATCGTCGCCAGAACCGTCCAAGGGCCGCCGGCAAACTTCTCGCCGACGGTATAGAAATCTTCACCGGCGTCCTGCCAGAAACGCCCGACGCTCGGCGTCTTGCCGAACTCAGCCAGCGTGGTGGCTGCCTGATCCAGGTCCTTCACGCCCGCAGGCGGCACCAGCCATTTGTTCTGTTCATCGAGCAGGGCCAGCGAGCCGGTGGAACCGATGCGGAAGTTTTTCAGGTTGTCGAACTGCGCCTTCTGCGCGTCGGTGTAGTCGAAACCGACGAACAGCACGGCAATGACCTTGCCGCTGGCGTCACGCACCGGGCTGTACTGCGTCATGTACAGACGATCGAACAACAGCGCGCGACCGACGTATCCCTGGCCGGCTAGCAGCTTGTCGTAGGCCGGATGCTTGTGATCCAGCGAGGTGCCGAGGGCGCGTGAGCCGTCCTGTTTGCTCAGGGAAGTGCTGACGCGCACAAAGTCGTCGCCGCTGCGAACGAAGACCGTCGCCACGCCGGCCGTCATTTTCTTGAAGTCGTCGACTTCGGTGAAGTCGTTGTTCAGCGCATTGCCGTTGAGCAGTAACGAAGGGGTCTGCACGCCCGCGACCGCAACCTGCTGATCAGCCTGCACGCTCAGGCCGCCCGAGAAACGCTTCTCGAACAGGCCGCTCAAACGCTGGGTGCTGTCACGCAGGGTGCTGTGGAACGTGTTCAACTGGTCGGCGAGCAATCGGGCTTCGCTGCCCATGTGCTCTTCGCGAATAACCAGGTTTGCCGAGTCCAGTGAGCGCAGGGCGAACAGCGTGCTGCCACTGATGACGACGGCCAGAATAACGGCCAGGGCGATGCCGAGTTGCGAAGCAATTCGGGCGCGAGGCTGAGACATTGGAGCTCCTTGCCGAACGACTGGGCCGTCCTGATCTCAGGAACACCATTCGGACGAATCTAATAGAGAGGATTGATGAACCGATTGAGGAGAACCGGCTCGCAATTACAGCTTCGGCTGACAAACGAAATACTTGAGTCCTACACCGTTTGAGGACGGAATTAATTCCGTCGCTAGCGGTCTACGGCACCCTCCCTCGGTGAGGGAGCGCCCCACGGTTCACTCCAGAATCGTCACGTCTGGCAATTCCATCGCCTGTACTTCGCCCTGCAAAAAGTCGCTCAGCCGCCGCATACGCTCGCCGCCCGGGCGAGTCTTGGGCCAGACGAGGTAGTAGTTTTCGCCGCTGACCACTGCGGTGCGCCACGGCAGGCTGAGCCGACCCTGAGCGACATCCTCCGCCACCATCAGCAGATCGCCCATGGAAACACCGTAACCCCGAGCCGCTGCAATCATGCCCAACTCCAGCGTGTCGAAGACCTGCCCTCCCTTGAGGGAAACCCGGTCAGACAAATCCATGCGCTCCAGCCATCGGCGCCAGTCGCGACGGTCGGGCGTGGGGTGCAACAGTTCGGCGCCGGCCAGGCGCTCGGCATCCCACGGCGCATCATCCAGCAGCGTCGGCGCGCCCACGGGAATCAGCCATTCCGGGAACAGGTAGGTCGCTTCCCAGTCCGGCGGAAAATGGCCATGGCTGAGCAACACTGCGCAATCGAACGGCTCCTGGGTGAAGTCGACGCTGTCGATGTCCATCCAGGCGCTGGTCAGCTGGACTTCGTTGCCCACCTGCAGATGGCGAAAACGACTCAGCCGCGCCAGCAGCCAGCGCATGGTCAGGGTCGATGGGGCCTTCATGCGCAAGATGCCCTCCTCCGCCATCAACGCGCTGCACGCTCGCTCCAGGGCTGAAAAGCCTTCCCGCACGCCCGGCAGCAATTCGCGGGCGGCCTCGGTGAGTTGCAGATTACGACCGTTGCGGCGAAACAGACGGCAAGCGAAATGCTCTTCAAGCGTGCGGATATGCCGACTGACCGCGCTCTGGGTGATCGACAGCTCTTCAGCGGCACGCGTGAACGAACTGTGTCGCGCAGCGGCTTCAAACGCGCGCAGGGCATACAGAGGCGGGAGCGTGCGAGACATCGATGGGGATTCCTCAGGCTGGACGGCGACTGAGGCCACTCTATCGCAGAACACCACAGGATGAGTTTTACTCATGCCAATGATCGGATTTATCCCTTTGTGCATCCTCGCCCGAATCCCCACAATGACCGGCCTGCCAACACCCGCAAACCCGAGCGCAAAGACCATGCACCAGCACGCCTTCAAAGAACTGTGGATCATCCTGCGTCTGGCCGGGCCGCTGATTGCTTCGCAGATGGCGCACATGCTGATGGTGTTCACCGACACCGTGATGATGGGCAAGCTGGGCCCGGAATCCCTTGCCGGTGGCGGGCTGGGCGCAGCCAGCTACAACTTCGTGTCGTTCTTTTGCGTGGGCGTCATGGCCGCCGTTGGTACGCTGGTGGCGATCCGCAAAGGCGCGAATGATCATGCGGGTGTGACTCGCCTGACCCAGGCCGGTTTGTGGCTGGCATGGGGGATGGCGCTGATTGCCGCGCTGATCCTGTGGAACCTCGAACCGATTCTGCTGCAGTTTGGTCAAGATGAAGCCAACGTTCACATGGCCAGCGAATTTCTGATCACGCTGCCATTGGCGCTGCCCGGCCTGTTGAGCTTCATGGCGCTGCGCGGTTTCACCAGTGCATTGGGGCGTGCGACCCCGGTAATGGTGATCAGCCTGGTGGGCGTGGCGCTGAACTTCGGGCTCAACTACGCCTTTATCCACGGGCTGTTCGGGCTGCCGCACTGGGGCCTGATGGGCATCGGTCTGGTCACGGCCATTGTCACCAACGCCATGGCCATCGCCCTGGTCTTGCACATTCGCTATCACAGCGCCTACGCGGCGTATCCCCTTCACAAAGAACTGATGAAGCTCTCGCGCAGTTGCCTGAAAGAACTGTGGCGTCTGGGCCTGCCTATTGGTGGCACCTACGCGGTTGAGGTCGGGCTGTTTACGTTTGCGGCGTTCTGCATGGGCGCCATGGGCAGCACCCAGATGGCCGCGCATCAGATCGCCCTGCAATCGGTGTCTATGGCGTTCATGGTGCCGGTCGGGATTTCCTACGCAGTGACCATGCGCATCGGCTTGCACTACGGCGCCGGGAACCTGCTGCTGGCACGCACTGCCGGACGCATGGGGATCGGGTTTGGCGGGCTGTTGATGCTGTCGTTCGGCATTCTGTTCTGGGTCGCGCCCCACGCCGTCATCGGCTTGTTCGTGGACGTCAACGATCCGAAATACCAGGGTGTGGTCGAGCTGGCGGTGAAGCTGCTGGCCATCGCCGCCTGGTTCGAGATTCTCGACGGCACGCAGACCATCGCCATGGGCGCGATTCGGGGATTCAAGGACGCAAAAACCACGTTCCTGATCGGGCTGGCGAGTTACTGGGTGGTCGGCGCGCCGTTGGCGTGGGGCCTCGGGTTTCTGGCTAACCAGGGCGCGGTAGGCGTGTGGTGGGGGTTGGCGATCGGCCTGCTCTGCTCAGCGGTTGCACTGACGTGGGCATTCGAGCGCAAGACCGCGAGGCTGCTGCGCAAAGAGGCGACGGGCGTTGTGGTTATGGGTTAAGCGACTCAGACCTGTAGGAGCGTGGCTTGTCCCGCGATCTGCCGCGCAGCGGCAGCAAAACAAGCGAGCGCGGTGCATCAGGACAAACGGAGTCGTCAGATTTACGACTGCTGCGCAGCCGATCGCGGGACAAGCCACGCTCCTACGGGCTGTGCACGACTACTCCTTAAATCCCCTGCAGTCCCTTTCTCTGCACCTGATCCATCGCCAGATAATCCATCAGCTCCGGCAACGCCAGCGGGTGACTGATCAAAAAACCTTGAGCCTGGTCGCAGTTGAAGCTGCGCAGCAATGCCAGTTGCTCAGGGGTTTCGACGCCTTCGGCCACCACTTCGAGGCTGAGGTTGTGGGCCAGGTTGATCATGGCGTGGACCAGCTTGCGGTTTTCCTCGCGCTGCTCCATTTCACCGACAAAGCTCTTGTCGATCTTCAACAGCGTGATCGGCAGGCTGTTGAGATGCACGAAGGAAGAAAACCCAGTGCCGAAATCGTCCAGCGAGAAGCGCACACCCAGCCGGCCCAGCGCGTCCATGGTCTGTTTGACCAGGTCACTGCGGCGCATGACGGCCGTCTCGGTCAGTTCAAATTCCAGCCATTGCGCGTCAATGCCCCGATCGGCGATCAAGCGGCTGAGCGTCGCAAGCAACTGGTTGTCCTGAAACTGGCGGAATGACAGGTTGATCGCCATGTGCAGCGGCGGTACGCCTGTCTCGCGTAAGGTCTGCATGTCCCGCAGGGCCCGGGCAATGACCCAATAACCCAGCGGCACGATCAGCCCGCTTTGCTCGGCCAGCGGCACAAACTCACTCGGTGGTAGCAAACCGCGTTCAGCGTGGCGCCAGCGCACCAGTGCCTCCAGCCCCAGAATGTGCCCGGTATTCAGGCACAAGCGCGGCTGGTAATGCAGCTCCAGCTCGTCGCGGCGCAAGGCGCGGCGCAGCTCACTTTCGAGGTCAGCGAGGCTGCGGGCATTGCGGTTGATGCGTTCGTTGAAGACGTGAAAGGTACAGCCCTGCGTGCCCTTTGCCTGCTGCATGGCGATGTGCGCGTGCCACATCAACGGATCGGCGCCACCGTTGAGGCGGGCATAAGCGATGCCCAGGCTGCACCCGATCAACAGGCTTTCGCCATCGACCCAGTACGGTTCGGACAGGGCTTCGGTGATGCGCTCGGCAATGGACTCTGCGCGCTCTGGGGCGCGTCGAGTGTCGATCAGCAGGGCAAATTCATCGCTGCCTAATCGCGCCAGTTGATCGCACGCCTCCAGCTGGCCTTTCAACCGCGCCACCACTTGCAGGATCAGCCGATCCCCCGCCTGATGACCCAGCGCGTCGTTGGCACGCCGGAAGTTGTCCAGGTCGAGATGCCCTAACGCCAGGCCACGACCATCGAATTCGGCCAGCCGGGCGGCCAACAGCGTCTGAAAGCCCTGGCGGTTGGCGATACCGGTGAGAGGGTCCTGCTCGGCAAGGCGATTGAGCGTGGTTTCCAGCACACCCCGTTCGCGCACGTGACGCAAACAGCGGCGCAAGGCCTGGGGGGTAAGGGCGTCGCGCACCAGCCAGTCGCTGACGCCGACGGGCTCTTGCTCCGGCTCCGTCTCGAAAAGCAATACGGTGGGCCAGCTGCATTGGCCGGCGGCGGGCTGAAGGGCTTCAGTGGTGAAAAGGATTCCGGGGGCTGCGAGGTCTGTTTGATCGCCAACGGCGTTCCAGCTCGGCGCGCAGTCAAGGACAGCGGCGTTTCCGAGCGGCGCCAGGCACTCGCGCAACGATGCCGGCCATTCGGGCGATTCCGCCAGAAGCAGCAAACGCAAGGGTTCGACAGGCGTAGACAAGCTAACTCCCCACACAAACGTAAAGACCTTGGCGCACCCCCGAATGAGGGTCGTCAAACGCGAGAATCATCCGCAATACGCAAATGTAACAAAACGGCGAAATATAGATAGCGCGGCGCATCACAGTGTCGGACGGTGGCTGCACAATCCGCTGACCCTGTTAAAATGCCCGCCCCTTTTCCAGGCGACCCCATTTTTCCCCATGTCCCGACTCAATCCCCGGCAACAGGAAGCCGTGAACTACGTCGGCGGCCCTCTTTTGGTGCTCGCCGGCGCAGGCTCCGGCAAGACCAGCGTGATCACACGCAAGATTGCCCACCTCATCCAGAACTGCGGCATCCGTGCCCAGTACATCGTCGCCATGACCTTTACCAACAAGGCAGCGCGGGAGATGAAAGAGCGCGTGGGGACCCTTTTGCGCAGCGGCGAGGGGCGCGGCCTGACCGTTTCGACGTTCCACAACCTGGGCCTGAACATCATCCGCAAGGAACACGCCCGGTTGGGCTACAAGCCCGGGTTCTCGATCTTCGACGAGACCGACGTCAAGGCGCTGATGACCGACATCATGCAGAAGGAATACTCGGGCGACGACGGCGTCGACGAGATCAAGAACATGATCGGCGCCTGGAAAAACGAACTGATCCTGCCGCCCGAGGCCCTCGCCAATTCGCGCAACCCCAAGGAGCAGACCGCCGCCATCGTCTACAGCCACTACCAGCGCACGCTGAAAGCGTACAACGCGGTGGATTTCGACGACTTGATTCTGCTGCCGGTAAAGCTGTTCGAAGAGCACGCCGACATTCTGGAAAAGTGGCAGCACAAGGTGCGCTACCTGCTCGTCGACGAATACCAGGACACCAACGCCAGCCAGTACCTGCTGGTGAAGATGCTCATCGGCACGCGCTGCCAGTTCACCGTTGTGGGTGACGACGACCAGTCGATCTATGCCTGGCGCGGCGCGCGGCCGGAAAACCTGATGCTGCTAAAGGACGATTACCCGTCGTTGAAAGTGGTGATGCTGGAGCAGAACTACCGCTCCACCAGCCGCATCTTGCGCTGCGCCAACGTGCTGATCGCCAACAACCCCCACGCGTTCGAAAAGCAACTCTGGAGCGAGATGGGTCACGGCGACGAAATCCGCGTGATTCGTTGCAAGAACGAAGACGCCGAAGCCGAACGCGTGGCCATCGAAATCCTCAGCCTGCACCTGCGCACCGACCGGCCGTACAGCGATTTCGCGATCCTCTATCGCGGTAACTATCAGGCCAAGCTGATCGAGCTAAAGCTGCAGCACCATCAGATTCCGTATCGGCTGTCCGGGGGCAACAGCTTCTTCGGCCGCCAGGAAGTGAAAGACCTGATGGCCTACTTCCGCCTGCTGGTAAACCCCGACGACGACAACGCCTTCCTGCGCGTGATCAACGTGCCGCGCCGGGAAATCGGCTCGACGACCCTTGAAAAGCTGGGCAACTACTCGACCGAGCGCAAGGTGTCGATGTACGCCGCCACCGACGAGATCGGCCTGGGCGAGCATCTGGACGCCCGCTTCACCGACCGCCTCAGACGCTTCAAGCACTGGATGGATGGCGTGCGCCAGCAATGCGCAACGCAGGACCCGATCGCCGCTTTGCGCAGCATGGTCATGGACATCGATTACGAAAACTGGATTCGTCAGAACAGCTCCAGCGACAAGGCTGCCGACTACCGCATGGGCAATGTGTGGTTCCTGATCGAAGCGCTGAAAAACACGCTGGAGAAAGATGAAGAAGGCGGCATGACCATTGAGGAGGCCATCGGCAAGCTAGTCCTGCGCGACATGCTGGAACGTCAGCAGGAAGAGGAAGACGGCGCTGAAGGCGTGCAGATGATGACGCTGCACGCCTCCAAGGGTCTGGAGTTTCCGTACGTGTTCATCATGGGCATGGAAGAGGAAATCCTCCCGCACCGCTCCAGCATCGAGGCCGATACCATCGAAGAAGAACGCCGCCTGGCCTACGTGGGCATCACCCGCGCGCGGCAGACGCTGGCGTTCACCTTCGCCGCAAAACGCAAGCAGTACGGCGAAATCATCGATTGCCTGCCGAGCCGGTTCCTCGACGAACTGCCGCCGGACGATCTCGCCTGGGAAGGCAACGATGACACGCCCGTTGAAGTCAAAGCCGTACGCGGCAATACAGCCCTGGCGGACATACGCGCCATGCTGAAAAGATAACGTTCATTTCGCGCATATCGCGCTCTGAGGACCACCCACGTGGAAGCACTGCACAAGAAAATTCGCGACGAAGGCATCGTGCTTTCCGATCAGGTATTGAAGGTCGACGCGTTTCTCAACCATCAGATCGACCCGGTGCTGATGCAGCAGATCGGCGACGAATTCGCCACGCTGTTCGCAGGCTCCGGCATCACCAAAATCGTCACCATTGAGGCGTCGGGTATTGCCCCTGCGGTCATGACCGGTTTGAAGATGGGCGTTCCGGTGATCTTCGCGCGCAAGCATCAGTCGCTGACCCTCACCGAAAACATGTTTTCCGCGTCGGTTTACTCGTTCACCAAGCAGACCGAAAGCACCATCGCCATTTCGACCCGTCACCTGAACAGCAGTGATCGGGTGCTGATCATCGACGACTTCCTGGCCAACGGTAAGGCGTCTCAGGCGCTGATTTCGATCATCAAGCAAGCGGGCGCCACCGTCGCCGGCCTGGGTATCGTGATCGAGAAGTCGTTCCAGGGCGGCCGCGCCGAACTGGACGGTCAGGGCTATCGTGTAGAGTCACTGGCGCGCGTGCAGTCGTTGAAAGATGGCGTTGTGACGTTCGTTTGATACCCAAAGCCTGCATTTGGCACGCCGCACGTCCTGTAGGCGCGCGCTTGCCCGCGAAGACGCCGTGACCGTCGACCTGCGCATCACAGACACACCGCAGCATTCCTGCATCGGCAACAAAGGAGAGCACCATGATCATTGGCGAAAAACTGAGCGTAGAGGCGTTCTTCGATCCGCAGACCTCGACCATCAGTTACCTGGTCATTGACCGCTCTACGCTTCAAGCCGCGCTGATCGACAGCGTGCTGGATTACGACCCGAAATCCGGGCGCACAAGCACGCAGTCCGCGGACAAGCTGATCGACAGGGTTCGCGAGCTGGGCGTGTCGGTGCAGTGGATTCTGGAAACCCACGTCCACGCCGATCACGTCTCGGCGGCGGCCTACCTGAAGGAACAGCTCGGCGGCACGGTCGCCATTGGCAGCCACATCACACGCGTGCAGAAAGTCTTCGGTACGCTATTCAATGCCAAAGGTGACTTTGCCCGGGACGGCAGCCAGTTCGACCGGCTGCTGGAAGACGACTCGCATTTTCAGATCGGCACGCTGCAGGCCCGAGCCATGCACACCCCTGGCCATACACCAGCGTGCATGACGTACGTGATCGAAGCGGGCAACGAAGCCGTGGCGTTTGTCGGCGATACGCTGTTCATGCCCGACTACGGCACCGCCCGTTGCGACTTCCCTGGCGCCGATGCGCGCACGCTGTATCGCTCGGTCGGCCGGATTCTCAGCCTGCCGCCGCAGACGCGTCTGTTCATGTGCCATGACTACCTGCCGAACGGCCGAGAGCTGATGTTCATGACCACCGTCGCCGAGCAACGCGCCAGCAACATCCATGTGCGCGAAGGCATCGATGAGGACGCCTTCGTCGAGATGCGCGAAAAGCGCGACGCCACCCTCGACATGCCCATGCTGATCCTGCCTTCGGTGCAGATCAACATGCGCGGCGGCAATCTGCCGGAGGCGGAAGACAACGGCGTGCGCTACCTGAAGGTCCCGATCAATGCGCTGTGAATCCTGCCGGGCGCGCCGATCCAGCGCGCTCACATACTAAACAGCCACCTCCTGACAGACCCACGGGACTTGCTCACTTAACATGAATGAACATGAACTGATCGGAGCCGGCCTCGGTACGATCATTGGCGCGGTGTTGGGACTGACAGGCGCGGGTGGCGGCATTCTTGCAGTGCCGCTTTTGGTTTTCGGGCTGGGCCTGACGATGATTGAAGCTGCGCCGGTGGGCCTTCTGGCAGTCGGGCTGGCTTCGGCGGTCGGTGCAGCGCTTGGGCTGCGCCAAGGCATCGTCCGTTACCGCGCGGCCATTTTCATCGCGACCATTGGTATTGCGCTGTCGCCGGTAGGCCTGTGGCTCGCGCATCAACTGCCCAATGCGCCGCTGGCGTTGGGGTTTGCGCTGATTCTTTTTTATGTGTGCGGGCGGATCTACCGCAAAGCCGCTCACGAACTGCGCCACGGCAAGCCGCCGGATCGTGGGGCATTCAGGCCCTGCGTGGTCAATCCGCTGGTGGGTCGGCTGCGCTGGACCTTGCCATGCGCACGCTCACTGGCGGCGACCGGCGCATTGGCCGGGCTGCTATCGGGTTTGCTCGGTGTGGGCGGCGGCTTTGTCATCGTGCCGGCGTTGACCCGTTACACGGACCTTGAAATGAAGAGCATTGTCGCCACGTCGCTGGCGGTGATCGCACTGGTTTCGACGGGCAGTGTGATCACGGCCAGCGTCAGCGGCGCGATGCACTGGTCAGTGGGGCTGCCGTTCGCCGTCGGGGCCGTCGCCGGACTGATGGCCGGCAGACAGGTAAGCCGCTACCTCGCCGGCCCGAGATTGCAGCAATTGTTTGCCGTCAGCGGTTTTTTTGCCGCCGTGCTGCTGGTGATCAAAACCCTCGGCTGAGCGGGTGCAGTTCGTGAAGGCGGTGGGTCTAGGACACCCATGTCGGCTGACCCACTGGGTTCGTCCGGATGCGGCCCAGACCAAGCGCGCTCCTACAGGTTCGCGGCGTGCCAAACATCTGGGTTGGACACAAATCCCAGTGTAGGAGCGTGGCTTGTCCCGCGATCGGCCGGGAACCGGTCGTGGAATCTGTGCACGCGGTGGATCAGGAAAAATCGGTGGCAGGCCTGCTGCCGCTGCGCGCCAGATCGCGGGACAAGCCACGCTCCTACCGATTATTTGCATACGCCGGACGTGCTGCGACTGACATAGATCGGGGTAGGAGCGCGCTTGGTCTGGGCCGCATCCGGACGAACGCGGTGGGTCTGTCACACCACCATTGCCTGACTAAACGCAATCGCGAGCAAGGTGGAGCGCCACCCCGGTCACTCCTGCATTCCCAAGAATGCATCGGGCCTAAGCCGTGGCCTGCAACCCCGCCAACACCAGTCGCTGATACAGCTCTTCTCGCAGTCCCTGTGGATGATCCAGTCCCATGCGCTGCAAGTGCTCCGGATACGCGCTCGCGTCAGGGGCTTCCAGCGTGGCCTTGCCCAGCTCGATGATTTCCGTGAGCTTGAACTTGCTCTTCAACCAGTTCAGCGCGCGCAACAAATCGCGCTCCTCGTCCGTGAAATCGCTGCCCAGTGGGTACTCGATGAACAGCGACGGGAATTGGTTGCGGATGTCTTTCAACCGCTCGGGCGTGTTCTGGCTGAACAACGGATCAAGGCGGAAATCCTTCGGCAGCTTGCCGGCCTTTTGCGCCTGATCGATCAGGCCCGGCTGGAAGCGTGAATCGCTGATGTTGAGCAGCGCCTCGATCACCGCAGAGTCGGTCTTGCCACGCAGGTCGGCAATGCCGTATTCGGTGACGACGATATCGCGCAGATGCCTCGGGATCGTCGCGTGCGCATAGTCCCAGACGATATTGGAACTGACCTCCCCACCCGACTCACGCCAACTGCGCAAGATCAGCACTGAACGCGCGCCTTCCAGCGCATGGCCCTGAGCGACGAAGTTGTACTGCCCGCCAACACCGCTGACCACCCGGCCATCGGCCAACTGATCTGAAACCGCTGCCCCCAGCAACGTCACGGTGAAACAACTGTTGATGAATCGCGCATCACGCCGTTGCAGACGCTTGAGGGTTTCGTTGCCGTAAAGCTCGTTGATGTAGCTGATCGCAGTCATGTTGATCTGCGCGATCTGCGCCGGCGTGAATTCCCGCAGCCGCTCGTAGAAACTGCGTGGCCCAAGAAAGAAACCGCCGTGAATCAACACGCCGTCGCTATAAACCGACTCGTCGAGCACCCCGTCATTGGCCATTTGCTGCAGCTCGACGTCGGCGTACACCTTGCGCCGGATGATTCCCGCGTCCAGCAGCACCAGCAGACCGTTGACCAGCATCTCGCTGCAGCCATAAAGCCCGGTGGCGAAAGGCATCACCCCGCCTTGCGCTTCGATCAACGGCTTCCAGGTCGAGATGCCGTCCAGCTCGGCCAGGCACGCGCGGTAGGTTTCGTTATCGGCCTGGCGTGCAAGCAAGGCGGCGGTCAAGGCGTCGCCCATCGAACCGATGCCGATCTGCAACGTGCCGCCGTCGCGCACCAGCGTACTCGCGTACAAGCCAATGAAGTGATCCTGAACACCGACCGGCATGTTCGGCGTCGAGAACAGCGTGCTGCGCTCTTCGTGCTCGATCAGCAGGTCGAAGGTGTCGACGCTGACCTCGGCACCGCCCTGCATGTACGGCAGATCCGAGTGGACATGGCCCAGCATGAGAATGCGCTCGCCCGCCGCGCGGCGTTTTTCCACCATAGGCAGCAGGTCAAGGGTGATGTCGGGGTTGCAGCTCAGGCTGAGGTGATCAGGTCGTTGCGGGTCACGGGCGATCAGTTGCGCGATCAGATTCAGGCCGTTGGCATTGATGTCCCGCGCGGCGTGACTGTAGTTGCTGCTGACGTAATCCTGCTGCGCTTCGACACTGCCCAGCAGGCTGCCGGGCTGCATGAAGAACTGCTGGACGTGAATGTTGGGTGGGAGGTCGTCCCTGCGCAGATCGGAGAGGAAATCCAGTTCCGGGTAATCGTCGAAGACGCGCTCCAGAAAAGGCTCCAGAAACCGTCCCTGCAAACCGTCGCCGCCATCGGGTCGCCCGAGGCACAAGGCGGTGTAGATGGTCAGTTGCCGATCGGGCAGCGATTTGATTCGGGCGTACAACGCGTTGGCAAAGCGATTGGGTTTGCCCAACCCCAGCGGCATACCCATATGAACATGCGCCGGCAACTCGGCCAGCACGTGATCGACAGCTTGCTCGATCGAGCAGGAATGCGGCATCCGGCCTCTCCTGATTTTGTTATTTGATGGGGGTTGGACCGGGCCTTCGGGGGATTTGCTGCATTGCACCGCTGGCGCCCTCACACAACGACTGCCAGTCGGCGACTCAATCCCGCTTCGTCTCGATCTCTACCAGCTTGTCCTCGATAAACCGCAGGTGTTGTCTGGCGCCGTTGCGAGGGCCGTACACCCACAAACTGACCTTCGCAGTGCCGAGTTTCGGAACCCCGTTGCTCCTGAGCGCAGGCATCTGATCAACGCTGCTGTCAGGCGCTCCGCACTTCTGACGGACCACGTCGGCGGTGTCCCCCAGACTGATGAGCGCCGTGCCGCAGCGCATCGTCGCGCTTGCAGCATCGGCGAAGAGCAAAACGGCCAGCCCGAGGAAGATCAGTTGTCGGTTAATCATGTCGCTGATCAGAAATTCGCCGGCGTGGCAGCGCTGATGAGTCGCGCAGGAACGTCGAACGGGTTGCGAAAGCGATGGGGTCGAGAGCTCTCGAAGTAGTAACTGTCGCCCTCTTCCAGCACGTAGGTGTCCAGGCCGACCACCAGTTCAAGACGGCCCTCAACCAGAATCCCGGTCTCCTCGCCCTCGTGCACGAGCATCTCGACGCCCGTGTCGGCACCCGGCGGGTAGACCTCGGAAAGGAACGCAATGGCACGGCTCGGATGGGATTTGCCGACCAGTTTCATGGTCACGGCACCGTCCGAGATATCGATCAGTTCACTGGCTTTATAGACCACTTGGGTCGGGTTTTCGGGTTCGAGCTCTTCGGAAAAGAACTCCACCATGGACATCGGTATGCCGCCCAGCACCTTGCGTAGCGAGCTGATCGAGGGGCTGACGCTGTTCTTCTCGATCATGGAGATGGTGCTGTTGGTCACGCCCGCTCGTTTGGCGAGCTCACGCTGGGACAGGCCTTTGAGTTTACGAATGGATTGCAGTCGTTCACCGACGTCCAATGCGGGAGTCCTCCTGATGATCAAGTTGGGTCAAGTGGCCGCCATCATGGCAACAGCGTTCAGTATTTACAACACTTGAGCCCACGGCCGGATCAGCAAAGGGACTGGCGGCCGTGACTGGCCGTAACAGGGTGATTTTCAGGGGATTGGCGAGCGGGGATCAGGCCCCGATATAGAGCCTGGGCACGCGTTTCAGATTGCACAGAATCTGGTACGGGATCATGCCCGCACCGGCCGCAAGGTCGCTGATGAGGATGTTCTTGCCCCACAGCTCGACGCGGCTGCCCAGCCCTGCGCCCGGCACGTCGGTCAGGTCGACGCAGAGCATGTCCATCGACACGCGCCCGAGCAACTGGCTGTGATGACCGTCGACCATCACGGGGGTGCCGGTGGGCGCCTGACGCGGATAGCCGTCGGCGTAGCCCATCGCGACCACACCGATGCGCATGTTGCGCTCGGCGACGAATGTACCGCCGTAGCCCACTGGTTCACCGACAGGCAGATCGCGCACGCAGATGACACGCGACTCCAGGGTCATCACCGGCTGCAAACGATCGGCGACCGATTGCGGCTGTTCGAACGGCGTCGCGCCGTAGAGCATGATGCCCGGACGCACCCAGTCACTCGGCACGCTGGGCCAGCCCATGACGCCTGGGGAATTGCGCAGGCTGACTTCGGCGGTCAGGCCGGCACGGGCCGATTGAAACATTGCCACTTGCTCGTCGGTGCGCACGCTGTCGAGTTCGTCGGCGCGGGCGAAGTGGGTCATCAAGACGATCTTCGCGGCTTTGCCACTGTTCAGCAGCCGTTGATGCGCCGCCTGAAAATCCGCGGGGTGAATGCCGACGCGGTGCATGCCCGAGTCCATCTTCAGCCACACGTTCAGCGGCTTGCCGAGGGCGGTTTGCTCGATGGCATCGAGTTGCCAAAGGGAATGCACCACGCACCAGAAATCATGCTCGACGATCAGTGCCAGTTCGTCGGCCTCGAAAAAACCTTCCAGCAGCAGAATCGGGGCCTTGATCCCGGCCTGACGCAGCTCCAGCGCTTCTTCGATGCACGCCACGGCAAAGCCGTCGGCCTCCGACTCCAGCGCCTGCGCAACATGGATAGCGCCATGGCCGTAGGCATCCGCCTTGATGACGGCGAGCGCTTTAGCGCCAGCGGTATCGCGCGCCAATTGGTAGTTGTGGCGCAAGGCTTGAAGATCGATAAGGGCGCGGGCTGGACGCATGGCGGGGCTTCTTGGTCAGTAGATGGATAGAGGTAGGAGCGTGGCTTGTCCCGCGATCGGCCAGAAACTGGCCACAAAATACCGGACTCTCCCCGCCCGATTCGATGCATTTACACCGTTTTGCTGACGCTTCGCGCCAGATCGCGGGACAAGCCACGCTCCCACAGGGGCATATAAGTGAGCTACGGCAGCGCCGCAATCACCGACAGCTCAACCAGAATCTCCGGCTCGCACAGTTTGGCTTCAACCGTCGCACGAGCGGGGGCGAGGCCTTTCGGCAGCCACGTGTCCCAGACGCTGTTCATGCCGGCAAAGTGCGCGTCGATGTCTTTAAGGTAAATCGTCACCGACAGGATGCGGGTCTTGTCGGTACCGGCCAGGTCCAGCAATCGCTCGATGTTGTGAAGCGTCTCGCGGGTCTGTTGCTCGATCCCCGCGGCCATGTCGTCGCCCACTTGCCCGGCAAGGTAAACGGTGCCGTTATGGACGACCAACTGGCTCATGCGCTCATTGGTGAGCTGGCGCTGGATGGACATGTTTTGCGATCTCCTTGGAACTGCCGTAACGAGAAATATCGAGGCCCTCAGCGCTGATTTGTGGCGTTTTGCGTGCGATCAGGTCAGCCAGCAATCTGCCTGATCCACAGGCCATCGTCCAACCCAACGTACCGTGGCCGGTGTTGAGGAACAGATTGCGATACGGCGTAGCACCCACAATCGGCGTCCCGTCCGGCGTGGTCGGGCGCAGGCCGGTCCAGAAGCTGGCCTGCTGCAGGTCGCCGCCGTGAGGATAGAGGTCGTTGACGATCATCTCCAGGGTCTCGCGGCGACGAGGATTGAGCGACAGGTCGAAGCCTGCGATCTCGGCCATGCCACCCACGCGGATGCGATTGTCGAAGCGGGTAATCGCGACCTTGTAGGTCTCGTCGAGAATGGTCGACGTCGGCGCCATCGCCGGATTGGTGATCGGCACCGTCAACGAGTAGCCCTTGAGCGGATAAACCGGCGCCTTGATGCCGAGGGGCTTGAGCAGTTGCGGCGAGTAGCTGCCAAGCGCCAGGACATAGCGGTCAGCCGTTTCGAGCTTGCCGTTGATGCGCACGCCATTGATGGTGTCACCGGCAAAATCAATGGACTCGATGGACTGGCCGAAGCGGAACTCAACGCCCAGCTTCACGCACATCTCGGCCAGACGCGTGGTGAACAACTGGCAGTCGCCGGTCTGATCGTTCGGAAGGCGCAGTGCGCCGCTGAGGATGTTGCTGACACTGGCCAGGGCCGGCTCGACCCGGGCAATGCCTTCGCGGTCGAGCACTTCATAGGGCACGCCGGCCTGTTCGAGAACGGCGATGTCCTTGGCGGCGTTATCCAGCTGCTCCTGAGTGCGGAACAACTGGGTCGTGCCCAGGCTGCGGCCCTCATACGCAATGCCGGTCTCGGCACGCAGCTCATCGAGGCAGTCGCGGCTGTATTCGGAGAGGCGAACCATGCGCTCTTTGTTCACCGCATAGCGATTCTGAGTGCAGTTGCGCAGCATCTGCGCCATCCACAGGTACTGGTCGATATCGCCTGTCGCCTTGATGGCCAGCGGCGCATGGCGCTGCAGCAACCACTTGAGCGCCTTGAGCGGCACACCCGGCGCGGCCCATGGCGAGGCGTAGCCCGGCGAGACCTGCCCGGCGTTGGCGAAACTGGTTTCCATGGCAGCGGCCGGTTGACGATCCACGACCGTCACCTCGAAGCCCGCACGCGCCAGATAGTACGCACTGGTGGTACCGATTACGCCACTTCCAAGGACCAGGACGCGCATGTTGATTCCCTCATCGCGGATATCCGCTGACGTTTTCAAGTTTTAAGCAAGGATGTGCGCAGTATAAAAAGGCTTGAGCAGTGCTTTTGACTATATAAACGCCTATATTCGGCATTTCTTCCCGGCAACCGACGCTTTGGCAGAGGGCTTATCAATGCGCACCCAGCACCAGTCCAAACGCGAGCTGGACAAGATCGATCGCAATATCCTGCGCATCCTGCAAAACGATGGCCGGATCTCCTTCACCGAACTGGGCGAACGCGTCGGCCTGTCTACCACGCCGTGTACGGAGCGGGTCCGGCGGCTGGAGCGTGAAGGCATCATCATGGGCTACAACGCGCGCCTCAATCCGCAGAACCTCAAAGCCAGCTTGTTGGTGTTCGTCGAGATCAGCCTGGACTACAAGTCGGGCGACACCTTTGAAGAATTCCGCCGCGCGGTGCTCAAACTGCCCCATGTGCTGGAATGCCATCTGGTGTCAGGGGATTTCGACTATCTGGTGAAAGCGCGGATTTCCGAGATGGCGTCGTACCGCAAGCTGCTGGGCGACATCCTGCTCAAGCTGCCCCACGTGCGGGAGTCCAAGAGCTACATCGTGATGGAAGAGGTGAAGGAGAGTTTGTGCCTGCCGATCCCGGAATAGGGACCCGTAGCTGATTCAGAAAGTCCGGTCGCCGTTAAACCAGCACCTGCCGCGTTGAGGCGATGAACTCATGCACCTGCTTCTCGGCGCGAGGGTGGATCAGGACTTCAGGTCGGCGGCCGTTGGGGCATGGCAGGGTTTTGGTGGTGCCGAACAGACGGCAGATCAGCGGTCTCTCGTCATACACCGTGCAGCCGTTGGGCCCCAGATGCACGCAGTTCAGCTCGTTGAGCGCCGCTTCCTGCTCGGCTGGCGTCTTGCGCGGCAAACGCGACATTTCTTCGGACGACGTGGTCACCGGCCCACAGCAGTCGTGGCACCCCGGCACGCACTCGAACGACGGAATCTGCCGCCGCAGATCGCGGATTTTCTCGCTGTTGCAGCTCATGGCGGCAGTTTCCCCTGTGAAAGGCGGTGATTGTGCCCCAGTGCCTCTGCGACTGACACCCGGGTGATCATCCGCTGGCATTTTCTTGCCCGGGCACCCTGACCCCGCTACCCTCCGTAAAATTTTCCAAACAGTGCTCTCGGGATATTCAACATGAATGCTCGGTCTCCCCAGCCCGGATTGTCTGATCACGCGGCCTCTTACTACGCTGCCACCCGCCATACTCAACCTGATTACCCTGCCCTGCACGGCGAGGTCAAAACCGACGTCTGCATCATCGGCGGCGGGTTTTCCGGGCTGAACACAGCGATCGAGCTGGCTGAACGCGGTTTGAAAGTGGTGCTGCTGGAGGCACACAAGGTCGGCTGGGGCGCGAGCGGTCGCAACGGCGGGCAACTGATCCGCGGCGTCGGCCATGATGTGGACCAGTTCAGCAATGTCATCGGCGAGGACGGCGTTCGTCAGCTTAAGCTGATGGGCCTGGAAGCGGTGGAAATCGTCCGCGAGCGTGTCAACAAATACCAGATCGACTGCGATCTGACCTGGGGCTATTGCGACCTGGCGAACAAGCCCAAGGAATTCGAGGGCTTTGCCAGAGACGCCGAAGAGCTGCGCAGCCTGGGTTACCGGCATACGCTTGAGCTGATTGATGCGAGCAACATGAACAGCGTCATTGGCTCACCCAACTACGCCGGCGCCATGCTGGACATGGGCTCGGGCCATCTGCACCCGCTGAACCTGGCGCTGGCAGAAGCCGCGATCGCCCAGTCGTTGGGCGTACAGGTGTTCGAACACTCGGCAGCGACGCGGCTGGAATACGGGGCAGAGGTCAATATTCATACAGCCCACGGCCTGGTGCTCGCCAGTACGCTGGTGCTGGGCTGCAATGCGTATCTCAACGGACTCGACGAGGAGTTGAGCGGCAAGGTTTTGCCCGCAGGCAGTTACGTCATCGCCACCGAGCCGCTGAGTGAACAACTCGCCAGCCAACTGATTCCACGCAATACCGCGATGTGCGATCAGCGCGTGGCGGTGGATTATTTTCGGCTGTCGGCTGATCGGCGCCTGCTGTTCGGCGGCGCTTGTCACTACTCAGGCCGGGACCCGAGTGACATTGCCGCGTACATGCAGCCGAAGATGCTCAAGGTGTTCCCACAACTCAAAGACGTGAAGATCGATTTTCAGTGGGGCGGAATGATCGGTATCGGCGCCAACCGCTTGCCGCAGATCGGGCGACTGCACACGCATCCAAACGTGTTCTACGCCCAGGCGTATGCGGGGCACGGGCTGAACGCAACGCATCTGGCGGGCAAGTTACTGGCTGAGGCCATCATCGGCCAACACAGTGGCGGGTTTGAGCTCTTTGCCAAAGTCCCTCACATCACCTTCCCGGGCGGTAAACATTTGAGTTCGCCGCTGCTGGCGCTGGGGATGTTGTGGCACCGCTTCAAAGAGCTGGTGTAACCGGACTCGCCCTGTGAGGCCGACTGTCAAAGGCCTCATTCGCGCCAGAAAGCCTTGAGCCCCTCATGGCGCGCTTGCTCACTGCTCAAGCCAACATCCTTCAGTTGCTCGTCAGTCAGTTTCAACAACGCGCGCCGACTGGCTCGGCGATGCTGAAACAGACCCCACATTCCCAGCCCTTCCGGCGCGTTGATGCGCGAGCCCGCTTCATGCTCACGGACCAGCTCACCTGCATACAGCGTTAACCGAACATCACTTATTCCGCTCATTTTCAGACACCTCATGGTGGGTTTCGAGTGGATTCATGATGTGTCTGTATGGAAAACCATTACAGATCCAAAGAATTATTATTCTTTGCATACAGATCGGTTTCATCCGGCGCTGAATGCTGTATTTTCCCAACATCTGTATCGGTCTGCCGATCACATCACTTTATGGGAGTACGCCGTGACGCTCTACGTCAACCTCGCCGAATTGCTCGGCACGCGCATCGAAAACGGTTTTTATCGCCCCGGCGACCGGCTGCCTTCGGTGCGTGCATTGAGTCTTGAGCATGGTGTCAGCCTGAGCACGGTGCAGCAGGCGTATCGATTGCTGGAGGACAACGGCCTCGCGCTACCACGCCCCAAGTCCGGGTACTTCGTACCGGCTGGCCGCAAAACGCCCGCCCTGCCTGCGATAGGCCGCCCCGCTCAGCGCCCGGTGGAAATCTCTCAGTGGGATCAGGTGCTGGAACTGGCGCGAGCCGCCCCCAGCCCTGACGTCGTACAGCTGGGTCGCGGCATGCCCGACGTCACCAGCCCGACCCTGCGCCCACTGACCCAGGCGCTGGGCAGGATCAGCCGCCGCTCTGACATGCCCGGGCTGTATTACGACAATATCCACGGCCGGCGCTGCCTGAGGGAACAAGTCGCCCGGCTGCTGCTGGATTCCGGCACCAACATCGATCCGGACGATCTGGTGATCACCACCGGCGCCCAGGAAGCACTGGCCATCTGCATCCGTTCGGTCTGCGAGCCGGGCGACATCGTCGCAGTCGACTCGCCCAGCTTTCACGGCGCCATGCAGGCGCTCAAGGGGCTCGGCATGAAAGCCCTGGAAATCCCCACCGATCCGCTTACCGGCATCAGCCTCGACGCATTGGAGCTGGCGCTGGAACAGTGGCCGATAAAGGCCATACAGCTGACGCCGAGCTGCAACAACCCGTTGGGCTACATCATGCCGGAGGACCGCAAACGCGCACTGCTGACCCTGGCGCAACGCTTCGACGTGGCGATCATCGAAGACGATGTGTATGGCGACCTGGCCTACACCTACCCTCGCCCGCGCACGATCAAATCCTTCGACGAAGACGGACGCGTCCTGCTGTGCAGCTCGTTTTCCAAAACGCTGGCGCCGGGTTTGCGCGTCGGCTGGGTCGCGCCCGGTCGATACCTTGATCGCGCCCTGCACATGAAATACATCAGCACCGGTTCGACCGCGACCCAGCCGCAGCTGGCGATTTCCGATTTTCTCAAGGCCGGGCACTACGAGCCGCACATGCGCCGCATGCGCGGCCAGTACCAGCGCAGTCGCGACCTGATGACCGGCTGGGTGACGCGCTACTTCCCGGAAGGTACCCGCGTGAGTCGTCCCCAGGGCGGATTCATGCTGTGGATCGAGCTGCCGGAAGATTTCGACTCCTTGCGCCTGAACCGCGCGTTGCAGGGGCAAGGCGTACAGATTGCCGTCGGCAGCATCTTTTCGGCGTCCGGCAAATACAGAAACTGCCTGCGCATGAACTTTGCCGCCAAGCCGACCGCGCAAATCGAAGACGCGGTGCGCAAGGTCGGCGCTGCCACGGCGCAGCTCATGCAGCGCGTCGAGCCTGCATAACCATTTGCAGCTTTTAAACTTTTGCAGTTTTTAACCTTTTTCAACTTTTAACCTTTTAGAAAAAGTGCGGTCACATCGCCATGACTGATTTTCGGATGACCGCGTTGACAAACTTACGGGCGGTGCCCCTCCTCCTGGCCCTAGCCCTCGGCGGTTGCGCACACACGTCCGCCCCCGACGGCCCGAGTCAGGCGCTGCCAGCGGCGCAGTCTTCGTTCGGTCGCTCGATCATGGCCCAGGCTGCACCTCACGAAGGTCGCTCGGGCTTCCGCCTGCTGCCCAACAGCACCGAAGCCTTCATGGCCCGCGCCGAGCTGATTCGCAACGCCAAAACCAGCCTGGACCTGCAGTACTACATCGTTCACGACGGCTTGAGCACCCGGGCGCTGGTTGATGAATTGCTCAAAGCCGCCGATCGCGGCGTTCGCGTGCGCATCCTGCTGGACGACACCACCAGCGACGGGCTGGATGAAGTCATCGCCACACTCGCTGCGCACCCGAACATTCAGATCCGCCTGTTCAATCCGCTCAATCTGGGCCGCAGCATGGGCGCCACCCGTAATCTGGGCCGGCTGTTCAATCTGTCCCAACAGCATCGACGCATGCACAACAAACTGTGGCTGGCCGACGGCGCCGTGGCCATCGTCGGCGGGCGCAATCTGGGCGATGAGTATTTCGACGCCGAACCCAATCTGAATTTCACCGACATCGACATGCTCAGCGTGGGCCCGGTCGCCGAACAGCTGGGTCACAGCTTCGATCAGTACTGGAACAGCACGCTCAGCAAGCCGATCAACGACTTCCTCTACTGGCCGCCCGACCGCAAGGATCTGGCCAAGGCGCGCGTGCGTCTGGCCGAGTCGCTGGATCAGGCGCACGTGGACAAAAAGGCCCTGTATGAACGGCTGATGGACTATCGGGCTCACCCGCGCATGAAAACCTGGCTCAATGAGCTGATCTGGGCGCACAACCAGGCCTTGTGGGACGCGCCGACCAAGGTGCTGTCACGGGGCGAGCCTGACCCGCACCTGCTGTTGGCGACCCAACTCAGCCCTGATCTGGGCAACGTGCATAAGGAACTGATGCTGATCTCTGCCTACTTCGTGCCCGGGCAAGAAGGCTTGGTCTACCTGACCGGGCTCTCGGATAAAGGCGTGTCAGTGAACCTGTTGACGAACTCGCTGGAGGCCACCGATGTACCGGCGGTGCATGGAGGTTACGCGCCTTACCGCCGAGCGCTACTGGAGCACGGCGTGAAGCTGTTCGAGCTGCGCCGCCAGCCAGGAGACCCGAGCAACGCCAAGGGCAGCGGACCTGCATTTCTGCACACAAACCTGATCAAGGGCGGCTCGGAATCAAGCCTGCACAGCAAGGCGATGATCTTTGACCGGCAGAAGATGTTCGTGGGCTCGTTCAATTTCGACCCACGTTCAGTGCTGTGGAACACCGAAGTCGGCGTGCTGGTCGACAGCCCCGAGCTGACCGAATACCTGCGCGAACTGGCGCTTCAGGGTATGGCGCCGGCCATCAGCTATCAGGTCAAGCTGGAGAACGACCGGCTGGTGTGGGTGACCGAGGACAACGGCAAAATCCACACGCTGTCCAAAGAGCCTGGCGACTGGTGGCGGCGGATGAACGCCTGGTTCAGCACGGCGGTCGGGCTAGAAAAGATGCTTTAAGCCGCCACCGCTTGCGCGCCAAACGCCTTGGGACGCTGGGACAGGATCACCAACCCCAGCGCGCCTGCCGCCATCAGCAACGGCAGCGCCTGACCGCTGACCCACTGGCTACCAGCGCCTGCCGCCAACGGACCGAGCAGGCAACCGATCCCCCATAGCTGAGCGACGTGGGCATTGGCGCGCACCAGGGCGTCATCGCGATAGCGCTCGCCAATCAGGATCAGCGACAGCGTGAACAGCCCACCCGCACTGGCACCGAACAACACCCACAGCGGCCAGATGGCGATTGTGTCGACCAGCAGCGGGATCGCCAGGCTCGACACCATCAGCACCAGCGCACACCCGGAAAACAGCCGCCGACGGGACACCCTGTCAGCCAGCGCACCAATCGGCAGTTGCAGAAGCGCATCACCCACCACCACGGTGCTGACCATCGCCAGGGCAATTTCAGGCGTGAAACCCTGCTGCAGGCAATACACCGGTAGCAAGGTCAGAATCATCGCTTCAAACCCGGCGAATAACGCGATGGCCCATGCAATCGCCGGCAAACTCCGACAGAACCCGCCGAGATCGCGCAGCGTTACATGGCTGGCTTCCGCGCTCGGCGCACCGGTTCTGCCCAGCAATAGAAACGGCGATACCGCCAGCAACAGGGTCCCGACCCAGAACCCGTAATCTGCTTCCGTGCCAATGAAGCCCAGCAGCACCGGTCCGCCCAGCTGGCTAAGCGCATAGGAACTGCCGTACAGCGCCACCAGCTTGCCGCGCAGCCGTTCGATCACCAGCTGGTTGATCCAGCTTTCCCCGAGCACGAACACAATCGTGAGGATCGTCCCGAGCATCAGGCGCAGGACCAGCCAGATCCAGTAATTGGGCAGTAACGCCAGCAAACCCACTGAAAATGACCCAGCCCACAGGCAGAGCCGCATCAGGTTGGCGGTGCCGAATCTTGAAGCGAGTCGGCTGGCAAGGCTGGCACCCAGCAACACGCCGATCGCAGGCATCGCAGCCATGACGCCGATGGCAAACGCGCCGTAACCCCAGGCTTCCAGCCGCAGCGACACCAGCGGCATGCTCACGCCCAGCGCCAGGCCGACGCTCAATACCGAGGCCAGCACAGCGAAATAAGTACCCCAACGCATCACCACGCTCCTGTGGCTCAAAAGGACGAAACAAAACAGCCGGGCTTTGAGGAAAGCCCGGCTGCGTTGGTTTTTTACAGCGACTGAGTGTTGAAGCGCGCGCGGCCTGTTACAGCTTGATCCAGGTCGCTTTCAGCTCGGTGTATTTATCGAACGCATGCAGCGACTTGTCGCGCCCGTTGCCGGACTGCTTGAAGCCACCAAACGGCGCGGTCATGTCGCCGCCATCGTACTGATTGACCCACACGCTGCCCGCGCGCAACGCCTTCGCAGTCAGATGCGCCTTGGACAAGTCGGCCGTCCACACCGCCGCGGCCAGGCCATAAGGCGTGTCGTTGGCAATCTGAATGGCTTCTTCAGCGGTATCGAAGGTCAGCACAGAAAGCACCGGTCCGAAGATCTCTTCCTGCGCGATCTTCATCGCGTTGGTCACGCCGTCGAAGATCGTCGGCTCAACGTAGGTGCCGCCGGTTTCCTGAAGAATGCGCTTGCCACCAACGACCAGCTTGGCGCCATCGGTGTGGCCGGCTTCGATGTAAGAAAGGACGGTGTTCATCTGCTGGGTGTCGACCAGCGCGCCGACCGTGGTTGCCGGATCAAGCGGGTTGCCCGGCTTCCAGGCTTTCAGCGCGTCGATCACCATCGGCAGGAATTTCTCCTTGATCGAGCGCTCGACCAACAGACGGGAGCCGGCCGTGCAGACCTCGCCCTGGTTGAAAGCGATGGCGCTGGCCGCAGATTCCGCCGCAGCTTGCAGATCCGGCGCATCGGCAAAGACGATGTTCGGGCTCTTGCCGCCAGCTTCCAGCCAGACGCGCTTCATGTTCGATTCGCCCGAGTAGATCAGCAATTGCTTGGCAATCTTCGTCGAACCGGTGAATACCGCCGTGTCGACGTCCATGTGCAGCGCCAGTGCTTTACCCACCGTGTGGCCGTAACCCGGCAGCACGTTCAGCACGCCAGCCGGAATACCGGCCTCAATGGCGAGCTGAGCGACGCGGATCGCGGTCAGCGGGGATTTTTCCGACGGTTTGAGGATCACCGAGTTGCCGCTCGACAGCGCAGGACCGAGCTTCCAGGAAGCCATCAGCAGCGGGAAATTCCACGGCACAATGGCCGCCACCACACCAATCGGCTCGCGAGTCACCAGGCCCAGTTGATCGTGCGGGGTGGGCGCTACTTCGTCGTAGAGCTTGTCGATGGCCTCGCCGCTCCAGCTCAACGCCTGAGCGGAGCCGGGAATGTCGATGCCGTAGGAGTCGCTGATGGGCTTGCCCATGTCGAGTGTTTCGAGCAGCGCGAGCTCTTCGACATTCTCGTTGATCAGCTCGGCCAGACGAAGCATGGCGGCCTTGCGCTTGGCCGGCGCCAATCGCGACCAGACGCCGGAATTGAACGTAGCCCGGGCGTTTTCGACGGCGCGTTGCGCGTCGGCGGCGTCACAACTGGCGACGTGGGCGAGGAAGCGGCCATCGACCGGACTGATGCAGTCGAACGTCGAGCCGGATGCGGCGTCTGTGTATTCACCGTTGATGAAAGCACGGCCTTCGATTTTCAGATCCTGGGCGCGTTGTTCCCAGTCAGCATGAGTCAGGGTGGTCATGAAACGTCCTCCTCTTATGAAATAGGCGCGTCTTCGCACTCGAATCGGGCTTCAGGACAGGGCCTGACGCGTCATCGGATCGGCCGAAGGCATTCGCCACCCTAAACCAGCATTGGCCGAATTTCCAATATATTGGACATAAGTGGGCGAAATCTGGCCGGATCGTGCATTTTATTCAACAGCCGCCCGGGCTTGCCCGCGCTTTCCATCCGGTCCCCGGCAAGCAACAATCACGCAGCGCCCACTTTCAGGAATCAGATATGAGCATCGAAAGCATCGTCGACTTCAGCGAAGCCACTACTGCAGCGGAGCGTTTCACGCCTGCCGCTGAAAAGATTCTCAAGGGCGAGCCAAACCAGACGGTTTACAACCACTACAACAGCCCGTGCGGACAGCTGAATGCAGGCGTCTGGGAAGGGGAAGTCGGCCAATGGAACGTGAATTACACCGAACACGAGTACTGTGAAATCGTGCAGGGCGTCTCCGTCCTTCGTGACGAAGACGGCAAGTCGAAAACCCTGCGCGCCGGTGACCGTTTCGTGATTCCCGCAGGTTTTAAAGGGACGTGGGAAGTGCTGGAAGCCTGCCGCAAGATCTATGTGGTGTTCGAACAGAAGGCTTGAGGGTTCTGTGGCCAGCTTTCCTTCAGCCACAAAAAAGCCCGCATCGCTGCGGGCTTTTTTGTAAGACGCAAAAACCAATTACTTGATTTTGGCTTCTTTGTAGATCACGTGCTTACGAACAACCGGATCGAATTTTTTAATTTCGATTTTGTCCGGAGTCGTGCGCTTGTTCTTGTCGGTGGTGTAGAAGTGGCCGGTGTTAGCGGTCGACACCAAACGGATCAATTCACGCATGATTTTCTCCCTTAGACCTTCGCGCCAGCACGGCGGATTTCGGCCAGAACAACCGTGATACCACGCTTGTCGATGATACGCATGCCTTTAGCAGATACGCGCAGACGTACGAAGCGTTTCTCTTCTTCAACCCAGAAGCGGTGATGCTGCAGGTTTGGCAGGAAACGACGACGGGTTTTGTTGTTTGCGTGGGAAATGTTATTCCCGGTTACCGGACCCTTACCGGTAACTTGACATACTCTCGACATGCCTCAGCCCTCTAAAACCACATGCCCAACCCGGCATGGGTTGGCCGCTTAATCTCTCAGTCATTTGGCGCCAGGCGCCGCGTTTCTTCAGGGGTCTTACCGGCCACACCTGCGGTGAAGGCAGCGGGCCCCTAGAAAAGAGCGCTGCTTTATACCAGAAAGCCCCCGGTGCAACAACACAAACCACGAATTGCCTGCCAGAAAGCACAGGCTTTGAACCCGACAAGGCCAGCGGCGTTAGGCGCGGCGGGAAATATACCACTCGTCGCGCCGCGGCGATTGTTCTGCACCAATCGATGGTCTAGGGTTACTGACTCTCCAGACTGCGCCGGCAGATGGGCTATCTCTGAAAGGAAAATCGCCATGCGCCTAGCCGTTCTACCCCTGTTGCTCGCGTCCCTGTCCACGCCATTGATGGCCCAGGCGGCAATGACGCTGAGCGTCTGCACGGAAGCCAGCCCCGAAGGCTTCGACGTGGTGCAGTACAACTCGCTGACCACTACCAATGCTTCGGCGGACGTGCTGATGAACCGCCTGGTGGACTATGACGCCAAGGACGCCAAGCTGGTACCGAGCCTGGCGCAGAGCTGGAGCGTGTCGCCTGACGGGCTGACCTATGACTTCAAACTTCGTGCCGGCGTGAAATTCCATCACACCGATTACTTCACTCCGACGCGCGAGCTTAACGCTGACGATGTGGTGTTCAGCTTCCAGCGCATGCTCGATCCGGCCAATCCATGGAACAAGGTCGCTGCGCAGGGCTTCCCCCACGCGCAGTCGATGCAATGGCCATCGCTGATCAAGAAAGTCGAAGCGACTGATGCCTCCACCGTACGCATCACCCTGGACCACCCGGACGCGACATTTCTGGCGACGCTCAGCATGGGCTTCGCTTCTATTTATTCCGCCGAGTACACCGCGCAGTTGTTGAAGGCCGGCACTCCGGAGAAGCTCAACAGCCAGCCGATCGGCACCGGTCCGTTCGTCTTCAAGCGTTTCCAGAAAGACTCGGTGGTGCGTTACGAGGCCAATCCGGATTACTTCGCCGGCAAGCCCGCCGTCGATACGCTGGTCTATGCGATTACGCCGGACGCCAACGTTCGCCTTCAACGAATTCGTCGCAATGAGTGCCAGGTTGCCCTGTCGCCCAAGCCCCTTGATGTCGCAGAAGCCGTGAAGGATTCAAGCCTGCTGGTCGAAAAAACGCCCGCCTTCATGACCGCTTTCCTTGCGATCAACAGCCAGCATCCACCGCTGGACAAGCCGGAAGTCCGTCAGGCAATCAACCTGGCGTTCGACAAAGACACTTACCTGAAAGCGGTGTTCGAAGGCTCGGCAACCCCGGCCAACGGTCCGTATCCGCCTACAACGTGGGGTTACGCCAGCGACTTGCCCGGCTACAAACATGACGTTGCGAAGGCCAAGGACCTACTGGCCAAGGCCGGTCTGAAAGACGGGTTCAAGACGACAATCTGGACTCGCCCGTCAGGCAGCTTGCTCAACCCCAATCCGAACGCCGGCGCGCAGTTGCTGCAGAACGATCTGGCGGCTGTAGGCATCAAGGCAGAGATCAAAGTTATCGAATGGGGCGAGCTGATCCGTCGCGCCAAAACAGGCGAGCATGACCTGCTGTTCATGGGCTGGGCGGGTGATAACGGCGATCCGGATAACTTCCTGACGCCGCAATTCTCCTGCGCCGCCGTCAAATCCGGGACCAACTTCGCGCGCTACTGCGATGAAGGGTTGGACAAGCTGATCAGCCAGGGCAAGGCGGTGACCGATCAGGCCCAGCGCAGCAAGCTGTATCACCAGGCTCAGGAGCAGATCCAGAAGCAGGCATTGTGGTTGCCGCTCGCGCATCCAACGGCCTACGCGCTGACTCGCAAGAATGTTGAGGGTTACAGCGTGAGCCCGTTTGGTCGGCAGGACTTCTCAAAGGTGACCGTGAAGTAATTCGCAAAAACCATAGATGTGCGGTGTGACTGCTGACGCCTTCCCGGCTAAAGCCGGTCCCACTGTCGAGGTCACCGCCGATGCCGCTGGATGCGCACGACGCTTTTAGTGGGACGGGCTTTAGCCGGGAAGAGGCCGGTTCGCACACCGTTAGTTTTGCGGTGTAACTGCCGACGCCTTCCCGGCTGAAGCCGGTCCTACAACTCGGGGCATGGCCAGTCCACATGCGGCGGCAACCCTCCGTCGCGGGCGCTACATCAAACCATACTCAACCATCGACAACGGATCGCCGTCGCCGATGATCAAGTGATCCAGCACCACCACGTCCACCAGCGCCAGCGCCTGTTTCAGATGCCGCGTCAGGTCGATGTCGGCTTCGCTGGCGTCTTTGACGCCGGAAGGGTGGTTGTGACAGAGGATCAATCCTGCCGAGTTGTGGGCCAGTGCCCGCTTGACCACCTGCCGCGCGTGAACATGCGCCGTGTTGATCGAGCCGTGAAACAGCACTTCGAACGTCTGAACCCGGTTCTTGCTGTCAAGAAACAGGCAGCCAAAGACTTCATGGGGCTCGTGCCGTAACAGCGCCTTGAGGTAGCGACGCACCTGGGTCGGGTTTTCCAGCACAGAGTCGCGCTTCAAATCCTCGCCCATGTTGCGCCGGGCCATTTCCATGACCGCCTGCAACTGCGCGAACTTGGCGGGCCCAAGACCCAGCTCGCTGCTGAACGCCGTCAGGTTGGCCTCCAGCAACGCGCGCAGGCTGCCGAACTGATTCAAAAGGTGCCGGGCCAGGTCCACGGCACTTCTGCCCGAGACGCCCGTGCGCAAGAAAATTGCCAGCAATTCAGCGTCTGACAAGCTCGACGCCCCCCGTTCCAGCAGCTTCTCCCGCGGACGCTCTGCCGCCGGCCAATCGCGAATACTCATAGCAGCTCCCTGTCTGTGGCGCCGCTGTTCCCGTGCGGTCGCTGTGCTATCTTAGCCGCTCTTTTTTGCGCGACAGTCAGGCCTGGGGAGGCCAATGATTGCCGCGTGTTAACCGACCTAAAGGCAGGCCTATGCAGCGGCTGTATCGAAAACGCATCGTTCTCGGCGTCGGCGGTGGCATCGCGGCCTACAAGAGCGCCGAACTGGTCCGCCGTTTGCGCGACCACGGTGCAGAAGTCCGCGTCGTCATGACCAAAGGCGGCGCTGAATTCATCACCCCGCTGACCATGCAGGCCTTGTCCGGCCACCCCGTCCACCTGGATTTGCTCGACCCCGCAGCCGAAGCCGCCATGGGCCATATCGAGCTGGCCAAATGGGCCGACATGATCCTCATCGCACCGGGTACCGCCGACCTTATGGCCCGCCTGGCCCAAGGCATTGCCAATGATTTGCTGACCACCGTGGTGTTGGCGACCGACGCTATCGTCGCCGTCGCGCCCGCGATGAATCAGGCCATGTGGCGCGACCCCTCCGTGCAGGCCAATCTGCAGCTGCTCGAACAGCGCGGTCTGCGCATGTTCGGCCCGGCCAGCGGCAGCCAGGCCTGTGGAGACGTCGGCTACGGGCGCATGCTCGAACCCAATGATCTGGCGCAATCGGCCGCCGATTGCTTCCAGCGCCTGACGCTGACCGGCAAGCACGTGTTGATCACCGCCGGCCCGACTCAGGAAAACATTGACCCGGTTCGCTACATCACCAATCACAGTTCCGGAAAAATGGGCTTTGCCCTGGCCGAGGCCGCTGCCGAAGCGGGCGCGCGCGTCACCCTGATCACCGGCCCCGTGAACCTGCAGACGCCTGACCGGGTATCGCGCGTCGACGTTGTCAGTGCCCGCGACATGCTCGCCGCCTGCGAAGACGCCATGCCTTGCGATCTCTTCATCGCCTCCGCAGCCGTCGCGGACTACCGGCCGGAAGTCGTCGCCACACAAAAATTGAAGAAAGATCCCACGACCGGTGATGGTCTTCTGCTGCAGATGGTCCGCAACCCGGACATTCTCGCCGCCATTGCCCAGCGCCAGGATCGCCCGTTCAGCGTCGGCTTCGCGGCCGAAACCGAACACCTGCTTGATTACGCCGCACGCAAGCTCAAGGACAAGAACCTTGATCTAATCGTCGCCAATGACGTCGCCAATCCCAGCATTGGCTTCAACAGCGAAGAAAACGCCTGCAGCGTGATCGACCGAGCGTTGCAAGCGACGCTCTTCGCCCAGACCAGCAAAGCCAAGATCGCGCGGCAGCTGGTGACTTTTATCGCCGATCGCATGAACCAGGTTTAATCACGAATGCACGCTCTACAAGCCAAGATCCTCGACCCTCGCATCGGCAGCGAATTCCCGCTTCCGGCTTACGCCACTTCAGGCTCGGCAGGCCTGGACCTGCGCGCCATGCTGAAAGAAGACACCCTGCTCGAACCCGGCCAGACCCTCTTGATTCCCACCGGGTTGTCGATATACATCGCAGACCCTGGCCTGGCTGCGCTGATTCTGCCGCGCTCTGGCCTGGGCCATAAGCACGGCATCGTGCTGGGCAACCTGGTGGGCCTGATCGACTCCGATTATCAAGGCGAACTGATGGTCTCCTGCTGGAACCGCGGCCAGACCGCTTTCAACATCTCCATCGGCGAGCGTCTGGCTCAGCTTGTACTCGTGCCAGTGGTGCAGGCGCACTTTGAAATCGTCGAAGAGTTCGATGAAAGTCAGCGCGGCGCAGGCGGCTTCGGTCACTCCGGCAGCCACTGATCCGGCCACAAACACTCACTTTGGCTAACGCGTCGCTTGTGGCCTGACGGGCTTTGAGCGGTGCGAAAACAACAAGAACGCGTCAGGACGACCCAGCAGGGAGAGTTAGTTTGAAAGGCATCAAACGCACGGCCAAAGCGACCCCCACCACGGAAACGACTGTCCCGACGGGCAAAGACGCCCATCTGAGCCTCGCGAGTCCCGGCCTCATTCCTGCGCTCATCGGCCTGGTCGCGGCAATGGTGCTGGTGTGGCTTGCCATTCAAAGCCAGCCGCAGCAACAGGAGCAGCTGGTTCAGGCCTGGGGCAGCGCGCAGGCAGGGGCCGTCAACAAGGCACTGCGCCAGATCAACGCCGACACCCAGGCCGCTGCAATGGACGCCGCGCTGAGCCAAGCCCTGTTGAGTAACAATCCGACGTTCATCGAAGGCGCGCAGAATCAGCTGCGGTACCGCGACGGCGTGGTGGGTGCGCGGCTCAACCCTGTAGGGTTCAACGGCGTAGACACCGAAAGCGCGCTCCCTGTCAGCTTCGCCACACTGGACATGCTGACCAAGGCCGGCAAAGGCGAAACGCCTGCTCCCGAAGCACGAAAGGTCGGCGACAAATGGCTGATCTACAGCGCCGCGCCCCTGCGCACCGCGCCAGACGCGCCGATCACCGGCACCCTATTGCTGGCGTTTAATCCGCAGCGCCTGATCAACGCACTCCCCGAGACACCCGCCGATGTCGGTCAGGTAGTGCTCGCTCAACAGTTTGGTACCGCCACCGCGCAGAATTTTCTCACCCGTGGCGAGGACGATGGCAGCCGTCCCCAGGAATTTTCTACCGGCTACCCCAACTGGAAACTGACGTTTGCCGCAGGTCCCGCACTGCAAGGCTCGACGCCCTGGCTGATGCTGCTGCTCGCCTTGATGGTTGCCGCCGGCGCGATGCTGTTGGGGTTGTACCTGAACGAGAGTGCGCTCAAGCGCCGGGTCGCTGCCGACGCGCGACAGCTTGAGCAATTGCTGCAAGAACTCTCCGGAGGCAAGGCCGTCAAGGCCTTCAGCTTGAGCCTGCCCGCGTTGAACGGGCTCGCTCAGAGCATGGCGCGGTTCTCGCTGCGCAATAGTCCGACGGGCGCTGCGCCGGCGGATCACGCATCGACAACCGGGTCATCGCTGAACGGTCCCGCACCGCCCCTTCCCGTCGTGTCGGAGGACGACCACCTGACCGACCCGCTTTTCCAGGACACCGATATTCTTGACCTCGACTTGATCGATGACCCCCAGGAACGCCCGCAGCCGGAGCCCTCCCACGCCATGATCAGCAGCGCGTCCAGCGCCCCGCCCTTTCCCGACACGATATTTCGCGCCTATGACATTCGCGGCATTGTTGGCGATACGCTGAGCGCCGAAACCGCCTACTGGATCGGCCGAGCCGTCGGTGCGGAAAGTCTGGCGCAGGGCGAGCCGCATGTTTCGGTAGGCCGCGACGGACGACTCTCGGGGCCTGAGCTGGTCGCGGACTTGATCAAGGGGCTGCATGACAGCGGCTGCCACGTCAGCGACATCGGCATGGTGCCCACCCCCGCGCTGTATTACGCCACCCACGTGCTGGCGGGCAAAACAGGCGTCATGCTGACGGGCAGCCACAACCCGAAGGATTACAACGGTTTCAAGATCGTCATCGCCGGCGACACCCTGGCAGACGAGCAGATCCAGGCCCTGCACGAACGCATCAAGGCCAATGACCTGCCATCTGCCAAAGGCAGCATCATCAAGGTCAATATCCTCGACCGTTATGCCAGCCAGATCATTGGCGATGTCGTGCTCGCGCGGCGCATGAAAGTGGTGGTGGACTGCGGCAACGGTGTAGGCGGCGTCATCGCCCCGCAATTGATCGAAGCACTGAATTGCGAAGTCATCCCGCTGTACTGCGAAGTCGACGGCAATTTCCCCAACCATCACCCTGATCCGGGCAAGCCGGAGAATCTTCAGGACCTGATCGCCAAGGTCCGTGAAACCGGTGCCGATCTGGGCCTGGCCTTCGACGGTGATGCTGATCGTGTCGGTGTCGTCACCAATACCGGCACCATCATCTACCCTGACCGCCTGCTGATGCTGTTTGCCCGCGATGTGGTCAAGCGCAATCCCGGGGCCGATGTGATTTTCGACGTCAAATGCACGCGCCGCCTGATACCGTTGATCCACGAATACGGCGGCCGCCCGGTTATGTGGAAGACTGGGCATTCGCTGATCAAGAAGAAGATGAAGGAAAGCGGCGCGCTGCTCGCAGGCGAGATGAGCGGACACATCTTCTTCAAGGAGCGCTGGTACGGTTTCGACGACGGCATCTACAGCGCGGCGCGTCTGCTGGAAATCCTCAGCCAGGAAAAACTCAGCGCCGAGGAGCTTTTTCAGACCTTTCCAAACGATCTATCAACGCCTGAGATAAACATCAAAGTCACCGAGACCCGCAAGTTCAGCCTCATGGAAGCGTTGGAGCGCGACGCGCAGTGGGGCAACGCCAACCTCACCAGCATTGATGGTGTGCGGGTTGATTATCCGAAAGGCTGGGGCCTGGTTCGCGCGTCCAATACCACGCCAGTGCTGGTGTTGCGCTTCGAAGCCGAAACCGAGCTCGAGCTGCAACGGATCAAGGACGTCTTTCACACCCAGTTGAAACACGTAGCACCGGATCTAGAACTTCCTTTTTGACCCTATTTTGAGTGGAGCCCAAATGACCCTCGAACGTGATGCCGCAGCCAATGCCGCCAAGGTCCTCTCCGAAGCGTTGCCCTACATCCGACGCTTTGTCGGCAAGACGCTTGTCATCAAATACGGCGGCAACGCCATGGAGAGTGACGAGCTGAAAACCGGCTTCGCCCGCGACATCGTGCTGATGAAGGCGGTGGGGATCAACCCGGTCGTGGTTCACGGCGGTGGCCCTCAGATTGGCGACCTGCTGAAGCGCCTGTCCATTGAGAGCCATTTCGTGGACGGCATGCGTGTGACCGATGCAGAAACCATGGACGTGGTGGAAATGGTGCTGGGCGGCCAGGTCAACAAGGACATCGTCAACCTGATCAACCGGCACGGCGGCAGCGCCATCGGCCTGACCGGCAAAGACGCGCAGCTGATCCGTGCGAAAAAGATGAACGTCACGCGCCAGACCCCGGACATGCTCAAGCCGGAAATCATCGACATCGGTCACGTGGGTGAAGTGGTCGGCATCAACACCGACCTGCTTAACATGCTGGTGAAGGGCGATTTCATTCCGGTGATTGCGCCAATTGGTGTGGGGGCCGATGGCGAGTCCTACAACATCAACGCCGACCTAGTGGCAGGCAAAGTCGCTGAAGCCTTGAAGGCCGAAAAGCTGATGCTGCTGACCAACATCGCCGGCCTGATGGACAAGGAAGGCAAAGTGCTGACAGGCCTGACCACCGAGCAGGTGAATAGCCTGATCGCAGACGGCACCATCTACGGCGGCATGCTGCCGAAGATCCGCTGCGCGCTGGAAGCGGTTCAGGGCGGGGTGAACACCTCGCACATCATCGACGGCCGTGTGCCCAATGCCGTCCTGCTGGAGATCTTCACCGATACCGGCGTCGGCACCTTGATCAGCAATCGCAAGCGTCACTGATTGCAGCTGTAAAAAGCCCCGCCCGGCTTACTCCCGGGCGGGGCTTTTTTATGGCTGGTTTTTAGTCGCACCCATAGCGGTGATCACCGACCGAGCAGTTTTTGCACACGGGCGCGATCCTGCGCGAACTCGGTCTCGGCCTGGGCTCGCGCCGTCTGGTACCGCAGGATGTCGACTTTCAGGTTTTGTTGCTGATCGCGTAAATCGTCCATCTGATCAAGCAGCGTCTTCGGCACCGGATGCCCTGCCCTCTCTTGATCAGCCGCCTGTGTCTGCAGCGAGCCTTGCTGGGTAACGAGGTTCTGGATGTTGCCTTGCGCCACGACGATCAGCCCGTCGAGTTCGGCGAGTCGACGATTCTTCGCCCGGTCGACGTCTTCGACGCTGGTGTACAGCCGCAGCAAATGCGCGTCGGCGTCGGACTGAAGCTTGGCGGCCTGGGCGTCGCGTAATTCATCGGCGGAGGGTGCAGGCGGTATCGTCTGCACCACGCGACCGCGCTGGTTAAGCACTTCATAACCCTTGCCGACGTACTCGGGGGGCACGCCCTGACGATCAAGCACGGTCACGCCGCGACTGTCGACGTAGCGATACAGCACGATGCCCGGGGCGTCGTCCGCATGAACGTTCGCGATGCAACCCAAACCCAGCGACAGACAAAAACCCAACGTGCCCAGTTTGAGCATAAACCGCATCCTTTTGGAGGCTCAGATTCCGTATTGGGCCCGGTACGCTTCGACGGCAGGCAAATGCTGCTTGAGCTGAGGATCGTCGGCCAGGAATTCCAGCACCTGATTCAACGATACGATGCTCACCACCGGAATGCCGAAATCACGCTCGACTTCCTGAATGGCAGACAGCTCGCCGTTGCCACGCTCCTGGCGGTTCAGCGCGATCAGCACGCCGGCAGCGTTCGCGCCCTGGGCCTGAATGATCTGCATGACCTCGCGAATAGCGGTGCCTGCGGTGATGACGTCGTCGATGATCAGCACATTGCCGGTCAACGGCGCGCCAACCAGGCTGCCGCCTTCGCCATGCGCCTTCGCCTCTTTGCGGTTGAAGCACCAGGGGAGATCGAGACTGTGCTGCTCGGCAAGGGCCATGGCAGTCGCCGCTGCAAGGGGAATACCCTTGTAGGCCGGGCCAAACAGAACATCGAAGGAGATACCGCTTTCAACCACGGCGGCGGCGTAGAACTTACCCAGTTGGGCAAGGGCCGAACCACTGTTGAAAAGACCGGCATTGAAGAAGTAAGGGCTGGTGCGCCCAGACTTCAACGTGAACTCACCGAAGCGCAAAACTCCGCGATCGATGGCAAAACGAATGAAATCGCGTTGATACGCCTGCATGAAAAAAGCCCCGAATACCACGGATTTAGCTAATTAGGTAGAGCTCGGGTATCATACACGCACGTGATTTTTGGGGCCATTTATGCGGATCATCAGTGTGAACGTTAATGGTATTCAGGCTGCAGTCGAGCGTGGTTTGCTCAGTTGGCTGCAAGCTCAGAATGCCGACGTCATCTGCCTTCAGGACACCCGCGCCTCCGCCTTTGAACTGGACGACCCAGCCTTCCAACTGGACGGCTACTTCCTATATGCCTGCGAAGCCGAAGTGCCTGCCCAGGGTGGCGTGGCGCTTTACTCGCGGCTGCAACCGAAGGCGGTCATCAACGGTCTTGGTTTCGAGACGGCTGACCGTTACGGGCGTTACCTGCAGGCAGATTTCGACAAAGTCAGTATCGCGACCTTGCTGCTCCCTTCCGGGATGAACGGCGATGAAGACTTGAATCAGAAATTCAAGCTCATGGACGACTTCGGCAAGTACCTCGACAAGCAGCGACGCAAACGTCGCGAGTACATTTACTGTGGCTCGCTGTACGTGGCGCAACAGAAGCTGGACATCAAAAACTGGCGCGACAGCCAGCAATCTCCCGGCTTCCTCGCACCAGAGCGTGCGTGGATGGACGAGATCGTTGGCAACATGGGTTATGTCGATGCCCTGCGCGAAGTCAGCCGTGAGGGCGATCAGTACAGCTGGTGGCCGGATAACGAACAGGCCGAGATGCTCAATCTGGGCTGGCGCTTCGATTATCAGCTGCTGACCCCGGGCCTGCGCCGTTTCGTACGCAGTGCACGTCTTCCACGCCAGCCGCGCTTCTCGCAACACGCGCCACTGATCGTGGACTACGACTGGACGCTCACCATCTGACGTTCAGTTGCTCAAAAAAAAGCCGACGTGAAGTCGGCTTTTGTTTGTCCGCAGATCAGGCAATCGCCCGATCTCTGGAAGCGCTTACTTGATCAACCGCCAGGTGAACGGATAGCGGTAGGCGACGCCGTCGTTGACCTTTACGCCCGCGATGATCGTCAGCACCAGCGCGCCGACGCCCACCAGCATCAACAGCGGAAAACCGATGATCACCACCATCAGCAAAAAACAGATCATCGCGGCAATGGCGACTGTGATCTGAAAGTTGAGGGCTTCCTTGCCTTGAGCATCGATGTACGGATCGACTTCTTTCTTGAGCTGCCAGACGATCAGCGGCCCGAGCAAATTGCCGAACGGAAAGATCAGGCCGAAAAATGCCGCGAAGTGGCACAGCATTGCCCACTGACGGACTTCTTTACTCGGCGTTGGCAACGGCGACTGACTCTCGATCATCATGCTTTCCCTGTTTTGATGCAGTGCTCTGACGTAGAAACGATCAGTCGGCCAGTGCCGCCTGCTGCAATTCGAAGATTTCGTTCATGCCTTTCTGAGCCAGTGCAAGCATCGCGTTGAGGTCTTCAGGCTGGAACGGCGCGCCCTCGGCAGTACCCTGAACTTCGATGAAACCGCCCGCGTTGGTCATGACCACGTTGAGGTCGGTCTCGGCAGCGGAGTCCTCAAGGTAATCCAGGTCCAGGACCGGCTCGCCCTGATACATGCCCACCGACACGGCCGCGATCATCTGTTTCAGCGGATCGCCGCCCTTGAGGCCGCCACGCTTTTTGATCGACTTGAGTGCATCGATCAGCGCGACCATGGAGCCGGTAATCGACGCAGTGCGCGTCCCGCCGTCCGCCTGGATCACGTCGCAATCTACGTACAAGGTGATTTCACCCAGCTTGGACATGTCCAGTGCCGCGCGCAGTGAGCGACCGATCAGGCGCTGGATCTCGAGGGTACGGCCGCCCTGTTTGCCACGGCTGGCTTCGCGCTGGTTACGCTCACCGGTTGCCCGAGGCAGCATGCCGTATTCAGCCGTCAACCAGCCCTGGCCCTGCCCCTTGAGAAAACGCGGAACGCCGTTTTCAACACTGACGGTGCAGATCACCTTGGTATCACCGAACTCGACCAGCACAGAACCCTCTGCGTGCTTGGTGTAATTGCGCGTGATATTGATCGGGCGAAGCTGATCGGCAGCGCGACCACTTGGACGTTTCATCTGGGATACCTGTACTGGAGACGGAAAACTGGCCTGCATTATAGAGGTGCAGGCACGGCTTGGGACATCTAATGACACATTGCTCACGGCGGGCGCTGCAGATTTGCACGCCTGGCCGCACGATCACAACGCCGCGTATCGCTTGCGACAATGCCACATTTGGGCGCACACCCTGCACTGAGCTACAATCCTGCGCCTTTATAGCCAGTCGTTTCTCCACGACACTCTGCCAGGGATTCATCCCGGGCCGGCTATCCGCAAACGCCTGAATTTATAGAGGTACTTCCCATGGTGCACAGCATGACGGCTTTTGCCCGCGCTGAACGAGCCGGCCCACAAGGCACGCTGAGCTGGGAAATGCGCTCGGTCAATCACCGTTATCTCGAACCCCATCTGCGCCTGCCGGAATCATTTCGTGACCTCGAAGGCGCCGTGCGCGAGGCGCTGCGCCAGGGACTTTCCCGGGGCAAAATCGAATGCACCCTGCGCTTCACCGAAGAGACCGCAGGCAAACCGCTGCAGGTTAACCGCGAACGCGCCGGGCAACTGGTCGCGGCAGCAGAGGTCGTTGCCAGCCTGATCAAGCAGCCTGCTGCACTGAACCCGCTTGAAGTGCTGGCCTGGCCCGGTGTTCTGGTTGCCGATGCTGCCGATCCGCAAGCGCTGAACAACGACGCGCTGGCCCTGTTCAACGAGGCGCTCGAAGAGCTCAAGGCCGGTCGTGCCCGCGAAGGCGCTGATCTGGCCAGGCTTCTCGACGAACGGCTCACCTCGATCAAGACTGAAGTCGCGACCTTGCGTACCCTCGTGCCGCAGATGCTCGCCGCCCAGCGCCAAAAGGTGCTCGATCGTTTTGCCGACATGAAGGCCGAGCTTGATCCGCAGCGTCTGGAACAGGAAATGGTCCTGCTGGCGCAAAAGAGCGACGTTGCCGAAGAACTCGACCGCCTGAGCACCCACGTCACCGAAGTGCGCCGCGTACTCAAGGCCGGCGGGCAAGCCGGGCGCCGGCTGGATTTCCTGATGCAAGAGCTCAACCGCGAAGCCAACACACTGGGCTCTAAAGCCTTTGACCCTCGAAGCACGCAAGCCGCCGTCAACCTCAAAGTGTTGATCGAGCAGATGCGCGAACAAGTGCAGAACATTGAGTAAGGCCACCTCCGACATGACCCACAGCACCGGCACCCTGTACATCATTTCCGCCCCATCGGGCGCAGGCAAGACCAGTCTGGTCAACGCCCTGATCAACGCTCAACCACAGATCCGCGTGTCGGTGTCCCACACCACCCGGGCCATGCGTCCGGGCGAAGTGGACGGCGTGAACTACCACTTCGTGGACCGCGCCGAATTCGTGCGCATGATCGAGCACGGCGACTTTCTCGAGCAGGCTGAAGTCTTCGGCAACATGTACGGGACTTCGCAGAGCCGTTTGCAGCAGACGCTGGACGAAGGCCATGACCTGATTCTGGAAATCGACTGGCAAGGTGCGGAGCAGGTTCGCAAACTGATGCCCCACGCCCGCTCGATCTTCATTCTGCCGCCGACGCAGCAGGCGCTGCGCCAGCGCCTGACCAATCGGGGTCAGGACAGCGACGAGATCATCGAAGGCCGCATGCGCGAAGCCGTCAGCGAGATGAGTCACTACGCCGAATATGATTACATTGTGATCAACGACGATTTCGCCACGGCACTCGAAGACCTGAAAGCGATCTTCCGCGCCAACTTGCTGAGCCAGGAACATCAACAGCAGCGCCACGCCGAGCTGTTGGCTCAACTGCTCGCCTGACCGGTTCTTACGCGGCAAAACCGATCCATTCAAAATCAGCGCTTCCCTAAACGCTGGTGATTTTTTAGACTGTCGAGTCCGCTCGCCCATTCGGGCACCGCGCATATCGCATTTGCTACGAGGAATACCCATGGCCCGCGTGACCGTTGAAGACTGCCTGGAACATGTAGATAACCGTTTTGAGCTGGTCATGCTCGCCACCAAGCGCTCGCGTCAACTGGCGACCGGTGGCAAAGAGCCAAAGCTGGCATGGGAAAACGACAAGCCTACCGTAGTGGCCCTGCGTGAAATCGCTGCAGGCCTGATGGATTACGCTGTTATCGCAGAAGCCGAAATCGTTGAAGATGAACCACTGTTCGCCGCATTCGAGGACGAGTCCAGCGAGGCCGTCTAAGCCTATGCCTGGTCGACGTAGCAAGGCGCAGGGTCACAGCCTTCGGCAAGGAGTTTTATCTTGCCGAGCATAGACGCCCTCGCCGATCGCCTGTCGACCTACCTCGGCGCAGACCAGGTCAACCTGGTTCGCCGGGCGTATTTCTACGCCGAACAAGCCCACGACGGCCAACGCCGTCGAAGCGGCGAAGCCTATGTCACGCATCCGCTGGCAGTGGCCAATATTCTTGCCGACATGCACATGGACCATCAGAGCCTGATGGCCGCCATGCTGCATGACGTGATCGAAGACACCGGCATCGCCAAAGAAGCGCTCTGTGCGCAGTTTGGCGAAACGGTGGCCGAACTCGTCGATGGGGTCAGCAAACTGACCCAGATGAACTTCGAGACCAAAGCCGAAGCTCAGGCCGAAAACTTCCAGAAGATGGCGATGGCCATGGCGCGGGATATCCGCGTGATTCTGGTCAAGCTCGCCGACCGCCTGCATAACATGCGCACGCTGGAAGTCCTCTCCGGTGAAAAGCGCCGTCGCATCGCCAAAGAAACCCTCGAAATCTACGCCCCGATCGCCAATCGCCTTGGCATGCACAGCGTGCGCATCGAATTCGAAGACCTGGGTTTCAAAGCGATGTACCCGATGCGCTCTTCGCGCATCGGCCAGGCGGTCAAGCGCGCGCGCGGCAACCGCAAGGAACTGGTCAACAAGATCGAAGAGTCGCTGAGCCACTGCCTCGCCGTTGACGGCATCGAAGGCGAAGTCAGCGGTCGCCAAAAGCATTTGTATGGCATCTATAAAAAGATGCGCGGCAAGCGCCGGGCCTTCAACGAGATCATGGACGTCTACGCGTTCAGGATCATCGTCGACAAGGTCGACACCTGCTATCGCGTGCTCGGCGCTGTACATAATCTGTACAAGCCGCTGCCGGGCCGCTTCAAGGATTACATCGCGATTCCGAAAGCCAACGGCTATCAATCGCTGCACACCACCCTGTTCGGAATGCACGGCGTGCCCATCGAGATCCAGATTCGTACCCGCGAAATGGAAGAGATGGCCAACAACGGCATCGCCGCGCACTGGCTGTACAAGTCGTCTGGCGATGAACAACCGAAGAGCACCCACGCGCGGGCCCGTCAGTGGGTCAAGGGCGTGCTGGAAATGCAGCAGCGTGCGGGCAATTCGCTGGAATTCATCGAGAGTGTGAAAATCGACCTGTTCCCGGACGAGGTCTACGTGTTCACGCCCAAGGGCCGGATCATGGAGCTGCCAAAGGGCTCCACGGCGGTCGATTTTGCTTATGCCGTCCACACCGATGTCGGCAACAGCTGTATCGCGTGTCGGATCAATCGCCGGCTGGCCCCGCTTTCCGAACCGCTGCAAAGCGGCTCGACCGTTGAGATTGTCAGTGCACCGGGAGCACGCCCGAATCCGGCCTGGCTCAACTTTGTCGTGACCGGCAAGGCCCGCACCCACATCCGTCATGCGCTCAAACTGCAGCGTCGGTCGGAGTCGATCAATCTAGGCGAGCGCCTGCTGAACAAAGTGCTCAACGGCTTCGACAGCACGCTGGACAAGATTCCGGCCGAACGCGTGCGCCTCATCCTTGCCGAGTATCGGGTCGAGGTCATCGAAGACCTGCTCGAAGACATCGGCCTGGGCAACCGCATGGCTTATGTGGTCGCTCGCCGACTGCTGGCCAGTGAAGGCGATCAGCTGCCTAACGCAGAAGGCCCTCTGGCGATCCGTGGCACCGAAGGCCTCGTTCTCAGTTACGCCAAGTGCTGCACGCCGATTCCAGGCGACCCGATCGTCGGGCATTTGTCAGCGGGCAAAGGCATGGTCGTGCACCTGGATAACTGTCGGAACATCACGGAAGTCCGCCACAACCCCGAAAAGTGCATTCAGCTGTCCTGGGCCAAAGACGTTACCGGCGAGTTCAATGTCGAGCTGCGCGTCGAACTGGAACATCAGCGCGGCTTGATCGCCCTGCTTGCGAGCAGCGTCAATGCCGCGGACGGCAACATCGAAAAAATCAGTATGGATGAACGCGATGGTCGCATCAGCGTGGTCCAACTGGTGGTCAGCGTGCACGACCGCGTGCACCTGGCCCGCGTGATCAAGAAACTGCGCGCACTCGCCGGCGTGATCCGCATCACCCGTATGCGCGCGTAGTCAAACCGCAAACAGGAGTTTTTCATGAGCAAGACCGTCATCTCCAGCGACAAAGCCCCTGCCGCCATCGGCACCTATTCCCAGGCAATCAAGGCGGGCAACACCGTTTACATGTCGGGCCAGATTCCGCTGGACCCCAAGACCATGGAGCTGGTCGAAGGCTTTGAAGCACAGACCGTTCAGGTCTTCGAAAACCTGAAGGCTGTGGCCGAAGCCGCAGGCGGTTCGTTCAAGGACATCGTCAAGCTGAATATCTTCCTCACCGACCTGAGCCACTTCGCCAAGGTCAACGAGATCATGGGCAAGTATTTCGAGCAGCCGTACGCGGCGCGCGCCGCCATTGGCGTTGCTGCGCTGCCGCGTGGCGCGCAGGTCGAAATGGACGCCATTCTGGTCATCGAGTAAATCCCGGTGCGGAGCTAAAGCACGCTCCGCCTCCTCACAAAAGGAAGGACTGCACCCATGCGCGTTGCGTTTGCCCTCTCGCTGCTGGCCGTACTGCTCAGCGGCTGCGCCAGCCACTCCGACAAAAGCCCGGACGGCACCTGGATCAACCAGGCCGCCATCGACGCAGCAGCCCAAGGCGGTAATCTGCGTCAGGCGCTGCTGGCTCACGGCCCGAATCTGGAATGGAACATCAACACCAAAGCCGGACAGGCCACTGCTTCCAACGGCTTCGAGCTGAGTGAAGGCAAGATCGCCAGCAATGCCGACGGCAAGCTGCGCGTCGACTTCTACGGCAATGCGTCTGATGAGCTGACCATCAAGGGTGACGACCTGGTGCAGCGCGCCAGCGACACCGGGCCCGAGCAGCATTTCCGCACGCCCAAGGAAGCACCCCCGGCCGGCGCGCAACCCGGCACCAGCTTCGAGCGTGCACTTTACACCGCCTACCTCGGCGGCAAGTGGACCATCGTCAATGGTGAAGGCCAGGGCAGCACGGTTGAGTTCATGCCAGATGGCAGCGTCAGCGGCCTGCCGGGTAATGACCGCTACGCGCTGTGCCTGGCTGGCGATTGCGCCGCAATGAGCGGTGAGTACGACAGCATGTGGCTGGAGAAGAACGAGCGCGGCAACCCGTGGATCTTCGTCCGCAATGGCAAACAGCTGGAGTTGTTCCAGGCGGTGAACAACGCCCAGGCAACCGAAATGCCGGACCTGCGCCCGGGCGAGCAGCGCTGGGTGCTTGAGAAAAACTGACTCTCGCGTACGCATGGTAGGACCGGCTTCAGCCGGGAAGAGGCCAGTACCTATAACCTCAATTTCCTGGCTGTAAGACTGACGCCTTCCCGGCTAAAGCCGGTCCTACGAATCGGCGGCAGAGCGAACTAGTTCGGCTGGTCTGCCAACATCGCCTCATACCCTTCTTTATAAGTCGCATAACGCGGCGTCCAACCCAGCGCTTTGGCGCGGGCATTGCTGCAGCGCTTGCTGCCGGCACGGCGCACGTTGTTCTCATCCGACCACTCTGTGACACCCAGACGCTGGCGCATCCAGTCGACCACTTCGGCCAGCGGCGCGGGTGCATCGTCGACGCCGATATAGCAGTCTTCCAGCGCTATCTCGTCCGATGCTGCTCGCAACAAAAACGCCAGCAGCCCGGCCGCGTCATCAGCATGAATGCGGTTGCCGTACAGCGGCGGATCGATCGCAACGCTGTAGCCCTGGCGTACCCGATTCATCAGATCGCTGCGGCCCGGACCGTAGATTCCGGTCAACCTGACAATGGTTGCCGGGATACCGCTGTCCAACGCCACTTGCTCTGCCTCGCGCATGACCTGTCCCGAGTACCCGGTTGCTTCGACGGGCGACGTTTCATCGACCCACTCGCCTTGCTGCTGACCATAAACGCTGCTGCTGGACACGAAAAATATCCGCTTCAGTCGCTGTCCGCTGCGCTCGCTCCAGCCCAGTACGTGCCGAAGCCCCTCTACATAAGCCGCGCGGTAACCCGCCTCATCCCGGTCAGTGGGTGTGGCGCAGTAGACCAGGTAATCCAGCCGGCCTTCCGGCCAGTGCGCAGGAATGCGGGCGTCGAACAAGTCGCCGCTGACGCCGAGCACACCTGCGGGCAGTTTCTCAACGGAGCGGCGCAGGCCGTACACCGTCCAGTCATCAGGCAACAGTTGGGAAGCCAGTCGGCTCCCGATGTCGCCACATCCAGCAATCAAAACGGATGGCGCTGACATGTCCAATCTCCACATCACTCATTAAATTTCAGCCCGTAAAACGGGCTATAAAACCGACCATTGGGAAGCATTCTCAGGAAAAAAGAGACGCTATTACTTTTGTTAACAAGAATTACTTGCAATAATGACGACCCTTTGTTCTCCTCCGCTCGCCTCGCGCCAGCGTGACGCTCTCAGAACGAACACCTATTTTCATATCAGGTCGGGCCAGCATGACATCTATTCAAACCCCTGCTTCGTCACTTGCCAATCGAGGTCTGCCACGCGCAGGACGCGCCATTGCCGCGCTGCTGTTCAGCCTGATGTTGACGCCCGTAGCGCTCGCCGACTCCAACGCTCCCGCACAAAAGCCCGCCGTACAAGCCGAGGCGCCAGCCGCTACACCGGTTGACCCCGCTACAGCGCCAGGCGTTCAAGAACTGACCCCGGCATCTGCGCCGGCCGAATCGCTCGACGCCGCTGCGGAAGATAACAGCCTGGGCATGTCCCACGATCTCTCGCCATGGGGCATGTACAAGAACGCGGACATCATCGTCAAAGCCGTGATGATCGGTCTGGCCATTGCTTCGGTCATCACCTGGACCATCTGGATCGCCAAGGGCTTCGAACTGCTGGGCGCCAAGCGTCGTCTGCGGAGGGAAATCGCTGCGCTGAAACGTGCGCGCAACCTGGACGAAGCCAGCGCAGGGGCGAAGAAAGAAGGGACCCTTTCCCATATGCTGGTGCACGACGCACTGGAAGAAATGCGCCTGTCGGTTAATACACGCGAACGGGAGGGCATCAAGGAGCGCGTCGCTTTCCGCCTTGAACGCCTGGTCGCCGCTTGCGGCCGCAACATGAGCATGGGCACCGGCGTGCTGGCCACCATCGGTTCGACTGCGCCCTTCGTGGGCCTGTTTGGCACCGTCTGGGGGATCATGAACAGCTTCATCGGCATCGCCAAAACCCAGACCACCAACCTGGCCGTTGTGGCGCCGGGCATCGCCGAAGCCTTGCTGGCCACCGCGCTGGGCCTGGTTGCAGCGATTCCGGCCGTGGTCATCTACAACGTCTTTGCCCGTTCCATCGCCGGTTACAAGGCGCAAGTGTCCGACGCTTCGGCGCAGGTTCTGTTGCTGGTCAGCCGCGATCTGGATCACCAGCCTGCGGCCGAGCGCAGCCAACCGCCGCACATGGTAAAGATGGGGTAAACCATGGGCCTGCATTTGAAGGAAGGCGATGACGAGCTCGCCGAGAACCACGAAATCAACGTGACGCCGTTCATCGACGTCATGCTGGTCCTGCTGATCATCTTCATGGTTGCCGCACCGCTGGCAACCGTGGACATCAAGGTTGACCTGCCCGCCTCCACCGCCAAACCGGTGCCCCGACCCGAGAAACCGATTTTTCTGAGTGTGAAAGCCGACCAGAGCCTGTATCTGGGCGATGAAAAAGTGGTCCGCGAGCAGATCGGTCAGGTGCTGGATGCCAAAACCAAAGGCAAGAAAGACACCACGATCTTCTTCCAGGCTGACAAGGGCGTCGACTATGGCGATCTGATGGACGTCATGAATGCCCTGCGCGGCGCCGGCTACCTGAAGGTGGGCCTGGTGGGTCTCGAGACGGTCGGCAAGAAATGATCAATACGCGCCAAAAGCTGACGCGCTATAGCGGTAGTCTGTTGTTGGTGCTGGCGGTCCATGCCGTGGCGATTGTCGTCGCATTGCGCTGGCCCTCTTCGCAGGCCATCGAGTTGCCCCCGGCAGCGATGATGGTCGAGCTCGCGCCCGTTCCCGAGCCTGCCCCGCCGCCACCGCCAAAAGTCGTGCAACCGCCGCAGCCGCCTGCGCCTGAAGAACAACTGCCGATTCCGCCGGTCGCCGAAGCGCCCAAGGCCGAGATCGCTGTGCCCAAGCCGGTCAAACCCAAGCCCAAACCACAGCCGCCCAAGCCTGTGAAGAAGGTCGAGCCGCCGAAGGAAGAAAAGCCAGCCGACGACAAGCCGCTGGACGCACCGCCGTCCAACGCCAAGCCGGAGAAGTCAGCATCGCCGCAACCTGCTCCGCCCACGCCGCCAAGCAATGCATTACCCACTTGGCAGGGTGAGTTGCTGAGTCACCTGAGCAAGTTCAAGCGGTACCCGGAAGATGCTCGACGTCGGGGCATGCAAGGCACCAGTCGTCTGCGCTTCGTGGTCGATGGCGAAGGCCGCGTGTTGTCCTATGAATTGGCCGGCGGTTCAGGAAGCGCTTCACTGGATCGAGCGACGCTGGAAATGATCCGCCGCGCGCAGCCATTGCCCAAGCCGCCGCCGGAATTGCTGAAGAACGGGTCGCTGGAAGTGGTCGCTCCCTTCGTTTATTCCCTGGATAAACGCTGAAACCAGAATTTTGTCAGCCGCGACGGGTTGATAACGTGCGTCTATCGATTGCACCCGCTATGCTGGGGCCGCAACTTCATGGACGCACGTTATGACCCTCACAGAATTGCGCTACATCGTTACCCTCGCTCAAGAGCAGCACTTCGGCCATGCCGCTGAACGTTGTCACGTCAGCCAGCCGACCCTGTCGGTGGGCGTCAAGAAGCTGGAAGATGAACTCGGTGTGCTGATTTTCGAGCGCAGCAAGAGTGCCGTACGTCTGACCCCGGTTGGCGAGGGCATCGTGGCTCAAGCGCAGAAGGTCCTCGAACAGGCTCAGGGTATTCGTGAACTGGCCCAGACCGGCAAGAATCAACTGACCGCGCCGCTTAAAGTCGGCGCGATCTACACCGTCGGCCCGTACCTGTTTCCTCACCTGATTCCTCAACTGCACCGGGTCGCCCCGCAGATGCCGTTGTACATCGAGGAAAACTTCACTCACGTGCTGCGTGACAAGCTGCGCAATGGTGAGCTCGACGCGATCATCATCGCTCTGCCGTTCAACGAAGCCGATGTCCTGACGCTGTCGCTGTACGACGAGCCGTTCTACGTGTTGATGCCGGCCGATCATCCATGGACCCAGAAAAAGACCATCGATGCCTCGGCGCTGAACGACAAGAGCCTGCTGTTGCTGGGCGAAGGCCACTGCTTCCGCGATCAGGTGCTCGAAGCCTGTCCGACGCTGGTCAAGGGCGGCGACGCTGCCAAGCACACCACGGTGGAATCCAGCTCGCTGGAAACCATTCGGCACATGGTCGCTTCGGGGCTGGGCATTTCCATCCTGCCGATGTCGGCCGTCGACAGCCATCATTACGCCCCCGGCGTGATCGAAGTCCGTCCGCTGTCACCGCCGGTGCCGTTCCGCACAGTGGCAATCGCCTGGCGTGCCAGCTTCCCGCGTCCGAAAGCCATCGAAATCCTCGCTGACTCGATTCGTCTGTGTTCCGTCGCTCGTCCTAAAGCTCAGGCTGAAGCGAGTTAAGGGACGGTATGACGGAGCTGTCTCATGTCTCGGTCACGGCGCTAAAAGGCGTCGGTGAGGCAATGGCTGAAAAGCTGGCGAAAGTCGGTCTTGAGAACATTCAGGACGTGCTATTCCACCTGCCGTTGCGTTATCAGGACCGGACTCGCGTCGTGCCCATCGGCGAATTGCGCCCGGGCCAGGACGCGGTAGTCGAAGGTGTGGTCAGCGGCGCCGACGTGGTCATGGGCAAGCGCCGCAGTTTGCTGGTCAGGATGGGCGACGGCACCGGCGTGCTGAGCCTGCGCTTTTATCACTTCAGCAACGCGCAGAAGGACGGCCTAAAGCGCGGCACCCACGTGCGCTGTTACGGCGAAGCCCGGCCCGGCGCTTCGGGGCTCGAGATCTACCACCCGGAATACCGTGCGATCACCGGCGACGAGCCGGTGGCTGTCGAGCAGACGCTGACGCCGATCTACCCCACGACCGAAGGCCTCACCCAGCAGCGCCTGCGGCAATTGTGTCAGCAGAGCCTGTCGATGCTTGGCCCGAAGAGCCTGCCTGACTGGTTGCCGGATGAGCTGGCGCGCGACTATCAACTCGCGCCCCTGGCTGACGCCATTCATTACCTGCACAACCCGCCTGCCGATGCCGACGTTGAAGAGCTCGCGCTGGGCCATCACTGGGCGCAGCACCGACTGGCGTTCGAAGAGCTGCTGACGCACCAGCTTTCCCAGCAACGCCTGCGTGAAAGCCTGCGCTCGCAGCGCGCGCCTGCACTGCCACCGGCCAAGCGTCTGCCGAAGAAATTCCTCGCCAACCTCGGATTTCCGCCCACAGGTGCGCAGCAGCGCGTCGGCAACGAGATCGCCTATGACCTCAGTCAGCACGAGCCGATGCTGCGTTTGATTCAGGGTGACGTAGGCGCTGGCAAGACGGTCGTTGCAGCCCTCGCCGCGTTGCAGGCCCTCGAAGCGGGCTACCAGGTCGCACTGATGGCGCCTACGGAGATTCTGGCCGAACAGCATTTCATCAATTTCACCCGCTGGCTGGAGCCTCTCGGCATCGAGACGGCGTGGCTCGCGGGCAAACTCAAAGGCAAGGCGCGTGCGGCCTCACTGGCGCAGATCGCCGGTGGCACGCCCATGGTCGTCGGCACCCACGCTCTGTTCCAGGACGAGGTGCAGTTCAAGAATCTCGCGCTGGTTATCATCGACGAACAGCACCGTTTCGGCGTTCAGCAACGCCTGGCCCTGCGCAAGAAAGGCGTCGGCGGCTCGATGTGCCCGCATCAGCTGATCATGACCGCCACGCCCATCCCGCGCACGCTGGCGATGAGCGCCTACGCCGACCTCGACACGTCGATCCTCGACGAACTGCCACCCGGTCGTACGCCGGTGAACACCGTGCTGGTGGTCGACAGCCGACGGATCGAAGTCGTCGAACGCGTACGCAATGCATGCGCCGAAGGCCGGCAGGCGTACTGGGTCTGCACGCTGATCGATGAGTCTGAAGAGCTGACGTGTCAGGCCGCTGAAACCACGTTCGAGGAGCTGACCAGCGCGCTGGGCGAGCTCAAGGTCGGCTTGATTCACGGGCGCATGAAGCCCGCCGAAAAAGCCGCGGTCATGGCCGAATTCAAGCAGGGCAATCTGAATCTGCTGATCGCGACGACGGTGATCGAGGTTGGTGTGGACGTCCCCAATGCCAGCCTGATGATCATCGAAAACCCGGAACGCCTGGGCCTGGCGCAGCTTCATCAATTACGCGGTCGGGTCGGCCGGGGCAGCGCCGCCAGCCATTGCGTGCTGCTGTATCACCCGCCGCTTTCGCAGATCGGTCGTCAACGGCTGGGCATCATGCGTGAAACCAACGACGGCTTCGTGATCGCCGAAAAGGATCTGGAGCTGCGTGGGCCCGGCGAGATGCTCGGCACGCGTCAGACAGGGCTGCTGCAGTTCAAGGTGGCTGACCTGATGCGCGATGCAGATCTGCTGCCGGCAGTCAGGGACGCGGCCCAGGCGCTGCTCGAGCGCTGGCCGCAACATGTCAGTCCGCTGCTGGAACGCTGGCTGCGCCATGGCCAGCAATACGGTCAAGTGTGAAGCAGTCAACGCAATAACAGGGTGTCTCACCTCTATAACAACTAAGCTGGTTATACTTCAGCGATTGTAGGAATCTGGATACAGGCCATGACAGAAGTTGCCCACATTGACGCAACCCCACACTGCCCTTCTGTCATTCGGCAGTTGCTGGGCAAAGCCGCTATCAACTTCCGTGAAGTGACAGACGACGAGTCTCTTCCGCTTGATCAGAAAGTGCAGGCCATTCTGGTCGACGACTCAGTCGGCGCGCTGTTCATCCTGTTTCCACAAAACCAATTGCTGGACCTCAATCGCATCACGGAGTTGACCGGCCGCAAGTTGAAAGCGGTTCCGAAAGAGTCGCTCGAACTGATGCTGCAAAAACACCAACTGGGTACGTTGCCTGGCCTGCCTTCGCTGACCAGCTCGCCTTGCCTGTATGAAGAGCGGATTCTGTCCGGTCCTACTGTGCTGATCGATTCCGGTGAGCCGGGCCTCTTGCTGGAAATCAGCAGCGAAGACTTCAGGACGCTGTTGACCAAAGCCAGCGCTGCGCGCTTCGGCGAGCCGGTGACATCCGTTACGCCCAACCTCACGCGTCCCGATGACGACCGCGAGGAGATCACCAAAGCCGTTCAGAATTTCACCGCCCGGCGCATTCAGCAGCGTCTGGAATCCACGGTGGAAATTCCGCCATTGGCCGATACGGCGCAGAAGATCATCAAACTGCGTGTCGACCCTGACGCAACCATCGACGATATTACCGGCGTGGTGGAAACCGACCCGGCACTGGCGGCACAGGTCGTGAGCTGGGCGGCCTCCCCGTATTACGGTTCGGCCGGCAAAATCCGCTCTGTAGAGGATGCCATCGTCCGCGTGTTGGGTTTTGATCTGGTGATCAATCTGGCGCTCGGCCTGGCGCTGGGCAAAACCCTGGCGCTGCCCAAGGATCATCCGCAGCAAGCAACCCCTTACTGGCAGCAGTCGATTTACACCGCTGCGATCATTGAAGGCCTGACCCGCGCCATGCCCCGTGCCGAGCGCCCGGAAAGTGGCCTGACGTACCTCGCCGGCTTGCTGCACAACTTCGGCTATCTGCTGCTGGCGCATGTGTTTCCGCCGCACTTTTCGCTGATCTGCCGCCAGATCGAAGTCAATCCGCATCTTCATCACAGCTACGTCGAGCAGCACCTGCTGGGCATCACCCGCGAGCAGATCGGTTCCTGGCTGATGCGCAACTGGGACATGCCGGAGGAGCTGGTCATCGCCCTGCGCTTCCAGCATGACCCGCATTACGCAGGTGAGCATTACAAGTATGCAAACCTGGTGTGCCTGGCAGTGAGACTGCTGCGCAAGGAAGGCATCGGCTCCGGCCCTCTGGAAGGCATTCCGGACGAGTTGCTCGAGCGCCTGAAGCTGTCCCGCGAGAAAGCTCAGGATGTCGTGAAGAAAGTGCTGGAGGCCGAAGTGCTGTTGCGCGAACTGGCCGCGCAGTTCAGTTAATCCAGAAGTGTCCGGGGAGGACTACTTCTTCTTCCTCGGCTTCAAATACTTTGTCAGGCCCTGAAACCACATCACCAGACCCGCGTTGCCGGTGACCAAGATGTTCTTGTCCTGAATGCCCTGCATAAACGCGAGCTGCTTGTTCCGGGCCTGCATTGTGGCGAAGCCGTAATCGGCATCCTTGAAAGAAATCACGAAAGCAGGCGCCGCAAAGGTGCCGGCGCGGCTCTTGATGCGTTGATGCCGCACGATGAAATGCCGGGCGATCTTGCCATCAGCCGTTTGCAACTGGAACGCCAGATCTTTCCCCGCGAGTTGCTGCTGAAAAGCGGGATTATTGCGACTCGCGCGGCCCATCAACAGGCCCAACATCCAGAGTAGAAAACGGAACTTCATGTATGGGCCTCATGGGATCAGCGTCGGTCAGAGTGACCAGCCGCAGTGTAGCGAGCTTGGTTGACCGGTGAGCAAGCAGAACCGGTCGGTCGCAAAGTGGCGAGCCAGACGCAACGCGCAGGGCTGCGCGGGTTGATTAATCGGGCATAAAAAAATGGACATGCCGACTGATCGGCATGCCCATCTCCGTGCTGCTCGCCCTCCGCAGAGCGCTCAGCGAATTACTTTTTCTTTGCTGCGGGTGCCTTGGCCGCTGCGGCCTTGGCTGGCTTGGCATCTTTGGCGGCTGCAGCCGGCTTGGCTGGTTTCGCTGGCTTTGCCGCGTCCGGATTGACACTGTCTTTGAGAAACTTACCCGGCTTGAATGCCACCGTGTTGCTGGCCTTGATCTTGACGGGCTCACCGGTCTGAGGGTTCTTACCGGTGCGGGCGCCACGATGGCGTTGCAAGAAAGTGCCGAATCCCACTAGCGTGACGCTGTCCTTCTTGTGCAGCGCGTTGGTGATTTCGTCGAGCACGGCGTTGAGGACGCGATTGGCTTGTTCTTTGGTGAGATCTGCTTTCTCGGCAATAGCCGCTGCGAGTTCTGGTTTACGCATATGAAGCCTCTTTTACGGTTTTTTGTTTTTATGTCCCGTGCAGCCCTTGCGGACAGCGAGCAGGTGCCGCAACAGCTCTACGTTGCGGCAGACCGGAATGAGAATGGCACGCCACCGGGACCCGCGCCAGTACGTGGGCCACGTTTGTTTCAACTAAAAGATGGCTTATCCGACAGAACGACTGTTAATCATGCCAGCAGCGGGGGCAAAGCCTTGTTCAGGGCGAGCTTGTCCATCACCGCAGCGCCTGTTAGCGCGTAACCCAGCAGGTTGCCGTCGCTGTCGCGGCACAGCGCCTTGATATCGGCGCCCTCTCCGTCCACGGTCCAGACACCGTCCGAGCCCTTGGGCGGCGGCGACACTACCAGCGGGCAAACCGGTGTTTTCACGGTGACCGGCATCGGGCCATATTTGACGGGCGTGGGCGTGCCAGCGAGCGTCTGCGCCAATGCTCGGGCGCAGTTCATCAGCGGCATGACGTAAAGCAGATTCAGGCCATCGACTTCAGCGCAGTCACCCAGCGCATAGATATTGGCGTGGGAGGTCTGCAAATGCCGATCGACCACCACGCCACGCCCGATTTCCAGGCCCGCCGCTGCGGCGAGATCAGTGCGGGGACGCAGGCCGATGGCCGACACCACCAGATCGCAATGCAGCACCTCGCCATCGGACAGGTGCGCTTCGAGCCCGATGTCGGCACGATCAAGCCGAGTCAGCAAAGGGCCGAGGTGAAAACGCGCGCCCAGGCTTTCCAGCCCGGCCTGTACCGCTGCGGCAGCTGCAGGGTGCAGCAACGTGGGCATCACCTGCTCGCACGGCGCAACCAGGTCGATTTCGTAACCGCCCAGGATCAGATCATTGGCGAACTCGCAGCCGATGAGACCTGCGCCGAGGATTAACACCCGTTTCTTGCCTGCCGCTGCGGCCCGGAAACGCGCGTAGTCCTCCAGATCGTTGATCGGGAATATGGCGTCGGCAGCGTCACCCGCCACCGGCACACGCACGGTTTCGGCGCCCCACGCCAGAATCAGATCACGGTAGAGCACCGCCTCCTCGCCGATCCACAGACGCTTGTGACCCGGATCAATACCGCTGACGCGGGTGTGCGTACGCACCTCGGCGTTGAGCTGATCGGCCATGGCGCCCGGCTCGGCCATGCTCAGGCCGTCGGCTTCTTTATTTTTGCCAAAGCCGGTGGAGAGCATAGGTTTGGAGTACGAACGGCCGTCATCGGCGGTGATCAGCAACAGCGGCGTCTCGCCATCCAGCTTGCGAAATTCGCGAGCGAGGTTATAGCCGGCCAGCCCGGTACCGATGATCACGACAGGTGCGTTCATTCATTTCTCCAGAGGGGGCGTGGAAGTCAGCGGATCAGCCGATTTCGATCATCTCAAAATCCATCTTGCCGACGCCGCAGTCAGGGCACAGCCAGTCTTCCGGCACGTCCTGCCAGAGCGTGCCCGGCGCGATGCCGTCATCCGGCCAACCGTCGGCTTCGTTGTAGATCAGGCCACAGACTATGCATTGCCACTTTTTCATTGATCGGTTCTCTTGGTTTCAGGCTAGACGTCCCAGACGCTCCGCTGTCGTCGCGAAGTTTATCGAATGAGTCAGGCCTTTTACTGATCACAGCGCGATGACGCAAGTTTCATTGATGTTCAACGCGGGTACTTTCTAGTGGGACTGGCTTTAGCCGGGAAGACGTCAGCGGCCGCACCGCAAAATTGATGGCGCACACACCGACCTCTTCCCGGCTGAAGCCGGTCCCACTAATACACCGCATATCCCTGTGGGACCGGCTTTAGCCGGGAAGGCGTCGGGTGCGTCAGCGAAAGATGGCGGGTACTCCGGTCGTCTGTCAAACATCGCAATCATGCTAAGCTCGCCGCCTCGATTGCCGCCTGTGTTTGTCTCCCGTGATCCAGCAAACCCCTGCATTTCCAGCGCCCGAGTGGCTTTTGCGCGATCAGTTGATCGAAGCCCCCTCGCCCCTCGCTCTTGAGTGGCTGTTCCACGAAGATTCCCTGACCCGACGCCTGACCCGGCTCTCTGACGACCGCTTCTGCGTCGAGCCGCAGTTCGAAGGCTGGCAGCGCCTGCGTGCTGATGAATGCGCCGCCCTGCACTTGCCTGAGGGCAGCGAAGGCTGGGTGCGTGAGGTGTATCTGCTGGGCCGCGATGAAAAATGGGTGTTTGCCCGCAGTGTCGCCGCCCGCAGCGCGCTGGAGCAGGACGGCCTGCACATGGACGAACTCGGTACCCGGTCGCTGGGCGAGTTACTGTTCAGCGATAAAGCCTTCGCCCGCGGCCCGCTGCAGGTCTGCCGCTATCCTGCGCAATGGCTGCCCAAGGCTGACGCACAGCAGGGCCTGTGGGGACGTCGCTCCTGTTTCAGCCGTGGGACTTTAAGCATTCTGGTAGCGGAAGTGTTTCTGCCCACCGCATGGCGCGCCATCGAAGCCCACCTCCCACTGCTCGCCCAAGAGGGCCGCTGATGTACCTGTCGCTGCTCAAATCCCTGAACCGTCTGCACCCGCGCGCCTGGGACTTCGTCCAGCTCACGCGCATCGACAAGCCCATCGGCATTTATCTGTTGCTGTGGCCAACGCTGTGGGCCGTCTGGATCGCAGGCAAAGGCTCGCCGTCCCTGAGCACGCTGCTGATTTTCGTCGTCGGCGTATTCCTGATGCGCGCGGCGGGCTGCGTGATCAACGACTTCGCCGACCGTAAGGTGGACGGCCACGTCAAACGCACCGAGCAACGGCCTTTGGTCAGTGGCAGGGTGACGTCAAAAGAGGCGCTGGTTCTGTTCGCAGTGCTGGTGACGCTGAGCTTTGTGCTGGTGTTGTTCACCAACCCTACGACGATCTGGCTGTCTTTCGGCGGGCTGGCCCTGGCGGCGTGTTACCCCTTCATGAAGCGCTACACCTACTACCCGCAAGTGGTGCTCGGTGCAGCGTTCTCGTGGGGCATGCCAATGGCATTCACGGCCGAGACCGGCGACCTGCCCGCTGCTGCCTGGCTGCTTTACATCGCCAATCTGCTGTGGACGGTGGGTTACGACACGTATTACGCGATGACCGATCGCGAGGACGACTTGAAGATCGGCGTGAAATCCACCGCCGTGCTGTTCGGCGACGCAGATCGGGTGATCATCCTGACGCTGCAATGCCTGGCGTTGTTCTGCCTGATGCTGGCGGGTACGCGCTTCGAGCTGGGCCTGTACTTCTTCATCGGCCTGCTGGTAGCGGCGGGATGCTTTGCCTGGGAGTTCTGGTCGACGCGGGACAAAGACCCGCAAGCCTGCTTCAAGGCCTTTCTGCACAACCATTGGGCGGGGCTGGCGATTTTTGTGGGTATCGTGCTGGACTACGCGCTGCGCTGACCGATTCGGACCAACGCAGCGCTCGAAAGGCTCAGATCACGGCTTGGCGATGTGCCAGACGTCGCCCTTGCCGTCGCCGGTTTTATCACCCGCGGCTTTGTCATTTTTGAAGGTGTACAGCGGCTTGCCCTTGTAAACCCACTGCGAAGCACCGTCATCGCGCTTGATGATGGTCCAGTCGCCCATAGGCTTGTCGCTTGCTGTGGCAATCAGCGGCGGCCAGTTGGTTGCGCATTGGTCGTTGCAGACGGATTTGCCCGCCGACGTGTCTTTGTCGTAGGTGTAGAGGGTCATGCTTTTATGATCAGTGAGCATGCCGTCGGTGGTCATAGCAGGCGCGGCAGCGAATGCCATGCCGGAGGACGCCAACGCGGCTGCCGCTAAAAGGCGCGTCAGAGCGGAAGAAATTTTAGCCATAGGTGAATCCTCTTTTTGTTTGTCGCTGGATAGACATTTCTTGTAGGACAAGTCGCCAGCTTAGCGCTAGATCGGCGAATACGCCTAGCTCGAACTAACCTGTCACACGACTGCAATAATTCCGTTATCTAATGCGCCCCAAGACAGTTAAATGACATGAGGTTCGAGGCATGGCTGGCAGGAGTATTCTGATCGTCGACGACGAAGCGCCCATTCGCGAAATGATTGCCGTCGCACTGGAAATGGCCGGCTATGACTGCATTGAGGCTGAGAATTCGCAACAGGCCCACGCCGTTATCGTCGACCGCAAGCCGGACCTCATCCTGCTCGACTGGATGCTGCCCGGCACATCCGGCATCGAGCTGGCCCGTCGTTTGAAGCGTGACGAGCTGACCGGTGACATCCCGATCATCATGCTCACGGCCAAAGGCGAAGAGGACAACAAGATCCAGGGCCTAGAAGTCGGCGCCGATGATTACATCACCAAACCCTTCTCCCCCCGCGAGCTGGTCGCCCGGCTCAAGGCCGTGCTGCGGCGGGCAGCCCCGAACGATGGCGAATCGCCGATCGAAGTGGGCGGTCTGCTGCTGGACCCGATCAGCCACCGCGTGACCATCGACGGCACACCTGCCGAGATGGGCCCGACCGAATACCGCCTGCTGCAATTCTTCATGACCCATCAGGAACGCGCCTACACCCGCGGGCAGTTGCTCGATCAGGTTTGGGGCGGAAACGTCTACGTGGAAGAGCGCACCGTGGATGTCCACATCCGGCGTCTGCGCAAAGCCCTCGGCGAGGCTTACGAAAATCTGGTACAAACCGTCCGCGGTACTGGCTACCGTTTCTCCACCAAAAGCTGAAAAAGCGTTTGGCAGCGATTCAAACCGCTGAAGACAAGGACGCGTTAATTGAATCACAACTGGCATGGCACCCTGATCCGCCACTTGCTGATGTTGGTCACAGCCTCGTTGCTGGCCGGTTTGATCAGCGGGCATTACGGCGGGTGTCTGGCAACCGGTCTGGGGCTTTATCTGGCCTGGACCCTCAAACAGCTGCTGCGCCTGCATGACTGGCTTCGCCATCACAAACCCGACGAGCCGCCGCCCGATGGCTATGGCTTGTGGGGTGAAGTCTTCGACAGCATTTACCATCTGCAACGGCGCGATCAGCGCGTGCGTGGCCGCTTGCAAGCGGTGATCGACCGTGTCCAGGAATCCACCGCCGCGCTGAAAGATGCCGTGATCATGCTCGACAGCGACGGCAACCTGGAATGGTGGAACCGCGCGGCCGAAACCTTGCTGGGCCTGAAAACGCCCCAGGACAGCGGTCAGCCGGTGACCAACCTTGTGCGCCACCCGCGTTTCAAGGAGTACTTCGAGCACGCCAATTACGCTGAACCACTGGAGATTCCTTCGCCGGTCAACGACCGCCTGCGCATTCAGATGCTGATCACCCGCTACGGCAACAACGAGCATCTGATGCTGGTGCGCGACGTGACGCGCATGCATCAGCTCGAGCAGATGCGCAAAGACTTTGTGGCCAACGTGTCCCACGAGCTGCGCACACCGTTGACGGTCATCTGCGGGTACCTGGAGACGCTGCTGGATAACGTCGAGGAGGTGAATCCGCGCTGGGTCCGTGCATTGCAGCAAATGCATCAGCAGGGCGGGCGCATGCAGACGCTGCTCAATGACCTCTTGCTGCTGGCCAAGCTGGAAGCTACCGATTACCCGTCAGACAACCAGCCCGTGGCCGTGTCGTCGCTGCTGCAAAGCATCACCAACGATGCTCAGGCGCTGTCGGGGAGCAAGAATCAACAGATCAGCCTGGAGCTGGAAAGCGACGTCAGCCTCAAGGGCAGTGAGGCGGAGCTGCGCAGCGCGTTTTCCAACCTGATCTTCAACGCGGTCAAATACACGCCGGCCGAGGGTAAGATCCGCGTCCGCTGGTGGAGTGACGGCCGTGGCGCGCACCTGAGCGTGCAGGACTCCGGCATAGGCATCGACAGCAAGCACATTCCGCGTCTGACCGAGCGCTTCTACCGCGTCGACTCCAGCCGCGCGTCAAACACCGGCGGAACCGGCCTGGGCCTGGCGATCGTCAAGCACGTGCTGCTGCGCCACCGCGCGGCACTGGAAATCAACAGCGTCCCCGGCAAGGGCAGTGTGTTTATCTGCAACTTTGCCCCGGCCCAGATGACCAAAGTCTAGGCAAGCCGGTAGATAGCCGCTAAATTGGGTCCCTTGTGCCCTCCAATTGTGAGGGCTTGTTTCATTCCACACTTCAAAACGGAACCTGCAAAACCCCATCATGGACCCTTCCCCTGGTATCAGCCTGGCTTCACTCTTCGCCGATTTCGGCATGATTCTTTTCGCAATGGTGTTGGTTCTGCTCAACGGATTCTTCGTTGCGGCCGAGTTCGCCATGGTCAAACTGCGCTCCACCCGCGTTGAGTCCATTGCCGAGAAAAACGGCTGGCGCGGACGCATTCTGCGCACCGTTCACAGCCAACTCGATGCTTATCTGTCGGCCTGCCAGCTGGGTATTACGCTGGCATCTCTGGGTCTGGGCTGGGTGGGCGAGCCGGCGTTCGCGCACCTGCTGGCGCCGTTGCTCGAGACGGTCGGCGTGGAGTCGCCTGAAGTCGTCAAAGGCGTGTCGTTCTTCAGCGCCTTTTTCATGATTTCGTACCTGCACATCGTGGTGGGTGAACTGGCGCCGAAATCCTGGGCCATTCGCAAACCCGAGCTGTTGTCGCTGTGGACGGCGGTGCCGCTGTACCTCTTCTACTGGGCGATGTACCCGGCCATTTACCTGCTCAACGCCAGTGCCAACGGCATTCTGCGTATCGCGGGTCAGGGTGAACCCGGTCCCCATCACGAGCATCATTACAGCCGTGAAGAGCTCAAGCTGATTCTGCATTCAAGCCGCGGTCAGGACCCGAGCGATCAGGGCATGCGCGTGCTGGCCTCCGCCGTGGAAATGGGCGAGCTCGAAGTGGTGGACTGGGCCAATTCCCGCGAAGACATGGTCTCGCTGGAATTCAACGCCCCGCTCAAGGAAATCCTCGCGATGTTCCGTCGGCACAAGTTCAGCCGTTACCCGGTGTACGACTCGGACCGCAATGAGTTTGTGGGCCTGTTGCACATCAAGGACCTGCTGCTGGAGCTGGCGGCGCTGGATCACCTTCCCGAATCCTTCAACCTCGCCGAGCTCACGCGGCCGCTGGAGCGGGTGTCCAAGCACATGCCGTTGTCGCGTCTGCTGGAGCAGTTCCGTCAGGGCGGCGCGCACTTTGCGCTGGTTGAAGAGGCCGACGGCAAGATCATCGGCTACCTGACGATGGAAGACGTGCTGGAAGTGCTGGTGGGGGACATTCAGGACGAACACCGCAAGGCCGAGCGCGGGATCCTGGCTTATCAGCCGGGCAAGCTGCTGGTACGTGGGGATACGCCGCTGTTCAAGGTCGAGCGCCTGCTGGGCATCGATCTGGACCACGTGGAAGCCGAAACCCTGGCAGGCCTGATCTACGACAGCCTCAAGCGCGTGCCTGAAGAAGAGGAAGTCATGGAAGTCGAAGGCCTGCGCATCATCATCAAAAAGATGAAAGGCCCGAAGATCGTGCTGGCGAAGGTGTTGAAGCTGGATTGACCACGCCGCTGGCGGGATGCTGGATGTGCCCTTTTGCTGCCGCTGCGCGCCAGATCGCGGGACAAGCCACGCTCCTACAGGTCAGCGGCAGTTCTTCAATTCCCGCCAATCGCGAAGTTGGGCAGGCTCTGGACCGGTTGCGAGAATTCGTACGGGATCGACTCCAGCGCCAGCCCGACATTGCGCTGCACCACGAAGTGCAAATGCGGGCCGGTGCTGTTGCCGGTGTTGCCGGAACGCCCGAGCGGCGCGCCCACGGCCACATGCTGGCCTTCCTTGACACTCACCGATCCCTGCTGCAGATGCAGATAAACGCCCATCGTGCCGTCGTCGTGCAGGATGCGCACGAAATTGCCCGACGGATTAGCGCCTCGGCCAGTTTGAGTATTCTCGGTCTTGATCACGGTCCCGCCCCGAGCCGCGATAATCTGCGTGCCTTCGGGCATGGCAATGTCGATCGCATAGCGGCTCTTGGCCCCGATGTGGCTGTAGGACCCGTTGGCGCCCTGACTGATGCGAAACGGCCCGCCCACCCAAGGCAATGGATAGCGATAGGCAAATCCACTCGCCGAGACGCCCCGCTGCGGGTCGCCCACGATTGATCGCAGGCTGGGCTTGTAGGCCATGGCCTTGCTGGCGACTTGCGGGCTGAGGGCGATGAGGCGTTCGTTGCTGCGCGCCGCGATGGTGCGGCGAATGACTTGGTCCGACACGCCCACGACGTTCTTCACCCCGGCCAGACGCAGCTCCACTTCGACAGGCGCGTAAAGGTCGTTTCGCACGTAAAGGCTGTCGCTGCCGTTGGCTTTCTTGACGCTCAGGCGCACCTGGCTGTCGATGCGCTCGACCATGCGCTCGCGAAGCTTCATCACCTGCGCGCCACGCACAGGCTGGTCGGTGAACGACACCACGCCATTGGCATCGGTGAACCGATAGATCGTGACTGCCCCGGCGGTCTGCGTAGCCAGCAGTAAGGCACAGACAACCAGCACGCGCTCTAACATCGGGATAGACCTGGTGAGTGGACGATTGGCGCCCAGCCTAACAGCGATGCCGACGCAATTGGACTCATCCGAATCAATCGGTAATAGACGAAGCGTCAAGGAAATCACGTCAGCACAGGGCGCGATCGAGATTGCAATTTCTATGCAGGGTGAGCGTGCGTTCCGTCAGGCGGTTCTTCGCCTCCGCTGATAAGACCGCTTCCAGACGCTGCGCGGGAGCGCAGCGAACTGGTCGGCGACTCAGGCACCCGGCACGAAGTGCTTCTGCGCTGTGCCACGGGCGATCAGGCGCGAGAGGTAATCAAGCTTCTGGGTGTCCTTGTCGACGAAGCGGAAGGTGACTTGCAGCCACTCGCTGTCGGGCTTCTGCTCGAACGCGGCAATCGCGTGCAGATAGCCATTGAGACGCGCTACTTCGGCGTTTTCACCCTGTTCCAGATCGAGCACAGCGCTTTCGAGGATCTGCGGCAGGACTTCGCCACGACGGACCAGCAGCGACGCTTCCTTGAGCGTCAGCGCCTTGATCACGCAGGGCTGGTTCCCGTTCGGAAGACGCAACTGACCCTGACCGCGACCGGTGGGTGCAGCGGCAGGAGCGGCTTTAGCTATCGGCTGAACCATAGGCTGAGCAGCCTGCGGTGCTGCCGATGCAGTGGGCGAAGCGCTAACGGTTTCAGGGCGATTACCCGTCAGTGCGCCAAGCGAGTCATTGGCAAACGCCGCATTGACGCGGGCCGGGCCACTGGACATCAACGCGTCAAGCTTGCCGACCTTGTGCAGCGCTTTCTTGACCTTGGTCAGCAGTTGCTCGTTGGTGAACGGCTTGCCGATGAAGTCCGAGACGCCCGCCTGGATCGCCTGAATCACGTTTTCCTTGTCACCCCGGCTGGTGACCATGATGAAAGGCATGGTTTTCAGGTTGTCCTGCTGGCGGCACCAGGTCAGCAATTCCAGCCCGGACATTTCGGGCATTTCCCAATCGCACAACACCAGGTCGAAGACTTCACGGCTTAACAGCACTTGCGCCTTGCGGCCGTTCACTGCGTCTTCCAGAGCGATTCCTGGAAACGCGTTGCGCAGTCCTTTCTTGACCAGATCACGGATGAACGGTGCGTCATCCACCACCAATACACTGACTTTACTCATCGACGCTCCTGATGGCGTGTTCACCGTAAATGGCGAGCATTCGCTGGCGGGTGACCAGCTGCCAAACTGTTTGACGACACCGGGACTTTTATTCGCGGGTGACTTGAAAAATATGGGCAAACCGGAGAAACAAAAACGCCCGGCGGTCGCCAGGCGTTTTTTCTCAGGCAATCTTATTTATCGTCAGGCGTGTCCAGAACATTAATCCTTTCGGCGGTCAGGCCTTTGACTTCTTCCTGCATGCGCTTGAGGCCCAGGTGGCGAACGTCGGTACCGCGCACGAGGTAGATCACCAGTTCGGAGATGTTGCGCGCGTGATCGCCGATGCGCTCCAGCGAGCGCAGGACCCAGATCACGTTCAGCACGCGGGAGATCGAGCGCGGATCTTCCATCATGTAGGTGACCAGCTCACGCAATGCGGTCTTGTATTCGCGGTCGATGTTCTTGTCGTACTGCGCAACCGACAACGCCAGATCGGCATCGAAGCGAGCGAACGAGTCCAGTGCATCGCGCACCATCTTGCTGACCTGATCGCTGATGTGGCGCACTTCGACGTAACCGCGCGGCGACTCACCCTCTTCGCACAGCTGAATCGCACGGCGGGCGATCTTGGTGGACTCATCGCCGATGCGCTCAAGGTCGATGACCGACTTGGAGATACTGATGATCAGACGCAGGTCGGAAGCGGCAGGCTGACGGCGAGCCAGAATGCGCAGGCACTCTTCGTCGATGTTGCGCTCCATCTGGTTGATGCGATCGTCCACCTCGCGCACCCGCTGGGCCAGGCCAGAGTCGGCTTCAATCAACGCGGTGACCGCGTCGTTGACCTGCTTCTCGACCAGACCACCCATTTCCAGCAGGTGGCTGCGAACTTCTTCCAGTTCAGCGTTGAACTGCTGGGAGATGTGATGTGTATGGCTGTCTTTGATCATGAGTGTCCGTCCGATTGATTGCGCGGTGGTTCAAGGCTGACGAAACACGTGCTAGCCGTAACGACCGGTTATGTAGTCTTCAGTCTGCTTTTTGGTCGGATTGGTGAACAACGTATCGGTGTCCCCGTATTCGACCACCTTGCCCATGTGCAGAAACGCGGTGTAATCAGACACGCGCGCCGCCTGCTGCATGTTGTGGGTAACGATCACAATGGTGTATTTGGATTTCAGTTCGTAGATCAGCTCTTCGACTTTGAGGGTCGAAATCGGGTCGAGCGCGGAGCACGGCTCATCGAGCAGCAGCACTTCAGGTTCAACAGCGATAGTGCGGGCGATCACCAGACGTTGCTGCTGACCACCGGAGAGGCCGAGCGCCGACTCGTGCAGGCGGTCCTTGACCTCGTCCCACAGTGCGGCGCCACGCAAGGCCCACTCGACGGCCTCGTCGAGCACGCGCTTTTTGTTCACGCCCTGAATACGCAGCCCGTAGACCACGTTCTCGTAAACGGTCTTGGGGAACGGGTTGGGCTTCTGGAAGACCATGCCGACCCGGCGACGCAACTCGGCGACGTCCTCGCCCTTAGTGTAGATGTCGTGGCCATAGAGCTTGATCTCGCCCTGTACGCGACAGCCGTCCACCAGATCATTCATGCGGTTGAAGGTGCGCAGCAACGTAGACTTGCCGCACCCGGACGGCCCGATGAACGAGGTGACGCGTTGTTTCGGGATGTTCATACGGATGTCGAACAGCGCCTGCTTCTCGCCATAGAAGAGATCCAGACCCGGCACTTCCAGCGCAACGGCTTCGTTCGCCAGATCCAGTACCTGGCGCTTGCGACCCAGGGCCGACATGTTGATGCCGTGGGCGTGGGGTTCGTGTTGCATGGTCTCACTCCGATCATAGCTGCAAGCCTTAAGCCGCAAGCTGCAAATGTGGTGCTGATACGGTATGCGGCTTACAGCTAGCCGCTTGAAGCTGACTCAGTCTTCGAAAGCCTTGTACTTGTCGCGCAGGCGGTTGCGAATGGTCACCGCCGACAGGTTCAGCAGCGCAATCACCAACACCAGCAGCAGCGCCGTGGCGTACACCAGCGGGCGCGCCGCCTCGACATTAGGGCTTTGAAAGCCGACGTCGTAAATATGGAAACCCAGGTGCATGATCTTCTGGTCGAGGTGCAGGTACGGGTAATTGCCGTCCAGAGGCAACGACGGCGCCATCTTGACCACACCCACCAGCATCAGCGGCGCCACTTCACCCGCCGCCCGTGCCACGGCCAGGATCAGCCCGGTCATCATGGCCGGGCTGGCCATCGGCAAAACGATCTTCCACAGCGTTTCGGCTTTGGTCGCTCCCAAGGCCAGCGAGCCCTCGCGCAACGTCAGCGGGATACGCGCCAGGCCCTCTTCGGTGGCGACGATCACCACCGGCACGGCGAGCAGTGCCAGCGTCAAGGACGCCCACAGCAAGCCGGGCGTGCCGAACGTCGGCGCCGGCAGGGCTTCGGGAAAGAACAACTGATCCAGAGAGCCGCCCAGCACGTAAACGAAAAAGCCCAGCCCGAACACGCCATAGACGATCGCCGGAACGCCCGCGAGGTTGTTCACGGCGATGCGGATCAGGCGCGTCATCACGCCCTGGCGTGCGTACTCACGCAGATACACAGCGGCGAGCACGCCAAAGGGCGTCACGATGACGGCCATGATCAGGGTCATCATCACGGTGCCGAAGATCGCCGGGAAAATCCCGCCCTCCGTGTTGGCCTCGCGCGGGTCGTCGCTGAGGAACTCCCAAAGCTTCTGAAAGTAGAACCCCAGCTTGGTCATCGTGCCCATGGCGTTGGGTTGATACGCATGGACCACCTTGCCGAGGCTTATCTCGATCTCTTTGCCGTTGGCGTCACGCGCCGTCAGGCTGTCGCGATTGTATTCGGCGTGCAACGCGCCCAGCCGCGATTCAACGTCCTTGTAGCGCGCGTCGTATTCAGCGCGCTCAGTGGCCATGTCGGCCTGAGCCGCTGCATCAAGTTCGCCGCTGAGCTCCAGCTTGCGCGCCTGCAGACGCAGCCGCTCGATGCCGTGGTTGATCGCCCCGATCTCGCCCTTCTCAAGGTCGTCCAGTTGATCGGAAATGCCCTGCACCCGCTCGATTCGCGCCTGCAGTTGCGGCCATGCGGCTTCGCCTTGTGCGACGACTTTGCCGTCTTCCTTGACGTTGAGCAGATAGCCGTAAAAGTTGCCCCACTCGCGGCGCTCCAGGGTCATCAACTCCGCTGGCTTGCGCTGATCCTTGAGCCACTCGCCAATGACCCAGCTGAAATCGCTGGGGCTGATATCCCGGTTGCCGACCTTGAACAGATCGCGGGTCATGAACTCGGGCCCCTGATCAGGGACTGGCAACCCGGAGGCCTTGAGCCTGGCGCGCGGCACTTGTTCAGACTGAACCAGCTCGCCCACCAGCACGTGGCTTTCCTGCCCGGGAACGTCGTACTGGGCGGAAATCACATCGGCCGGCCAGAAATGCCCCAGCCCGCGCACGGCGATCACCGCGAGCAAACCGATGGTCATGATCACCGCGATAGATACCGCACCCGCGCTTAACCAGACGCCGGGGCCGCCACTGTTGAACCATCGCTTGAGGGAGGTCTGCTTCATCGGTTTCAACCTGCCCTAAAGAGACGAATACTGCTTGCGCAGGCGCTGACGAATCAGCTCTGCCAAGGTATTCATGACAAACGTGAACATCAGCAGCACCAGGGCGGCGAGGAACAGCACGCGATAATGACTGCCGCCCACTTCCGACTCGGGCATCTCCACCGCTACGTTGGCCGCCAGGGTGCGCATACCTTCGAACAGGTTCATGTTCATGATCGGCGTGTTACCGGTGGCCATGAGCACGATCATGGTTTCGCCCACAGCACGTCCCATGCCGATCATCAGCGCCGAGAAAATCCCCGGGCTGGCCGTGAGAATCACCACCCGAACCAGTGTCTGCCACGGCGTTGCGCCAAGGGCCAGTGAGCCGAGCGTCAGACCCCGCGGCACGCTGAACACGGCGTCCTCGGCAATCGAATAGATGTTGGGAATGACCGCAAAACCCATGGCGATCCCGACCACCAGTGCGTTGCGCTGATCGTAAGTGATGCCCAGGTCGTTGGTGATCCACGAGCGCATGTCGCCGCCGAAGAACCAGTTCTCCAGGTTCGGGCTCATGCTCAGTGAGACCCAGCCAATCAGCAGAATGACCGGAATCAGAATCGCGCTTTCCCAACCATCGGGCACCCGCAGGCGAATCGAGTCGGGCAAGCGCGTCCAGCCAAACCCCGCCAGCAAGATGCCGATGGGGGTGAAGATCAGCAGGCTGAAGATGCCTGGCAGGTGCCCTTCCAGATACGGCGCCAGGAACAGCCCGGCGAAGAAGCCGAGAATGACCGTCGGCATCGCTTCCATCAGTTCGATGATCGGCTTGACCTTGCGACGCATGCGCGGCGCCATGAAGTAAGCGGTGTAGATAGCCGCAGCGACGGCAATCGGTGCGGCCAGCAGCATGGCGTAGAACGCGGCTTTGAGCGTGCCGTAGGTGAGTGGCGCAAGGCTCAGCTTGGGTTCGAAATCACTGTTGGATGCGGTGGATTGCCAGACGTATTTGGGTTCGTCGTAGTTCTCGTACCAGACCTTGTCCCACAGGGCGCTCCAGGAAATCTCCGGGTGCGGGTTGTTCAGGTTCAAGGGCAGCAGCTTGCCGTTGTCTTCAACGATGATCCGATCCGCCCGCGGCGACAGACCCATCACGGCCGGGCCGCTGGCAATCGGGTCGATCAACAGCGTGCGGTGAGCGGTGCTGTGGAACACGCCGAGCTTGCCGGAGGTGTCCATGGCGATGAAGCCTTTGCGGCGCTGCTCGCTGGTGATCTGGGAGATCGGCGCGCCACTCATTTTGAAGTCACGAATGTGCTGCAGACGCATCTCGCCATCGACGTCCCGCGCCATGAACCACTGCGCAATATTGCCTCGGGAGCTGCCGATCACCAGCGAGATGCCACCCACCAGTTGCGTACTGGCAGTGGTTTCGGCGTTGGCGTCCTCGAGCAGCTTGTAGCGACCGTTCAACGTGCGATCGCGCAGGTCGAACACATCCGCCAGCGCACGACCATTAATCACGTACAGCCATTGCTGACGCGGATCGATATAGATGGCTTTGACGGCCGCTGACAGCTGCGGCAGGTCGATGCGACTTTGCTCGCGGTTGGTCTCGCCCGTCATCAGGTTTTCGGACTGGGTCAGCGACAACACGTGCAGCTGCGTACCGGTTGAACCGGCCAGCATCAGGGTCGTGTCGCTGGCACTCAGATTGACGTGCTCGAGGGCCCGCCCTCCTTCGTCCAGTACCAGCGGCGTCTCACCGTAGGGATAGGTAATCGTGGGCGTGATGGTTTTTTTGTTGTCGGGATAGCTGATCGGGTAAGCGTGCTTGAACACCAGCACTTGGCCGTTGGACAGGCCGATCGCGATCAGGGGCTTGCCGGGCTGATCCTGCGCTACCGACGTGACCTTCGCGCCAGCAGGGATCGGCAAGGTCACGCGGGAAATTTCGCCGCCGTCCTTGAGGTGGAAAAACAGCGCTTCGCCTTTGTCGGACACGCGCATGGCGACCTGATTCTGCTCTTCGATGACCAACACCATGGGCTTGCCGGCATCTTGCAGCCAGGCGGGTGTTTGAGTATCGCTGCGCGTCAGCTTCGCACCCTGGAACAACGGCGCGACGACGTAAGCCAGGTAGAAGAAGATCAGGGTGATGGCGGCCAACACGGCAAGACCGCCCACTAACACGTACCAGCGCGTCAGGCGGTCTTTGAGCGCACGGATCCTGCGCTTGCGCTGCAGCTCGGGCGCATTGAAATCAATGCGCTCGGGACGGGGTTTTTCGGTCATTGATGAATTGGCCAAATCATTCATGCGCACACCGTAGCCGCTGTGTATGACAAATACATTACAGCGAGGTGACGCAAAAAAGCCCGCCGCCCCTGAATCGGGGCAACGGACTGTTCAGTGTTCTGCGAGCCTCGTTCCATAAGGCCTTTGTCGTTTGTGGCGGGACGAACCTGTCACCCCGCATCAGGGTTGTCTGGGCAGCGCGCTCGCTACCGTTCTTGTAGCCCCAGATCAGCCAAGGCTTTGCTGACGACCTTGGCTGGTAACGGAATGTACCCGTCTTTCATGACAACTTCCTGACCTTGTTTTGACAGGATCAATCTGACGAACTCGGCTTCGAGCGGATTCAACGGTTTGTTCGGCGCCTTGTTGACGTACACATAAAGGAAGCGCGCCAGCGGGTAAGTGCCATTCAGCGCGTTGACTTCGTTGTCTTCGACGAACTCGCCGCCCTCTTTTTTTGCCAGGGGTACGGTGCGCACGCTGGATGTTTTATAACCAATGCCTGAATAGCCAATGCCGTTCAGCGAGTTGCTGATGGAGCTGACCACCGAAGCAGAGCCGGGTTGTTCGTTGACGTTGGGTTTGAAGTCGCCCTTGCACAGCGCCTCTTCCTTGAAATAACCGTAGGTGCCGGAAACCGAATTGCGTCCGAACAGCTGGATGGCCTTGCCGGCCAGATCCCCCGTCACGCCCACATCGCCCCAGGTTTTTGCATCGGTCTTGGCGCCGCACAGCCGGGTCGCGGAGAAGATCGCGTCAACCTGCTGCAGCGTCAGGCCCTTGATCGGGTTGTCCTTGTGAACGAACACTGCCAACGCATCAACGGCCACGGGAATCGCCGTCGGTTTGTAGCCGTGCTTCTGCTCGAATGCGGACAGTTCGCCGTCCTTCATCTTGCGGCTCATGGGCCCCAGCGTCGCAGTGCCCTCGGTTAATGCGGGCGGCGCTGTTGAGGAGCCGGCGGCCTGAATCTGGATGTTCACGCTTGGGTATTCTTTCTTATAGGCCTCGGCCCACATCGTCATGAGGTTGGCGAGGGTGTCGGAGCCGACGCTTGAGAGGGTGCCCGAAACACCGCTGGTTTTGATGTAGGGCTTGATCGCCGGGTCGACAGCCGCAACCGCAGCCGCTGTGGGTAAGCCCGCAGCGACAAAAGTCAGTGCAGTCATCAAACGTCTGAAGGTCATGCCTTGCTCCTGGCGAGGTAAGAGTGCTGGCCGGTGGATGCTGGCCATGTGACCAATCTATGACCGGATTGTGACATCGAGATGAATGCCAGCAACCTTTTTTTGAAGACTTCAAATTCAACACTCGCCGCAGATTTGGCGCGTTACAGCTTAACAAGCCTTTGATATGGATGACGTCGAAATAATCCACGCGCAGGGTTCAAACGCCTGAAACGGCTAGCCTGAAAATGATGGGCGCACCCCTAGGGGTGAAAGAACATCACGCCAGGAAATTGGAAAAGTCGCGATAATCAACAGCAGTGCTTATCTCAAATCCAACTAACGAACCCAGAGGCGCCTTGCTAAATTAATAATCAGTGACTCGTTATTGCCTTACGGGTCTCGGAAGAAAAGGAAATAGCCATGAAATCGCCAAACAACATGCACCCTTATGGAAAAATCGACGATTACTTGATTCGCAATGATGATCAACCTAAGGCAGGTCTTTATGGGCAATTAAAATATGACACCAGCTTCGGGAATAGCGGACGGCTCTATCTGCCCTTCAAGGCGCAAGAGGGCTGGGCGAGCGGTGTCATTCAGTGTCCTTCAGCCAATAATTCCCCCAAATACCTGGCGACCTACTTTGAAAAACATAGTGTAAATAATCCGGACTATCAGTCACTTGCTTGCCTTGCCCGTTTCGACGGTGAAGGGGTACTCGACAAAACCTTTGGAGCTGATCAAACCGGTGTCGTTAACGTGCCTTTCCCTCGTACAGGCACCTCTGTACTTCTCGGGATTCATGCGCCAGACGATCTAAGCCTCATCACCCTGTGGGGGTACTCTTACGGCTCAACAGGATCTGACGCCTACATTACCCAATGGACTAAAGACGGTAATTCTAACGCTCTTTTCGCGCCGCTAAATATCAGCGACCTGCTCAGGATCCGCTTCAGCGACCCCAAGATCCGCTCACAGTTTGGAAAAGGAAATGCGTGCTTTGTACAGGCTGACGGCAATATTTACGCCGTTGTAGTCACTGAGAAAGAAGATAAGCTCGAATGCTACTTAATTAAAATCACACCCACTGGCACGCTTGATACATCGTTTGCAGACGCAGGCGTCTTGAAAATCCAGCATCCCGTTCGTCCCACTACACCTATCTTCCTATCGGCTATCGCCCAAGATAAACTTGGCAACATTTATGCGTGCGGATATGCCGACCAACCGACTAGGAAATCTATCGGAATTTTGATGAAGGTGTCGCTATCGGGTAGGTTGGATCAAGACTTTGGAGAGCAAGGTGTCGTAGAGTTGAATGACACTCCGGAAGAACGAGCCTATTACCTCAAAGGCATCTATGTGGACGATATCAAGGACAACAGGATAGTGTTAGTCGGCTCTGCGACGGATCGATATTCCAAGGTATGGTCACGGTGCTGCAGCTAGACGGCTCCGTTGATAAAACCTTCAACGAAGGTGTTCCGGTCATACATAAATTCTACGACGGCGCAAACGACGCGTGGTACATGGCTCGGTATGAGGTGAGTGCCGAGCCTCAACGTAAAATCCTGATCAGCGGTGGATTCACTGCCGGCCCTGTACTGGGCCGATTCAACGATAACGGAAGCGTCGACTCCACATTGGCGGGAGCGACATTCGGAACCTTGTACAACGTGAAGTTTTACCCTAACAACGGGTTCAGCTTCGTCCAGCCGAAGGACGGTCAGATCCTGATCGCGGGTAACTCAGCCGGCAAAATCCCGACGATCCACGCATTTAAACTCTAATGCGTTATTCGCTCGCGGGCCAGAATGGCCTCGCGAGCGGCCTGGACATGAATCAGATGCTCATTGGGCAGATTTACGCCGCAGCAGATACACGCCGATCCCCATCCCCAACGCACACAGGACCGCCACGTACCATGAGGGCGCCATCGGGTTCACCTTATTCAGCCCCTGCACCACCATCGGCGTCAGCCCGCCGAAGATTGCGTAGGCCAGGTTGTAGGAAAAGGACAGCCCCGAAAAACGAACCACCGGTGGAAACGCTTTGACCATCACGAATGGGACGGCGCCAATGGTGCCAACGAACAACCCTGTGATCGCGTAGAGCGGATAAAGAAGCTCGGGCTGCGTGCCGACCGTGTGATAGAAGGTCCACGAACTGACCAGCAATCCCAGCGATCCGAACAGGAACACCAAGCCAGCGCCAACGCGATCCGCCAGTGCGCCCGCGCCGATACAGCCCAGGCTCAAAAAGACAATGGCAAGGCTGTTGGCTTTCAACGTGAGCGCTGGCGCGAAGCCAAAGTTGGTCTGCAGCAGTGTCGGAGTCATGAGAATCACCACGACAACGCCTGCCGACAGCAGCCAGGTCAGCGCCATCGACAACACTACGGCACCGCGGTGATCACGCAGTACCGCTTTTAGCGGCACTTCTTCAGCCAGTTGCTTGCGCAATTGAAGCTCGGCGAACACAGGGGTTTCGTGCAGCCACCGGCGCAGGTAAACCGACATCAGACCGAAGACACCACCGAGCAGGAAAGGAATCCGCCAGGCGTAGTCTGATACCTCAACGGGCGAGTACACGCTGTTGATCCAGGTGGCGACGAGTGAGCCGAGCAAAATCCCGGCCGTCAGGCCGGACGTGAGGGTACCGCAGGCGTAACCGACGTTACGGGCGGGAACGTGTTCGGAAACGAATACCCACGCGCCAGGCACTTCGCCACCGATCGCGGCGCCTTGTATGACGCGCATCAGCAGCAGCAAGAGCGGCGCCCAGATGCCAATCTGCGCGTAGGTGGGCAGCAGGCCCATGATCAGCGTCGGCACGGCCATCAGGAAAATGCTCAGGGTGAACATTTTCTTGCGGCCGAGCAGATCACCGAAATGCGCCATGACGATGCCGCCCAGCGGCCGAGCCAGATAACCGGCGGCAAAAATGCCAAACGTTTGCATCAAACGCAGCCATTCGGGCATGTCTACGGGGAAAAACAGCTTGCCTACCACGGCTGCGAAGAACACGAAAATGATGAAGTCGTAGAACTCCAACGCTCCGCCCAGGGCAGACAATGAAAGGGTCTTGTAATCGTTGCGGTTCAGCGGGCGCGAAGGCTGTGTGGCGCTTAAAGGAACGGAGGACATAACAATGGCTTCTCTTTTGAGGCTCTCTTTGGGCGAAAAATCAACGGTGACTCAACCGTGGGTAACGGCTTCACACGCGATTTCTCGACTCGAAAAGTTAATCGGGCATCAAAATTGCGTGCCAAAAATGGCGTAATGCGCCAGGTCGGTCCGGCACGATAGCAAATTGCGTACAAATGCACATGGATTGCAATGACGTGAAGGCATCATGAAAAAGCGGCGGTCGTGTCGTGACGGCGCGCCCGATATACTCGCCGGCCGCGACTCAACCGGTCTATTCAGGGAAGTTGTGCGAAGCCATTTAACCAAGTCGTTTTCGCAGAGTTTCCCTTTAAACGAAATGCAGACTTAGTAGAGTCATGGGTCAGAGGGACCCAAAAATGATTGAGCTCGAACAAGAAGATCCGATACCGCAGGGCGATCTTGCCCTGCAGATTACCGCCCTGCCCCGCGAAACCAACGGCTTCGGCGACATATTCGGCGGCTGGCTGGTTGCCCAGATGGACCTTGCCGGTACGGCGATGGCAAGCAAGGTGGCCGGTGGCCGTGTGGCGACTGTTGCCATCGACCGCATGGCGTTTCTGGTGCCCGTCGCGGTGGGGGCGCAGTTGTCGTTCTATACCCAGACCCTGGAAATCGGCCGCAGCTCGATCCAGATGATGGTCGAGGTATGGAGCGATGATCCGCTGTCCAGCGAATGGCGCAAGGTGACCGAAGCCGTGTTCGTTTTTGTCGCCATCGACGGCAGCGGCCGTACCCGTTCAGTGCCGGCTCGACGCTGATCCTTGAGCCAGGGTGGGCAGACGTGCCCGCCCTTGGCTTTGCGCAACAAACTCATCAAGCTTGGCGCAGTCTGATTCAGTCACTGTCCTTCGAGTGAGAACCGCTATGCCTACGTCAAACGTCGAATCCTTCCAGCTCGGTGAGCTTAATTGCTGGCGCATCCGCCACGGCCAGGCCGAATTGGTGATCGCCCAACAAGGCGCACACATCATCAGTTACCAGGTGGACGGCGATGAGCCGTTGATCTGGTCCAACCCGGGCGCGGTGTTCAAATCGGGCAAGCCTATTCGCGGCGGGATGCCGATCTGCTGGCCATGGTTTGGCAATTTTCAGCGTAATCCGTCAAGCGTGCAGGCCATGCGCGCGAGCGACGAGCCGGCAAAGGCCCACGGCGAAGTCCGGGCGATCGACTGGGAGTTGATGGGCGTGGGTGAGGACGGCGACGCATTGATCGTCGAATTCATCCAGCCTCAGGCCGAAGGACAGTTGACGGGCTGGCCGCATACCGTCGGCCTGAAACTGCACGTCCGCCTGGATGCCGCGCTGAATGTCAGTCTGGTGAGCTTCAACGCTGGCGCTGAAGACGTCACGCTCAGTCAGGCGCTGCACAGTTATTTCGCGGTAAGTGATGTGAGCCAGATCAGCATCGAAGGGCTGGATGGCGTCGAGTACCTGAACACACTGGAAAGCTGGGACGCTCAGAATGTCCAGGTGGGTGACATCAGGTTCACCGGCGAGACCGACCGTATTTACCAGGACACGCCTAACCTGATTTCAGTGGTCGACCCGGAATGGAAGCGCCGGATTCAGATTCAGGCGGCGGGTTCGCAATCAGCCATCGTCTGGAACCCGTGGATCGACAAGACCAAAACCTTCGACGACATGCAGCCTGATGGCTGGAAGAGCATGGTGTGCGTTGAGACGGCCAACGTCATGACTGACGTCGTGACGCTCAAGCCCGGTGATATGCACGCGCTGAGCGTCAGCATCTGGGCCGAGCCGTTGGCAGAAGCCTGACAGCCTGTGGGATTGGCGTCTAAGCCAGTCCCACTGAGTGAACGCGCTCCACATGTGGGACCGGCTTCAGCCGGGAAGAGGCCTGCATGAACACCATGAATTTTGCGGTGTGACACCCGACGCCTTCCCGGCTAAAGCCGGTCCCACAGTGGATTCCAAGACCAGTCCTACAAATCCGCCTCTACCACCACACGCACTTTCGACGCGTCCAGCGCATATGCGGCGTCTGCCAGATCATTGTTGACCTTCTCCACCTTCAACGTGCCAATGACCCACAACGGTGTGTAGATGTCGGAGATCTTCAAACCCTTCGGATAACGCACCAACACGAGCTGATTCGGCGGCGGTGGCGGCACGTGGATGCAGGCGCCCGGGTACGGGACGAGGAAGAACAGCGTGCTGTGGCCCTTAGCGTCAGTTTCCAGCGGAACCGGATAGCCACCCAGGCGGATGGTTTTGTCGTTCATCGACGGGACGGTTTTGGTGGAGTACATGACAGCAGGCAAGCCCTTGCTCTGCTTCAAGCCGCCCTTGCTGTCAAAAGTGCCCTGGCCTTCCGGCGAGTTGTGATCGATTTCGGGCATGGCTTCGAGGGCTTTCTGATCCGACTTCGGCATCAGTTCAAGCCAGTCGGTTTCGGGTAATTCAGCGGCGCGCACCAGTCCGCAGACCAGCAGCAGTGAAACGAAGAGGAGATGACGCATTGGAGATGCTCGGCGAGAGGAGTTGAATGCCGGGCATTCTAGCCCTCTGCGCTGCAATAGCGCAGAGGGCCAGGCGTGCTTAACGCTTTTTAATCATGCCGTAGATCACCAGCAGGATGATCGCGCCGACGAGCGCACCGAGGAAACCTGCACCCTCGCCTGCGCGGTAGATACCCAGCGCCTGACCACCATAAGTGGCAGCCAGCGAACCACAGATGCCGAGCAGGATGGTCATGATCCAGCCCATGCTGTCGTCGCCTGGCTTCAAAAAGCGCGCCAGCAGACCTACGATCAAGCCGATGAAGATGGTTCCGATGATTCCCATGCCATGTCCCTCTGTTTGAATGAATATGCCGAGAGCCTAGCTGGCGATCGGCAACACGCTATGAGAGGGGTGGCGATCACGAATGGTTCAACAGGATGTGCATGACACTGTAGGAGTGAGCTTGCTCGCGATCGCGCTGGGTCAGACAGCAATGATGTCGCGGACAAAATCCTATCGCGAGCAAGCTCACTCCTACAGAGGCGATCAAGACTGGCCACCGCGGTGATCAGTTTTTGATCAGTGCCTCGACCTGCTTCACCTGACGATCCAGCGTTGCGCGGTCTTTGCTGCGCACGGTGGCGTGGCCGACCTTGCGCCCGGCCTTGAAGGCTTTGCCGTAGTGGTGCAGATGACAATCTTCAACAGCGATGACCTGATCCACTGCCGGCACTTCACCGATGAAGTTGAGCATGGCGCTCTCACCGACCTTGGCGGTCGAACCCAGCGGCAAGCCAGCAACGGCGCGCAGGTGGTTTTCGAACTGGCTGCACTCGGCGCCTTCGGTGGTCCAGTGACCGGAGTTGTGAACGCGCGGTGCGATTTCGTTGGCTTTCAGGCCGCCATCGACTTCGAAGAATTCAAAGGCCAGGACGCCCACATAATCCAGCTGCTTGAGCACACGACCGGCGTAGTCTTCGGCCAATGCCTGCAACGGGTGGTCGGTGCTGGCGATGGACAGGCGCAGGATGCCGCTGTCGTGCGTGTTATGCACCAGCGGATAGAAGCGGGTTTCACCGTCACGGGCGCGTACGGCGATCAGCGAGACTTCGCCGGTGAACGGCACGAAGCCTTCCAGCAGGCAAGGCACGTTGCCCAGTTCGGCGAAGGTGTCGATCACGTCTTGCGGTGTGCGCAGGACTTTCTGGCCTTTACCGTCGTAACCCAGCGTGCGGGTTTTCAGGACGGCCGGCAGGCCGATGCTGGCGACTGCGGCATCCAGGTCTGCTTGAGACTGGATGTCGGCGAACGCAGGCGTCGGAATGCCCAGATCCTTGAACATGCTCTTTTCGAACCAGCGATCACGGGCGATGCGCAAGGCTTCGGCACTCGGATACACCGGTACGAACTGCGACAGGAAGGCTACGGTTTCAGCGGGCACGCTTTCGAACTCGAACGTCACCAGATCGACTTCATCGGCAAGTTGGCGCAGATGATCCTGATCGCCGTAATCGGCACGCAGATGCTCGCCCAGCGCAGCGGCGCACGCGTCCGGAGCAGGGTCGAGAAACGCGAAGTTCATTCCAAGCGGGGTGCCCGCCAGTGCCAACATGCGACCCAACTGGCCGCCACCGATTACGCCGATCTTCATGAAAACCTCAGGCCTCGCGTGGGTCTGGATTGTCCAGAACGCTGTCTGTCTGCTCAGCGCGGAATTTCTTCAGCACTGCGTGGAAGTGTGGGTGCTTGGCGCCCAGAATACTGGCCGACAACAGCGCGGCGTTGATCGCGCCAGCCTTGCCGATGGCCAGGGTCGCGACCGGAATGCCCGCCGGCATCTGCACGATGGACAACAGCGAATCGACACCCGACAGCATCGAAGACTGCACCGGAACGCCCAAGACAGGCAGGTGAGTCTTGGCAGCGCACATGCCAGGCAGGTGAGCAGCACCGCCAGCCCCGGCGATGATCACCTCGATGCCACGGCCTTCGGCTTCTTCGGCGTACTTGAACAGCAGATCGGGCGTGCGGTGCGCCGAAACCACTTTGACTTCGTACGGAATGCCGAGCTTTTCAAGCATGTCGGCGGTGTGGCTAAGGGTGGACCAATCGGACTTGGAGCCCATGATCACGCCAACCAGTGCGCTCATCGTCGTGCCTCTTCATCGGGCGCCCGCAGGCGCGTCTAAAAACAACAAGCCACGCAGGAGGACCGGCGTGGCTTGTCGTACGAATTATGACCAGTCGAGCCGGCCAAAGGCCGCGCAGTATAACGCAAAGAGTTCCGTTTAACAGAACACTGACGACCTCCTGTCAGCCGCTCTGTTTTCACTGTCAGCCCCCGGATTTACTGACTTGAAGGTCAAGCGCCAGTCTGCGCGGCGCCCCCTTCGAGCTTACGCCACAGCAGCCGCACGTTAGCCTTGCGAACCAGGGCGCAGCGGTACAGCCGAATCTCCAGCGGGACGTGCCACTGAGTACCGCCGCAGATGACCAGTTCGCCTCGTTCAAGCTCCGCCGTTACGCTGAGCCGCGGCACCCACGCGATACCCAGCCCCTGCAACGCCATGCCCTTGAGGCTGTCAGCCATCGCCGTTTCGTAAATCGTCGTGAAGCGTACGCTGCGCTGGCGCAACAGCAGGTTCACCGAGCGACCCAGAAACGCACCCGCGCTGTAGGCCAGCAACGGCACGCTCTGCTCCCCTTCCAGATCGAACAGCGGCCGTCCCTCTTCGTCCGTCGAGCAGACTGGCAGCATTTCGGTCACGCCCAGGTGCAGCGACGGGAAGATCTCGGCGTCCATTTGCAGCGCAGCGTCGGGGTCGTAGAACGCCAGCATCAGGTCGCAACCGCCTTCACGCAGCGCATGCACCGCGTCGCCGACGTTGGTGGCGACCAGGCGCGTGGCGATATTCAGCCCTTCGTTACGCAGTTGCGCGATCCAGCGCGGGAAGAAGCTCAGCGCCAGCGAGTGCGCAGCGGCGATCTGCATGACCTCGCCCTGCCCGCTTTCCAGATGGTGCAAATGACGCAGCACCTCGCCGAGCTGGTCGACCACCGTTCGGGCGGTGACGAGGAATAACTGCCCCGCCGCCGTCAACTCGATCGGCGTGCGCGAGCGATTGACCAGCGTCAGCCCAAGGGCCGCTTCAAGGCTGCGAATGCGTCGGCTGAAGGCCGGTTGCGTGACAAACCGACGCTCCGCTGCCTGGGAAAAACTGCGGGTCGCGGCCAGCGCACTGAAGTCTTCCAGCCATTTGCTTTCCAGGTTCATCGTTTCTCCAGCCTTAAAAGTTGCGCATTCGCGGGTGCGGACGAGAGCCTCATACACTGATTCACACGCTCGTAACAATCCCCGCGTCACAGCCGCATTATGCCGATTGTGCATAGGGCAGCGTTTTACAGCATTGGTCCAGAATAGCCCACAGGCCTAGTATCGAGGGCGTTCCGGCTTAGTCCGTGCCCATCTTGAGACTTTCTCTATCATGTCCTCCGCTGCATCATTTCGCATCGAAAAAGACTTGCTTGGCGTTCTCGAAGTACCCGCTGAAGCGTATTACGGCATCCAGACCCTGCGCGCAGTGCACAACTTCCGCCTCTCCGGCGTTCCGCTTTCGCACTACCCGAAGCTGGTCGTAGCGCTGGCGATGGTCAAGCAGGCGGCGGCGGATGCAAACCATCAGTTGGGCCATTTGAGCGCCGAGAAGCATGCGGGCATCAGCGAAGCCTGCGCACGACTGATCCGCGGTGATTTCCACGATCAGTTTGTCGTCGACATGATTCAGGGCGGCGCCGGCACCTCCACCAACATGAACGCCAACGAAGTCATCGCCAACATCGCGCTCGAAGCGATGGGCCATGCCAAGGGCGAATATAAATACCTGCACCCGAACAACGACGTGAACATGGCGCAGTCCACCAACGACGCCTACCCGACGGCCATTCGCCTGGGTTTGCTGTTGGGCCACGACGCGCTGCTCGCCAGCCTCGACAGCCTGATTCAAGCGTTCGCGGCCAAAGGTCATGAGTTCAACCACGTGTTGAAAATGGGCCGCACCCAGCTGCAAGACGCAGTACCGATGACCCTGGGTCAGGAATTCCGCGCCTTCGCCACTACATTGACTGAAGACCTCAACCGCTTGCGCAGCCTGGCGCCTGAGCTGCTGACCGAAGTCAATCTGGGCGGCACCGCCATCGGCACCGGCATCAACGCCGACCCGGGTTATCAGCACCTGGCCGTTCAGCGTCTGGCGACCATCAGCGGCCAGCCGCTGGTGCCGGCCGCAGACTTGATCGAAGCCACCTCCGACATGGGTGCTTTCGTGCTGTTCTCCGGCATGCTCAAGCGCACCGCAGTCAAGCTGTCGAAAATCTGCAACGACCTGCGCCTGCTCTCAAGCGGCCCGCGCACCGGCATCAACGAAATCAACCTCCCTGCCCGTCAGCCAGGCAGCTCGATCATGCCGGGTAAGGTGAATCCGGTGATTCCGGAGGCGGTGAACATGTGCGCCTTTGAAATCATGGGCAACGACCTGGCGCTGACCATCGCAGCCGAAGGCGGTCAATTGCAGCTGAACGTGATGGAGCCTTTGATCGCCTACAAGATCTTCGATTCGATTCGCCTGCTTCAGCGCGCCATGGACATGCTGCGCGAGCACTGCATCGTCGGCATCACCGCCAACGAAGTGCGCTGCCGCGAACTGGTCGAGCACTCAATCGGCCTCGTTACTGCGCTGAACCCGTACATCGGTTACGAAAACGCCACCCGCATCGCCCGCGTCGCCCTTGAAACCGGCCGTGGCGTGCTGGAGCTGGTGCGTGAAGAGGGCTTGCTGGACGACGTCATGCTGGCGGACATCCTGCGCCCCGAGAACATGATTGCGCCGCGACTCGTGCCCTTGAAGGCTTGATTGTCCGGCTCTGCAGCACTTGCAACACGATCACCAGGCTGAGGGTCTAGACACCCCTCACCCTTTTGAGGGCCGGAAGCACACGCTTCCAGGCCCTTTTTTTTGCCCAGCATCATTCGGGCTTGTAGCAAACCGGATAAAGACTCCAATAACGCGCGCCGGTATAGTGCGCACCCTCTAAGAAAGCGAGGAAACACCAATGCTTGAAGTCATCAACGACTTCCTCTCGGGAAAAGTACTGATCGTGCTCATTGTTGGGCTCGGTGGATATTTCACGATTCGCTCGCGTTTCGTTCAGTTCCGTCACTTCTTTCACATGTTCGCGGTGTTTCGCGACAGTCTGCGCAGCAGCGCCGGCCAGTTGAGTTCCTTCCAGGCGTTGATGCTCAGCCTTGCCGGCCGCGTCGGCGCCGGTAACATCGCAGGCGTCGGCATTGCCGTCACCCTGGGCGGCCCCGGCGCAGTGTTCTGGATGTGGGTCACTGCGCTGGTCGGCATGGCGAGCAGCTTTTTCGAATGCTCCCTCGGCCAGCTGTACAAACGCTGCGACGCCGAAGGCCAATACCGCGGCGGTCCGTCGTATTACATTCAGCACGGCCTGGGCAAACGCTGGCTGGGCATGATCATGGCGGTGTTGTTGCTGGTGACCTTCGGTTTTGCCTTCAACGGCCTGCAATCCCACGCCGTGACCCACTCGCTCAACGACGCGTTCAAGATCTCGCCAGGCTACGCCGGCGTCGGTCTGGCGATCCTGCTGGGCCTGGTGTTCGTCGGCGGGATCAAGCGCATCGCCAAGGTCGCCGACCTGCTGGTGCCGATCAAGACGCTGGTCTACATCGCAGTCACGCTGTATGTCATCGGCGTGCAGTTCGAACACGTGCCGCAGATGCTGATGACCATCGTCAAAAGCGCGTTCGGCATGGATGAAGTGTTTGGTGGCCTGATCGGCAGCGCCATTGTCATGGGCGTCAAACGTGGCGTCTTCGCCAACGAAGCCGGCCTGGGCAGTGCGCCGAACGTGGCGGCGGTGGCTCAGGTCGAGCACCCGGTGGCACAAGGTGTGGTTCAAGCGTTCAGCGTGTTCCTCGACACCTTCGTCATCTGCACCTGTACCGCATTGCTTATCCTGCTGTCCGGTTTCTACACGCCGGGCTTCGAAGGCGATGGCATTGCCCTGACGCAAAACTCCCTCGCCGCCGTCGTCGGTGACTGGGGCAAGCTGTTCATCAGTGTGGCGCTGGCGCTGTTCGTGTTCACTTCGATTCTCTACAACTACTACTTGGGTGAAAACAGCCTGCGCTTCCTGCTGGGCGAGAACCGCAAGGCGATCTTCGGCTACCGCGTTCTGGTCCTCGCGCTGATTTTGTGGGGCGCGGTCGAGGATCTGGGCACAGTGTTCGCCTTCGCCGACATCACTATGACGCTGCTGGCCTTCGTCAACCTGATCGCGCTGGCGATGCTGTTCAAAATCGCGCTGCGGGTGTTGAACGACTACGATGCCCAGCGTAAAGCCGGCATCAAGACGCCGGTTTTCGACTCCAGCCAGTTCCCCGATCTGGACCTGGACCTGAAAGCCTGGCCAAAGCCTGATGCCGCTCAGCCAGCGGTAGCCTCGGCAACGGTCAGCGGCAAATCGGTCGCAGACGCGCATTGATCATTTGAACGTCGGTCCAGGGAGACAGGCATGAATCGCCAAAACCACACAGCAGCCCGCCAGGTGATGGTGCTGTATACCGGTGGAACCATCGGCATGCAGGCCAGCGAAAACGGGCTTGCACCCGCTTCCGGCTTTGAAGTGCGCATGGCTGAGCAACTGGCTGCACTGCCCGAAATGGTGGTGCCGCAGTGGTCGTTCCGCGAAATGGCTCCCCTGATCGACAGCGCCAACATGACGCCCGCCTACTGGCAGCGCTTGCGTGAGGCGGTGGTCGACGCAATTGAAGTTCAGCACTGCGATGCCGTGCTGATCCTGCACGGCACCGACACCCTGGCCTACAGCGCAGCGGCCATGAGCTTTCAGCTGCTGGGCCTGAATGCACCGGTTGTGTTCACCGGGTCGATGTTGCCAGCGGGCGTTCCCGACAGCGACGCATGGGAAAACGTCAACGGCGCCTTGCAGGCCTTGGGTCAAGGGCTTGCCGCGGGAGTGCATCTGTACTTCCACGGGGAGCTGCTTGAGCCGACGCGGTGCGCGAAGATTCGCAGCTTCGGCCGTAACCCTTTCGCGGCACTTAATCGCGCTCGGGGTGGTGAGGCCGCATCGGCATTGCCGGCGGCACTGGACTATCGTCAGCCCAAGCATTTGGCGAATGTTGCGGTGTTGCCCCTGTTCCCCGGCATTGGCGCTGCTCAGCTGGACGGATTGATCGACAGCGGCATTCAAGGTCTTGTGCTGGAATGCTTCGGCAGCGGCACAGGGCCCAGCGATAACGCCGGATTCCTTGCCAGCCTGCAGCGTGCTCACCGGCAAGGCGTCGTGGTCGTGGCCATTACCCAATGCCACGAAGGCGGCGTCGAGCTGGATGTGTATGAGGCTGGCAGTCGGCTGCGGGATGTCGGCGTGCTGTCCGGCGGCGGCATGACCCGCGAAGCTGCGTTCGGCAAGCTGCATGCGCTGCTGGGGGCGGGACTGGACGAGGATGACATACGGCAGCTGGTTGAGCTGGATGTGTGTGGGGAGTTGCGCTGAGCGAGTAGCGCCGCTTAGATAATCGTCTGCAGGCCTTTATCCGCGATGACATTCAGAAGCTTCAAGGCAGGCCCTGCAGGACGGCTGTCGCCCTGCTCCCACTTGCGAACCGTGGACGCTGTGGTGTTCAGGTGAAGCGCGAACACCGGCTGACTGAACTTCAAAGCCAGCCTCAAGCTCCGTATATCCCCAGGGCTAAGCTCTCGGACAGGTGCTGGGCATATAGACTCAAACTCGCGCAGGGTGATCTTGCCCACTGCGCCTTCCGCATAAAGCTCGGCGATATCTCCCCGTAGCGCCTCGATGATTTTACTGGTCACAGTGAACCTCCTCTAACGTCCCAGCCCGCAAAGCCAGCACCATTGCATCCTGAGGCAGGCCAAGGAAAACTTTGCCCGCATAGCGCAGAGCCTTTTTTTCCTGAGCCGTGATATTTGATCGAGCGCTTTTCGCAAAACCGATCAGAAATACGTAGCTGTCTCCCGACTTCGCGGATAGCAGGGTACGATAACCGCTGCTTTTTCCTCCGCCGGCCCGGGCGACTCGCTTCTTGTACAAGCTTCCTCCCAAATCCGCATCGACCAAACCGTTTTCCATCTCCGCAACTGCATCGCAGAGCGCATTGTCGGGAAGATTTTCGCCAGCTTGCCACTTTGCGAAATCCCTTCGCTTCAGCACCACCATCCGATCACCTGATTCTGAGTGTATACCCCTTACGGGTATGATTTATGTAGTCAGCGCCATGAACCCGCCCGACGGCTTTAACCATAGCCAACACAAATCATCTGCACCGGGACAAACGTCACCAGGTGATACAGCTTGCCGACGTCTTACGCCATTTCACATCCGCTAGCGGCTCAGTCATTACAAACGCCCCAAGCGCTATGTAGCACTCAATCCTGACCTCGCAGGGCCGGGGCGCAGAGAATATCTATATCTACGAATAAGCCACCTCAACCGGTCGCTTATCCATTGCATCCTGCAGCATCGAGTTAAGATTGCCGGAGATGTTTTCGCACAGCGCTTTCATCTGGATCTCGTGCTCGGAGACTTTGAACGGGCTTTGCAGGTCGGTACCGATTTTCTCGATTGCCAGCAGCATGAAGCCGACCACGGTGGACGCCAGCGGCGTGAACCATCCCAGCGTTTCCACCAGACCGATGGGCACGATGATGCAGAACAGCGTGATGAAAAGGCGCGGGAACGTGACGTACGGGTAAGGCAACGGGGTATTGGCGATGCGCTCCATTCCGCCCTGGTTGTTGGAGATTTCCACCAGCGTCGCTTCGAGCCGTTCGAGGCGAATGCTGTCCAGACGGCCGGCCTTGTATTCCTGAGAGATGATCGCAGCGGACTCATTGAGAATCGCGTTGGGGAAGTTGTTGGTGCGCGTGCGGCGCTCGTACTCTTCCCGGGAAATCATCGCGGTGACCTGCTCGCCGCAATCGCTGCCCTTCAAATGGGCCGACAGGCATTCAACATAGGCGACATGCCGGCGCAACAGCGTGGCCTTGACCGGGTTCAGCCCGTCCTCGTCATCGATGAACGTCAGCACCTGCCGGGCGAAGCTACGAGAGTTATTGACCAGCGCGCCCCATAAGGTGCGCGCCTCCCACCAGCGGTTGTACGCACTGGTGTTGCGGAAACTGGTCAGCACCACCAGCGCAGAACCCAGCAGGGTCAGGGGCATCGATGGCAGGGTGATCTTGCGATCGAGAAACAGCATGAAGTCGACGGTGACGACAACATCCCAGATCAGCAGCCAGAACAAGGACCAACCGATGTAGGTAAACGTCCGGATCATGGCCCGGTACTTCTTGACGATCAATTCCTGCAAAAGCCACCTCCGTCGCAATACGTTGAATCAGTCGGCAAAGGCTCGACCCAAGGCTTCGAATGCCTGCGGGCAAGTTCGTTCGTTACGACCACAGGCTATATGTAACCAAATACTCTCGGAAAGCTGAATCGCTTCTCCACCGGGTCGCCTGACAGATTGTTCATGGAACGATCACAGCCTCCGGGAGCTCAACACCTATCTGGATGCTTCCGCTACCCGTCACGAGGAGAACGTTAATGAGCTCGTCTGCCAATACTCCCTCCACCGAACGCTCCGGCGCCGCGCGCGCTTTTACGCCGCACACCGACCGCGACCAATTGACCATCAACACCATTCGCACCCTGGCCATGGATGCGGTGCAAAAAGCCAACTCCGGGCACCCCGGCACGCCGATGGCGCTGGCACCTGTCGGCTACACGCTGTGGAAAGATTTCCTGCGCTACCACCCGGAACACCCTGACTGGCCAAACCGCGATCGCTTTGTCCTGTCGGTCGGTCATGCGTCGATGCTGCTTTATTCACTGCTGCACCTGGCGGGTGTGGTCGAGATCGACGAGCATGGCAAACCATCGGGCAAACCCGCGGTGAGCCTGGAGGACATCAAGCAATTTCGCCAGATGGATTCCAAAACCCCGGGCCACCCTGAATACCGCATGACCACCGGCGTGGAGACCACCACCGGTCCGCTGGGTCAAGGCTGCGCCAACAGCGTCGGCATGGCGATGGGCGAGCGCTGGCTGGGCGAGCACTTCAACAAGCCCGGCGCTACGCTGTTCGATTACAGCGTTTACGTGCTGTGTGGCGATGGCGACATGATGGAAGGCGTGACCGCCGAGGCGGCGTCGATTGCCGGCCACCTCAAGCTGTCGAACCTGTGCTGGATCTACGACAACAACACCATCAGCATTGAAGGCCATACCGAGCTGGCGTACAGCGACGATGTGCAGAAGCGTTTCGAGGGCTACGGCTGGAAAACCCTGCACGTCAAAGACGCCAATGACGCCAACGCGCTGGCGAAGGCGCTGCAGACCTTTCAGCACACCAGCGATGCACCGACCCTGATCGTGGTCGACAGCATCATTGGCTTCGGTTCGCCCAATAAGCACAACACGTCTGCCGCCCACGGCGAACCGCTGGGCGACGATGAAATCAAGCTGACGAAGAAAGCCTACGGCTGGGATGAAAACAGCAGCTTCCTGGTGCCGGAAGATGCTCGCCAATACCTGCGGGATGCATTGCTGGAACGTAGCGGCAGCGATTACGACGCATGGCTCGCAACCTTCAACCAGTTTGAAAAGGACCAGCCGGAGCTCGCTGACCAGCTCAAGCGCATGCGTGCTGGTGAAATGCCCGAAGGCTGGCAAGACAAGCAGATGAATTTTGAAGCGGACGCCAAAGGCATTGCCTCGCGCGCTTCCGGTGGCAAGGTGCTGAACGCCTTCGCCGAGCAGATCCCTTGGCTCATCGGCGGCTCGGCCGACCTTTCGCCGTCGACCAAAACCAACCTCACATTTGAGGGTGCGGGCAGCTTCGAAGCGGGCCATTACGGCGGTCGAAACCTGCACTTCGGCGTGCGCGAACACGCCATGGGCTCGATTGCGAACGGCTTGGCGCTGTCCTACATCCGCCCGTACACCTCGACGTTTCTGGTCTTCAGCGACTACATGAAGCCGCCGATTCGTCTGGCGTCGATCATGGAGTTGCCAGTGGTGTTCGTATTCACTCATGACTCGATCGGCGTCGGCGAAGACGGCCCGACGCACCAGCCCATCGAGCAGCTGACTCAACTACGCGCAACGCCGGGTGTGCTGACGATTCGTCCGGGCGATGCCAACGAAACGGCGCAGGCCTGGAAAATCGCGCTGGCGCAAACTAGCAGACCGACTTGCCTGGTGCTGTCACGTCAGCCGCTGCCAACCCTTGATCGCTCGAAATACGCCAGCGCCGAGGGCCTGACCAAAGGCGCCTATGTACTGGCTGATGCGGTGGAAGGCAAAGTAGACGTCATCCTGATCGCCACCGGCAGCGAGGTCGGCATGACCGTCGAGGCGTTCGAGACGCTCAAAGCCCAAGGCGTTGCGGCGCGAGTGGTGTCGATGCCGAGCTGGGAGCTCTTCGAGGACCAGGACAAGGCCTATCGCGACGGCGTGCTGCCACCGGACGTAAAAGCCAGGGTGGTGGTGGAACAGGCAGGGCCTGTCGGCTGGGATCGGTACGTCGGCCAGACTGGCGCGAAGATTGTGATGAACACCTTCGGTGCGTCGGCTCCCATCGAGAAGCTGCAGGCCAAGTACGGTTTCACCGCGGAGAATATCGTCAAGCGGGCTAACGAGCAGATCGCCGGTTAATCCTGTGTAAGAGCGTTTGCCCGCACCTCGCGGGCAAGCGCCCTCCGTCCTTCAGATCACTCGATCAGCACCCGGTCAAAACTGCGGGCCGACGTTCGCCCTCAAAGAAGAACGGCCGAATCCGCACGCCCAGTGCGTTGCCCGCAAAGGCAGCGATCAGCCAAAGCCAGCCGTGCAGGCTGCCTGAGGCGATGCCGCTGAAGTACGCGCCGATGTTGCAGCCGTACGCCAGGCGCGAACCGTAACCGAGCAACAGTCCACCAAGCACTGCAGCGATCAGCGAGCGTGTCGGGATTTTCAGGCTCGGGGCGAATCGTCCTGCAAGGCCGGCCGCCACTGCCGCACCCAGCATGATGCCGATATCCATGACGGTGGTGATGTCTTCCCATACGGGAGCAGCCAGCGCCTTGGCATTCGCTGGCATCTGCCAGAACGGCCAACTGCCCACATCCACGCCCAGACCACCGGCGACTTTCGCACCCCATAGCGCAAAGGCCGAGGTGATGCCCCAAGGGCGACCTGCCAATGCCAGTGTGGCGTAGTTGAGCAGCGCCAGGCCTACCGCCCCCCACACCAGCGGCCAGGGACCACGGAGGAAGCGGCGCAAGCCAACGTGCTCACTGGTGACGGCCGCTTCCAGCTCTCCGTGCCGACGCTTTTCCAGTTTGACGGTGACAAAAGCAATGACTGCGAACAGCGCCAGGCTCATGAGCAGCGCAGGGATCACGCCGAAGCTTTTGACAATGGAGGTGGCGGGGAACGACGGCAGCGAGAACCACCAATCGACGTGATGGGTGGCGATCAGCGAGCCAATGATGAAGAACAGCAAGGTCACCAGCATCCGTGCATTGCCGCCGCCAACGGTGAACAGCGTGCCGGACGCACAGCCGCCGCCCATTTGCATGCCGATGCCGAAGATGAAGGCACCGAAGACAACGGACACGCCAGCTGGGGCGACGAGGCCGGTGACCGGCGTGCCGAACAGCGTACCGGCACCCAGCGCAGGGAAAAACAGCACCACCGCGACGGCCAGCATCACCATCTGCGCACGCAGACCGGCGCCGCGTCGCTCGTTGATGAATACCCGCCAGGCCGAAGTGAAGCCGAAAGCGGCGTGATACAGCGTAAGGCCCAGCGCGGCGCCAACGATCAGCAACAGCACTTGCCTGCCGCCAACGGCCGATTGGAGAAACAGAGCGCCGACCACCAACAAGAGGAAGGCGATCAGCGGGGCGCCGAGCTTGCGCTGCGGCGCCACAGAGAGGGGAAGACTCATGGGCGTATCTCGGAAAAGGATTGCGATGGGCGCGAGTATACGCCGGTGCCTGCTTGGTGACGCGCCAACGCCGCCATTGGCTTCACCACCATCAAACCCGCCAGACGCTTCGCAACCGCGCCAGCGCCGAGGCGATATCGGCCTCGGGCACCGCCGCAAAGCCCAGGACCAGCCCGGCCCGATCATCCATCGGCGTCTTTGACTCCGGTAGCCAATACTCACTCAACGGCGCGACCTCGACGCCAACGCTTTCTGCTTTGGTCACCAGTTCCGTCTCACGCTCTAACGTGTCCACCGCGACGGTGACATGAAGCCCTGCAACCGGCTTGATCATCGGGCTGCAACCCGCAAGTTCATGGGGCCAGTCGGCCAGTAATGCGTCACGTCGACTCAAGGCAGCGCGGCGCATGCGACGGATGTGCCTCTGAAAGTGGCCTGCTGCGATGAACTCGGCCATGACCATTTGCGTGCCGACCTCGGAATGACGCATGTCCACGGCCCGGCGCCGGCTGAAGGGCTCCACCAGGTTGCGCGGCAACACCAGATAACCCAGACGCAGCGCCGGAAATGCCACCTTGCCGAATGTCCCGACGTACAGCACGCGGCCGCTCCGATCCAGCGCTGCCAACGGCGCCAGCGGGGCGCCGCTGTAGCGATATTCGCCGTCGTAGTCGTCTTCGACGATCCAGCCCTGATTGCGCTCGGCCCAGGCGAGCAGTTCCAGGCGCCGCGCCAGACTCATCGTCACCCCCAGCGGGTATTGATGAGAGGGCGTCACGTACGCCAACTTGCAACCTGAGTCATCCAGAGCCGGACTGCGCATGCCCTCGGCGTCAACCGGCATACCCTGCAACTTGGCGCCAGCCACCCCGAAGGCATGGCCAGCCGCGCGGTACCCCGGGTTTTCGAGTGCTACCACGTCGCCCTGCTCCAGCAGCAGCTGTGCACAAAGGGTAATTGCCTGCTGCGCGCCATTGGTGATCACAATTTGCTCAGGTGCGCAGCGCAGATCGCGGGACGTCCTCAAATAAGCAGCGATCAGCTCTCGCAGTCGCCATTCGCCGGCCGGGTCGCCGTAGCCCAGATGTTGCAGGCCTGGTTTACGCCAGAAAGCAGCGTGCAGCTTGCCCCACGTGTCGAAAGGGAACAGATCGAATGCCGGAACCCCTGTTCGAAATGCCTTCGGCAGGCCGCTTTTTGGAGGTCGTAAATGATGCCGATCCAGCGTATGCATTGCCGTGCTGTGGATAACATTGTTGGACGATTCGGCCGCCACAATCGGGGGTTTTGTGGATAACCCTGTTGATAAGCTTGGTGATAACCCTGTGGACAGGTGTGTGGATAGTTTTTTTGCAGCCAGCGGTTTCTCCCTCAACAGGGCCACGTATGTACCATCGCCCACGCGGCTCTCGATAAAGCCTTCAGCGTAGAGCTGGTCATAGGCGCGCACCACGCTGTTGCGGGAGATGCCGAGGGACGACGCCAGATCCCGGCTTGCCGGCAAGCGCGTGCCACCGGATAAGCGACCGTCGAGGATGCGTTCGCGCAGGGTCTGATAGAGCTGGCGGCTAAGACCATGGCGGCGGTTCAGCTCCATGCCGGCGAAATCGAACGTCAGCGCAGGCGTGGGTACGTGCATGGCATTGGCCCTATGAGATTGACCATTAATGGCTCTTACAACGAACCATTAGGCTGCCTAGGATTGGCTCAGCCGCCAAGGAAAATCTCATGTACACGCCCAGCTATTTTAAAGATGAAGACCTTGCCAGCCTGCACAAGCAGATAGAAGCCACGCGCCTGGCAACGCTGGTCACGTTTGACGAGACCGGTTTGCAAGCGAGTCATATCCCCTTGCTGCTCGAACCGACTCAAGGTCCGCAAGGCACGCTGTATGGGCATCTGGCCAAGGCGAATCCGCAGTGGAAGGCTCTGGAGACGGGCGCCGAAGCATTGTTGATTTTCCAGGGTGCAGACGCCTATATCAGCCCTTCTTTTTATGCCGCCAAGGCCGAGCACGGCAAAGTGGTGCCCACTTGGAATTACCTGGCGGTGCACGCGTATGGCCGCGCCGATGTGTTCACTGATCCAGCACGGCTGTTGCGGGTTGTCACCGGCCTGACCGACAAGCACGAAGCCAGCCGCGCCGAGCCTTGGGCTGTCAGCGACGCACCCGCCGATTACATCGAAAAAATGCTCAACGGCATCGTCGGCTTCGCGATCCCCGTCGAGCGGCTGGAGGGCAAACGCAAGCTCAACCAGAACCGCAGCGCCGCAGACATCGCCGGCGTCAGCAAAGGCCTGGCACTCAGCCAGGACCCATCCGATCAGAAAATCGCTCAGTTGATGAGCCAGGGAGCATCGCGTGTCTGACCTCCACATCCGTCCCGTCACCGCCGAAGATCACGATGCCTGGCTGCCGTTGTGGCATGCCTATCTGACCTTCTACAAAACCACGCTGGCCGATGCGGTCACACAGAGCACCTGGCAGCGGTTTCTGGACAACAGCGAGCCCACCAATGCCGCCCTCGCCTGGCAGGACGGCAAGGCGGTAGGCATGGTGCATTTCATCTATCACCGCTCGAACTGGAGCATCAGCAATGCCTGCTACTTGCAGGATTTGCTGGTGGTGCCGGAACAGCGCGGCACGGGCGTTGGTCGCCAACTGATCGAGTACGTCTACGCGACCGCCAAAAGGGACGGCGCTGACAAAGTCCATTGGCTCACCCACGAAACCAACGCAACCGCGATTCAGCTCTACGAGCGCATCGCAGAGCGCCCGGGCTATATCCAATTTCGCAAACCGTTGTAAGACCAGGAACCCTCGATATGTCGGATCTCACGCACTGGCAACCGGCCAAACTGCCGGACACGCGCACGCTGCAAGGACACTTTATTCGTCTGGAGAAACTCAACGCCGCCCGCCATGGTGATGGCTTGTGGGAGGCGCTGGAAGGTCCGGCCGCTGACCGCAAATTGTGGGATTACCTGTTCGTGGGCCCGTTTCCTGAGCGCAGTGCATTCGATGACTATCTCGCCGGCCTGGAAGGCTCGACTGACCCGTGGTTCTACACCGTCATTGATCAACAGACCGGCGCCATCGACGGCTTTCTGGGCTTGATGTCCATCTTCCCGAGCGCGGGCCGCATCGAAATTGGCCATGTGACCTTCGGCGCCTCGATGCAACGCACGCCCAAGGCAACGGAAGCGGTGTACCTGCTGGCGAGGGAATCCTTTGCGCTGGGCAATCGCCGTCTGGAATGGAAATGCAACGCCAACAACGCCCGCTCCAGGCGCGCGGCCGAGCGCTTCGGGTTCAGCTTCGAAGGCACGTTCCGCCAGCATTCGGTGTTCAAAGGGCAGAATCGCGACACCGCCTGGTATTCGATGATCGACAGCGAATGGCCGGCTGCACAGCAAGCGTTTGAAGCATGGCTGGCTGTGGATAACTTCAAGGACGGTCGGCAAATCAGAACGCTGGAGCAACTGCGCGGCAACTGAGTGCGTCGAAACGAAACAGCCGGAGGCGCCCAGCTTCAGGCAAAAAAAGAGGAGCCACGAGAGCTCCCCCAGAGGTAACCGTTCAGCCTGCCGCGTCTGTGCGCGGCAGGCGGTCAATGTGCAGCGGCAGTGTCAGCCCTCGATTTCGACCAATATCTCGCCCGGGTTTACGCGATCGCCTTTCGCGACGTGGATGGCCACAACCTTGCCAGCGATTGCAGCCTGGACTTCGGTCTCCATCTTCATCGCTTCGGTGATCAGCACTGCCTGACCGGCGCGGACGGCATCGCCCTCCTTCACCAGCACGTCGACGATGTTGCCCGGCATGGAAGTGCTGACATGGCCCGGTTTGCTGGCCTGCGCACGCTTGCCGATGCCACTGCCGACGAACTCATTGAGTGGCTCGAACACCACTTCTTCCGGCATGCCATCAATGGAAAGATAGAAGTGACGCTTGCCCTCGGCTTTGACGCCCACGCCGGTGATATCAACGCGGTAGCTTTCGCCGTGAACGTCGATGACGAATTCGGTCGGAACGCCCTCGCCACCTGATTTCGCCACCGCGCCAGGCTCGGGAATCGGCAGCAGCGGCTCTGGCGCCAGGGTGCCCGCCGCACGTTCTTCGAGAAACTTGCGGCCGATGTCCGGGAACATGGCGTAAGTGAGCACGTCTTCTTCGCTGGTCGCCAAGGCGCCGATCTCACCGCGCAGTCTGGTCATTTCCGGTTTGAGCAGGTCGGCCGGACGCACGTCGATCAGCTCTTCACTGCCGATGGCCTGACGGCGCAGTGTCTCGTCCACCTGCCCTGGCGCCTTGCCGTAGCCGCCAGTCAGGTAAAGCTTCACTTCATTGGTGATGGTTTTGTAACGCTCGCCGGCCAGCACGTTGAAAAACGCCTGGGTGCCGACGATCTGTGAAGTCGGGGTCACCAACGGCGGATAGCCCAGGTCTTTGCGCACCCGCGGAATCTCGGCCAGCACTTCGCCCATGCGGTTCAAAGCGCCCTGCTCTTTGAGCTGGTTGGCGAGGTTGGAGATCATGCCGCCCGGCACTTGGTTGACCTGCACACGGGTATCGACCGCCGTGAATTCGCTTTCGAACTGGTGATACTTCTTACGCACCGCGTAGAAATACAGGCCGATTTCCTGCAGCAGTTCCAGGTCCAGGCCGGTGTCAAACTCACTGCCTTTAAGGGCCGCAACCATCGACTCGGTGCCCGGGTGGCTGGTGCCCCAGGCGAAGCTGGAGATCGCGGTGTCGATGTGGTCGGCACCGTTTTCGATGGCCTTGAGCTGGCACATCGCGGCCAGGCCCGCGGTGTCATGGGAGTGAATGAACACCGGCAGGGATTGCTCGGCTTTCAATGCCTTGACCAGCTCACCCGTGGCGTACGGGGTCAGCAGACCGGCCATGTCCTTGATCGCGACGGAATCACAACCCATCGCTTCCATCTCTTTGGCCTGCGCCACAAACGCGCCGATGGTGTGCACCGGGCTGGTGGTGTAAGCAATCGTGCCCTGGGCGTGTTTGCCGGACGCCTTCACGGCTTCGACCGCCACGCGCAGATTGCGCACATCGTTCATGGCATCGAAGATACGGAACACGTCGATACCGTTGTCCGCCGCCTTGGCGACGAATGCCCTGACCACGTCATCGCTGTAGTGGCGATACCCCAGCAGGTTCTGACCGCGTAGCAGCATCTGCAGACGCGTGTTGGGCAGCGCCGCGCGCAATTGGCGCAAGCGCTCCCACGGATCTTCCTTCAGGAAGCGCACGCAGGCGTCGAAGGTCGCACCGCCCCACACTTCCAGCGACCAATAGCCGACTTTGTCGAGCCTGTCGCAGATCGGCAGCATGTCCTCGGTGCGCATGCGGGTCGCCAGCAGAGACTGGTGGGCGTCGCGCAAAATGGTGTCGGTGACGAAGATTTTCTTGGACATGTTCGGATCTCCTTTTAGCTTCAAGCGGCAAGCTACAAGCGGCAAGTAACAGCGGATCGGCTTCAACTTGCAGCTTGCGGCTTAGCGCTTGCAGCTGGCTTTTTTATAAGCCCGCATGGGCAGCAATGGCGGCGGCGATGGCCAGGGCCAGCTCTTCGGGTTTGCGCTTGATCGAGTAGTTGGTCAGCTCGGGATGGCTCTCAACGAAGCTGGTATTGAACTGGCCGCTGCGGAATTCCGGGTTGCGCAGGATTTCCTGGTAATACGCGGCCGTGGTCTTCACACCTTGAAGACGCATGTCGTCCAGCGCGCGCAGGCCGCGGTCCATCGCCTCTTCCCAGGTCAGCGCCCAGACGATCAGCTTCAGGCACATGGAGTCGTAATACGGCGGAATGGTGTAGCCGGTATAGATCGCCGTATCGGTGCGCACGCCGGGACCGCCGGGCGCGTAATAACGGGTGATCTTGCCAAAGCTCGGCAGGAAGTTGTTTTTCGGGTCCTCCGCGTTGATGCGGAACTGCAACGCGAAACCGCGATGGATGATGTCTTCCTGCTTGACCGACAGCGGCAGCCCCGAGGCGATACGAATCTGCTCGCGGACGATGTCGATCCCGGTGATTTCCTCGGTGATCGTGTGCTCCACCTGTACGCGGGTGTTCATCTCCATGAAGTACACCTCGCCCTCGGCGAGCAAAAACTCCACGGTGCCGGCGTTCTCATAGCCCACGGCCTTGGCGGCGCGTACGGAGAGGTCGCCGATGTAGGCGCGCTGCTCCGGCGTCAGTTGCGGGCTCGGGGCGATTTCGATGAGCTTCTGGTTGCGGCGCTGGATCGAGCAATCACGCTCGAACAGGTGAACGACGTTGCCAAAGCTGTCGCCGAGGATCTGCGCTTCGATGTGCTTTGGGTTGACGATGCACTTTTCCAGAAAGACTTCGGCCTTGCCGAAGGCCTTGGTGGCTTCGGAAATGACCCGAGGGAACGCCTGTTCCAGCTCTTCTCGGCTGTTGCAGCGACGAATGCCGCGACCGCCGCCGCCCGACGTGGCCTTGAGCATCACGGGGTAACCGATGCGATCGCCTTCCACCAGTGCTTCGGCGATGTCAGCCACGTTGCCTTCCGTGCCGGGCGTCACCGGTACGCCGGCCTTGATCATGCTGCGGCGAGCTTCGGTTTTGTCGCCCATGCGGCGGATCACTTCAGCGGACGGGCCGATGAACTTGATCCCTCGTTCGGCGCAGATATCCGCCAGCTCCGCGTTCTCCGACAGAAACCCATAGCCGGGGTGTAACGCATCGCAGCCGGTTTCAACGGCGAGGTTCACCAGCTTGCGCGGGTTCAAATAGCCTTCGAGGGGCTCCGAGCCGATGCCATACGCTTCGTCGGCACGCTTCACGTGGAGCGCGTGACGGTCCGCGTCGGAATAGATCGCCACCGAGCGGATGCCCATTTCGGCGCAGGCGCGCACGATCCGGACAGCGATTTCCCCACGGTTGGCGATCAGGATTTTTTTTATCACTGGTATTTCCTCGACCGATTAGCAGACGGGCCAGATGGCTGGCCAATACCGCGCGACATTCCGTTACTGCATGTTGCTCGCAGGTCAAGCCACCCTATGACGAATCAGCAATTAACAAAAATGAGTAAATATTGGGTGAACCATAAGCAAAACCTTATAGTTACCACTATCAGCAAAGCAGCCAGAGGTAGATAAATGCGTAAGTCATTGATGCGCATGACGTTGCGTCAATTACGGATCTTCAATGAGGTCTGTGATTTACGCTCTTACAGTCGCGCAGCCGAAGAAATGTCGCTGACCCAGCCGGCGGTGAGCCTGCAGATTCGTCAGCTGGAAGAGCTGGTCGGCCAGCCGCTGTTCGAATACGTGGGTAAAAAGCTCTATCTCACGGAAGCAGCCGAGGCGCTGCAGCTCGCCAGCCGCGACATCTTCGGTCGGCTGGAGAACCTCGACATGCAGCTCTCCGACATGCAGGGCTCGCTGCAGGGGCAGCTCAAACTGGCGATCGAATCCAGTGCCAAGTACTTCGTGCCCCACCTGTTCGCGGCCTTCAAGCGTAAGTACCCGGAAGTCATGCTCAACCTCACGGTCGTCAATCGGGCGCAGGTGATTCGGCGACTCTCGGATAACCGCGATGACCTGGTGGTGATGTCGATGGTCCCGCAGGACATGGGCCTGGAGTTCTTGCCCTTTCTGAATAACCCGATCATTGCCGTGGCGCAGCCGGATCATCCGTTGGCGCTGTTGCCCAATCCAATGTTGAAAGATCTGGAGTCGGCAACGCTGGTGGTCCGCGAACAGGGCTCGGGGACGCGCAAGGCGTGCGAGGAATATTTCAAGGAGAAGCGCATTCACTTCGAGCACACGCTGGAGGTGTCCTCGGCTGAAGCGCAGCGTGAATGCGTGGTGGCGGGGCTTGGCGTCGCACTGCTGACGCGCCATGCGCTGAGCCTGGAACTTGCCACTGGCACGCTGGTTGAGCTGCCAGTGGCTGAATTGCCGCTGTACCGAAGCTGGTGCGTCGTACAGGCACGGGACAAACGTCTGTCGCCGGTGGCTCACGCGTTCCTGTCATTCATTCGGACGGAGCGTACGCAGATCAGCGAGCTGGTCGCGCGCTTTGATGGCCACCTTCCGAAGCGCTAGCGCTCTGCCAGAAGTGGGCCGTGGCGCCATCCAGGTAGTTCGAGAGTTCCTGGTTCAGGCGGCGTTCTTCGGAATGGCTTTCGATCGCACGCCGGAACGCCATGCGGCGCTGGTCTTCCTGCTGACGGCGGGTCTTGGTGCTGGAGGTGCTGTGCTGCTGCGAGTCATCGTAGTGCCGAGGCATATCCTGTCTCCCATTCGTGTGCGGGAGTACAGAGTGGCGGGGCGCGGTGACGATCAGACGTCGGAAGCGTTACAGGTTGGTGAAGGTTTCAGCCCTGTGCAGGATCGGCTCAATCTTCGGACGATTTGATCGACTTCGGCGACAACCGCAGGCTACGCAAGCTGCGCTTCACGCTTTTCAAGTGATTGACCAGGCTCGGACCGCGCGCCATGGCGACGCCCATCGCCAGCACATCAATGACCACCAGATGCGCGATGCGTGAGGTCAGCGGCGTGTAGATCTCGGTGTCTTCATGCACGTCGATGGCGAGGTTGACCGTGGACAGCTCGGCCAGTGGCGTCTGGCTCGGGCACAGCGTAATCAGGTTGGCACCACTTTCACGCACCAGATTGGCGGTGATCAGCAGGTCTTTCGAACGACCTGACTGCGAGATACACACCGCGACGTCCGTAGGCTTGAGTGTCACGGCCGACATCGCCTGCATATGCGGATCGGAATAGGACGCTGCCGTCAGCAGCAGTCGGAAGAACTTGTGCTGGGCATCAGCCGCGACCGCACCCGATGCGCCGAAACCGTAGAACTCGACCCGATGCGCCGCCGCCATGACCGTCACCGCAGCCTGCAAGGCATGGGGGTCGAGCTTTTCGCGCACTTCTATCAGCGTGTGCAGCGTGGTGTCGAAAATCTTCAGGCTGTAATCGGCGACGGAATCGTCTTCGTGGATGGCGAACTGCCCGAAGCTCGCGCCGGCGGCGAGGCTCTGGGCCAGCTTGAGTTTCAGATCCTGAAAACCGGTGCAGCCAATGGCGCGGCAGAAACGCACGATGGTCGGCTCACTGATACCGACCGCATGCGCCAGATCGGCCATGGAGCTGTGCATCACGGCCGCCGGATCAAGCAGCACGTGATCGGCTACTTTCAGCTCCGACTTGCGCAAGAGATGGCGTGACTGGGCGATGTGCTGCAACAGATTCAAAGGGCAGGACTCAAATGAAGGATGGGCCGGGCTGTAGCTTTCTTGTAGTTATACTACATGACCTGCAAACCGCACAGTTAAACGATCTTCCCGCGGTCAACCGATCGGTGTTGAGGGTCAGGTCGCTTTGTAGTGTAGGGCTTTTCGCACAGGACTCCAGGCTTCGGTTTGCCGGCTGCGCAGGATGCCGCCCATGACGCTGGCTTCCACCGGCCGACTGATCAAGTAGCCTTGGACCTCGTCGCAACCATGAGACCTGAGAAACTCCAGTTGCTCGCAATCTTCAACGCCCTCGGCCACCACCCTGAGGTCAAGACTGTGGGCCATCGCGATAATCGCCTTGGTAATCGCCGCGTCTTCCGCCCCTTCATTCAAACCACGAATAAAGGCCTGGTCGATCTTCACGCAGTGCACCGGAAATCGTTTCAGGTAGCTCAACGATGAATAGCCGGTGCCAAAGTCGTCGATGGCCAGTTTTACGCCGAGTGCGCGCAGTTGCTGAAATGTGGTGATGATGTGCTCGACGCTCTCCAGCAGCTGACTCTCGGTGAGCTCAAGCTCCAGGTATTCCGGCTTGAGCCCGGTCTCTTCGAGCACTTGCCGCACAAGGCTGACCAGCTTGCCCTGACGCATCTGGTGCACCGAAAGATTGACGGAAACCCTGATCGGCGCGAGACCCTCCCGCTGCCATTCACAGGCCTGGTGGCAGGCTTTGCGCAGCACGAACTCCCCGATGTTGGCGATCAGGCCGGTCTCCTCCGCCAGCCCGATGAACTCGCCGGGCGAAATCAGACCGCGCTCGGGATGACGCCAGCGCACCAGTGCTTCCGCAGAATTGAGGCGCCCGCTTTCCAGCTCCAGCTTCGGCTGATAAAAAACCTCCAGCTGCCCTTCTGCAATCGCGCGCCGCAGCTGGATTTCCAGCTGCAAACGACCAGGCGTGCCTGCCTCAAGACTCTCGCTGTAGAACTGGAAATTGTCGCCGCCCAGGTGCTTGGCGTGCTGCATGGCCATATTCGCCTGGCTGACCAGGGCGGGAATGTCACGGGCAGAGCCCGGCAGCAACGCAATGCCGATCGAGGCACTGATCACCAGCTCATGGCCGGACACCGATATCGGCGAGCGTAATTTCGCCAGCAAGCGCGTCGTGATTCGCGCCATCGTGGTCAGGTTGCCGTGGCTGTCGAACAGCACGGCAAACTCGTCCGCCGACAACCGCGCGACAGTGTCGGCGTCTGCGACGTGGGCATTCAGCCGGCGCGCGACGAGGCGCAGCAGTTGATCAGCGATGTCGTGACCCAGGCTGTCGTTGAGCAATTTGAAGCGATCAAGGTTGATGTGCAGTAGCGCCAACGTGCGACCGCCATGACGCGCACGCTGGTTGGCCTCACGCAGCCGCTCATTGAACAGCGCCCGATTGGCAAGGCCGGTCAGCTCATCGTAATGGGTCAGATAACGCGTACGCTCCTCGTATTGGCGCTTCAGCTCGCGATTAAGCTCGTCGCTTTCGGCCTGGGCCTGTTGCAGGTGCTCAATGAGCGCCACGTTCTGAAACCGGCGGATCAGGCCCCGCTCGATCAGACGGTTGACCTGCGCGGCCACCACGATTAGCGCCAGCAGCAGGATCAGTCCCAGCCAGCCCCAGCCATGGCACTGAGGGTCGCCGGTCCAGAACAGATAAAGGATGGGCGGCAGCAGGCACGGCATCGTGAACGTGAGAAAAGCCGGAATGCTCACCGCATAGGCCACACTGGCAGACAGCGTCGCAGCGCCGAGCAGGCCGAACACCCAGGCCTGCTGAGCCAGGCTTTGCGCCGGCATCAACACCAGCGCGGCGCTGGACAGGGTGAAACCGCTGACGCAGGCGCCGGCCAGAAACATGCGATTCCAGATCGGCTGCGATCGACGATCGAGTGATGCCGACCTGAACGCCGCGACTTGCAGCACGCGCAGGCACACCAGCGCTGACAGCCATCCCAGCCAGACGCCAACCAGCACGTATCGCTCGGGGCTCCAAAGCAGCCACGCACAGAGCAAACCATTGATGAACATGAACAGGGTCGGCAGCAGCGATCCCTGATAAAGAAGGCGGGTGCGCTCGGCGGCAAGCTGGTTCGCAAACTGCTTGCAGATGACACGACGTGTCGCCACGGAGTCTGCCGGGGCTTCGGAGCTGAAGGTCATGGCGTTTCTTATAATTGGTGGCCTTGAACGTTCGCGGAGGATACACAAGCGACCGTCGAGACCAAACAGTCATCAATTAAAATCTACAGACGGCAAAAAATGGGGACGACAACATCACGACCGGCCAGCGTTAGGGTTTGCCCATGCCCTCACGGCACCCTAGAATGCCCCGATGCGCGATGACCTCTCCCTTCTGCTTAACTCCCTCAACGATGCCCAACGCCAGGCCGTAGCTGCCTCCGTGGGTCGTCAGTTGGTCCTGGCCGGCGCTGGTTCCGGCAAAACCCGTGTGCTGGTGCACCGTATCGCCTGGTTGATTCAGGTCGAGAACGCCTCGCCGCACTCGATCCTGTCGGTGACGTTCACCAACAAGGCCGCAGCCGAGATGCGCCATCGCATCGAGCAGTTGATGGGTATCAACCCGGCCGGCATGTGGGTGGGCACCTTCCACGGCCTGGCGCACCGCCTGCTGCGGGCGCACTGGCAGGAAGCGGGTCTGAACCAGAGCTTCCAGATCCTCGACAGCGACGACCAGCAGCGACTGGTCAAGCGCGTCATGCGCGAGCTGAATCTGGACGAGCAGCGCTGGCCGGCACGGCAGGCGCAGTGGTTCATCAATGGCCAGAAGGACGAAGGGCTGCGACCGAAACACATTCAGGCCTCGGGCGACCTGTTTCTGACGACCATGAAGTCGGTCTACGAGGCGTACGAAGCGGCCTGTCAGCGCGCCGGCGTTATCGACTTCTCCGAGCTGCTGCTTCGCGCGCTGGACCTGTGGCGCGACAATCCGAGCCTGCTTGCGCACTATCAGCGTCGTTTCCGTCACGTGCTGGTGGACGAATTCCAGGACACCAACGCCGTTCAATACGCCTGGTTGCGCCTGCTTGCACAGGGTGGCGACAGCCTGATGGTGGTCGGCGACGACGATCAGTCCATCTACGGCTGGCGTGGCGCGAAGATCGAGAATATTCATCAGTATTCCGAAGACTTCCCCGACACCGAGACCATTCGCCTGGAGCAGAACTATCGCTCCACCGCGAGCATCCTCAAGGCCGCCAACGGCTTGATCGTCAATAACACCGGCCGCTTGGGCAAAGAGCTGTGGACGGACGTCGGCGACGGCGAGCTGATCAATCTGTATGCAGCGTTCAACGAACACGACGAAGCGCGTTACGTGGTCGAGACCATTGAGAGCGCGATCAAGACCGGGCTGGCGCGCAGCGACATCGCCATTCTGTATCGTTCCAACGCCCAGTCGCGGGTCCTCGAAGAGGCATTGCTGCGCGAGCGCATCCCATACCGTATTTACGGTGGCCAGCGATTCTTCGAGCGCGCCGAGATCAAGAACGCCATGGCGTACATGCGCCTGCTGGACGGGCGCGGTAATGATTCGGCGCTGGAGCGGGTCATCAACGTTCCGCCCCGCGGCATTGGTGAGAAAACCGTCGAAGCGATTCGCGAGCATGCGCGCCATGCCGATGTTTCCATGTGGGAAGCCATGCGCCTGCTGGTCGCCAACAAAGGCCTAACCGGTCGTGCCGCTGGCGCACTGGGGGCGTTCATCGAACTGATCGAAAACCTCGCCGCCAAGGCCGCAGACATGCCGCTGCATCTGATGACCCAAACGGTCATCGAGCAGTCCGGCCTGATCACGTACCACAAGGAAGAGAAAGGCGAGAAAGGCCAGGCCCGAGTGGAAAACCTTGAGGAACTGGTCAGCGCCGCACGCGCTTTCGAGAACAGCGACGAAGAGGAAGACCTGACGCCGCTGGCTGCATTCCTTGGCCATGCCTCACTGGAGGCAGGCGATACGCAGGCGGACGAGCACGAAGACAGCATTCAGTTGATGACGCTGCACAGCGCCAAAGGTCTGGAGTTCCCGTACGTGTTCCTGGTGGGGATGGAAGAAGGCCTGTTTCCGCACAAGATGAGCCTGGAAGAGCCGGGCCGCCTGGAAGAAGAGCGTCGTCTGGCTTATGTGGGCATCACTCGCGCCATGCAGCATCTGGTGATGACGTACGCAGAAACCCGACGCCTCTACGGAAGCGAAACCTACAACAAGGTCTCGCGCTTCGTTCGGGAGGTCCCGCCCAATCTGATTCAGGAAGTGCGGCTGTCCAACAGCGTGACCCGTCCGTTCGGCGGCTCCAAAACCATGGCCCCGAGTCGTCTGTTCGACGGCGAAGCCATTCCGCAGAGCCAGTTCTCCCTGGGTCAGCACGTGCAGCACGCGGTGTTTGGCGAAGGCGTGATCCTCAACTTCGAGGGTTCAGGCGCTCAGGCGCGGGTGCAGGTGAATTTTTCGGAAGGCAGCAAGTGGCTGATGCTGGGGTACGCGAAGCTCGAGCCAGTTTGATCGGCAACGACGATGCGTTGATGCACCCCTTGTATTCCCACATCCACCCCCCATCTTTCCTACAGAACTTTCTTCACCTGCCTACAACCCAAGCAGGGCAGGCAGGTGAAGATTCACGCAAAAGCCGGAAACATATGGCCGCTGGTCATCCCCATTTGTCCTGTGCAACATGGCGCGCGTGCAATCCACAAACGGGAATTCCCTTATGCAACGTTTTCTTAGCATCGCTTTGGCAATGATGATCGGGCTCACCATGAGCCTCGATGTCAATGCTGCGCGTTTCGGTGGTGGCAAGAGCATGGGCTCGGCGCCAAGTCACCAGGCGCGTCAAACAGCTCCTTCTGCTCCTGCCGCAGCACCTAACGCCGCTGGCCGTCCTGCGCCTGCTGCGGGCGGTGCTTCCAAATGGCTGGGCCCATTGGCCGGTCTCGCCGCCGGTGGTCTTCTGGCTTCCATGTTCATGGGCGGTGGCTTCGAGGGCATGCAGTTCTTCGATATCCTGATCATGGCGATCATCGCCTTCGTGATCTTCCGCTTCATCGCGGCGCGTCGACGCAAACAGCAGCCACAGATGGCCCCTGCTGGTGCTCCTTATCAGCGTGAAACCTTCGAACAGCCACAACCGGCACAGAATTCGATCTTCGGTGGTTCTGCTCCTGCAGCGGCAGCTCGTCCGGTGATCAACGCGCCGGCCTGGTTCAACGAAGAACGCTTCCTTGAAGCGGCCCGCAGCCACTTCCAATCGCTGCAACAGCACTGGGACGCGAACGAGATGGACAAGATCTCCGAGTTCGTGACCCCGCAAATGCTGCAGTTCCTGAAAAAAGAACGTGCCGATCTGGGTGATGGTTTCCAGTCCACCTTCATTGACAACCTCACCGTGCAACTTGACGGTCTGGACGATCGCGCCGACAAGACCATCGCCACGCTGACGTTTAGCGGTGTGTCGAAAACGTCGCGCTTCGATCAGGGCGAAGTGTTCAGCGAAAGCTGGAACATGGAGCGTGCCCAAGGTGACAACCAGCCTTGGCTGGTGGCAGGTATCCGCCAGAACGGCTAATACCGCTGAGCTGCTGCAAATGAACCCCGGACTTGTTCCGGGGTTCTGCTTTCTATAGAAGCCAAGTTAATTTGGCGATGCCTTTGAGCTACTGTATAACCCGCGCAAATCGTTAGAGGATCCACGTCGTGGAAGAAGTCATCGAACAACTCCGTGAAGCCAATGAACCGGTCCCTGTCCCGCTTGAACTGCCTGATGAAGATCAGCTGGTCGAAGTTGAGGAGCAGCTGTTCATCAATATCCCCTTCGTCTTCAAGGAGTTCTTGCTCACCGTCAGCGACGTGGTTTACGGCAGCCTTGAGCCTGTCACCGTCACTGATCCGGGCTCGCATACGTATCTGCCGGAGGTGGCGGCGACCGCCTGGGACATCGGCGTGCCCCGCGAGCTGATCCCGATTTGTCAGGACGGCGAGGATTACTACTGCGTTGAAGAAGACGGCACTGTGGTGCTGTGGTCTGGCGAAGAAGAACTCGTCACCGAAGAAAACTGGGAATCCGTCTGGCACTGGGCGCGTGACGTGTGGCTGGAAAGCTGAGAAACATAGATGCTTTCCTGAGTCAGCCTTGAGCCACAAAGCTCAAGGCTGACTCAGCACTCATGGCTCTGGATGATTGCCCAGAGTTTCGAGCAACGCGACCTGCATGCGCGTATGCACACGGATGAACCAGCGCCACAGCACAGCAGCCACCACGGCCGCCACGATGACGATCAGCATTAACCATTCGCGCGTCGGCAGCATGCTGGATGACAGCAATGCGATCAGCAGAAAAATCACCACCAATGACAGCAGCGGGATCACTTCGGCGATCACCCGCCGGACGCTCGCTGTGTGCCTGCCCGCCATTTCCGGCTTCACGCTCATCTCTGCCAGCAGCATCGACAGCGCCTTGAGCTTGCGATAAGCCGCGATCAGAAACGGCAGCGACAGTAGCAATGAAGCGCCCCATATCCAGGCTTTTTGCTGCCCGACATCGCTGACCCATTCGCTGAAATAGACGCCTATCCGCTCCGCGAAGAATGCCCCGGTGAAGAAGATGGCGATGACCAGCGCCAGATTGATCCCGACTTGCAGCAGGATCTTCCGGATCATCGCCGCCAGCACCGCGCCCTGCCCCTGCGGCTGAATACTGCGCAGCCACTCTCCGTACAGGCCAAACACCCGCGCCATGCGTGCAGGAACAATAGCGCCCAGCGTGTGGGACAGCGGGTCTGCTGCGCGGATGAGGTAAGGCGTCAACAGCGTCGTGATTGCGGAGACCGCCACGGCGACCGGATAGAGAAAGTCGCTGGTGACCTGCAGCGTCATACCTAGCGCTGCGATGATGAAGGAGAACTCGCCAATCTGTGACAGCCCCATCCCCACCCGCAGCGAGGTCTTGCCGTCGTTGCCTGCGATGAAAGCGCCCAGCCCGCAGGAAATCATCTTGCCCAACACCACAGCGACCGTAATCACCGCGATGGGCCAGGCGTAATCGAGCAGAATGTTCGGATCGATCATCAAGCCGATTGCGACGAAGAAGATCGCGCTGAACATGTCACGGATGGGCTCGACCAGGTGCTCGATCTTCGCCAGTTGCCTGGATTCGGCCATGATCGCGCCGATGAGAAATGCCCCCAGCACCATGCTGTACTCGAGTTTCACCACCAGCAGGCAAAACCCGAAGCACAAACCCAGCACGGTGATCAGCAGCATCTCGTTGCTCTCGAACTTCGCGACATAGGCCAGCACCCGCGGCACGACCAGAATGCCGATGACCAACGCCACGATCATGAACAGCGACAGCTTGCCGACCGTGGAAAATACCTCGCCTGAGCTGACCGTGCCGCTCACGGCGATGCCTGACAAGAGCGCGATGATGCCAATGCCGAGGATGTCTTCAACGATGAGCACGCCGAAGATCAGTTGGGCGAAGCGCTGGTTTTTCATCTTCAGGTCGTTGAGCGCTTTGACGATGATGGTGGTGGACGAGATCGCCAGAATGGCACCCAGGAACAGCGAGTCCATGGTATTCCAGGCGAAGAACTGGCCGATTTCGTAACCGATCCAGATCATCAGCATGATTTCAAGAAACGCGGCAATGAACGCCGTTGCGCCCACCTTGAACAGTTTGCGCAGGCTGAATTCCAGGCCAAGGCAGAACATCAGAAAGATCACGCCGAGTTCGGCAAGGGTCTTGATGGTGTCTTCGTCGTGAATGAGACCGAACGGCGGGGTGTGCGGGCCGATAATGAAGCCGGCGACGATGTAGCCGAGCACCACAGGTTGCTTGAGCCGATGAAACACCACCGTTACGACGCCAGCGATGAGCATGATCACAGCCAGGTCTTGAATGAAACTGATGGCATGCACGGGCGCTGCTCCTGCTGGCAATCGATGAAATACGCGTATCCGCCTGAAAGAGAGAAGACCGCTGTACGAAAACTCGCCAACGAAGCCTGAATATTCTGACTGAGACGCAGGATTTACCCCATCCAAGGGCTTTCGCAGGTTAACACCGCACAAAAGCAGCAGAAGCCAGTGCAATATATGGAAACAGATGGGTGCAGGGCGTGACGGCGGAGCGGTCGTTGGCGTCCCGGTATCGATGGTTTTGTCGCCAATCTGCATTCGCGCACCCGAGCACCCGAGCAAGGTGCCTTCTGACCCTTTTAGACCGTGAGCAACGCTATGGAACCCGGAAACGCCCAGCTGTCGATGACTGTATTGATGACCCCGGACATGGCCAACTTTTCTGGCAACGTGCACGGCGGGACACTGCTGAAGTACCTCGATGAAGTGGCCTACGCATGCGCAAGCCGTTACGCAGGACGCTATGTGGTGACGCTGTCGGTGGATCAGGTGATTTTCCGTGAGCCGATTCACGTCGGCGAGCTGGTCACGTTCCTGGCATCGGTCAACTACACCGGCAATACGTCCATGGAAGTAGGCATCAAGGTGGTGACCGAAAACATCCGCGAACGCTCGGTTCGTCACACCAATAGCTGCTTCTTCACCATGGTCGCGGTGGACGACCAGCGCAAACCTGCCAGCGTACCGCCACTAACGCCGGCCAACAGCGAAGACAAGCGCCGTTACGTGCAGGCACAACAACGCCGCCAGATCCGTCAGGAACTGGAGAAGCGTTATCGTGAAATCAAGGATGAGCCGGTTTAAGCCAGCACGGGCTTCGGCTTACAGCCGGACCGCTTCGAACTTGACGCGCGGATGGGCGATTCGGTCCTGCGCGCGCACCAGTTCCAGCTCATAGCTGCCGCAGGCCTGGGTTTCCAGGAGCACTTCATGCACCGCTGAGGCCGCGAATTCGAAGGCGCTGCGCAGATCGTCACCCAGCAGAATCCGAGACAGGAACAGCCCGGACGTCAGGTCGCCCACGCCGACAGGCTGCCGAGGGAATGCCAGCAGCGGTCGGCGCAGGTGCCAGGTTTCCTGCTCGGTCACCAGCAGCATTTCAAAGCCGTCCGCGGACTTTCCCGGATAGGCCAGGTGCTTGACGACTACCGCCTTCGGGCCTCGGGCCAGCAACGCTCGCGCCATGGTCACGCAGTCGAGCAACGATTCGGGTTTACGGCCGGAGAAGCTGTCCAGCTCCAGCTGGTTGGGGCAAAGAAAGTCGGCCACCGCAGCGGCTTCGTCCAGCAGGAAATCGCTGACCTCCTGTGGCACGATGCAGCCCTTCTCGGGATGTCCCATCACCGGATCACACAAATACAGCGCGCGGGGATTGGCGCGTTTGATCTGTGCAACGGCGCTCAGAATCGCCCGCCCCTGCGCTGCGCTCCCCAGATAACCCGACAGCACCGCGTCGCAATTCCCCAACTCGCCTATCGCGGCAATCCCCTCGACCAACGCCGGGATCTGCTGCGGCGCCAGGACTTCCCCTGCCCAGTGTCCATACTGAGTGTGGTTGGAGAACTGAACGGTATTCAACGGCCAGACATTGATGCCGATACGCTGCATAGGGAACACGGCTGCGCTGTTGCCGGCGTGACCAAACACGACATGCGACTGGATGGCGAGTAGATGGGGCGTACGTTTCATGACAGGTTCCTGAGACCGGGAAGGCACAGTAGTGGCGATGCCGGACGAAGTGAAGCGAAATTAAACTTTCGGGCTATGGCTGTCTGTCACCCGACGCAGTTAAGCTGCAAGCCTTCTGTTGGAGTTCTTTTTCCATGCTGACCCTGGGCAACATTTTCGTCCTCATGCTGCTGGCGACTGCCGGCGCCTGGCTGTGGCACGCCCATGGCTTGCGTGAACGGGCGCTCGAACGCGTCAAACAGCATTGCGCCAAACTCGATCTCGAGTTGCTCGACGGCAACGTGGCGCTGAAGCGACTCGCCTTCAAACGTGACAATGAAGGCCGCAAGCGCCTGGCGCGTGTGTATAACTTCGAATTCACGGTCACCGGTGAGCATCGGCATCCCGGCACGATCACCATGTTCGGTGCCCACGCGGCGCAGATCGAGCTGGCGCCCTACCCGTTCGAGATCAAAGACCCGAAGCCCACCGCCGAGATCATTCAGCTGAGCCAGTGGCGTCAGGAACACAACAAGTGGAAGCAGTGATGCTCTGTGGATAACTCGCTTTAGAGCAGACAGGCCGCCAGCGCGGTCTGCAAAGCGGCCTCGTCCTGAGGCCCGTCGAAGATCAGCTCAAGGCGAGAGTCTTTGCGCCACTCACTCGACGCCCATTCCAACATGCTACCGTTCAGCGCATTGCCTGAAACCCATCCCTTTTCGCTGTGGATAACCAGCTTGGCGCGCCGCCAGCCCAAGGGTTGCAGCCAGGCTTGCACCTTTGCCGCATCGAACACCCGCTCAGGGTGCCAGCGCCAGCCAATGCTCCAGCCGTCCGCCTGTTGCTGGCTCAGACAGACCGGCGTCATCGGGTCTGCCCACGCTGAGGGGAGCTGCGCCAATGACCGGGGGATGGCCGGATTGTCGGAGCCAGCGTGGGCGCTGACGTCGATGCCGGGCAACGAATCCAGAGACAACGCCCCGTGCTCAGTCCAGCTCAGCATCCGGACTGGCAGCCTATCGGCAATCGCCTTTCGCGTCGCGGCGTCCAGCCCGTCAGACTTGTTCAGCACCAACAAACCCGCATTCGCCAAAGCTTCTTGCTGGGTGTCAGGCAGTACTTTGCCGTGGGCGAGTGCCTGAGCGTCGAGCACCATGACACTGGGCTGGATCGACAGCACGCCGGTCCAGGGCGCTTCATGTAATTGCTTGATCAACTGAACCGGATGCCCCAGTCCGGAGGGCTCGATGAGCAAGCGGTCCGGCCTGGCTTTGCGTAACAGCCGGCCGAGGCCAATCTGGAAAGGCGCGCCATTGACGCAGCACAGGCAACCGCCAGCCACTTCACCAAGTGCGATACCATCGTCGCCGGTCGTCAGCAGCGCAGCATCGAGGCCTATCTGGCCGAACTCATTGATCAGCACAGCCCAGCGCTCGTGCGCAGGTTTCTGCTTCAAAAGATGCCTGATCAAGCTCGTCTTGCCGGCACCTAACGGGCCTGCAATGACATGAGTGGGGATGTTCTGCAGCATGTCGGCCATTCTTGAGATCGCTCCTGAAATGAGCGCTGACGGAGGTAATTGATGCGAGCAATCTGGCGGCCCATGGGACTGGCGTGGGCGCTGATGGCGATGACGTCGACGCAGGTCTTGGCTGAGTCGTGCGTTGTGCACAGCCAAGGCGAGCGCGTGGACGTCAAAGTCTGTCAGGAAAATCTGAACATCCCGCCAGATCTGTTCCACGACGGATTCTGCAAACCTCAGCTCAAGGATCAGAAAACCGAGGTCACCTACTTGGAGCAATGCCCTGCCGGGTCATTTGGCCAGTGCAGCAACGCTCAGGTGGCCAATATGCCTTATCGGCAGAACATTCACTATTACGGTGTGGCCAGCGACGCGGCGTTTCTCAAACCGTTCTGCGAGCAGCAGAGCAAAGGCATCTGGAAAACGCAGCAAGACTGACGGTTTTTCACGCTGCATCACCGTACCAGTCGCCAAACGGATCTGGCATTGAGCGCCAGTCTGCAATGCCGCCCGCCATCTCGGCCTCGGTCAGCAGGCATTCATCGAGCTCGGCAGCCAGGCGAGCGAAGTCGATGTTCTGCCCGATGAAGACCAGCTCCTGACGGCAATCGCCGGTCTCGGCTTCCCAGCTGCGCATGATCACCTGCGTGCTTTCATCGTCCTGCGGCCACTGAGCTTTGGGCACGAAGCGCCACCAACGACCGGCGAAACCATGACGCATCAAGCCGCCGGCCTGGGACCAACTGCCCGCATCCTCGTGTTTGCTGGCGAGCCAGAAAAAGCCCTTCGAGCGCAGCAGCCGCCCGTTTTCCCACGGTGCATTCAGGAAGTCAAAAAAGCGTTGGGGGTGAAAAGGTCGACGCGCCCGATAGGCCGTGGACGCAATGCCATATTCTTCGGTCTCCGGCGTGTGCTCGCCGCGCAACTCTTTGAGCCAGCCCGGTGCCTGGGCCGCGCGCTCGAAGTCGAAACGGCCGGTGTCGAGGATCTTGCTCAGGGGCACAGCGCCCATGACCATCGGCAGAATCTCCGCCTGGCTGTTAAGCCGCCGCAAGATCGCCATCAGCTCCCGGCGATCAGTTGAGCTGATCAGGTCGATCTTGCTGATAAGGATCACGTCCGCAAACTCAACCTGCTCAATCAGCAGATCAGTGATTGCCCGCTCGTCATCCTCGCCCAGGGTTTCGCCTCGTGAAGCCAGGCTTTCTGCGGCGTTGAAGTCCTGCAAAAAATTCAGGCCATCGACCACCGTCACCATGGTGTCGAGTCGGGCGACATCGGCCAGGCTCCGGCCCTGTTCATCGCGAAAGGTAAACGTTTCGGCCACGGGAAGCGGCTCGGAAATGCCCGTGGATTCGATCAGCAAATAGTCGAAGCGGCCTTCATGGGCCAGCCGGCTGACCTCTTCCAGCAAGTCTTCGCGCAGGGTGCAGCAGATGCAGCCGTTGCTCATCTCCACCAGTTTTTCTTCCGCCCGATTGAGGCTGACGTCCCGCTGAACTTCGCTCCCGTCGATGTTGATCTCGCTCATGTCGTTGACGATCACGGCGACGCGCAAATTATCGCGATTGCGCAGGATGTGATTCAGCAGCGTGCTTTTGCCAGCGCCAAGGAAGCCGGAAAGAACGGTAACGGGAAGGCGGTTCATGAAGGTTTCACCAGAGTGCGGATATGATCGCTTTTTACGTTATAGTATAACGATACTCAGGCGCTAATCTTTTTTAAGGCAGCTTCATGACTCGGTTGTTTCGGTTGTTTGCAGGGTGCTTGCTGGTCTTGAGCACGCAGGCGTTGGCTATGCCGCCCTCGCCCACGCTGGACAAGGCGTTGTGCACGCGAACCGCGACGCTGTTGGCCTGCATTGATGCCGACAACAACACGTACAGCGTGGCGGTGGCAGGGAAAACCATGTTTGTGCGCGGCTTCGAAAGCGTCGGCAATCGCCGCTGGGCACAGACCAACAGCCGGTACGGTTCGCTGACGTTTTTTACCGGGCTGGCATCAAACGGCGAGACTTGGGTGGGGTATACCCGGAAAGTGGGCTGGACGACAATGAGCCGGGTGTCGAGTTCGAGCGGGAGCAGGACCAAGATCACCTGCGACCGGGTGATGGGTTGCCGGTGAGCTGCGCGGCTGACCCGTTTCCGGGGAGAGGCAATCTGCTCTCCCCGGCGCTCAGCATCGTGATCCTTAAACCAACGCCTCATTCGCCTTTTGCTCTTGCCGCCAGGCCACGTATGAGCCCGCCGGCGGATTGCGCTCGAAATAGCGCTTCATGCCATCGAACAAACCGTCGGCCACGGCCTGCTGATGGCGCGCGGTGACGAGGCGCTGACTGTCGCGGCTGTTGGAGATGAAGCCGGTCTCGACCAGAATCGACGGTACATCCGGTGATTTCAGCACCGCAAAACCGGCCTGTTCCACGCGTTTCTGGTGCAGCGTCGTGATCCCTTCCAGGCTACCCAGGACGGTGTGACCCAAATCCAGACTCGCGGCGATCGTGGCGTTCATCGACATGTCGAGAATCACGCCCGCCAGCATCGGGTCCTTGTCTTTCAGGTTCAGCAGGCTGGTCGCGCCGATCAGGTCGGCGCCGTTTTCACGCTGGGCCATGAAGCGCGCCGTCGCCGATGTCGCGCCGTTCTCCGACAGCGCGAACACCGACGCGCCGGAGGCCGTGAGGCGAGGAGCGGCGTCGGCGTGAACCGAGATGAACATATCGGCGTTGTACTTGCGGGCGAAGTCCACGCGCTTGCGCAGCGGCACGAAAAAGTCGTCGTTGCGAACCAGGCGCACATCAAAGCCCTTTTCGCGCTTCAAACGCTTGGCGAGCAACTGCGCAATGGACAGCACGACGTCTTTCTCGCGCTCACCCTTCGAGCCAACGGCGCCAGGGTCTTTGCCACCGTGGCCTGCATCGACGACCACCATGATGTCGCGTTTGGAACGGTCCCTTCCCGTGGCCTGCGTGGGTGGCTCCTTCGCCAGCGGCGCGGCTGCGGCCAGCTGCACCGGCGGACGGGAAAGTACGTCATGCCCCAGATCCAGAACCAGCCGATTGCCCTGCGCGCCTTCTGGACCCAGCAGGAAACTGTTGATCTGCACGGGGGATGTCAGATCAAGAACGATGCGGGTATCGCTCTGGCCGAAGTGGCCGGAGCGAATGGATTTGATCGGCGTGTTTTCCAGCGCCAGCTGACTGAAGTTGCCCTCAAGCCGCGCGCCGCTGACATCAATGATGATCCGCTCTGGCGCGCTGAGGGTGAAGGTCTTGTACTGCACCGGGCCACTCAGGTCGAACACGAGACGCAGCTTGCTATCGGAACGCCAAAGGCGGGCGTTTCGGATCTGCGTCGCGTTGACTGAGAATGGAAGCGCAAAGGCGGCGCTGGCCAAAAGCATATTGAGCAGCATTTGACGTCGGTGCATGGCACGTTCCGAAGGCGAAGAGCATCCCGGCTCAGAGATGGAGGACAATAGTTACAATATAACAGCCGGAATATCGGACGAAGATGAAGCTTTTTATAAGAATGGCTGGGGTTTTAATCAGTTTGTTCAACGCCTAACGTCGCAAAGCTCATGTGGAACAACAACATGTTCCACGTGGAACACGAACCGCTTTGCACAAACAAAAACGCCCTGACGAGTCAGGGCGCTTAACGAGCAGGATGTGTCAGGTTCTTGGTTTAACAGTGCCGCACTGCTGACCCAGCCAAACAGCGCGCGTGTCCATGCTGCCGTTCTGCTGCTGGCCTGTCGCGTTGAAGGAGCCAATGACATGGGTGTTGAATTCACGGTCACTGAGAAACTGTGCAGTCCCGGTGCCTTGGGCGCGAGGGCAACTGAACTTGAATTTCCAGGTGGCGCCGGTGCGCTCGGTGATCTGCTGGGTGCAGCCAGACTTCGGATCGGTCAGAGGGATCTGTTCATTCTTAACCTGCTCCTGCGTGAGGCAAATACGAACGCCCTTCCCGCCCAGAGTAACGCCTTGTTTTTCCAGCATTTGCTCCATGGCTGCGCGCTGCTGCGGCGCCATCATTTGCAGTTGCGAAAGCATTACTTGCAGGTCCGGCATCTGCTGGCCGTCCACCTGCATGTTGCTGGAGCTCAGCTCCCACAGTCCGGGCTGCAACACCTGTGCCTGGGCGAAGGGCGCAGTCAGACAAATCATCAACGCCAGTACGCGCTTTTTCATGAATCGGGTTTCCTTTAATGACTCTTGGGCATTCTTGAGGCGACCTGCGTGCAGGTCACTGAACGATGACGGTTAGACGGCAGATCGGGCAGCCAGTTGCAGTCTCAATAAAATAGCGACAATCCCGGCGCCGTGTGGTCTGTTAGACACCAATAAGCTTATGGCACAAGGTTGCGCATGGATTACCACAGCCCGTATTTCTTTGGCTATTTGCTGGGTTTCACTCACCTGCTGGGCATTGTCGCAGCTATCCACGCCTTACTCACTGTGCGTACGGCTCAAGGCTCAATCGCTTGGGCGATGCCTCTCATTTTCATCCCCTATGTCGCACTGATTCCGTATCTGGTTTTCGGGCGGAGTACGTTCGACGCCTACATCAAGGCGCGGCGTCAGGCCAACACCGAAATGCGCGCGGCGATCGCCGATTTCAATTGGAAGCCATGGATTGAAGAAGCGGTGGCAGCACGGCGCTCGGACGCTTATCGCTCCCTGCGCGCGATGCCAAAACTGGGGCGCATGCCGTGCCTGGCAAACAACGAAGTAAAGCTGCTGATCAACGGCGATGAAACATTTGGCGCGATCTTCGAGGCCATAAAAGGCGCCAAACACGTGGTGTTCGTGCAGTTTTTCATCATCCACGACGATGATCTGGGTCGCCGCCTGCAAGGGCTGTTGCTGGAGAAAGCCGCCGAGGGCGTGGCGATTCATGTGCTCTACGACCGGATCGGCAGCCATGCATTGCCGGCGCGCTACATCGACAAGCTGCGTGCCGGTGGCGTGCAGATCAAGGCCTTCGCCACACGAGGCGGCTGGCTGACACGCTTCCAGATCAACTTCCGCAACCATCGCAAGATCGTGGTGGTTGACGGCGTCAAAGGATTTGTTGGCGGGCACAACGTGGGCGATGAATACCTGGGCCTCAAGCCGCCGCTGGCGCCGTGGCGCGATACCCACGTTAGCGTGGTCGGACCTGTCGTGGCGTGTCTGCAAGAATCGTTTGCCGAGGACTGGTTCTGGGCGACCCGCGAAATCCCGCCGCTGATCCTGCCGGACAGTTACCCGGAAGACGGCGTGCTGTGCCAGTTACTCGCCAGTGGCCCGGCCGATGCGCAGGAAACCTGCTCGCTGTTCTTCGTCGAAGCCATTCACGCGGCTAGCGAGCGGGTGTGGATCACGACACCGTATTTCATTCCCGACGAGGCGGTTTCCGCTGCGCTTAGACTGGCAGTACTGCGCGGCGTAGATGTGCGCCTGCTGCTGCCATCGCGTCCTGACCACTACACGGTGTATGCCGCCTCCAGCTTGTTTGCGTTTGAAGCAGTCCGCGCAGGCGTTCGCATCTTCCGCTACAAACCTGGCTTCCTGCATCAGAAGGTGGTGCTGGTGGATAACGCGATCTCGGCGATCGGCAGCGCCAACCTGGACAACCGCTCGTTCCGGCTCAACTTCGAACTCATGCTGCTGACCGTGGATGAGGACTTCGCACGCGAAGTCGAAACCATGCTGATCGATGACTTCGCCCTCTCCCACGAAATCTCAAGCGAAGAAAGCAAAGAAACCCATCATTTGCAGCAGCTGGGAATGCGCGTCGCCAGGCTGATTTCGCCCATTCTTTGATTGCGCATCCAAGGCCTGTGGGAGTGAGCTGACTGCCACAGGCTTCAGGCAATCACCTGTACACATCATCTCGCGTCAGCGGCAAATTATGGCTGCCGTCCGCATGCGGTTTTACCGCCAGGATCTGGTGCAAGTTGATCCAGCCCTTGGAAAACGCGTAGGCACAGCCGGCCAGATACAGCCGGAAGATCCTCAACGCTTGTTCCGGCACCATCGCCGCGGCGACGTCGAGCTTCTCTTCCAGACGGGCGCTCCAGTGTTCGAGCGTCTTGGCGTAGTGCAGGCGCAGACTTTCCACGTCGACCACTTCCAGACCGGCCTCGCTGATGAATCCGGAGATCATCGACAGGTGCGGCAGCTCACCGTTGGGAAACACGTAACGATCAATAAAGTCACCCGCGCCACGCCCGACAGGCCGCCCGTCAGTGTGCCTGGCGGTAATGCCGTGGTTCATCACCAGACCGCCCTCCCTCACCGCATCGAACAGGCATTTCGCGTAGAGCTCGAGATTGGCATGGCCGACATGCTCGAACATGCCGACGCTGACGACCTTGTCGAAACGACCGTCCTTGGGCAGATCCCGATAGTCGAGCAGCTGCAACTCGACACGGTCCTGCAGACCGTCCGCGCGCACCCGCTCCCGGGCCAGCGCCAGTTGCTCGCGGCTTAACGTGATGCCGAACACCTTGACGCCGTATTCACTGGCGGCAAAGCGGGACAGCCCTCCCCAGCCACAGCCGACGTCGAGCAGGTACTCACCCGGTTTGAGGCGCAGCTTGCGGCACAGATGATGAAACTTGTCCTGTTGCGCTTGATCGAGCGTCTCGCTGCCGGTCTTGAAGTACGCGCAGGAGTAGACCATCTCCCGGTCCAGCCACAGCCGGTAGAAGTCGTTGGAGAGGTCGTAGTGGTAGGAAATCGACGCGGCGTCAGTGGCCTTGTCGTGCTCGGTGCGCACAGGGAGATTGTTGTCGTCTTCTTCGTCCACCAGCGCTTTGGTCAGCTCGTCGCACACCCGGACCACTTCGCTGATCGAGCCTTCCAGCTCAAGCCGGCCCTCGACGAAGGCACTGCCAAGAAGGCCCAGACTTGGGTGGGTGAAATCGGAAACAAGGGAAGGGTCCTTGACCACGATCGTGACGCGGGGATCACTGCCCAAATCGAGTTCGTTGCCGTCCCAGAGCTTGAGACGCAGCGGCAGATGAAGGTTCTGTAACGCCGGTGGAAGTTGCGCGAGCATATGAAATCCCCCTGATCCAGGCACACGGAAAAGGGTAGTCCATAACCGACTCCAGATCAGGAGCCGTCAGGCGATCGGCTTGTTTTAACGACAACGAATCTACAACGGGTACAACCCTGTGCCCCAGAATTCGAGCCAATGTGACGCCTGCAAATGGAGCACCCCGAACAAGACTGGAGTTAATTTGTAACAGAGTCCTTCAAAGCTCAAGCGAATTTTAATACTTAGTGGAGCCCTCTAACCCGGCGCTTTCGGCGCTGGCGCCGGAGAATGTGGCTTAGGAGGGATTGTGAAACTTCGCAATAGGCTCGTGAAAACGCAGCAATCGACCCGCATTGCCCAGCACGAGCAGCGTGCTGAGGTTATGCAAAACCGCGGCAATCATGGCGCCTGCGGCACCCAGCACACCGAAAGCTGCCATGGCGACAATGGCCAGCGTCCAGCCGAGTCCGATGATCACGTTCACCTGCAAGGTGTGGCGGCACTGACGGCTCAGCCGCACACAGGTGCCCAACCGTCGCAGGTCACTGCCGATCAACACGATGTCGGCGGAGGCCAACGCGATGTCCGCCCCGCCCGCTCCCATCGCGACGCCAACCACCCCGGCCTTAAGCGCCAGGGAGTCATTGATGCCATCGCCGACGACCATCGGACGGAAGCCTTTTTTGATTTCGCTCATGACCCGATTGAGCTTGTCCTCGGGCAACGCCTGAGCGTGGATATCGCTGATGCCGACCTCGTGACCCAGGCTGTCGGCGACACTCTGGCGATCACCGGTCAGCAGCAACTGCCGGCCCAGGCCCAGCTCGCGCAGCTCACTCAGCGCCTGACGGGCCTCGGGCTTGAGGCTGTCGGCCAGCAGCAGCCAGGCCAGAAAGTGCCCATCTACCGCGAGGCCGGCAATCGGGCCGTCGTGATCGGGAATCGGCGAGGTCGCAATGCCCAACTGGGCGAACAGCTCAGGCCGCCCTAACGCCGCTTCACCCCGGGCGGTCTGCGCAACGACGCCCAGCCCCTGGCGCTCGCGAATGTCGTCCAGAGGGAGCAGATGATCTTTGTCGACCAACGTCGCCAGCGCGCGACTCACCGGGTGGCTGCTTGCCGAACCCAGGCTTGCCGCCAGTTCGATAACGTCGTCGCCCGCGCCCTCCTCGGCTTGGACCGATTGCAGACGCAGACTGCCGTAGGTCAGCGTGCCGGTCTTGTCGACGACCAAGGAAGTCAGATCGGCCAGCTCTTCAAGAAAGGCCGAACTGCGGATCAGGATGCCGTGGCGCGCGGCGACTGCAATACCGGCGATGGCTGTCGCTGGCGCTGACAGCACCAATGCGCAGGGGCAGGCAGCAACCAATACCGCCAGCATCGCCTGCGCGTTATTAGTGATGAACCAGGTAACAGCCGCGATCAGCAGCACCAGCACCATGTAGCTGCCGGCGTACTTTTCCAACAGTCGAGTGATGGGCGGTTTGGAGCGTTCAGCGCTTTGCATCAGCGCGATAACCTTGCCCAGGGTCGACTCGTTGCCGATACGCGTCACTTCGATACGCAGCAGCCCGTCGAGATTGATCGCGCCGCCGAAGACTTCCATGCCTGCGCGCGCTTCAAGCGGGACGGACTCGCCGGTAATGGGCGCCGTGTCGAGGCTGGCCTGCCCCGAGATCACCAATCCGTCAGCCGGGACACGGTCGCCGGCGCGCACTTCCACGCGATCACCCGCCACCAGGGTGCCGTTGTCGACTTCGCGGATCACGCCATCCTTATCGATCAATCGCGCATGGCTGCGGGTCAGACGGCCCAGTGCCTGAATGGCTTCCTGGGAGCCAATCACGCTGCGCTCCTCCAGCACGTGGCCGAAGATCATGATGATCGGCAGCAACGCGGCGGTCATCAGATCGCCCGTCGCCCAGGCGCCGAGCATGGCCAGCGCAATCAGTTGATCGGTAATGCCGTGCAGGCTGGGATAACGCAGGCTGTGCCAGCCGGCGCTGACCACCGGGATGGCCACCAACAGCGAGGCGGCGCCTAACAGCAGCTGGCTGACGCCGACTTGCTCGGGCGAGAAGAATCGCCAGACCAGCCCCAACGCAAGCAAGCCCAGGGCAAGCATCGCCAGCGTCAACTGTCGGGCGGCGCTGCGCTGTTCGCGGCTGGTGAGCATGCTGCCGGGCGCGACGGGCGCGGCATGCTTGTGAGAAGAGTCGTGGGAATGGTTATGCACGGCTTCGCTACTCATTTGTCAGCTCCCTGGATGATCAGGCGGGAATCGTCGCGGGGGTCGACCGTGGTCACTGAACCCGCCTGTTTCAGGATGGCAGGCACCCGCTCGCGGTAGATACGCAGCAGCAATCCGGGATCGCTCTTGTTCTGGATCGACTGCGCCAAGCCCGTCACCGCCGCAGTGTCGGTCTGCGCCTTGGCCAGCCGTTCTGACGCCTGGGCATGGGCGACCTGCAACGTGCGATCAGCCTGCTGATTGGCGGTCTGGTTGAGTTTCTCTGCATCCGTGCGCGCGTTTGCCACCGCCTGATCGGCCTGCTGACTCGCAGTCAGCACCGCGTTGAACGCATTCACCGCAGCCGCCGGCAGACTGGACTGGACGTCGACCCGCACCACTTCAACGCCCAGGCCGACGCCGGTGGCAGCGAGTTCACCAAGCCGCGTGTTGATGCCCTGCACCAGATCGCCACGCAGACGTTCGCGACGCTCGGCAGACTGGCTGTCGGAGCCCACCAGCTCGGGACGGGCCACCAGAATGGTGTCCAGATCCCGCGCCGCCGTGAGGCTGACGGCGCTGCGATTGACCAGGCGATCCAGCGCCGGCAGCACATGCTCGCCTTGAAGCACGAACGTTCGTGGGTCGGTCACTTTGTAGTACGCCGTCACGTCGAGTTGCACGACGCCGGCGTCGCCCGTGAGCAGATAGCCCGAGCCTGCCAGCGCGTCGCTCATCGGCGTCGCAAAGCTGGTGATCTTGTCGGCTGTCAACGCCGTGGGTGAACGCAACAGCGTCTCGACATGACGCTCTATCACGCGGTCAGCAGAAGGCAACAGCACCACTTGCTCGAACGGTTGTGGCCAGGCCAGCAGCAAGCCGGCGTTCTGCACGCGGTCCAGCTCGCCAAAGCGAAACACCACGGCGCGGTTCTGTGGATCGATTTCCCGCACATTGGAGACAGCCCAGCCGAGCGCCGCCAGCAGGGTCACGACATACAGCCCCAGAAACGCCAGCCGGCTGGCCTGCAGCCAGGGGCTGTTCACCACCGGTCGCTCGATGTGCGCCGCGTCTTGCTCATTCATGGCTGCGTTCCAGCCTTGCCATCCAAGGTCGGCGGGCCGTCTACGAGCACACGGAAGGGCGCGGCATCGGTGCGCAGAATCAGTTTGGTGCTCGGCCCCACCACAGTGCCGAGGGTGTCCAGCGAGCGCAGCAGGTTGTACAGCTGCGGCGAACCGGCATAGGCGCGGCCGTAAATCTGCGCCGCTTCGACGCGGGATTGCGCTTCGATGTCGGCGGCTTTCACGGTGGCGTCGGCCTCGACAATCCGCGCGTCGCGTTCGGCGGCAGAGCGGATCTGCGCCGCCTCGCGCTTGCCGATGGCGGTGCGCTCGGTGGCGATGGTTTCGCGCTCGGCGCGCATGCGGTCAACCGTCGCGTTGAGGGTCACCGACGGCAGCGTCAGACGTTCGACCCCCACTTGCAGGACGCGAACGCCATAGGTGGTCAGCAGTTGCTTGTCGATCTGCTGACGTAGCTGGTTTTCGAAATCGGCGATGCGTACCTGATTGGCGTCGGTGTTGATCAGGCTCGACAGATCGAAGCTTGCGGCAGTTGTTTCCAGTGCCGAGCCGACAAAGGTGCGGATCTGCCGCGCGGCTTCGTCGGGCTGGTTTTGCACGGCGCGCATGAAGCGCTTCACGTTGTCCGGATCGCCCTGCACCTGCCACGCCACGTACGCCTGAACGATGATGCGCAGGCCGTCACGGGTACCGACGTCCTGCAAGCCGCTTGAGGTGGTGCGCAAACGCAGGTCGACGGGGATCGCTGCTTCGAATGGCGCCGGCCAACGCCAGCTCAGGCCCGGATCAAGCAGCACCCGCGCCGGATTGCCGAAGCGCGTGATGACCGTCGCCTCGCCGGAGCGCACCTGCACCAGACTCGCGGCCGCGACCGCGAAGGCAATCAGCACCGCCGCCAACGCAGCACGACGCCACGGAAACACGGTCGGGCCGGAGGCTTCGCCATGGTGATGACCGTGATGGTGGCCGCCATGGCCGTGATCGGCATGGTCATGACCGGAATGATCGTGGGAATGAAACAGACTCAAGAGACGACTCCTTATTCAGCCGAGGGCTGTTCAGCTGACGGGGTCGACGCTGCGGGGTCGACCGGGAGGGTAAAGGAACGCAGATCGATGGTCGGCGCGCTGGTGCCGCCGAGCCGGTGATCCAGCACCAGCAACTTGGCGTGGGTCAGCCCCTGCGTCAGCTGACTGAAGTACTGCTCTAGAAGAAACGCCTGGCCCGCTTTGGCGTAGCCCTGCTGTTCAGCGCTGAAACGCAAGTCCGCACCTTGCGCGGTGGCCATGACTTCCCGCGAGGTCGCCGCTGCCTGATCGTGGGCCATGCTGGCGTGTAACTGCGCCACATTGGCCTGATCAGCCGCCGCGCCACGCTCCCGGGCGATCAGTGCCTGGGCGCTGATCTGCGCGGCCTGGACAGCGTGATAGGCGTTGGCCGCCCCTGCTGGCGGATGAATTGACTCGACCACGGTCGCAAGGATTTCTACGCCGCTGTCGAGTTTTTTCAGGTCACGCTGCACGGCGTCGCCGATGTCAGCCGCCAGATCATTGCGCTGCTCGCCCAGCAATTCGTCGAGGGTGCGAGAGGCAAAGTCGTGCACCAGCACCCGGCTGGCGGTGCTGCGAATAAGACTGGGGATGTCGGCGCTGTTATAGGTCGCGGCCAACGCGGCTTCGTCCGTCAAACCGATGCGATACACAAAGCGCACGTCCATGTTGACGATCTGAAAGCTCTGTTTGTCTCCCGAGCCGCTGGCGATCACTTGCGATTTGTCATTGATGTGCGTGGCGTCCCACAACCGGTTGGCAATGGCTGGCGGCGGGCCTTCGGCAGGGTCAAGCGTCTGCTCGACACCGGCTCCTTCCGAGACGCTGGTCGCCAGCTCGTGGACCACGCCATTTTCCACCGCCAGCACTGTTCCGAACGGCCAGGGCAAACCGGCATGCAGACCTGGCCCCAAGACTTCAACCGGTTTGCCAAACCGCTCGTAAATGCCACGGCCCTGCATGGGAATTTCGTGAACACCGCTCAGCAACCAACCGAGGCCGACAATGACCGCCAGCACCGGCAGAAAGGCTCGCCGCATGTAGGTAAACGCCCAGATCTGCCGCAGGTCGATGCCGAAGCGGTTGTGCAATTCGTTTTGCAGCGCCAACAGCGGGCGTGGTGGCCAGCGCAACAGGCCGGCGACAAAGCTGCTGGCAATCAGGCGTGGTTCAAGGCGTTCGTTGCGCGGGCTGAAGACGGACAGGAGCGCGCGGATGAGGAACTCGACTGCAACCAGCCCAGGCAACAGGCCGATCAATACCGCGAGCCGGGCGGGCCATAGACGATCAACGGAGGAGAAGAACAGGCAGAACGCCGTGACCAATAGCGTACCGACGGCAACCTTGGTGATCTGCGCCAACTGCTCGGCTTCAGGCCAACTGGCCTCAGACTCATTGCTGAATTGCCGCTCCAGCACCAGCAGCGCGAACGCGACCAACAGCAGCAGGCCGCCGACCACGTTGCCGACCAGGCCGACATTACTGCCCGACAGCGCAAGGTTCCAGATCAGGCCAATGCTGATCAGCGACAGCAGCGCCCAGCCTGCCAGCCAGAACACTGGCAATCCCACCTGGCCGACCATTGAGGTGCCGGCACCGCTGATGCGTCCGAGCACGCGGTCGTACCAGCCCAGCTCTTCGCCGTGAAGCAGCGCTTCATCGTCAGAGGCAGCTGCAGAGGGCGGTGCAATAACGCCGGCCCGCCACTGGCTGACTACGTGCGCCGACTGCAATGCCGCCGCCAGCACAAGCAGGCTGGCCGCGCTGTTGGTCAGCACCGCCGTCCACAGCGAGTTGGGAGAAAAAAGGTCGACGAAAAGCGACACCACCAGGCCGATAACGCCCATCGCTCCTGTCAGGTACGTCAGCCGTGAAAGACGTCTCGATTGAACAGCCGCCTGCTGAAATCGCGGCAGGCTCACCGGTGCAACGCCCTCATCATCCAGATCAACCCGCATTGCAACTCCAAAGCCCGTTTAACGCTGTAATCATCACCCTTCCCGCCCCGCCCAGTGGCGTTGCGTGACACTGCTTCAAGCCACGCTGACACAGGGCGTTACGATATAACAGAAGTCGTGAAATTTTCGTCTGATTATTCGTTTGCGCAGCGCTGGATGCGGGGTCAGACAGGCAGCAGACAGGTAGACATCGCCTGCCATCGTATCGAGTTAAGTCACTTTACATAGTGGAAGGTGCCTACCCGGCTAAAGCCGGTCCTACACACTTCCCGCGGTGCAGTGACCGAACTCGCTCGCTTGACTTTGAAGTGCTCGGGGAGAAATATTACAGCTATCATTTAAGCCGCCCGGGCAACGCGCGACATTTGTTCAGACACGGCTACGCTTCCCTCCATTCTGAGATTCCTCGAGGAGTACGTTCATGAGTCAGTACGACGTTGTCATCATCGGTGGCGGCCCCGGCGGCTACAACGCGGCAATCCATGCGGGCCAGAAAGGCTTGAAAGTGGCGTGCATCGAAGGCCGCGAAACATTGGGCGGCACGTGCCTGAACGTGGGCTGCATTCCCTCGAAGTCGTTGCTCCACGCCTCCGAGCTGTACGAGGCGGCAACGGGCGAGGAATTCAAGAAGCTCGGCATCGAGGTCACACCGACGCTGAACCTGACCCAGATGATGGCGCAAAAGGCTGAAAGCGTGACTGGCCTGACCAAGGGCATCGAGTTTCTGTTTCGCAAATACAAGGCCGACTGGATCAAGGGCTGGGGCCGCCTCTCAGGGCCCGGCAAGGTCATCGTCACCGACGCTGCAGGTGCCGAAACCGAGCTGACCGCCAAGGACATCATCATCGCCACCGGCTCAGAGCCGACGCCCCTGCCAGGCGTGACCATCGACAACAAACGGATTCTCGATTCCACCGGCGCGCTGTCATTGAGCGAAGTACCCAGGCATCTCGTGGTGATCGGCGCGGGGGTCATCGGTCTTGAGCTGGGCTCGGTCTGGCGCCGGCTTGGGGCGAAGGTGACAGTGGTCGAGTTTCTCGACCATGTCGCCCACGGCACGGACCTTGAGGCGGGCAAGACGCTGCATCGCTCGCTGTCGCGTCAGGGCATGGCGTTCAAACTCAGCTCGAAGGTCACCTCTGCTGTCGCTGCGGAAACCGGCGTCACCCTGTCCGTCGAACCCGCCGCCGGTGGTGAAGCCGAGCAGATTGAAGCGGACTACGTGCTGGTGTCCATCGGCCGCCGCCCGGTGACGAAAGGGCTGGGCCTGGAAACCGTCGGCCTGGAAGTGGACAAGCGCGGCGTCCTGCCCAACAACGGGCATCGCACGGCGGTGGAGGGTATCTGGGTGATTGGCGACGTCACGTCCGGCCCGATGCTGGCGCACAAAGCAGAGGACGAAGCCGCCGTGTGTGTCGAGCGCATCGTCGGCAAGAAGGGCGAGCTGAATTACAACCTGATCCCCAACGTCATTTACACCCAGCCCGAGCTGGCCAGTGTTGGCAAGACAGAAGAGCAACTGAAGGAGGAGGGTCGCGCTTACAAAGTGGGCAAATTCCCGTTCAGCGCCAACAGCCGCGCCAAGGTCAATCACGAAACGGACGGCTTCGCGAAAGTGCTCGCGGATGAGCGCACCGATGAGATTCTCGGCGTACACCTCGTCGGCCCAAGCGTCAGCGAGATGATCGCGGAGTACTGCGTGGCGATGGAGTTCGCCGCCTCCGCCGAAGACATCGCCCTGACCAGCCATCCCCATCCGACCCGGTCCGAAGCGCTGCGTCAGGCTGCCATGGGTGTCGGGGGGCCTATGACGCAGGCTTGAAATGCGCCGCCAAACTTGACCGCACGAGCAACACCTTGAAGCAAACTCGGTTGTGCCCTGAAACGATTTTTTTCCCTTTGCGCGAACAAGATGCCGAGATTGTTATCTGTTTGTTGGTAATTTGCGTTCAGCAAGGATTGGGAAAGCGCACTTTTTTGTGCAGGAAGGCACAGCATCTTCAGAGGCTTCACCATATGAATCGCAGGAATCTCTTGAAAGCGTCCATGGCGCTGGCAGCCTATAGCGCGCTGCCCGCCTCAGGTCTTTACGCGGCACGCGCGCTGGCTGCGGCGGCCGATGGCGTCATCGAACACTTCGACTTCAAGTCCTTGCAGGACAACGCCAAACAGATGGCCGGCAAGCCTTACGTCAGCACCAAGCAGAACCTGCCGCCTACCTTGGCGAACATGACGCCTCAGCAGTTCAACGCGATCAAGTACGACGCCGGTCACTCACTGTGGAACGACGTGAAAGGCCAACTGGACGTGCATTTCTTCCACGTCGGCGCAGGATTCAAGACGCCGGTGCGCATGTACAGCGTTGACCCGGCGACCCAGCAGGCGCGCGAGGTGCATTTCCGCCCTGAGCTGTTCAACTACGAAGCCAGTCGCATCGACCAGAGTCAGCTCAAGGGCGACCTGGGCTTTGCCGGGTTCAAGCTGTTCAAAGCCCCCGAGATTGCCATCAACGACATCCTGTCGTTCCTGGGTGCCAGCTACTTCCGCGCCATCGACAGCAACAAGCAATACGGCCTCTCCGCACGGGGTCTGGCGATCGACACCTACGCCCACAGCCCTGAAGAATTCCCTGACTTCACACAGTTCTGGTTCGAGAAGCCGACCAAAGACGCCACACGCTTCGTGGTCTACGCGCTGCTGGATTCTCCCAGTGCAACGGGGGCGTACCGCTTCGACATCGACTGCCAGGCTGACCGCGTGGTGATGGACATCGACGCGCACATCAATGCGCGGGCCGACATCGAGCAGTTGGGCATTGCGACCATGACCAGCATGTTCAGCTGCGGCACCCACGAACGTCGCATGTGCGACACCCTTCACCCGGAAATCCACGACTCCGACCGGCTGGCCATGTGGCGCGGCAATGGCGAATGGATCTGCCGCCCGCTCAATAACCCGGCCAAGATCCAGTTCAATGCGTTTGCCGACAAAGACCCGAAAGGCTTTGGTCTGGTGCAGACCGACCACGACTTCAAGACCTACCAGGACACCGTGGACTGGTATCACCGCAGACCGAGCCTGTGGGTCGAGCCGACGACGGCATGGGGCGAGGGCTCCATCGATCTGCTGGAACTGCCGACCACGGGCGAAACCCTGGATAACATCGTTGCGTTCTGGAATCCGAAAGTGCCGGTCAAGGCCGGCATGTCGATGAACTACGGTTATAAGCTCTACTGGAGCCCGCTGCCCCCGGTCAGCACACCGCTGGCACAGGTGCACGCGACGCGTTCAGGCATGGGCGGCTTCATCGAAGGCTGGGCACCGGGTGAGCACTACCCGGAAGTCTGGGCGCGGCGTTTTGCCGTGGACTTCAACGGCGGCGGGCTGGACCGGTTGCCGGAAGGTTCGGGCATCGAGCCGGTGGTCACCGTCTCCCACGGCAAAGTGCAGGATTTCAATGTGCTGGTGCTGCCGGACATCAAGGGGTTCCGCGTGACGTTCGATTGGTACCCGACCAGCGACTCCGTGGAGCCGGTGGAAATGCGCATGTTCATCAAAACTGGCGATCGCACGCTGAGTGAGACCTGGCTGTACCAGTACTTCCCGCCCGCACCGGACAAGCGCCGCTACACCTGAGCTTGATCAGCTGACAGCGTTGCGGGATTCAGGCTTGCCCGCGGAATAGCGTATTCGCCGCTGAATGTTCAGTGGTGAATACGCTGCACTTGTAACGAAAATGAGTCATAGAAAGTCGCCAGGCAGCCCGATTTTTTTCTCTTTTTAACAGCGTCAATTTTCTATCCGTCATAAAAATCAATAGCTTATGAATTCTGATATTGAGCCACTGCTAAATATGTCCGTAAATTTGACTAATTGATTGACAGCCCTCCCATCTACGGCTGATATATCCCTGTCGCGCCGCTTGCGAGGGGACCGAAACGCCCTTCTCCTCCCCCGCTGCGACCTCCCAAATCATCGCGAATTGCACGCCATCGACGGCCAACGCCGTGCGAGTGGGCGGTAGCTTCTTCCGCACGGCGGCCTGCTCACACGCTAACGCTTATCACACGTACAAATGCTCCCGAGGGGCTGCACATGATGTCGACTTCCCCCGTTTACGTTGAAAAACCTTCTTTGCTTTCATTCGAGAAATCCATGGCGATCGTGCTGGTTGCGATTAGCCTGATGCTGGTCGAGACCTTCAACGGAGCTCTGCGTTTCTATCTGGATCAGGCAGGGATTTCCGTATTGCTCTACGCCCCAAAGGTCGCGTGTCTGCTGTTCTTCGCACTGGAACTGCGCAGTTTCAAAGCCGGGCCGGGCGTCTGGCTGAGCCTGCTGGTGCTGTTACTGTCGGCAGGATGGGCAGCGCTGAATGGCGCTCAGGCCGGGAATTTCGCGTTCGCGCTGTACGGGATCAGCCCGCTGCTCTTCGGGATCGCCTGCGGTGACCAGATCATTCGCCACAAGCGCCTGTTCATGTGGGCGATTGCCTTCTGCCTACTGGCTTCGCTGGGCGGCATCGCCCTCGACCGGTATGTCAGTCTGCCGTGGAAGGGCTACAGTTACACCGTCGGCGGCACCGAGCTGAGCGCCAACACCGCATGGACCTCCGAAGACATGGACCGCCCGGCCGGATTCGCGCGAATCTCCAGCTCACTGGCCATCATCATCTCGATTCTCAGCCTGTACCTGATGGCGACCCTGCGCTCCAAGTTGCTGGGGTTGCTGGTCTGCGTGATAGGCCTCGCCGGCGTGATATTGACCACCAGCAAGGCGCCAGCATTGGCGTTTATCGGCGGGACCGGTCTGCTGCTGATCATGCGGTTTCGCTGGACGGCACGGGCGACCATCGTTGTCGCGGTCGTACTCGGCATGTCACTGCCCTTCGTGGCGATGATGACCGACTTCGATGCCAACAAAATCTCGGCCACCAGTTCGCTCGCATCCATCTACGACCGGCTGATCAACACCTGGCCCAACGTCATTCGGACGCTGATGGAGGAAGACAGAACGCTCACGGGTGTGGGCTTCGGGCTGGTTGGCAGTGCCGTGGCCGCCTTCCCGGTTCCCGGCGCGGACATCTTCATGGTGTCCGACAGCACCGTGGTTTATCTGTGGGCGACGTTTGGCCTGATGGGACTGTTTCTCTACGCCCTGCACATCCCGTTGTTTTTCATACTGGCCGACAGTGTCAGCCGTTATGGCCAGGCGTTGCTGGTGACGAGTTTTTGCATCTGTATTGTTAGCTGGACGACCGATACGCTGGAAGTTACCCTCGCGAACATGTTCTTGGGCATGGCAATCGGCCATGCGCTGGCCATGAAATCTCGGGGAAGACTGCGGGCCCCAAAGCCCCATGAGTTGCCCACGTGGAACGGCCTGCCGGGCCTGAGTTGACCGAGGCAATCCTATGAGCTTTCGCAGCATTGGCCTGAGCGGCCTGGCACTGATGGCCGCCCTATGCGCTGCCAATGTCGCCGTGGCCGAGCCTTTTATCGTCGGCGTCGCCACCCATTCAATGAATAACACCGGGCAACCGCTGCGCAGCCTTCAGATGGCGAGCGACGCTGGCGTCACGTCCATTCGCGATGACGCCTTCTGGTCCACCGCTGAACCCGTGCGGGGCCAGATGCAGATCATTGCGCCATGGCGTGCATGGCTGAGCACCGCCAAGGGACTGAATCTCGCCCCAATGGTCATTCTCGGCTACGGCAGCTCGTATCAGGGAGGCGCAAAGCCGCGCATACCTGCGGTCAAGATTCCGTACCTGAAATACGTGGACTATCTGACTCGCCAGCTGGGCAATCCGGTCAGGTTCTATGAGGTCTGGAACGAGTGGGACCTGGACGGCCCGGCCGATCCTCGCCTGAGCAATGACTACGTCACGCTGGTCCGTGAAGCGGCACCGATCATTCGCAAGAACAACCCCCAGGCGCTCGTACTCGCCGGCGCCGTAACGAACTTGGGCATCAAGAGTGGCTTCGTCGACCGCATCCTGGCGGCCGGGGTGATGAAGTATGCCGATGGCATCTCGTTGCACCCGTACGTGCACTGCGAAGGCAGCTACCGCAACACGCCGGAAAGCTGGGTCGGTTGGATGCGTGATCTGGACCGCCGAATCAGCACCAAGGTCGGCAGGCCAGTGCCGCTGTACCTGACCGAGATGAGTTGGCCGAGCCACAATGGCAATTGCGGCGTCAGCCCCGAACGACAGTCCGCGTATCTGGCGCGTGCGTACTTCCTCATCCGCACAGTGCCGAACGTCAAAGGCATGTGGTGGTATGACCTGATCAACGATGGCACCAACCGCACCGAGCAGGAGCATAACTTCGGCCTGCTCGATGCCGACCTTCGCGCGAAACCGGCTTATCCGGTGCTCAAGGCCATCAGTCCTTACCTGCCTGATTTCACCTACGAGCCGACCAACAGCCTCCAGTCCGACGGTGTCTTCCAGCTGGCATTCAGCAAGGGCCGCGAGCGGATTCTGGTGGCGTGGGTCAGCGGTCGCGAACACGAAGTCGCGATCAGCGCCCCAGCCATGAAAAACAAGCCGGTGCGCGTGCTCGATACGCAAACGCCGGACAAAGGCATGACTGACTCCCCGCAGCAGTGGGTGTGCGATGCCCAGCGCTGCTCGGCCCGGCTGACACTGACGGAGTTTCCGAAAATCATTCGTCTGAGCCCTGACCTCTGAGCCGCGACGCCTGACGACCGCACCTGTGCAAACCCGCCTGACCCTGTCAGCGCGGGTTTTTTTATGTGCTGCAGATTCAGATACTGGCAATACGACATTTACTGGACATGTCTTACTGCTACCTTACGACCTTGGGCAAGACACGCTGCCGGGGGGAACGTATGGGGCTTCGAGGAAGATTCATCGTTGGCTGTTTGCTTGGGCTGCTCATGCTGCCAGCCGTGGCTGAGCCGTACGTCGCAGGCGGAGCCCAGTGGAAGCCCTATGCCTACGAGGACAAGAACGGCCATCTGGTGGGGATCTCCATCGACATCGCGCGACGTGTGATGAAGCTGGCCAGCCTGGACGTTACCTTCGTCACCTACCCGGTCAACCGCCTGCAGTCGATGCTGCGCAAAGGCGAGATCGATATCAACTACGCTGACGCGCTGATCTGGAACAGCCCCGAGGAGCAGCGTCGATACGTGTTCTCCAAGCCCTATTCCATGGTCAAGGAGCACCTGTACTTTCTCGCCGACCATCCTGCGCGCGGCCAGCCCATCGCACAACTTGAGCACCTTACGATTGGCATGGTCCGGGGCTATAACTACTGGGCCGTGGACCCGGCCATCGAGAAGCATCGCCTGAACCGACTGGAAACCTCCAGGGACGAAGCGCTGATCAAGCTGCTCCAGAACAAACGCGTCGACGCCATTGCCATGGTCGACGACATTTTTGATGAGCTGATTTCAAGCAATGAGCTCGATCCCGGCCAGTTCGCCCAGGGCGCACGACTCAGCGAAGCACCGCTGGTGTTCAAGCTGCAGCCGCAATACGCCTCGTGGTTGCCACGGATCAACAGTGCGATCGACAGCCTGAGCAAGACGGGCGAACTGGAGCGCATTCGACGCAAGTATCTGCCTGGGACGCAGATGGCGAAGTGATCTTGCCGGCTGAAGCCAGTCCTGCTGGCAAAACGCTCAAACTATGGCCCTGACCTCAACATTCAGCCCCAACATCTCGCGGGCGATTCGGTCGGCGTCGACGAAGGCGCGGGAATAGCTGCCCGAGGACGGGACGTAGTGGTTGTAATAAGTGGAGCCTTCGACAAGAGGGCCGGTTATCCACAGATTGGGTTGGGCCTTACCTTCGCTGTCGACAAGCACGCCCTCTCCATTTTCATTCAGGCTGTGGATAATTCCGTTGCTCTTCAGCGAGCGGATGATTGAGGGCAGCGACGAAATGTCACAGGCATTGCTGACATGTGCCTTGATGACGCCTTGCAGGGGACTTGAACGCGTCGCTTGGTTATCCATGACAACCATTTTGGCCGGGGCGCCGTCAGCACTGTGGATAACTTGACAATGGTGCACCCAGTGGACGATTCCCGCATCGGCCAGGGCCAACAGTTCCTGATGACGCTCCTTCTGCGGCCCGGCGACCATTCGATTGACATGGGGCGCGTACTCTTCGAAGAAGACACGGAATGAATCAGTGGTTAGCCCACGGTTATCCACAACCCGACGGAGCTGTTCACGACAACTCCTCCACACTTCGATCGCGGCTTTGATCGGGCTTGCATCAAGTCCCAAACAACTCTGCGTGATGTCGCGCTCGATAAACGCACGCATCGCTTGGGGATAATTCGCGGCATCCATGGTCGACAAACGCGGGTTATGCACAGCCTCATCCAGCGGCAACGTCGAGAAACGTACGGCCATTTCCGCCGACACGGTCTCAAGCCGGTCCATGTAATGGGCGCGCGCAATCTCCGCTTTGATCTTGATTGCCGATTCGCCTTGTTGGGACGCAATCATCCCGAAGTATTCCGCGAGCATTTCAGCTTTGATCAACGGAAGGACCTGCTGCTCGAAATCCAGGCCGTCAGGGTTTTCCGCACGCAGACGTGCCACGGCCGGCAATGTGAAAATCAACGCAGCATTTGAGGTCCGATGGGGCACGATGTCCGGCCGAGTGCGGTACGGCGTACCGCTACGCGAGAACATATAAATAGTCGGCTCCCTTCCGCCCGGCACATAGCGCAAGCCGTCCGCCACTTCGCGAAACTGGCCTCCGCGCCCGACCGTAAGCCCCGCGACAATATCCATCGCAGTAAGACCCAGCCCTTCAATACCAAACGCTTCTGTGGATAACTCGGAATCGAGCGAGTCGTATTGTGAATAGGCGACGGAGGTTGAGTGCAGCCATCCGTTCGGACATTGCAGCGGCTGCGCGTGGCCCACTGTGATTGCCAGCCAATCCACAGAACACTCCACCTCTGCTGTGGACAGAACAAACTGCCCCATATCCGTGTGCTCTATGTTATCCACAGCGAGAGGATGATGAATGACGCGCACGTTTGCCGGCAGGCTGCGAATGACTTCCTCGTAGGTCCACGCCAGATACTCCCCCAGCCAGCGGCGCGGAAGGAACTCATTGGGCTGTACGCTGCGTTCCGCCGATTTAAAACGCAGGCACCATTCATAGAAGTTGGGTCCCTGGCGTCCCTCGCGTCCGTCGAGCGCGGGCGTGTCCGGAAACATCGAAATCTGCGAGGCAACGGTGTTGAGCATCAGGTACTCGGGCTGTTCGACGGCGTGCAAGCCTGGCCCCGGGGACTGGGGGTCAAATACGTTTACTTCGATGCGCCGGGCCGTGTTGACCGCCAGCGCACAGATACGCTCCAGCACCGTCAGCCCGCGTGAGCCACAACCGACGATGCCGATCCTGATAGCGGGTTTTTCCAGACTTGGGGATAACTTTTCGCCCGGCAGCGCTGTGCTCAGTTCCATCTCAGGGTTTCTCCAAAGAACGAGTCGATGGCGATGCCACGGGATTCTGCCAGCGCGGTGTCAACGATGAATTTGCTAAGCGCCAGGTCCAGCACGCCGAGGCCGAAAGGCGAGAAGATCGAGGGCTTTGCGGGATCAAGCTCGACCTCGCCACGGATGAGGCCGGCCAGCGTGCCGTTCATGAAAGCGCGGCCGCCGGTCAATTGTTCTGCCAGGTGCGGCGATGTGTTGGCCTTCATGCAGTGCTCGACGTCGTCGCACAAGTTGTTGGCCTCCAATAGCAGCTGTGGGGCGATATCCCGCAACGAGATGTTCAGCACGACCTGGCCGGCGCGAAACCCCATTGGCGGTTTGACGTACGGCTCGCCGGCCGTGGTGGCGAAGATCACCAACTCGGCTGCCAGCGCTTGCTCCAGTGAGTCAGTCCGAGCTGTGCATAAGTCGGCGTTTTCGATAAAGCCAGTCAAAGCGTCCGCAGACGCCTCGTCGAAATCGTGCACGACGGCGTGGCCGATGTCCCATCCCTCGACGCTGAGCATTCGTGCGATGTTGCGGGCAATCACCCCTGCGCCGATAAATCCTACTGACGCCGCTTTACGTGACTGACCGTTGAGCCAGTAAGCGCCTGACACCGCCGAGGCGGCCGTTCGCACCGCGCTGATCTGCGCGCCTTCAAGGCAAGCGTAGGGATAGCCGGTCTCGCGGTCATTGAGGATCACCACTGCCGACGCTCTCGGTTTTTGCTGCGCGACATTGCCGGGAAAACTAGAGATCCACTTGATTCCCGCCACGGCGTCCTCTCCCTCCAGCGCCGCCGGCAGCGCGATGATCCGGTTGGCGGGCTGTTGAGGGAAACGCAGAAAGTAGCTGTCCGGATTGAGGGTCTGGCTGTCATGGTGCTGCAGATACACCTGCTCGATGCGCCGCACCATGTCGTGGGCGTGACTGTCGAGAATGTCTTTGATCACAGCGCCGGGGATCACGTGAAAGTCAGACATTCAGCGCTTCTCCTTCAAAGGTGTGGACGTACTGCTTCAGATACCGGGCGATCGGCTGCGAACTGAGGGCAGTCAGCTCGCCACGCCCGAACTTCTGCATGACCCACTCGTCGTTGTAGATGGTCTCCAGGTAACGCTCGCCGGCGTCCGGCGAGATCGCCACGACAACGGCGTCTTTGGGTATTCCCAGCGAGGGCGCTGCCAACCCGGCCACTACTGTCCCGGTGGAACCGCCGGCCAGCACGCCATTGGATTTCGCCAACCAGCGACACATGGCGACGGTGGCGCGCTCATCCACTACTTGCTGCTTGTGCAAGTGATGAGCGCGGAATATCGGCGGCATCTGACTGGAGCCGAGTCCCGGAATGAAACGAGGGCCGGGGGCCTGACCGAAGGTCACTGAACCCGCGCTGTCCACCGCGATGATCTTGGTGCGCGGCGAATGCTTGCGGAAATACTGCACGCAGCCCATCAAAGTCCCGGTCGTGCCGGCGCCGACCACCAGATAGTCCAGCGCCGGAAAGGCGATATGAATCGAGCGCGCCGTGGTGTGTTCATGGGTCTTGGCGTTGGCCGGGTTACTGTACTGGTTAAGCCAGAGATGACGGGGATCACGGGCCACGGCATCGCGTATGTAACGGATGCGCGTGCCCAGATAGCCGTCGTTGTCGTCGCGCTCGGTGACGATGACGATCTGTGCGCCAAAGGCTTCCATCATCTTGATGTTGTGCAGGTTGGTATTGGGATCAACGACACAGCAGAACTTATAGCCGCGCTCGGCACAGATCATCGCCAGCGCCACCCCGAGATTCCCGGACGATGACTCGATCAGCACCGTGTCCTTGTGGATAAGTCGACGCTCGGCGTAGGAATCGATCAGGCCGATGGCCGTCTTCATCTTGATCGAGCCCGCGGGGTTGCAGGACTCAAGCTTCAGGTGCAGGTTTTCAAAACCCAGCCCTTTTACCCTGACGAAGTTCGAATCGCCGACGATGTGGGAAATGAAGTTCATGGCCGTGCCTCGACGGGCGCGGGCCGGGTGTAGCTCGGCAGGGTCACCACCGGCGCACGCTGCCGGGGCTGGGTCGCCAGCAGCGCATCGGTCAGGTGCTGCGCCCGTACGGCAACCATTGAAAACGACTGAGCGTCGCTGATGCCGTGGGTCTTTTCCGACGTGCCGTTAGCCAAAATCTGCACGCTCTCGCTGTGCTGCAGGGCGACGCGGTAATGCCGATCGACCGCAAGCGTACCGTCCTCGTCGCGGACCAGCCAGGGTTGCAGCAGGGTCAGCAGCGGCGGCACTGCGAGCTGCTCGTAGCCGGTGCCCAAGACAATGCCGTCGACGTAGAGCACGGTTTCGACGCCGGTATTGCTGTCACGCAGCACCACCGAATAGGCGTCGCCCACTTTTTCCACCGAGGCCACTTCGGACCACGCATGCAGGTTCAGACGTCGGTGGCCCGTCACCTCGCCTTCGTACAGGAAGGAGTAAAGCGCCTGACTCTCGTCGACGTCGATGCCTGCGTAATTGGTCGACCGGATCTCTTCGAACACCCGGCTGCGTCGGCCCGGCTCAAGGTCGTGGAAGTAGTCGATGTGCTCTGGCAGGAAGGCCATGTTGGGAAACTGACCCAGCTGCCCCACCTTGAAACCCACGCCGCGGTGCACCGAATGCACCTGCGTGGTGGGCGCGGCGCCGAGCAGGTGCGTGACCGCCTCCCCCGCGCTTTGACCCGAGCCCAGCACCAGCCAGCGCTGGGCGATCGGACCGCCGCCGAGGTGGATGTTTTTCAGGTACTGGGACGTGTGGAAGACCCGGCCGCCGAGATGCGGGCTGAACGCGTTCGGGATCCGGGGCAGGCTGCCATGGGAAAGCACCAACCGTTTGGTGCGATACGTGCCTTTTGCAGTGACGACATCAACGCCCTTCAGGATGCCCTGTTCCGCCACCGGCAACACGTCGAGTACGCCTTCGTCGTAGGCAACGTAATCCTTGAGTTGCGCAGCGACCCACGCGATGTAGTCGGACCATTCGACCCGGCTGGCCGGACGCCCGAGCAGGCCGAACGTGTGCAGACGACCCTTTTCCTTCAGGTACATGGCGAAGGAGAAACGACTGCGCGGATTGCGCGGCGTCACCAGGTCTCGAAAGACATGGTGGTTGATGTCGGTGCCCGCCAGCAGAAACGCGCCGTGCCACGTTGAGTCACGCCCTTTTTCGAAGAAGCGCACGCGCTGGAAAGGCTTGCGACCGTCGTCTTCTGTTTCGTCCTCCAGCGCACAGGCCAGCGCGATACCGGCCGGGCCGAAGCCTACCGAGATGACGTCCAGCGTTTCACGCACACCTTCGATTTCATACTGAGTCATGGTCTTTCTTCCTGAAAGTTGCAAAAGAGGTGACGAGCTTTAGGGCAGACCGCTTCAACACAGCAGACGCCGCTCGTGGACGTGCTCGTCGGTGTAGAGCCACAGCGAAACCCGGGCATGATCGTTCTCCCCGTCGCTGAAACTGACAGGGCCGGCAGGGGTGGCAAAGTGATCAAAACGTAGCGCGTCCAGCAGTCCGCGCTGATCAGCGGCGGCTCGGTCGACCAGGGCAAACGCTGCAAGCGTCTCGACGGCGTAAACCGGCGCCTGTTCGGCGTAGATCTGTTGATAAGTCGCATCCAATGACTGTGCCTCGGCCAAATCTCCCGCGATGGGAAAGCTGATGACGTACACAATCCCGGTTCGCGCCAGGCCTTCCACCAGCGCCGGTGAAGCGGCGTCGTCGGTGAAGAAAATCGGCAATTCACAGCCACCAGCGCGCTTATCCACAAGGAAATGCCGGCTGGCTCGCAAACGTCCGCAAAACACTACAGCGTCGGCATTATTCGCATCATCTACCAACTCAACTGTGGATAACTGCGCGGCCGCGTGCAGTTCCTGCATCTGCTGGCGCCCATGCAGGCTCGGGTCGGTGAATAGCGCCAGCCGGTGCAAGCCTTGGGTTTCGGCAAATTCAATCAGGCGCGTGGCCAAGAGTCGGTCAGACGCACAAATGCGGAACGTGGTGTTCCCTGCGCGGGTCAAGGCTGCGCAGGTGGATGCGGGCAGGATCAGCGGAATCCCGGCCTGTGCATAACTTTCCACCGCTACGGCGGCTGAGTCCGACGCGAAATGCCCAATCACAGCATCCACCTTCGCGTCGATGAAATACCTGGCCGCCGCACGGCCGCCCTCTGCGCTCGCGCCGTCATCAAAGTAGAAGTGGCGCGCGCGGCGCACATGGGGAAATAGATGGCTGGACAGGTACACGCTGCGCAAGAAACCGCGCGCGTGCAGTGTGGTGCCGACGTCGAGTGCCGCGCAGATACCCAGGCGCATCATGACAACGCCACCTCGGCGAACCGCGAAGGGCGGAACGCTTCCATGACCGATTTGTAAGCCGCATCCATCGACACACCGGACATCAATCCGCCCAGCTCGAACGCCAGCAACTCGGCAACATTCGGTGCCATTTTGAAGCCGATGCCGCAAAACCCGGTGGCGAGAAACAGGTGGCTCTTGGCGCTGGAGCGGCCAATCAGCGGGCGACCGTCTTCGGTGTATGCGTCCCAGCCGACCTGTGTGACCACCGGCAAATTGTGGTGCCGGTCGTAGCCCAGACGAGAGACGCGGTCCATGACGTCCTGCTCGTTATCCAGCGGCGACATGTTCAGCTGATCCGCATGTTCTGCGCGCTGGCGCCGCTGGCCGCCCACTTGCACCAGATTGCGGCCCAGCGGCAGCAGGTAGGTATTCAGGTGGTGAGCGATAATCGGCATGCTCGGGGCCTGGTCGCAGCCGAAGCGCGTGAACGGAATCGTCCGCGCATGCACCGCATTGTTCGGCCGGGGCAACGGACCGCTGGCGCCACAGGCATCGACGACCCATGTCGCTTCCAGACACAGCTTGCCGGCATGAACCTGAACATAGCCGTCCAGTTCGACGCAGCGGTCGACGGCCAGGTGATCGAGGTACGTCGCCTTTTCACTGACGTAACGGCACAGATTCGACACCGCGACGCGAGCATCGACCGTGCCGCCATTGCGTTCGATAAGCAGGCATTCGCCGACACAAAACGGCGAGAAACGCCCGTTATCCAGGGCGTCGACGGAAGCATGCAGCTCAATGCTCTCGGACCCTTCGCTGTCCACCGCTTCCAGGTATTGCCCACACACTTCGGCGCTGGCGATGTAAGCGACGCCACTGCGATTCAGTGCGCTCTCGTAGAGGGCGTGGACGATGCCTGGATTGCCGTAAAGTGATCCGCGCCGGGTCAACGGACGCAGCGCGGCGTCCAGCTCCAGACCGCGAACGATGCCGCCCGTGTCCCGCGTTGCGCCCTGGGCGCCAGCGATGCCTTTCTCCATCAGCGCCACATCGAGGCCGCTTTCGACCAGCGCCGCTGCAATCGAAGCGCCCATGATGCCGGCTCCGATCACGATCACATCAAATGAAGTTTTCATCGTCGTCGCGCGCCTCTCGGTCAGATTTCGTACTCGACCGCACTGACATAAACCAGCTGTTGCAGGACTTCGTTTTCAGTAAAACGGCAATGACGCAGGATCTGTTTCGCCAGATCCGGGAACACCGGCGCGCCGATGGCACCGATCAGCGCCATGTACGGCAGAATCCGCTTGCCGAGGGTTTGACGATCACGGGCGGCGTTGATGATGTCCGACAGCAGCACCGCGAGTCCCTTCATGCTGAAGTGATCCACCGACGTCGCTTCGAACCAGCGCGCTATCAGAATTTTGAGGGCCGCGGCGTCCGCCGCACTGACTTTCAGGGTGTCGCCGTCCACCCGTTCGCGCTCGGCCTGGGCGGCCAGCTTCACCAGCACTTCGTTGAAGGTTTGCTCACGCCAGGCGGAGAACTTCTCGACATCGAAATCATCGGTGTCCTGTTCCGGCGCGATCAGCGCCAGATAGAAGCGCGCGCTGTCGGTGCAGGCTTCTGCCACCAAGTCCCGCGCCCATATTGCATAGTTGCGGCTGGTGGAAAGGTTCTTGCCGTTCAAGGTCAGAAACTGGTTGGTGTAGAAGGTCTGGCGCATGCGATAGCCGTGCATGGTCTGCAGCAGAGACGGGTAAACCATCATGTGACTGAAGGCGCAGTCGTAACCCAGGAAATGCACCAGCCGGCCTTTGCCGGAGCGGCAGTATTCGTCGTACTCCCACGGCGCAAGCTTGTGTTCGTTCAAGTATTCGCGAAAGGCCGCCAGGTAACCCGACAGCCCCATGACCCAGGTATGTATGCGCCGGCTGCCATCTTGTTTGAGGTCCAGCCCGCCGTCATGGGGTCGGGTAACGCCCCAGTCCACAGGACCGATTTCGAATTCTTCATCCAGAAAACGGCGAATGAATGGCCGCAGCGGCGCATGTTCGAAGGTGCTTTTGAGGTGGTTGCGGAAGTTGGACAGCGCCAGAAACTCACGCTCTATCGGCCGCCAGATCATGGGTGCCGCGCATAATTTGCAGCGGAAGTTGTTCATCTTCGAGGCATTGGGGGTGTGCGCGCACTCTTCGCACTGGCTGGCATCCGAGTCCGAGCCACAGTGATCGCAGTTACCCCGCCCGAACGCTTCGTAGCCCCACTTATCACAGTGTTCGCAATACGGTTCCTGGCTGACCTTTTTGTAAATGGCCCCCGCCTTTACCGCGTACTCGTACATCTCCTCGACAGCGTTCTTGAAGTAGCTGTTGCGGTACGGGCGCATCCAGAAATCCACCTGGATGCCCATCTTCTCAAGCGTGTCGTTGATCTTGTCGGTGTTCTCAAGCGCCAGCGCTTGAGGCGCGCGGTCCAGCTCGATACCTCGACGCAGCATGTAGGACTGATAGTCATCGGAGTATGAGACGAGGGTGCAATCGTGGCCGCGTTGGCGCTGTGCGCGGGTGTAGATGTCCGCTGCGAGAAAAGGCCCCGCCATATGACCAATGTGCAAATCACCATTAGGCGTCGGCGGCGTGATCGTAACGAGTAACTTGCCCATTACGACGCCCTCTGATCGGACACGTCATGAACCGTCGCCCGCTGCAGAGCAAACTCGTTGGCAGCCATCGCCTGCTGGGCGTCCTCATCGAGGAAGCGGTTGGCGGAATCGCGATCCCACCACACCACGTAGAAATGGAAGTCTTCGTCCGTGTCGTTGAACACATAGTGATCGGTGTGTTTGGGAATGGCGGCGATGTCACCCATAGTGAACGGGTACGTCTGATCTCCCACGATCAACTGTGCGGTGCCTTTGATGCCGATAAAAAATTCCTGGTCTATCTGCGTGTGCGACAAGGATTTGGTGTGGGGTCGCACGACGCACCAGCCACCACCAATGGGCGTCGGATAGCCGTTCCACGGCAGTAACCTCGCGCCATCCAGGTCATATTCATGAACCAGTTTGTCCCACGCCATAGGGCGAAAAATATCGAAATCAGTCATGAGGTTTTCCTTCAGCCAGAGCATCCTGCTCGCTGTTTTATCGGCGCCAGACTGAGCTGACGGGCACGTGCCAGTTAAGGGATAAACTGAAGAAAAGTGCGCGAGGGGGCAAACTAGAAATCCGCAATCAGCGGTTAAGTTTGACTTAACAGTGCTTGGCTTAATTATTTGAATAATCAGTAAGTTGACCGGCTTTAGCCGCGTGGGTGTATCACCCACGGACACTGAAGCAGGACTTAACTGACCTGATAACTAACCAAGACTTCATTACCCCGCAGAAATTGAGGGTGTAGGTACTGGCCTGTTCCCGGCTGAAGCCAGTCCTACTGACACACCGCGTACTCACTGTAGGACCGGCTTTAACCGGGAAAACGTCGATGGCTACAACGCAGAATCGAGGGTGCGTAAACGCAAACTATCGCGTGGTGAACTCACGCTGACTGGCGGTGGCCTGAGACACCAGCCAGTCACGAAACTGTTTGCTGGATCTGGGGAGAATGGCCGTCTCGTCATACACCAGGTAATAGGCAATCGGCGTGTCGATCGTCGCACGAAACGGCACGACCAACCGGCCGGACGCCAGCTCTTCCCGAATCAGCGACCGGCGTACCAGCGCAATGCCCATTCCCGCCAGCGCGGCCTCGATGACCCCGTTGGAATCCACGAACACCGAGCCTTTGTGCACCGCGGCCTCGCCGTCTTCGATACCCACTGCACGGAGCCATAACGCCCAGTCTTCGCGGTGTTCGTCGTGCAGGAGGTTGTAGCTTTTCAGATCAATGGGCGACGACAGATATCGGGAATCCGGCAGCAATGAAGGGCTGCAGACAGGTTGCAGTCGGTCGTTGATCAGCATCTCCACTTCCAGGCCGGGGTAACGCCCAAGGCCATGGCGCACGGCGAAGTCAACGCCGTCGCCGAGCAAATCAACCAGCCTATTGGTGGTGCTGATCAGCACCTCGATGCCGGGGCAGATGGCCTGAAAATCAGGCAGCCGGGGCAGCAGCCATTGCATGGCAAAGCCACTGGTGCAACTGACGGTGATTGTATTGGGGCCGTTGTCGCTCATCAGGCGCTGGGTGGCGTCGGAGATCTGCCCGAGCGCGGGGCGAATGGCCCGCAGGTAAATCTTGCCCTCGGCGGTCAGCTCCAGGCGTTTTGTATTGCGGATGAACAGCGTGACACCAACGGCTTTTTCGAGCTTGGCGATCTGTTGGCTAATGGCCGCAGGGGTTACGAACAGCTCGCCCGCCGCGCCTTTCATGCTGGCGTGGCGCCCCGTCGCTTCAAAACACAACAGCGCGTGCAGGGGCGGAAATTTCATGCCTGACCTCGGTTAAGAAAATCTAATGTGCTTAAGAAAAGCTCGCTTGAGCACCGCCCCAGACACTGCTCAAATCATCACACCCTGACTCGACGAGCGTCAATCAACAACTTCTCGGTCAACGGATCAGCGATACGGATCAAGAAAGGAAGCGCAATGAAAGTCTCCGACTATGTTCGACTGATTGTTCTGGCGGCCATTTGGGGAGCCAGTTTTCTGTTCATGCGCGTGGCTGCCCCGGTACTGGGCGCATTGCCGACCGCCTTTTTTCGGGTACTGCTCGGCGCCATTGGCTTAATGGTTATTCTGGCTATTTTAAGAACCCGGCATGAGTTCAACGGCAAGTTCAAATCCACTTTGATCCTCGGCATTATCAATTCCGGCATTCCCTTTTTGATGTACAGCATGGCGGCCCTGTTATTACCTGCGGGTTATTCCGCCATCTTGAATGCGACCACTCCATTGATGGGCGTATTAATAGGCTCAGTGTTTTTCAATGATTCCCTGACACCCAAAAAAGCGGTCGGCGTGTTTCTCGGTTTGCTGGGGATAACGTTGCTGACCACCACAGGCCCGGTGACGTTCACCACGTCTGTGGTCATGGGCGCACTCGCTTGCCTGGTCGCGACCAGTTGCTACGGCGCAGCAGGGTTCCTGACCCGTCAGTGGATCGGCGACCGGGGAGGCCTGGATGCCAAGCTCGTGGCGTTCGGCAGTCAGATTGGCGCAACGCTGTTTTTGCTGCCTTTCTTCGCCGTCTCTGCAACCGTTAACCCGCCGGCCACGTGGGGCGACTCAACCGTATGGCTGTCACTGGCAGCGGTTGGTTTCGTGTGCACGGCCTGCGCTTACATTTTGTACTTCCGCCTGATCGCCGATATCGGGCCGGTGCGCTCGCTGACCGTCACTTTCCTGATTCCGCCCTTCGGCGTCCTCTGGGGTGTGATGTTCCTCGGTGAAAAGGTATCCGCCGGGCACCTATACGGCGGCGGCCTCATCTGCCTGGCGGTCTGGTTCGTGTTGAGCCAAAGCAAGCCGAAGCCGGCACCTGTTCCTCAGGAACGCGCCGCCACAACCTGATAGCAACGTTATCCACACCTGATTTCGGCGCCGGACGAACACCTGGCCGGGCCCGGCTGCGCCTGAAATATCCAGCGTCGGGTGATAAGAACGCTTTGGGGATTTATCCGATGGCAACTCCAAGACGCTTTTTCGTCACTTGGCGCACTGGCAGCACTCTCACGGCGAGGTATGCAGGATGAGCAGAGCGATCCCGTTGATAGCCCTCCGCACGTTCGTCGAGGTGTGCAAGGCCGGGAGTATGAAACGTGCAGCGGATCAGCTGTGCGTCTCGCCGGCGGCCATCAGTCAGCAGATCAAAGGGCTGGAGGACCAGATCGGCAGGCGCCTGTTCGAGCGAGATGCCAAGGGCATCCAGCTCACCCCTTCCGGACGCAGCCTGTTCGACGAACTCGCAGGCACTTTCGACGTCATCGAAAAAGCCTGGTCGCGCGCCGCACTCAAGGCGCCACGTCAGACGCGCCTGGTGATCAGCACAACGTCCACCATCGCCAGTTCGTGGCTGATCCCGGCACTGGGTGGTTTCAAGGAGCGTTGCCCCAACGTCGAAATCTCGATTCAGATCTGTAACGGTCTTTCTGAGCTCAAGCACGGCCATGTGGATATCTGCATTCAGCGCGAGATGGCAGCCAGTTGCGAAAACCACGCCACGCATTTGTGGTCGTCCTATCTGATTCCCGTGTGCAGCCCGCATCTGCTCAGAACCCAGCGCAACATCGAGAGCCCGCAGGATTGCCTGACGTTCCCGCTGCTACAGGACACCGAGCGCAATTATTGGAAGGTGTGGATGAACGCGTTCGGCATGAGCAACCGCAAGATGATTCAGGGTTCCAGTTATGGCGACGAGTCCCTGTTGATAAGTGCGGCCTGCGCCGGCCAGGGCATCGCGCTGGTCAACAGCGTCTTCGCTTCCGAGGCCCTGCAAAGCAAGAGGCTGGTGCAGGTCACCAATGCCACGGCAGAGCTCAAGTTCGACTATTTCGTGTATTGCGCGAAAGAACGGCGCGAGGAGTGGGCGATTGCGGAGTTCATGAAATGGGCCGTGCAGCAGGCGGGTAAGACCGCGAAGGGGCATGTGCGGGAGATTGAAAGCGCGAGCCAGGTGGCTTGATCGTTGTTCGGCGACTTGAGCAGACAGTCGATCGGCGCCAATGCTTGACCATAGATATAGTCGCGAGACATCAAAAGTCCTCCGACTTGGGTTTCGCCAACCGTACCCGTCGCCCTGCGATGCTGTCTTTTGCGTCTTCGTCGCTGGCATAGCGGATAATTTCCGACGTTTTTTCGATACCGTCCAATGGCGAGAAAACCAGATCGTTCAAGCCCAAGCGCCACAGCACCAACATAAACGATCTTAAATCGACGCGCTCCGAGCCGTTTTCGATTTTGCGTAGCGTGTGCGCGGAGATGCCGACTGCCTTAGTGAGATCAGCCTGGCGCAAGCCTTGTGATAAGCGTCGAGCCTTTACCAAAAGCCCGATTCTAGCGAGGCTATCGGAGCAGGCGACGGGGAAGAAGTCATCCATAAAACGCACCTAGGTTAACCTTATGAGGCTTAAGGTAAACCAGCTGGCGCTTTAAAACGATCTGATAGCTCCATAATGCGCGCTTAAATGCGCGTTATATGACCTGACGCTTATCGTGGTCAGCTTTATGTTTGAATGCCCACTGATTCGCGCGATGCGACTTCAGCTGCGGGATTGCCCATGCGCCACTGGCTTGCGCTACGAAAGCACCGTGAACGTTCGTTACGGACATCATAGAACAGCTGTGTGGCCTGCTCGCCAGTCACAGTCCCTTCTGTTCGTGCCTGCTCAATCCGAGTGAGTAGCGCGTCGCACTCATCTTCCAGTCTGGGCCGGTCGACCTTATGCAGATCGTTTATGGATTGCTTGAGAGCATCGAGCATAAAGATCACCTGGATCGCGCTTTACCTTGGGGTCACTCAGAGGTGCAGACGTGAAGCATTGCAGCAACCATTACTGCCCGGCTTGACCCGAGAACTGCTCAACGGCGACCACAACACTGTTGGCACCTTGCTGAATGTCCTTGATCACCTCGTCCGCCTCACTGGCCAAACCCAGCGCCGCCCCGGCTTGCTGTCTGCTGTTTCCGATCAGGGTCACCGCGCTGGACGCCAGAACCTGATTGTTTTTCACGACCTCGAAGATTTCCGCCGTCGCTTTAGTGGTTCGAAGGGCCAGATTTCTGACCTCGTCGGCGACTACAGCAAAACCCCGGCCCTGTTCCCCGGCACGTGCGGCTTCGATTGCTGCGTTCAAGGCCAAGAGATTGGTCTGGTCAGCGATGCTGCCGATGGTTTTGACGATGGTGCCGATTTCCTGGCTCTGGGCATCCAGCGCTTCAATGCCATGGGCAGCATCGTCCATCAGCGCCGAAAGCGTATTGAGGGTCGTGACGGTGCTCTGAATGACTTCGCGACCTTGCTGTGCGCTGGCATTGGTTCGAACCGACGTGCCGTGGGCCATGCCGGCTGCTTCGGAGACAGCGCGCTCGCGGGTGACCTGGTCGGTAATAACGGTGGCTATTTTGGCAATCTTGTACAGCTTGCCATTGGCATCCACAATTGGATTGTAGGAAGCCTCCAGCCATACCTCGTTGCCATATTTATCCACCCGGCAAAACCTTCCCGCGACATAGGATGCCTGTCTAAGGGTCCCCCAGAACTGATCATATTCTTCTGACTGAGCGTCGGATGGCGCGCAAAAGATTCGGTGGTGCTTGCCCAGGATTTGGGGAAGCGTATAGCCCATAGCGTCCAGAAAGTTCTGATTGGCTGTCAGCACTAACCCATCCAGAGAAAACTCGATAACGGCCGTGGAGCGCATCAGAGCGCCCACCAGTGCTTCGTTCTCCCTAGAGGCTTCAATGGTCCTGGTCAGCACGCTTGAATACAAAACGATTCGTTCGACCCGGCCGCTGTCTCCTGCGAAGGGGATAACGATTGCCCGTAGCCAGACGTGTCGCCCTTCACGGCTGCACAGGCGCAACGTGCCGCTGTAATGCTTGCCTTGGGCAACTGCATCAAGAGCCCGCCGCTGATGTACGTCACCGCTCAGTTCAGACGGACTTAATTCACGCAGGGCACGACCGGACAATTCAGCCTGGGTGAATCCCAGCTCTGTTTCAAACAGAGCATTCACCTCCAGGATGACGCCTCCCGCATCCAACGTGACCGACACGGTTTCGAGATCCAGCGTGGCCTTGACCTGCTCAAGAGCCCCCAGCCGTTTTTCCAATTGCTGGATTTTGTCTTTTAACCGGGTGTTGAACATGGGGGCCGCTCGCGTTGACTTGAGAAGCTATCGACGCGGCGAGGGAAACCTTGAGTAGCATGGCCAGCATGCCTGATGGCTGGTGCAGATCAAGCATTGGGTCCAATCTGTAGGCCGTCCTTTTCCTACACATTAACAACCTGCGACTGCTCTTATTCCCAAGAACCACCGCAGTACACTGTGGATAACTTATTCCACAGTCACAGACTTCGCCAAATTACGCGGCTGATCCACATCCGTACCCTTCAGCACTGCCACGTAATACGAAAGCAGTTGCAGCGGGATGGTGTACAGAATTGGCGTCAGGGCGTCGAGGATATGGGGCATGGAAACCACATGGGTGCCCTCTCCATTGACCAGCCCGGCCTGTTCATCAGCGAAGACGATCAGCTCGCCGCCCCGTGCACGGACTTCCTGCAGATTGGATTTCAGCTTCTCCAGCAGCTCGTTGTTAGGTGCGACGGTGACGACGGGCATGTCGCTGTCCACCAGTGCCAACGGGCCGTGTTTCAGTTCGCCGGCCGGATAGGCTTCGGCGTGAATGTAAGAGATCTCCTTGAGCTTCAACGCCCCTTCCATCGCCACCGGGAATTGCGCGCCACGGCCCAGGAACAGGGTGTGGTTCTTCTCGGCAAACAGTTCGGCGATTTTTTCCACCGTCGTGTCCATCGCCAGCGCTTCACCCAGGCGGGTCGGCAGGCGGCGCAGTTCTTCAACCAGTTCTGCTTCCACACCAGCGCCCAGAGTGCCTTTGACCTGACCCAGTGACAACGTCAGCAGCATCAGCGCGACCAACTGGGTGGTGAACGCCTTGGTCGACGCGACACCGATTTCCGGGCCGGCTTGAGTGAGCAGGGTCAGATCGGATTCACGCACCAGCGAACTGATGCCCACGTTGCAGATCGCCAGGCTGGCAAGGAAACCCAGTTCCTTGGCGTTACGCAGCGCGGCCAGGGTATCGGCGGTCTCGCCGGATTGGGAGATCGAAACGAACAGCGTGTCCGGCTGGACCACGACTTTGCGGTAGCGGAATTCGCTGGCGACTTCGACCTGGCAGGGTATGCCGGCCAGGCCCTCGAGCCAGTAACGCGCGACCATGCCGGCGTGATAGCTGGTGCCGCAGGCGACGATCTGCACGTTGCGCACTTTGGCGAACAGCTCCGCCGCTTGCGGCCCGAATGCCTGCACCAGCACCTGCTGCTGACCCAAGCGGCCTTCGAGAGTGCGCTGCACCACTTTTGGCTGCTCGTGGATTTCCTTGAGCATGAAGTGGCGGTACTCGCCTTTGTCCGCCGCTTCTGCACCCTCGTGGTACTGAACAATCTCACGCTCGACAGGGAGGCCGGATGCGTCCCAGATCTGCACGCTGTCGCGACGGATCTCGGCGATGTCGCCCTCTTCCAAATACATGAAGCGGTCCGTCACCTGACGCAACGCCAGCTGATCGGAGGCGAGAAAGTTTTCCCCAAGGCCCAGACCCACAACCAGCGGGCTGCCACTGCGAGCGGCAATCAGGCGATCCGGCTGTTTTGCACTGATTACCGCCAGGCCATAAGCACCGTGCAGTTCCTTGACCGTAGCCTTCAGGGCAGCGGCCAGATCGGGTGTGTCCTGCAGTTTATGGTGCAGCAGGTGGACGATGACTTCGGTGTCCGTGTCAGACGTGAACACGTAACCCAAACCCTTCAAACGCTCGCGAAGCGGCTCATGGTTTTCGATGATGCCGTTGTGCACCACAGCCAGTTGCTCGTTGGAGAAATGTGGGTGCGCGTTGTGCTCCAGCGGTGCACCGTGGGTTGCCCAGCGGGTGTGGGCAATGCCGAGGCGGCCTGTGACCGGCTCGCCCGCGAGTGCCCGCTCCAGTTCGTTGACCTTGCCGACCCGACGGCGACGCTCGAGCACGCCGGCGTTGTTGAATAACGCTACGCCAGCACTGTCGTAGCCCCGGTATTCCAGGCGCTTGAGGCCCTCCAGCAGGATGGCAGTGACATTCCGTTCAGCAACAGCGCCGACAATTCCACACATGGTCTTCTCCTAGGAAACAGCAGCGCAAATCAAGGTTACGCCGCGAGCCTGAATTTGTTCGCGTGCCTCTTGAGGCAGGCGGTCATCGGTAATGAGGGTATGGACGCTGCTCCACGGCAGCTCCAGATTGGGAATTTTGCGACCGACCTTGTCGGCCTCGACCATCACGATCACTTCCCGGGCGACTTCGGCCATCACCCGGCTAAGGCCGAGCAGTTCGTTGAATGTGGTCGTACCGCGGGTCAGATCAATGCCGTCGGCACCGATGAACAGCTGATCGAAGTCGTAGGAACGCAGCACCTGTTCAGCCACCTGGCCCTGAAACGACTCCGAATGCGGGTCCCACGTCCCGCCCGTCATAAGCAGGACCGGTTCGTGCTCCAATTCACCCAGCGCATTGGCGACATGCAGGGAATTGGTCATAACCACGAGGCCCGGCTGTAGACCCAGTTCCGGAATCATCGCAGCCGTAGTACTGCCGCTGTCGATGATGATCCGTGCATGTTCCCGGATGCGCGCAACAGCCGCGCGGGCGATGGCTTGTTTGAACCTGGAAACGGGCTGCCCGGGTTCGCCGATCAATTCCTGGGGCATGGGGATGGCACCGCCGTAACGACGGAGCAGCAACCCATTGCTTTCGAGCGCAGCCAGATCCTTACGGACTGTCACCTCGGAGGTCTCAAAGCGTTTTGCCAACTCGTCCACGCTCACTTCACCCTGCTCATTGAGCAAAGCAAGAATGTTATGGCGGCGTTGAGGCGTATTACGTTTCGACATGATGGGCTTAAGTTTCGTTTCGAAAGTTAACGAACGCAATGAAAGCTCATCGAAAGATATACGTCAAGAGGGATTGGGCATTCGGTGGATGAAAGAGGATGCATTTGAACGATTGCCGCTCAGAGACCGGTATCGGCTGCCTGAATGGCAAGCAGCCGATTTGATCTGTGGATAACTTAGTCTTTCTTGATTTTCACCGGACGCTTCCACCCTTCGATGTTGCGTTGGCGCGCACGGGCGACCGCAAGCTGTTCGGCGGGTACATCCTGATTGATGGTAGAGCCGGCGGCAGTGCTAGCGCCCGACGAGATATGCACAGGGGCGACCAGCGAGTTGTTCGAGCCGATGAATACGTCTTCGCCCATCACCGTCTTGTGCTTGTTCGCGCCATCGTAGTTGCACGTAATGGTGCCAGCGCCAATGTTGGTGCGCGCGCCGATGACGGCGTCACCCAGGTAGGTCAGATGACCTGCCTTCGCGCCCTCGCCCAGATGAGCGTTCTTCAGTTCAACGAAGTTACCCACATGAGCACGGGCGTCGAGCACACTGCCCGGGCGCAGACGAGCGAAAGGCCCTGCATCCGCGCCTTCGCCAACGATCGCGCCTTCAAGGTGACTATTCGCCTTGATGATGGCGCCCTTGCGCAAGGTGCTGTCCTTGATCACGCAGTTCGGCCCGATCGAGACGTCGTCTTCGATGACGACTCGCCCCTCAAGAATGACGTTTACGTCGATCATCACGTCGCGGCCAACGGTGACGTCGCCACGAACGTCGAAGCGCGCCGGGTCGCGCAGCGTGACGCCCAACGCCATGAGTCGGCGGGCTTCGCGTTGCTGGTAATGACGCTCGAGCTCGGCAAGCTGCTTACGATCGTTGGCGCCCTGCACTTCCATCGCATCTTCAGGTTGTGCGGTGGCGACTACCAAGCCATCGCTGACGGCCATTGCGATAACATCGGTCAGGTAATACTCACCTTGAGCGTTGTTATTGGAAAGGCGGCCAAGCCAGTCGGCCAGGCGCTTGCCCGGTACGGCGAGAATCCCGGTGTTCCCTTCCTTGATAGTCTTCTGCGCTTCGGTTGCATCCTTGTGCTCGACAATGGCGCTGACGCGGTGCTGCGTGTCACGAACGATGCGGCCATAACCGGTCGGGTCTTCCAGCGCGACCGTCAGCAGACCCAACTGCTGATCATTTATCAGCGCGAGGAGTCGGTGCAGGGTCTCAACTTGTATGAGCGGGACGTCGCCATAAAGAATGAGCACCGTCTCGGCCGTCAGCGCGGGCAACGCTTGAGCAACAGCGTGGCCAGTGCCCAATTGTTTGTCTTGAAGCACGAAATTCAGATCATCTCCCGCCAGTTGATCGCGGACCCGCTCGGCGCCATGGCCGATAACCACATGAATGCCCTGTGGCGAAAGCTGGCGTGCGCTGTGGATAACATGGCCGAGCATCGATTTACCGGCCACAGGGTGCAGAACCTTGGGCAGAGCTGAACGCATGCGAGTGCCCTGACCCGCAGCAAGAATGACGATATCGAGAGACATGAAGGGATTCCAGACGAGCAGGCCACATTAGCCAGGCTGATGATTCAGGCGGGAAAGCCGAAAAAAGAAAAAGGGTAGCCGAGGCTACCCTTTTACTCAATCGCGCAACGAGCCGACGGGGTTAGCCGCCGAACTTCTTGCGAATTTGCTGAACGGTGCGCAGCTGAGCTGCGGCCTCCGCCAGACGTGCAGCAGCAGCTCCGTAATCGAAATCTGCGCCTTTTTCATTCAGAGCACGCTCGGCAGCCTTGACGGCCTCCTGAGCTGAGGCTTCGTCCAGATCAGCAGCACGTTGCACGGTATCGGCAAGCACTTTGACCATGTTCGGTTGAACCTCAAGGAAACCACCGGAGATGTAAAACACCTCGGCTTCGCCACCCTGCTTGATCAGGCGGATCGGACCCGGCTTCAGATCAGTGATCAACGGTGCGTGACCTGGAGCAATACCGATATCACCCAGGTTACCGTGTGCAATCACCATCTCGACCAGACCGGAGAAAATCTCTCCTTCCGCGCTGACGATATCGCAATGGACTGTCATAGCCATTTGCCTGCCTCAACCTGATTAGCGCCCGTTGCCGGGCGCCTGGATTACAGTTTCTTGGCTTTCTCGATCGCTTCTTCGATGCCGCCGACCATGTAGAACGCCTGTTCAGGCAAATGGTCGTAGTCACCGGCGAGGATGCCTTTGAAGCCAGCAATGGTGTCTTTCAGGGAAACGTATTTACCCGAGGCACCCGTGAAGACTTCAGCCACGAAGAACGGCTGCGACAGGAAGCGCTGAATCTTACGAGCGCGGGATACCAACTGCTTGTCGGTTTCCGACAGCTCGTCCATACCCAGGATCGCGATGATGTCTTTCAGCTCTTTGTAACGCTGCAGAACATACTGAACGCCGCGGGCGGTGTCGTAGTGGTCCTGACCGATCACGTTCGGGTCCAGCTGGCGCGAAGTCGAATCCAGTGGATCAACCGCTGGGTAGATACCCAGGGAAGCGATGTCACGGGACAGAACGACGGTGGCGTCCAGGTGAGCAAACGTCGTGGCTGGCGATGGGTCGGTCAAGTCATCCGCCGGTACGTATACCGCCTGGATCGAAGTGATCGAGCCTTCCTTGGTCGAAGTGATGCGCTCTTGCAGCACGCCCATCTCTTCAGCCAGCGTCGGCTGGTAACCTACTGCAGAAGGCATACGGCCCAGCAGTGCGGATACTTCAGTACCGGCCAGTGTGTAACGGTAGATGTTGTCGACGAACAACAGAACGTCGTTACCTTCGTCACGGAACTTCTCAGCCATGGTCAGGCCAGTCAGGGCGACGCGCAGACGGTTACCCGGCGGCTCGTTCATCTGACCGTAGACCAGTGCTACTTTGTCCAGAACGTTGGAGTCCTTCATCTCGTGGTAGAAGTCGTTACCCTCACGGGTACGCTCGCCCACACCGGCGAACACGGAATAACCGCTGTGCTCGATGGCGATGTTACGGATCAGTTCCATCATGTTTACGGTCTTGCCGACACCGGCACCACCGAACAGACCGACTTTACCGCCCTTGGCAAACGGGCAAACCAGGTCGATGACCTTGATGCCGGTTTCCAGGAGGTCGTTGCCGCCAGCCTGATCCGCGAACGAAGGCGCAGGACGGTGAATGCCCCAGCGCTCTTCGGTTTCGATCGGGCCCGCTTCGTCGATCGGGTTGCCCAGTACGTCCATGATCCGGCCCAGTGTCGCTTTACCGACCGGTACGGAGATGGCTGCGCCGCTGTCGATAACGTCCAGACCGCGCTTCAAGCCTTCGGTGGAACCCATCGCAATGGTACGAACTACACCGTCGCCCAGCTGCTGCTGAACTTCCAGAGTAGTTTCCGCGCCTTGTACTTTCAGCGCGTTGTAGATGCTCGGTACGCTGTCGCGTGGAAATTCCACGTCGATCACGGCGCCGATGATTTGAACGATACGTCCGCTACTCATTAGCTGGATCCTCTGAATATTTGAACCGTTAAACCGCGGCAGCGCCGCCGACGATTTCCGAGATCTCTTGGGTGATCGCTGCCTGACGCGCCTTGTTGTAGATCAGCTGCAAATCGCTGATCAGATCACCGGCGTTGTCAGTGGCGTTCTTCATCGCGATCATCCGCGCAGCCTGTTCAGCCGCGTTGTTCTCGACCACCGCCTGATAGACCTGCGACTCCACGTAACGGACCATCAAGCCGTCCAGCAGCTCTTTGGCGTCGGGTTCGTACAGGTAATCCCAGTGGTGCTTGAGTTCTTGATCCTGGGTCGCGACCAACGGAATCAACTGCTCGACCGTTGGTTGCTGAGTCATGGTGTTGATGAACTTGTTGGATACCACGGACAGGCGATCAATACGGCCCTCCAGGTAGGCATCCAGCATCACCTTGACGCTGCCGATCAAATCGTTGATCGACGGCTCTTCGCCCAAGTGGCTGATCGCAGCGACAACGTTACCGCCGAAGTTGCGGAAAAACGCCGCACCTTTGCTGCCGACCACGCACAGATCGATCTCTACGCCGTTTTCACGGTTCTTCGCCATGTCCTTGACCAAAGCCTTGAACAGGTTGGTATTCAAGCCACCACACAGACCACGGTCACTGCTCACCACGACGTAACCGACGCGCTTTACTTCGCGTTCGATCATGAAGGGGTGACGGTATTCCGGGTTAGCGTTGGCGAGATGACCAATCACCTGGCGGATGCGCTCCGCGTAAGGACGGCTAGCAGCCATGCGCATTTGAGCCTTGCGCATTTTACTGACCGCCACTTTTTCCATGGCGCTGGTGATCTTTTGCGTGCTTTTGATGCTCGCAATCTTGCTGCGAATCTCTTCATCACTTGCGCCTGGGTCGCACCGAGGGACAGCGCGGCCTGCTCGGCGGAGGCGTC